>JBBSBW010000070.1:0-24919 GCA_038250865.1 Thermoanaerobaculia bacterium | reverse complement strand
GACCAGCTCGGCGCGCTCCGCCGCCTTCCGGCGCAGGGCGACCGCCTCGCGCAAGGGTCCGAGCGCCTCGTCGTACTTCCCCTCTTCGGAACGGAGCAGCCCCAACTCCAGCAGGTAGCCCGCCTTGCGGCTCGGCTCGGAGCCGAGGCGGTCGAGGGTCGCGGCGGCGGAGCGCCCCCAATCGCTGCCGACGTCAAAATGGGTTTGCAGCCGCTCGAGGCGCATCAGCTCGGTCGCCGCTTGGGCTTTCACCTCGTCGTCGGCCCCCGCTTCCGCCGTCCACCAGGCGGAGTGGAGCGTCTCGCGCGCAGCGGCGAAATCTTCGGTCCGCTCTTCGAGCCCGCCGAGGACCACCAGCGCTTCGGCTCGGAGCGGCGGATAGGCGATCTTTGCCGCCGCATCCGCCGCGCGGCGCGCGGGGTCGACCCCGGCCTTGTATTGTCCGGCCGCATAGCTCGCCCGCGCCGCGGCGACCTGCTGACCCACGATTCGCGCGGCGGCCCGGACCTTGGGGTCGGCCGGCGGGGGCACCCGGGCGTTGAGCGCCGAAAGGTCCGCGCACGAGGCGAGGGCCGGCAGGTCGATCGAAGCGGCGACCGATTTTTCGACCACCGCGCCGTCGGCGTGGCTGAGCAGGTCGATCAAAGCCCCTGCGTCGCGCAGCCTTTGGTCGAGGCAGAACATCCGCCGATCGAGCAGCGCCTCGGACTGGTCGCCGCGCACGCGGGTCGCCTCGCACGCCTCGCGGTGCATGCCGGCCCAGTCCGCGGCGTAGCGGTCGAGAACGCGTTCCACCCCGGCCCATGTCCCTTCGGCGAACGGCAGACCGGTCGCGCGGAACGCGGCGGCCACGGCCGCTTTGCGCTGCGGATTCCATAGCTCCGCGACCTTCTCTTCTCCACCGGCGCAGACCCGGGCGCGGCGTAGCGCCAATTCGCGCAGACCGAAGCCCGCGACGAGCACGAGTGCCACTAATGCGGCGATCCCCCACGCCCGCCGCCGGGCCGCCTGCGGATCGTGGGCCAGGGTGGCGAGCAGCTCGTCCATCGAGGAAAAGCGCGCGGCGGGATCGAACGCCAAGCCACGCCCAAGCGCCGAGCGAACGGCGGGCGGGATCCGCCGGCCGGGAGGATTCGGCGTGCGTAGCTCGCCCGATTCCATCGCGAGCACCAGGTCGAGCGCACCCTGGCCGGCGAATGGCCGTTCGCCGTAAAGCGCCTCGAACAGGGCAATGCAGAAGGCGAATTGATCGCTCTTGGCGTCGGCCACACCCCGCCGCAGCTGCTCGGGCGCCATGTAGGGAACGGTCCCGACCGCCATTCCGAATCGCGTCGCCTCGCCGACCGCGACGGTCGAACGGGTCGCCCGCGCCGAACGGGCTTCTTCCGGGAGGTCGTGAAATTCCGCCGGCTCTTCTCCCGCCGATTCGAACCGCCGGGCGACGCCGAAATCGGCGACCCGCACCCGGCCATCATTGCCGATCAGCACGTTGTCCGGCTTGAAATCGCGATGGACCAGGCCCGCGGCGTGCGCCGCCGCGAGACCGCGACCCGCCGCGATGAAGACGTCCAGGATCTCGCGCACCGAGCGCGGAGCCTGGGCCAGCCAGGGGCCGAGGTTCTTCCCCTCGACCAGCTCCATCGCGAGGAACACCTGGTCCCGATGGGTGCCGACGTCGTAGACCGCGACGACGTTCGGGTGCGACAGCCGGGCGATCGCCTGCGCCTCGCGCAACAGCTGGCCTTCGCCGGCCCCCGGGCGATTCGGCCGGACCAGCTTCAGAGCGATCTTTCGGTCGAGATCCGGATCGTAGGCGGCGTAAACCACCCCCATCCCGCCGCGCCCGACCACATCGAGAATCACGAACCGATCGACCACGCTCCCCCGGGCAAGATCGTCCGATCCCATCGGAACCACCCCGCCCGCCGCCGGCTGGGTCGCGAGCGGAGGCTCCCCCTTGACCGCCGCGCCGCTCGGTCCCAGGAAAACGGTCTCGCCCTCTTCCGCCTCGGAAGCGGGCTCTCCCGGCGATGGAGCGTCGTCCGACATCGCTTGTCCTTGAGTCTACTCAACGCACCGGCCGAAAAGGGGTCCGAGTTGGCGTCGGGGAGAGCGTCGCGACCCGCAAGGTCAAACGACCGTCCCGATTCTGACAGGATACGGAGACTCCACCGGAGGATCGAAAATGCCCAACCTTGGCCTTCCCGAGCTCGCCTGCATCACCGTTTTCCTCCCGCTCGTCCTGGGAGGAACAGCATTTTGGATCTGGATGCTCGTCGATTGCCTCAAAAACGAGCCCTCGGGATCGAACGACAAGCTGATCTGGGTGCTGGTGATCCTGTTCGGCCATTTCCTCGGCGCGGTCATTTACTACTTCGTCCGCCGGGCGGAACGGCTGAAATTGGCCACGGCCGGAGGGCAGGGGCCGGTTCCGCCGCCGGAATAGGGTGAGCCAAGGGCGACAGTGTCGCGTCTTTCTTCCTCGCAAGGTCGGGGTTGCGCTTTTGCCAGCCCGCCGGAAGCCCCGTGATTCCCGCAATTCAAGGGGCGGGCTCGAAACGCCAAGTGTCCCCCCGCCCCCTGTTGGCCTCACCACCCCAAGTCTTGCTGCATTGGGCGCGACGCCAGTTGCTGTTCATCCTTCGTCCGCCACCTAACGGAGTACGGCGTCCTGCCCAATGGGACGGGCAATCTCTTTCCGATCTAGCGCTAGAATGCGAAAGACTGCCGAAATAAGAAGGGTCAGCCTCTACCGCCAAGAAATCAAATCACTTTCAGGAGATCGCTATGGATTTAAGGGCACGTCGATGGCTTTTGATTTTGCTGGTACCGCTAGCTCCCGTGGTACTTCTCTACCTTCTTTTTGACAAACAGAACTATTTCCAGCTTTACCAGGAGAGTCGAGGGCTCCTTGTTGTGGGACCAATCGGCATTTACCTCTTGCTGGTACTAATCGGAGCAAAGCTCTTCGTGGGCCTGAATCCCGATCCAATTCCGCGACAGTTGATCAAAAGACTCTGCGGCGAATGGACATTCGAATCTACCTCAAGGAATCTCCACTCGCGGACCGGCAACTGCTCCGTTAGTTACCGTGATGGGCGACTCGACTGGAGTGGCGACTTTCGGGAGGAAGGAAAGATCGTGGGCCTCTGGCATGGCGAGATCATGGATGTTCGAGGTAGTATTTTTCTGATGGTCTATAGCCTGGGAACAATCGGAGTAGGCGGGCAGGTTTACGGCTTAGTACAGATAGTATTGCCACCGAATGACTTCACGCAACTCGAAGGAACTTGGAACGTAGTAGGCCGCGAAGGCCAAGAAGGCTCGATTACCTATACCCGAAAGGCGGCCTCGCAGTGAGTGTTCAAGCTGTCTTATTCGATATGGACGGAGTTATTTTCGAGGGGAGAAATTTTTGGCTCGACCTCCACGGAAAATATGGCACGACCGAGGAGGGGATAGCGCTCGCCGAACGCTATCTCGCAACCGATTATGCGAGTCTCGCCAAAGAGGTCGGGGGGAGGCTGTGGAAAGGTCGGCCCGCCGGCCCGTACTGGGAACTGGTGTCAAGTCGCGAGTTTCAGCCCGGCATACGGGAGGTCTTCTCCTACATCCATGCGAGCGGTCTAAGATCGGCGATTGTCAGCTCAGGCCCGACACACCTTGCAGAACGGGCACAACGGGAACTGGGGATTGACGCGATTCGTGCCAACCGCCTACTCTTTGATGGAGGCTATCTCTCTGGCGAGGTCGAGGTGCAGGTGCGTGATAGCGAGAAGGTTCGCTCAGCCAGAGCAGTCTTGGACGAATTCGGAGTAGATTTTGAATCTACGGCTTTTGTCGGCGATTCTGATCCTGACGTAGAACTGGCCGGGTTGGTGGGTGTATCCGTGGCATATGACTCTACATCTGAAAGACTGGTCAAAGCTTGCACACATACCCTTGAACATGGGAATCTTTCCCGGCTGGTCGAGATTCTGGGCTCTGAGTGCGTGAAGGATTGATTTTCTCACTGCAATTGGAATCGAAGGCGCCCCTCTAACGGCCTTCCGGATCGCTCCTCGCATGATTGGGCTCCACCCTGCGATATCCTTACCCCTCGCGGGCTCCCCCGGCCCGCCTCCCCAGACTTTGCATTCCCTTCTTCTCTCAGGAGATCAGTCCCCATGACCGCCACCACTGCACATCGCGTTGACGAAGTTCTCGCAGCGCTCGAGATCGGACCTGAAAATCCGGGGGCCTTCGACGGCACCTGGTTTGAAACCCATGGCGAGCGGGTCGTTTCGCTCAATCCCGCCACCGGCGAACCGATCGCCGCCGTTCATCTGGCGACCGAAGAGGACTACGAGCGGGTCGCCGCGGCGAGCGTCAAGGCGTTCGAGGAATGGCGGACCTGGCCCGCTCCGCGGCGCGGCGAGATCGTCCGCCAGATCGGCGACGAGCTGCGCAAGCACAAGGAAGAGCTGGGCCTGCTGGTCACATACGAGGTGGGCAAGATCCTCTCCGAGGGCCAGGGCGAGGTGCAGGAGATGATCGACATGGCCGATTTCTCGGTCGGCCTGTCGCGCCAGCTCTACGGCCTGTCGATGCACTCCGAACGGCCGCAGCACAGGATGTACGAGCAGTGGCACCCGCTCGGGCCGGTGGGCGTGATCACCGCGTTCAACTTCCCCGTCGCGGTCTGGGCGTGGAACGCAATGGTCGCCGCCGTCTGCGGCGATTCGTCGATCTGGAAGCCGTCGCACCAGGCACCGCTCACCGCGATCGCGGTCACCAAGATCGCCGCCCGGGTGCTCGAACGGAACCACGCCCCGGCGATCTTCACGTTGATCATGGGCGGCCGGACCGGCGTCGGCCAAAGACTAGTCGCCGACCCGCGCGTGCCGCTGGTTTCCGCCACCGGCTCGGTGCGCATGGGGCGCGAGGTCGGCAAGGTGCTCGCCGACCGCTTCGGCCGTGCGCTGCTGGAGCTGGGCGGCAACAACGGCATCGTGGTGATGGACGACGCGGATCTCGATCTCGCCCTGCGCGCCGTTCTGTTCGCCGCGGTCGGCACGGCCGGCCAGCGCTGCACCTCCACCCGCCGCCTGTTCCTCCAAAAGGGGATCGCGGCCGAGATGAAGAAGCGACTGACCAAGGCTTACGGGTCGATCCGTCCGACCGATCCGTCCGAGTCCGGCACGCTGATGGGGCCGCTGATCGACGAGGCCGCGGTCGACAACATGATGGCCGCGATCGAGCGGACGAAGTCCGAGGGCGGCACCGTCCTGGTCGGCGGCAAGCGCCTCGACCGGCCCGGCTTCTACGTCGAACCGACGCTGATCGAAGCCACCGCCCAAATGCCGATCACCTGCGATGAGACGTTCGCGCCGATCCTCTACCTGTTCGAATTCGAGACCCTCGACGAGGCGATCCGCGACCACAACGCCGTGCCGCAGGGGCTCTCCTCCGCGATCTTCACCCTCAACATGCGGAGCGCCGAGCGATTCCTCGCCGCCACCGGTTCGGATTGCGGCATCGCGAACGTCAATATCGGAACCTCGGGGGCGGAGATCGGCGGAGCCTTCGGAGGAGAGAAGGAGACCGGCGGAGGCCGCGAAGCGGGCTCCGACTCCTGGAAAGCCTACATGCGCCGCCAAACCTGCACGATCAACTGGGGCGAGGCGCTGCCGCTCGCCCAGGGGGTCAAGTTCGAGGTGGAGGGGTAGGTCACGTCAAGCCAGATCAACCGCTTCCGCCGCCCGGGAGTAGGCCGCCGGGCGGCGGTGTATCGCTCGATCCTGAGAGATAGAGAAAGTGCTGGTCTCTACGCCGGGCGGGGGCCTCTACAGCACCCTGCCCGGAAACATCGCCTTCAACTTCGCGTGAAACAAGTCGGCGAAGGTTTGGAATCCGGTTTTCGTCGGGTGCAGCTCGTTGTGCCAGGAGGTCGTTACCGGCGCCAGCGTGCCCTGGCCGTTGATGAAAGTCACGTTCGGGTGGGCGCCTGCCAGGGTCGCCAGCATGGCTGCAAACTTCTGGAGCATCGCCTTCACTACATCGAAACCGGCAGCCTGCGTAGGAAACTTCCTCAGTTTGAAAGTGGGCTGGAGCCAAGGCCCCATAAAGCAGACTCCGCGGCCATCGGGAATTGCATAGTCATAGGCGTGGAAGATCAGGTGCGTGGTCGGGCTGAGCTGGTCGCGCAGACCGATCAGATCCTCGTAAGCAAAGCGGACCAAGTCGAGAGCCGCCGCGAAACGTGCCGGATGAATGTGGTTGACGACCGGGATGTTCGGGGCGAAGTCCGTGATCCAAAGGGCCATCGGGTTGTCGACGATGTCATTGCCCCCGCCGGAGAAAAGCATCGCATCCCACGGCCCGCCCGCGGGGCAGCCATTTTTGAGCTGCTGCACGATGATCTGGCGTTCCTTGACACCCAGCATGAAACGCGCTTCATCGCCCGCCTTGGCCAGGTTGAGAATCGGTACGCCCAGGTTCTTTTCCAGTCGCGGAATGATGCCGCCGAAAAGGAAGGCTGGGTAGTCGAACCAGGAGTCGCCTTCGGCGAAGATCTGTAGCGGCTTGGCCGCATTGGGGTCGGCGACCCCCGGCGCTCGCCGCCTACCTCCGCCACCGGGTCCGGCGGCCCGCCGTGTTTCGGTTTCCGGCGGGCCGAGTCCTTTGACGCCCCTCTTCTTCAACAGCTCCATCGTCGCCTTGTACTCTTCCACCCGGCGTTCACGCTCTTCGCGCTGCTGCTTTTCGAGTTGCTCGCGCTCCTTGCCCACCGAAGCCGGCGTGGCGTCGACGACCAACGCTCGGCGCGTCCCACGCCGGGGCGCCTGAGTCGTCCGTACCACCGCTTGGGCCTGCGCCAGCGTCAAGGGCGGCCCATCGGAAATCGCGGCTCTGCGCGGCGCCTTCTTCGGTGTCTTCGGCACCGCCTTCTCGGGGGCCGCTTTTTTAGCGACTGTCTTCTTAGGCTCCGCCTTTGGGGAGGCTACCTTCTTGGGTGTCGATTTCTTGGGTGTCTTCGTGCTCTTGGTGGCCACTTAGAACTTCTCCTTTTCTTAGAGAAATGCCTTGAGCAGTGCGTCGAGAGCCGGTAGCTCACGCGGAATCGTCTGCTCCAATTTAGTCCGGCACGACTTGTCAAACGTTTGCGGGCCGGTCTGGAGCGCGAGGTCATGTTCCGGGTCAAAATAAAGGGGGCAGGTTCGCGTGCCGGTTTCGTGACTTTCAACGTTGGCGAAAAAACCGGCCAGTCCCGCTACGGTGAGATTAGTGAGCGCCCGGTCGGTAGCCGGACCCTCCGCCGCGAGATTCTCGAATCCAGCGAAAGAAAACACCACGACCGGCGGATTTCGGTCGCGCGCCCACCAGCCATCAAGGTTCAACCAGTCTTCATCGCGCATCCAATGCCGCGTCATTGCTATCAGGAGGTCCACCCGCAAGTCACCCGGTTTTCCGGCTATTCGCTCGGCTAGACGGTTCGCCGATAGATAGGGTTCTCCATCGGGTCCGGGAGTTTCGAGGTCCCAGACATCCAAAGGGGGCGACATGGCGGCCAGCTCGAAGGCGAAAGTCTCCTGGGCCTCGTTCATTTTCCGGAGCGTTTCTTCGAGCGCAGGAAAAACGCTGTCGATGTCCCACACCGCCACCCGCACCATCCGACCTCGGGTCAATTCGCGGCGAACTTCGCGGCCGGCACCCGCCGGGAAAGGCACGAACCGCGGAGGCGCCGTGGCGAGGGTCATGTCGGGGTCGCGGGCGTAAACCACCGGCACGGCCCAATCGATGGAATCCCCTTGCATGGAGTAGTTGACGGCAATGCGTGCTTCTCGTGCGGCTTGGCCGAGGGTGAGCCCCTGCGCCAGCGACCAGTAGAAGTGCTGGGCGAACGAGGTGGCGGAAGAGTCGAGCACGCTGTACTGGTTGGCCACCAGAGCCGGCAGGCCCCGGGCCACCAGGGACTGAGCCACTCCTTTGTTGAAGTCGGAGAGGCCACCGGCGCCGGTTTGGCAAGCGTTGAGAAATACCAAGCTCACGCCCCGCTGGCAAAAGATTTCCCGTGCCGATCGCTCTGAGAGCCGGACGTCTCCTCCGCGGTTGTTCTCAAAGATCAGGAACCCCTCCTGAGTGTCCTCGTCGAACCCGCCATGACCGATGAAATGCACCACCTGGAAATCGCCCGTCGACAGGCGGGCATGGAGCATCCCCGGCGTGACCCGGGGCACGACGTCGACCACGGCCAAGCCGGCCTCTACCAGAGGAGCGAAACCCCTGCGAATGACCTCGACCTCCTGATCGACTGACAGGCGGCCAAACGCGACCGGCTGAGCCGATACGACCAAGATGCGAAGAGGCCCGGTGCGAGGGGCAATGACATCCGCGGGAACCGCCGTGAGGACATTGCGGATGAAGTGCACCTCCTCAGTCGCGAGGAAACACTTGCGAACCGAGTCGTAGGCAAACTCCCAAGGCTTCTCGGCGATCCATGGGATCATCGAAGTGAGAATGAAATCGAGCTGTCCCGATTTCTGCCGCGAGCGCGCTTCGTCGTAGAGGCGGCGCACATCGCCTTGAAAGAGGGTCTCGAACAAACTTCCACCGAAAGCGAGCATCTCTTGGTCGGTGGGCAAGGAACCCTTTTCCCGATCCGTGTAGTCCTTGAGGCGCTTTTGCATGTCGATGATTTCGCCGAAATGTGTGGGCGCTTCTCCTTCCACTTTCCTGAGGCGCATCGGCGCGGTCACCCGCGCTCCGCCATAGCTGGCGAACAATCGAGCGAAGCGTGGCTTCTCGGCTTCTTTACCTTCCGCCGTGAGGCCGTCGAATGCGTCCAGAACCACCAGATGGAAGGCGCCCTCATCCGACGACGGCACAACCAAGGGACTGGCAGCCAAGGGAAGCGGTAAGACCGCCTCGATCGGGGATTCCACCGCCGCGACAGGCGCCGCGGCCTTCTTCGGGTAGATCGTCGCGATGAAGGCGAAATCTTTGGCGTTGATGTCGGTGCCGCCGACGATCGGTTTGCCATCCTTGGTGATGTCCCCAGGGATCTGGTAGCACATGATCGAAGTCGGGTCGGCTTCCGTCGTGCCCAGAATCGATTTCTTCGCCAGCGGAGTGAGCACCTGCTCGATCGTTTCTTCCCGGGTCCAGCCCTGGTCCTGGTCATAGAAGGCGAAGGCCTTCTTGCGATCGATCTTCTGCACCAGCTCTTGGCGCATGTGCTCGTGGTCGAATCCCAGGGTGTGGCCCGCCTCGTGGCGCACCACGCGGTGAAACTCGGAATCCAGAGTCTTCATCGTGAAATCTTGGAGATTCAGAGTCGGCTCGTCTTCGGGGATTGCGAGGATCTCCGTACCAACATACGACCAGAATCCGGCCATGGCCGCCGGACTGTCGAGCCGCGCGATGCGCACTTGGCCGGTACCTTGGGTCTCCGTGAAGTGTACGTTGGCCGTCTGGTTCCAGGCATTCATATGCTGCAGAAGGCGCGCCCTCAAATCCTTAGCCGGAGAATCCAGGAACTGTACGGTGAGGCGGACTCCGGAAGCCGGCCAGCGTCGCCCGATGACCAGAGTCAAGCGTCGCGGACCGCCGCGGCGCCCCTCCGGAGTACGGAGCACGGTATGGCTCTCGAAAGCGTTGTCGGGATTGATCTCCAGCGCACGGCGGCGGGCCACCTCGGCCTGTGCCTCCGTGAGGCTCCTCGGTCGGCAGGCGATGAACGTCTTGGCCATTCGTAGGTCCTCTCTATCTACCGCATCGGCTGGCCAAGTACACCTCAGGCCACGCCTTCGATCAGGCTCTTAACTTTAAGACGGACCCGCGCGAGAAGTTCCCTTGACTTAACGCGCCGGGCGCCCAATCCTCATGGCGTCCGGCGGTTCAACCTCGATCTTCGGCGGGCGTCCGCAGGCGTCCGCCCCATCCGCCCTCGCGGCGGAAAAACCATCCCTTCGCCATCTCGGAAGCCGCGGCATAACCGAGGGTGAGGGTGCCAAGCGCCAGGATGTACGGCAGCGGCAGCGGCACGAGATCGAAATAGCGGTGGATCGGCAGGTAGAGCAGCGCAAGGCTCAGGACCGTCACCAGCGCGGTCGAGATCCGCAGCGGCAGGCTGGGTCGGCTGCGGAAGAAGGCGCGCCGGGTGCGGATCACCAGCAGGATCAGCAGCTCGGTAAGGACCGACTCGACGAACCAGCCGCTTCGGAACTGCTCCGGGCTCGCCTTGAGCAGCCAGAGCAAGGTACCGAAGGTTAGGAAGTCGAAGACCGAGCTGATGCCGCCAAAGACGATCATGAAGTCGCGGATGAAGCGCAGGTTCCAGCGCAGCGGCTTGTCCACCAACTCGGGATCCACCCTATCGGTGGCGATCGTCATCGCCGGAATGTCGGAAAGGAAATTGTTGAGTAGGATCTGGGTCGGCAGCAGCGGCAGGAACGGCAGGAACATCGAAGCGCCCGCCATGCTGAGCATGTTGCCGAAGTTCGCGCTGGTGGTGATGAAAATATATTTCAAGGTGTTGGCAAAGATTCTCCGCCCTTCCCGTACGCCTTCGATCAGCACGCCCAGGTCACGTTCGAGCAGCACGATCTCGGCCGCTTCTTTCGCCACGTCCACCGCGGAGTCGACCGAAATACCTACGTCGGCCGCGTGAATCGCCGAGGCGTCGTTGATGCCGTCGCCCAGAAAGCCCACGACATGGCCTCGCTTGCGTAGGGACAGGATGATCCGCTCTTTCTGATTCGGCTCGACCTCGGCGAAGACCGTCGCCAGCTCCGCGCGTTGGGCAAGCGCCCGGTCGCTCATCTGGTGGAGCTCGCGCCCGGTGACCGTCACCGGCGACAACATCCCCACCTGACGGGCCAGGTGCAGGGCGACTTGCAGGTTGTCGCCGGTGATCACTTTGAACCCGATGCCCGCCGCGGCGAACTCGGCGAGCGTTTTTTCCACTCCCGGCTTCGGCGGATCGAAAAAGGTGAGGAAGCCGAGAAAGGTCATCTCCGCTTCGAGGCCCTTGGTCGCGGCCGTCGAGGTCTCGCCCGCCAGCTTGCGAACCGCAAGCCCCAGGGTCCGCAGGCCGTCCTCGGAGAGCGCGGCGAACCGGGATTGGATCTCCGCGCGCACGCCGTCGAGCGGTACTTCGCCTTCGGCGGTCTCCGCCCGCGAGCAGACCTCCAGAACCTGGGCGAGTGCCCCCTTGGTCACCAGCAGCCGTTGGCCGTCGTGTTCGAGCAGCACGCTCAGCCGTTTGCGCACGAAGTCGTAGGGCGCTTCGTCGAGCTTCGTCCAAGCCGAAACGTCGAACGGCCGAAACTCGCGAATCGCCCGGTCGATCGGGTTCGCAAAGCCGCTTTCGAACGTGGCGTTCAGATACCCGTGAAGGAGCACCTGTTCGCTCTCCGACCCATCGACCGCGAGCGCCGAACAGAGCCGAACGTTCCCCTCGGTGAGGGTGCCGGTCTTGTCCGAGCAGAGCACGTCCATGCTCCCGAAGTTTTCGATCGCGGTGAGCCTTTTCACGATCACTTTCGACCGCGCCATACGCCGCGCGCCGCGAGCCAGGTTGATGCTGACGATGACCGGCAGCAGCTCCGGCACGAGGCCCACGGCGAGAGCGAGCGAAAATAGAAACGCCTCGATCACCGGCCGGTGGTTGAAGACGTTGACGGCGAAGATCACGAACACCAGAAGCGCCGTCACCCGCATCAGCAGATAGCCGAACCGCTGGATGCCGCGCTCGAAATCGTTCTCCGGCGGGCGAAACGTGAGCCGCAAGGAAACTTTGCCGAATTCGGTATCCCGGCCGGTGCCCACCACCAGCGCCCGCGCGGTGCCCGAAACGACATGAGTGCCCAGAAACAGAGCCGGAGTGCGCCGGGCGAGCGGCGCGTCGGCGGGAGCCGGCCCCGCCCGCTTCTCGACCGGATAGGTCTCGCCGGTGAGCGCCGCCTCGTCGACGAACAGATCTTTCGATTCGAGGATCAACCCATCCGCGGGAACCAGCGCGCCAGCCGAGAGCAGCACCACGTCGCCGGGCACGATCTCTTCGAGCGGCACCTCCCGCTCCTCGCCATCGCGCAGCACCCGGGCGCGGACGGCGACCCGCGCCAGCAGTTTTCTCACGGCATCCGCCGCTCCCCGTTCCTGCCAGAAGCCGAGCAGGCCGCTCGCCAGCAGGATGATCAGGATGATGATCGCGTCGTGCGCCTCGCCGACCAGCAAGGAAAGCCCCGAGGCGAAGGCGAGCAGCAGAACCATCGGGCTCGCGAACTGCCGGACCAGAAGCTGAAACGTGCCGTTCTTCCCCTCCGGCTTCAACCGATTCGCACTCGCTGCGACCAACCGCTCGGCCGCAACCGCCGAAGTAAGCCCCGCGGCCCTCGACTTCAGACTCGCCAGAACCTCCTCGGCGGGAAGACTCCAGAAGGGTCCGCGATCGGCGGTGCCCTTGACGGGCTGCTGTTTCGATCTCATTTTCGGGATCCTACTCCCGGCTCCCCTTCGCGCGGCAAGAAACCGGGATCCTCCTACCTGTCGCGCTTGACCAGATGCCGGTCCAGACGGTCCCGCACGACTCGCAAGTGCAGGATCGGGTAGACGTTGAAGAACACTTGGACGAGAAGGAAGAACCCGGCGACCCATGGCCGCCCCTTGAGAAACACGCACACGATGTAGGGCGCAAAGAGCACCGCGCCCCAAAAGTGAGCCGCCTCGGCCGCTTCGACGTATCGAGCGAGGGTTCGAAGGTCCGGTCGGCCTTTCTTCACATAGACGGCGAGATTGAGATAGCGAAGGGGAGTGTCCCGCAGCGCCTGCCCGAACTGAGGCACGAGGAGCTTACGGTAGAGCGCCCCCTCCTGCTCCCCCGGCCGAATCGCGCGGAGGCTTCCGGGCATCCTCAAGGTAAAGATCGGCTCCGCGACCTTGGTCAATCCCAGGAAATAGAGCATCAACTGCAAGCCGAGCCAGGGGGAGTCGGCGCCGAGAAATTGGCGCAGCATCACGAAGCTCTGGGTGAACCCAAACACTACGGCAATCAGGAGGAGGTACCGTGGCCATCGAAGGCCTCTCGTTCCTGCGCTGCGGCGAGGCGGCGGCGTTAGAACCAGCGCTCCTTCATCCGCGCTTGAGAGTCGTCTTCTCTACTCATCCGCGCTCTCCCGAAACGCGTCGACGTGATCGGCGGCCCAGCTCAGGAATTCCGCAGGACTCCACTAAGAGCCTCATAGATCCTCCTGTTGATCCGTCCTCCAACGAATAATCGCCCGATGGGATCATCCCCGCACGACAGGCTTGAGGACCTGGCCGGCTGGCTCAAGCCCTCAGCTCGACCTCGAGGTTTTCCGGACTGTCGACGAGGATGGAGAGGCCAAACTGGGGCAGCAGGTCTTCAAAGGCCCGGCGGGGCATGCCCAGAACCTCCCGAGCCTGCCTTTCTGAGAGCTTGCCCGTGTGGTAGAGCTGTGCCACAAGCGCCTCGCGGAGATAGTGCGGGGAAAAGTTCATCAGGGTGTCGGGAAGATCGACGGAGAGCCTCATAGCTGCAGAGTATAGAGCGCTCGCCGCCACCCGCAGGCAGAGTCCGATTTGGAAGGACACCAAGCGAACAAGGTTCTCGCTGTCCGACCTCTCGCGCCGTTCCTGACTTGAAATTTCTCTCGGCTCGTCCCGGGTACGCGCCGAGAAAGGTTGGCTGTTACTCGGAGGGGCTCCGATCGTCCTCGAGCACCAGTACGAGGCGCTTCCCGAGAGCGGCGGCCGCTCGGTCGAGGATTTTGAGTGAAGGCCAGTGGGTGGAGTCTTCAAGGCGCCGCGCAGCCGGCCAAGACGTCTACAACGCTCGAGCGAGATCGGAGAGGCTCCTATCACCGGGCCGTGACGCCTCGACTACCGTCTTCGATTAGGTCGTAAGACTGGGTGTCGCCTTAGCTCTAGTCTGGGGTGTCGCTCGACACCGCGTCGCCTCTCGAATTCTAGAACAGGCTGAAGGCTTCCAAAATGGGCTTCCGGGCGCATGCTACGATGTCGCCTGTAACGTGACTCCGGGAAGCTGCCAGGTGGATATCACTGAATCGATTGATGGCGTACCCATCCGCCTTACTGCCGAGAGGTGGCTTCACGTCGTTGAAAATCATGATGAGGTGGCAGGCTACTACGACGAGGTCTTGGAGACAGTGGCCAGTCCCGAGATCCTTCTGGCGGGATACAACGCCTCCCTCATCGCGGTTCGCAGCTACGGTCGGCAGCGCTTTCTGTGCGTCGTCTACCGCAAGATCTCGCGCACCGATGGATTTATCATCACGGCCTATTTCAGTCGCACGATCGACCGAAGGAAGGCGATATGGAAGCGAGCTTAGAACCACAGATGGTCCAGACCGTCACCCAGGCCGTACCGCTGCTCCTGAAGTTCCCGATGGAGCACTTTTCGGTGGACTATGACAAAGAGGCCGATGTCTTGTACATCAGCTTCCGGCGCCCTCAGAAGGCGACGGATACCCGGGTGACTGACGACGGTCTCCTGCTCCGCTATCAGGGTAAGGAACTGGTGGGAATCACCGTTCTGGAAGCCTCGCTGCGCCCTGAGGGGCTCCCTGCTCTTCCGAAAGTTTCGCGGGCTGCCGTGCCAACGCGGAGGCAGCCGGCAAAGAAGAAGCCCTGAACTTCAGGACGTTCATCGTCATTTCTTTCGACGACCTTCTTCAGCGATTTCGGTTTCCAACTGCCGAAACGTCTTCATCGGTAGCCGGCGCAGCCGATCAGAACCTTCATTGCTGGCGACGGAGGGGACGGTCGTGGTCCGGCCGATCTCGCCGCGCTTGATTTGGCGGATTCCTTCGAGGATCTCAAGCCCGATGACACGGCTAGCCTTCGCCATCCTTGGCCTCCTTGGGTCGCCTTCGGAGAGTGTGATTTGAAGCTCTCCGCCTCATTCTTGCGCTCGGTGATCAGGAGGCGCGCGCTCCGCCAAGTTCGGTGAGTTTGAGGCCCCCGCGCTCGTCGTCCGGGGCTACTCGCAGCAGGTTCACATGCAGCAGTGGAGAGTCAGGGCTAGCAACGAGCTTCTGGACCTTTCTCACCAAATCGGCATCGGCCCGTGCACCGAAGATCACGCATCGGACAGCTGTAGGAGGTATCTGAAAAAGGTGAATCGGATCCGGTTCTGTGCCCATTGTGACCGTGGCGTCTGTGAGCGGCGCGAGCATTCGCCACTCTTGCTCGTATGTCCAGTGGTTATCTTTCGTCACGAAGATTGATGCGAACTCCTTGATATCAGAAAAGGATCGCGGCGCGCCCGGTTGATCAGCATAGACGACCTTGCGCAGATGGTAGAAATTATCATTGGGAGTGCGTCGTCGGTTAAAAAACTGGTGTGTTTCGTCAAATCCGATCGCCAGACCGGTGCTATTCGCAGCGTAATGCGACCACATGGGACCGTTATCCCACGACTCAGAAAGGCTGAACACGCCGACGAGCTGATCGAATTTCTCGTACATCAGCGTCCGAAGATCTGGCGTAAAACTGTTCATCATCGCAAGGGAACGCTGTGCAAACCCTTCGACTGCGAGTTTGCCCTCGTCCGAAGCGACCTTCTCACGGGTGAGTTGCTCCACCTCTGCAAGGGACATCACTTGCTGAAGGTCCAAGGGTAGGCTTTCAAAGGCGCCGCGCGCGAGCTTGGTAAGGTCTAGCGGGTTCTCCGCGAGATGCCGCTGTGCGTCCGCGGGCGTTAGCAGAGATCCGAATGCTGGGCGAAGCTCCAAAAGATCGTTGAGGGCGCTTGGATGCGTGAAACGAACGCGAAGCCGCTCGAGAATGTCGATGCGCTCCGGTATGACGTACTTGTAGAGGGTCATTTGGTTGTTAGCAGTGTCGGGCCAGATACTAGATACTAGACACTCTGGGAGAAAGGGTCACATCCTAATGGGTCCGGCAGTTTGCTCGTTTCAGCTCCGGCTACAGGCAATGGCCGGTTGAGAACGCACACGCTCGCCAACTCGCTGAACAAGCCGAAGAACGTACCCCCTCCAGCGATCTTAATCTGATCCACAGAAGTTACAAATGGTGGAGGCGCTAGGATTCGAACCTAGGTAGGGCGAAGCCCGGCAGATTTACAGTCTGCTGCCATTGTCCACTCGGCCACACCTCCAAAGAACTGCGTGCTGCTTGCGCCTTGAACCCTAAGGGAGCCGGCACCCGGGCTTGAACCGGGGACCCCCTGTTTACAAGACAGGCGCTCTACCGCTGAGCTATGCCGGCGGGCGCCTGGGGTCTCCCCCAAGAGCGAGGGCGGAGTCTACTTGTTCGCGGGCGGTCTCTGCAAGGCCCGGAGGCGCTGGCGGACCGCTTCGTAGAGAACCGCCGCGGTGGCGGTCGCGATGTTGAGCGATTCGACGTGGCCGCGCATCGGCAAGCCGATCAGGCGGTCGCAGTTTTTGCGGGTGAGGTCGCGGAGGCCATCTTCTTCGCCGCCTAAGCAGATGACGACTTTGCCGGTGAGGTCGATCTCCCAGGGCGGATCGCCGTCGGCGTCGGTGCCGTAGATCCAGAAGCCTTCTTTTTTGAGGCGCTCGATCTCCATCGACGAGTTGGTGATCCGCTCGATCGCCAGCCACTCGCTCGCTCCGGCGGAGGTCTTGACCACGGTGGGCGAGATTGGCGCGGCTCCCCGGTCGCGGATCATCACCTGGCCCACCCCGGCCCCTTCGCAGACGCGGAGGACGGCGCCGAGGTTCCGGGGGTCTTGGACGTCTTCGAGCAGCACCCGGAAGTCCGGATCGGCGGAGGGGGTCTTGACGGCCTCCGCTTCGCGGACCTCCGCCACCAGACCGTTGTGCGCCGGACCGGCGAGCACCGATAGCTCGTGCTCGGGCACGTCACGGATTTCGATCTGGTGCTGGAGGCAGAGCTCCGCCACCTGGTCGCGGCGCGCTCCCCCCCGCCCTCGGGCGACCAGCACGCGCAGGACATCGTGCGGCCGGTGCCGCAGCGCCTCACGCACCGGATGGAAGCCGTAAAGAAACATGGGGGCGCCTGAGGAGCTTTACGCTCCAGGCATCAGACCTCGAGGATCTGCGCCTCCTTCTTGGCGGTCGCGTTCGTCACCTCGGCGATGTAATGGTCGTGGAGCTTCTGGACCTCCTCCAAACCCCGCCGCTCGTCGTCCTGGCTGATCGTCTTGTCTTTTTCCATCTTCTTCAGCTGATCGTTGCCTTCACGGCGCGCCAGGCGGATCGAATTCTTCCCGTGCTCGGCGATGTCGTGGGCCTTTTTCACGATCTCGCGGCGGCGGTCCTCGGTGAGTTGAGGAACCGGGATGCGGATCAACTTGCCGTCGTTGCTCGGGTTCAACCCCAAGTCCGCTTTGATGATCGCCCGCTCGATCGCCGCGATCTGCGACGTGTCGTAGGGCTGAGCGATCAGCATGGCGGCGTCCGCCACCTGGAGGTTGGCGAGCTGGTTGAGCGGCGTCGGGGTGCCGTAGTACTCGGCGACGACGCCGTCGAGAAGCTGGAGCGTCGCGCGCCCCGTTCGGAGGTGCTTGAACTCATGGTGGAGGTGGTCCACCGCGTGCTTCATTTGCAATTCGACTTCGAGGAACAGCTCTTTCATAGGATTCTCCTTAGTCGCGAACGACCGACCCGATCCGCTCGCCGCAGATCACCCGCCGGATGTTACCCGGTACTCCGAGATCGAAAATCGCGATCGGGATCTGGTTTTCCCGGCACAGGCTGATCGCCGCTGCGTCCATCACCTGGAGATTCTTCTCCAAAACCTCCTGGTAGGTCACTTCCGGCAGCAGGCGCGCTTCAGGGTCGAGCTCCGGATCGGCGGAATAGAGACCGTCGACCTTGGTCGCCTTGAGCAGGATTTCGGCGTGGATCTCCGCTGCGCGGAGCGCCGCCGCGCTGTCGGTGGTGAAAAACGGATTGCCGGTGCCGGCGCCGAAGATCACCGCCCGGCCTTTCTCGAAATGACGGATCGCCCGGCGCCGGATGTACGGCTCGGCGATATCGCGGATGTCGATCGCGGTCTGCACCCGGGTCGAGACCCCCCGCTTTTCGAGAGCATCTTGGAGGGCGAGCGCGTTGATCACGGTGGCCAGCATCCCCATGTGATCGCCGGTCACCCGGTCGATCCCCCGGTGACTGGCCGCCAGACCCCGGATGATGTTGCCGCCGCCGACGACGATCGCCATCTGAACGCCGAGGGCGTGGACCTCCCCCAGCTGATCTGCGATGTCGGCAACGACGGTTTCATCCAAGCCGAACGGCTTGTCGCCCATCAGAGCCTCGCCGGAAATCTTGAGCAAGATCCGGCGATAGGCCGGCTTGGGCTCCTCGCTCACTTGGCCCCGGTGATCGCCAGCACTTCGGCGGCGAGATCTTCCTTCTTCTTCTCGATCCCCTCGCCGAGACGGAAGCGGGAGAACCGGCGGATCTGAATGTTCTCGCCGATCGTCGCGATCTTCTCGATCACCAGCTCGCCGATGGTTTGATCGGGGTTCTTCACGTACGGCTGCTCCAGGAGCACCGCCTCGGAGTAGAACTTCTCGACCTTCCCCTCGACGATCTTGTCGATCATTTTTTCCGGCTTGCCCGCAGCGATGGTCTGCTCGCGATAGATCGCCCTTTCGCGGTCGAGCACATCGGACGTGACCTCTTCGCGCCGCACGAACCGCGGCTCGGCCGCGGCGATGTGCATCGCGATGTCCTTCACCAGCTCCTGGAACTGGTCGGTGCGCGCCACGAAATCGGTCTCGCAGTTCACTTCGACCAACACGCCGAGCTTGCCGCCGGCATGGATGTAAGAACCGACCGCGCCTTCAGCCGCCACCCGTCCCGCCTTCTTGTCCGCCGCGGCAAGGCCCTTCTTCCGCAGGGTATCGACCGCGGTCTCGATATCGCCCTTCGTCTCGACGAGAGCCGCCTTGCAATCCATCATCCCCGCGCCGCTACGCTCGCGGAGCTCTTTGACCATCTGAGCCGTGATATCCATCGCAAAACTCCTTCCGCTATTGCCCGCCCCGATCCTTGCGGGGCAGGACGGCGCGCGGCCAACGATCGCACGCCGAAGACCTGAGAACTAAAACCGCTGCCGGTCGATTCCCGTCGATGATTGCCCGGGATCGAACGGTTCCAACAAGCGAAAAGGCCAGCCCGGGAGACCCATCGACTGACCTTTTCTGGTGTCGACGCAGCCGAGCCCCGAAGAGCCCGACCCGTCTTCAAGTCCCTGATCAGGCTAAGCCGCGGGCGCGCTCTCCATGCCGGCGCCATGACTGGGCGGCGGCGTGATCGGCGGGAGCGGCGCGTCCTTGGCCTGGATCTCCTGATCGCGCTCAAGCTTGCCGGACCCCGCGAGATAGGAGTCGGCGATGCGTGAAGCGAACAGACGAATGGCGCGGATCGCGTCGTCGTTGCCCGGGATGATGTAGTCCACCAGCTCGGGATCGCAGTTCGTATCGACCACCGCGATCACCGGGATGCGCAGTTTGATCGCCTCTGAAATCGCGATGTCTTCCTTCTTCGGGTCGATGATGAACAACGCGTCCGGCAGCTCGCTCATGTCGCGAATGCCTTCGAGGTTCTTCGCCATCCGCTCCCGCTCGCGGTCGAAACGCAGCCGTTCCTTCTTCGTCAGCGAGCCGGCCGGATCGTTCAGACGCGCCTCGATCTCCTTGAGCTTCGTGATCGAGGTGCGCAAGGTGACGAAGTTGGTGAGCGTGCCGCCCAACCAACGGTTGGTGACGTAAAACTCGCCGCAGCGAGCCGCCTCTTCAGCCATCGCCTCCTGCGCCTGGCGCTTCGTGCCGACGAACAGGATGCGCTTGCCTTGGCTGGCAAGATCATGGACGAACTCGGCGGCCTGCTCGAAGAGCTTGAGAGTCTTCTGCAGATCGACGATGTAGATGCCGTTGCGCTTACCAAAGATGTAGGGCTTCATCTTCGGGTTCCACCGCCGGGTCTGGTGTCCGAAGTGGACGCCAGCTTCCAGCAGCTCCTTCATGGTGACTCCGACCAAGAGACCCTCCTTACCTAGCGCTTGCTGAACTGGAACCGGGCGCGGGCGCCGCGCTGGCCGTACTTTTTGCGTTCTTTCTTGCGCGAGTCGCGGGTCAACAAGCCAGCCGACTTGAGACGATCGCGCAACTCGCCATTCCACAGGAGCAGGGCGCGCGAAATGCCGTGGCGAATCGCACCCGCCTGGCCCGCGCTGCCGCCTCCCAAAACCGTCACGACGATATCGAACTTCTCCGCCGTCTCGGTGAGCAGAAGAGGCTGCTTGATGACCATTTTCAAGACTTCGTTCGGAAAGTAGTCGTCGAGGGTGCGGTCGTTGACCTTCACCTCGCCGCTACCCAGGCGCAGGAAAACCCTCGCCGTCGAGGTCTTGCGCCGGCCGGTGCCGTAGTAATGCAGATCGTTCACGTAATCGTCTCCTGTTGGCTCGCCGACAAGGGGTCGCTTTTAGATGGCCTTCGTCACGTCGAAAGCCGCGGGCTGTTGAGCCTGATGCGGATGATCGACGCCTGCATAGACCTTGACCTTGAGCTTCAGGCGACGGCCCAGCTTGTTCTTCGGCAGCATGCCCCAGACGGCCCGTTCGATCATCAGCTCGGGGCGGCGCTGGCGCAGTTTCTCGGCGGTCTCGGCCTTGATGCCGCCGGGGAATCCGCTATGCCGGTAGTAGACCTTCTGCTGCTCTTTCCGCCCCGTGAGCACCGCTTTTTCGGCGTTGATCACGACCACGAAGTCCCCGGTGTCGAGGTGCGGAACGAAATTCGGCTTGTGCTTGCCCATGATCAGGCCGGCGACCACGCTCGACAAGCGACCGAGCGGCACGCCGGCCGCGTCGATCACCCACCAACCGCGTTCGATCTCGGACGCCTTGGGGCTGTAGGTCCTGTTCATCTCGTCTCCCTGCTTGGTCCAAATTCAAAACGGCGACTCAAACGGTCCGATGCTCGACCCGCCGAAGAACTCAGCTTCCGAGATTCGGTATCGATACCCAAAGGTCGATGTCCAAAGCACTGATTTCAAAAGACCAGCCCGCAACGACGAAGCGAAGATGCGCTCTGGGGTACCCGGCTCGCGAGCTTGGCTCAAGCACCGAGAGGTGCTCGGCAAACGAAAGCCTCGCCTTTGCCAGGCAAAGGACCTCCGATATTAGGGATCGAGGCGGAGGCTGTCAAGTAGAGCGAGCGGGGAAAGTCTTCGGGGAGGAAGGCGGGAGCGAAGGCCGGCGGCGCCTGTTTTTGCCGCAGAAGGCGGTAACAGAGCAGAAATTCTCTCAATTGTCAAGATTGCCGAGTCGTTTTACGTCTTTTAAGATCAGGTTTCCTCCGGCCCACCCCCTGCGCCCTCCCGATCCCGGGTCGGCCCAGGTTTCGAACCCACGGAGAACGAGGAGCAAGGTCCACCCATGTCCGAAGCCAAACCGGAAGTCAAAGCTGCGGAGCGTTTGAAAGCCATAGAAGGAGCGCTCTCCCAGATCGAGCGCCAGTTCGGCAAGGGCGCGATCATGCGCCTGGGCTCGAAGGAGGGACTCGCGATCGATTCCATCCCGACCGGCTCGATCGCGGTCGATTGGGCGATCGGCATCGGCGGCTTCCCGCGCGGCCGGGTGGTCGAGGTCTACGGCCCGGAATCGTCGGGCAAGACGACGCTCGCCCTCTCGGTCGTCGGCCAAGCGCAGAAAAAAGGCGGCACCGCCGCATTCATCGACGCCGAGCACGCGCTGGATGCCGAGTACGCCAAGAAGCTGGGCGTCGACATCGACAACCTCCTGGTCTCCCAGCCGGACAACGGCGAGCAGGCCCTGGAGATCACCGAGATGCTGGTGCGTTCCAACAGCGTCGACGTGGTGGTCGTCGACTCGGTCGCGGCGCTTGTGCCGAAGGCGGAGCTCGAAGGCGAGATGGGCGATTCCCACGTCGGCCTTCAGGCGCGCCTGATGTCCCAGGCGCTGCGCAAGCTGACCGCGATCGTCGCCAAGTCGAACACCTGCCTGATCTTCATCAACCAGATCCGGGAAAAGATCGGCGTCATGTTCGGCAACCCGGAGACCACGACCGGCGGCCGGGCGCTCAAGTTCTACTCGTCGGTGCGGGTGGACATCCGGCGCATCGCCTCGATCAAAGACGGCGAAACGGTGACCGGCTCGCGGGTCAAGGTGAAAATCGTCAAGAACAAGACGGCGGCGCCGTTCCGCCAGGCCGAGTTCGACATCGACTATGGCGAGGGAATCTCGCGCGCGGGCGAGCTGATCGACCTGGGCGTCGAGCACAAGCTGGTGGTCAAAAGCGGAGCCTGGTTCAGCTACGGCGACGTCCGCCTCGGCCAAGGGCGCGAGAACTCGAAGCAATTCCTCCGCGAGAACCCGGAATTGGCCGCCGAGCTGGAGCTGAAGGTGCGCGAGAAGCTCGGCATGTCCGGCATCGCTCCCCCGCCGCGCGAAGGCACGGCGGGGGCGTAGGTCCAGCCCTCACCCCGGGGAGGGCTGGCGTCAGCTCTCCCCGTCCGTCCTCTGGGTGGTGACGTTCCTGAGCGCCGGGATCTCCGCCATCAGCTTCCTCAGGTCGATTCCGGACAGCCCTTCGATCACCGCGGGTAGCTCGGCGATGATCTTCGCGATGTCGGCGGTGATCTTCGAGGCGCCGATCCCTTCGCCGCCGGTCGAAACGAGCGTGATGCGATCGGTCTTGCCCAGCGGCTCGGCGACCGCGCGGGCGATCTCGGGGAGCGAGCCAATCAGGAGCTGCAGCACGGCGGCCTGGTTGTACTCCTTGAAGGAGTCGGCGCGCTTCTTCATCGCCTCGGCTTCGGCCGTGCCCTTCAAAGCGATGATCTCGGCTTCCGCGGTACCGGTGACGCGCAACACCTCGGCCTGCGCCTGGCCCTTCGCGCGGGCGGCTTCGGCCTGGCCTTTCGCTTCCTGCTCGACGCGGGCGCGGAACGCGGCGGCTTCCGTTTCGACCTTGTAGCGCTCGGCGTCCGCCTGGCGCTTGACGGTCGCTTCCAGCTCTTTTTCGCGGCGCTGGATTTCGCGCTCCTGGACCGTGATCTGCTGCTCTTTCTCGATGATCGAGATCTGGATCTCTTCCTTCTTCAGCTCCTGCGAGGTCTTGGCTTTCTGGATGTCGTAGGCGAGGTCGGCCTCGGCGCGCTTCAGGTTGACCGCCCCGTCGTACTGCGCCTTCTGCGTCTCGTAATCTCGTTGCGCCGCGGCGATCTGGGTATCGGCGGCGAACTTCGCGACGTCGCCGAGTTGGCGCGCCTGCGAGGATTTGATGTTGGCGTCCCGGTCGGCCTCGGCCTGCGCGATGATCGCGTCGCGCTTGATCTCGGCGATCTTCGGCTTGCCCAAAGCGTCCAGATAGCCGTGGGTGTCACGGATGTCCTTGAGCGTGAACGAGACGACCTGAAGGCCCATGTTCTGAAGGTCGGCGACGGCGACCTCTTGGACCGACGAGGCGAACTGGTCGCGATTGCGGTAGATCTCCTCGACCGTCAACGTGCCGATGATCGCCCGCAGGTGCCCTTCCACCGTCTGGCGCGCGATTTCCTTGATCTCGGGGATGGACTTGCCGAGGCATTGTTCGGCCGCGGTGCGGATCGACGCTTCGTCGCCCTTGATCTTTACCTGAGCGACCGCTTCGACCACCACCGGCACGCCCGGCTTGGTGTAGACCTCTGGGGTCGTGATGTCGAGCGTCATCACCTGAAGTGAGAGCAGGTCGACGCGCTCCAACAGCGGGAAGATAAACGCGCCGCCGCCGGTCCGAATGCGGAAACCGGTGGTCTCGGACGAGCCGTCGGCATTCTGCATCTTGTGCTTGCGGCCCGAGATGATCATCACCTCGTTCGGACCGACCTTCTTGTAGCGCTTGGCGATCGCGATCAGCAGGATAAAGAAGACGAGCGGGACGATGAAGAAGACGAAGACCGCCGCTTCGGTGCCGTATTTTTCCATGAACGGATCTCCCTCGAACCGCTAGCTAAAGCGGCCGGACGTAGAGCGTATTACCGAGAGTCTTTTCGATAGTGACCAGCCGGCCCTTGGGGATCTCGGAGCCGTCGACTGCGCGCGCCGGAGAGTTCTCGCGCCGGCCGCGCACCAGATAGGCGACCTCGCCCATGCTACCCGCGGGGATCGCCGTGATCACCTCCGCCTCGCGGCCGGTGGTCTCGGAGACGTTGTACTCGCTTCCCCCTTGGGTCTGCTGGAACAACCAATCGAGCGCCAGGTAGGCGGCGAGCGCGAGCACCAACCCCGACCCGGAAGCCACCAGGAGGCCCGGAATCACCCCAAGCCTCAAAACGTAATGAGCGATGACGCCACCGCCGCCAAACCCCGTAACGAACGTCGCCGCCGTGGTCCCCGAAACGGGATGCGAATGGCTCGCATCGACCGAATCGAGATGCCCCG
Organism: Thermoanaerobaculia bacterium; assembly: GCA_038250865.1. Classification (GTDB taxonomy): domain Bacteria; phylum Acidobacteriota; class Thermoanaerobaculia; order Multivoradales; family UBA5704; genus DASYKS01. The sequence continues at coordinate 493 of JBBSBW010000070.1, read as the reverse complement.
CCACGTCATGCCCCCCGATGTCGACGTGGACCCCGCCCCCGCCCACCATGTCGGAAAGCCAACCGAACACGCCGGTCATCAGGGCATAGACGACGCCCAACGCAAGGAGAGAGATATAGATCAGACCGACGCTCATGGCCACCTCCGAAGACACGGCGGGGAGGGTGAAGTGTGAGGGGCAGTCTATCGCAGTGGTGGGGGCGCAAAACGGTGCCCATGACTGGCGACTGGCTTGCCACGACTGGCGTTCGGGCGTGCATGGCTGGCAGTTGGCTTGCCATGGCTGGCGTCGGCCCGTCCGGCCCAACGGGCCGGGAGAATCTAGCCCAGGGCTGAGGCCGAAGGCCGATGCCCTGGGTTGAAAGACCCCACAGAAAGGCGGCCTGAAAGGCCGCGAGAGCTTTCAGGCCCACACGTAGCGCTCGTCAAATTCGTTTTTCTAGGCCTCCAGGAACGCACGGAGTCTGCGGATCTGTCGAGCCTTAAGTTCTCG
>JBBSBW010000069.1:0-25044 GCA_038250865.1 Thermoanaerobaculia bacterium | reverse complement strand
TGTCACCGATCACCCTAAATTCCCCCCGTGGGATCACCTAAAAATCCCCCCCTCCTCCAACCTGAGACGGAGGTGTCGGGATGGACATCGGTCAAGAAGCGGAGATGCTGCCCGTGGCGCCTGAAGGCGCCACGGAGGAGCCGTTGATTGAGGAAAGCGTTTGGGGAGCCGTGCGGGCTTTGCGCGAGCGGGGCCTGAGCAAGAAGGAGATTGGTCGACATCTGGGTTTGGACATCAAGACGGTGCGCAAGTGGCTTCGGCAGAAGTGGGAGCCGCAGCAGCGGTCCGGTCGCAGCCGGGCGTTGGATCGGTGGGAGGAATTCTTGCGAGGGCGTGCTCCTGAGGTGGCCTTCAACGCCACGGTTCTACATCGGGAGCTGACAGATCAAGGCTTCGAGGGTTCGTACCCCGCAGTGGTGCGCTACCTGCGACCCTGGCGGCTGGAGCACCGGAGCGACGAGACCGCCACCCTTCGTTTCGAGACCGATCCGGGCAAGCAGTCTCAGGTGGACTGGGGTTCGGCGTGGGTGTGGCTGGGCGAGGAGCGGGTGCGAGTCCATTTCTTCGTGATGGTGCTGGGGTACAGCCGGCGGATCTTCGTCCGGGGGTACCTTGAGGAGGGTTTGGCCTCATTGCTGGATGGGCACGCTCGGGCCTTCGAACACTTCGGCGGACGCACGGAGACGATCCTTTACGACAACCCGCGGACGATCGTGCTGTCGAAAGACGAGTCGTCGGGGTCGGTGACGTGGAACGCCAAATTCAAGGATCGGATGGACTTTTACGGGGTCAAGATCCGTCTGTGCCGGTACTACCGGGCGCAGACGAAAGGCAAGGTGGAAAGCGGGGTCAAGTACGTTAAACGCAATGCCTTGGTGGGGCGGCGCTTCCGCGACCTTGAAGAGCTCAACTCCTGGCTGCTGCAATGGTGCCTCGAGGTGGCGGACCAACGGGTCCACGGCACGACGCATGAGCTGCCGGCGCAACGATTTGCGCGGTCGGAAGCCGGGGCGCTGATCGCAACGGATGCGCGGCTCCCGACGCCGCAGGAGCGAAACGAGAGCCGGATCGTGCCGCGGGACGGCCTGGTGGCGGTGGAGGCGAACCGCTACCCGGTGCCGCTGAGCTGGGCGGGCCAGACGGTGCGAGTGCGTCTGCTGGCCGAGGAGATCGTCCTCGGACGCGACGGCGAGGATCCGGTCCGTTACGGCCGGCTCCTGGGCAAGCACCAAGTCGCCCGATGGGATGGCCCGCCTCGAAGCTTGCCGGCCGCCCGGTCGGCGCAGACCGGCCCGCCGCGTTTTGATCCGGCTTACCTGACCCGAGCCGGAGACGTCGACGCTCGACCGCTGGAGCAGTACGAGGGGATCGTCTCATGAGCGGCTTTGCGATCGAGCAGGTCCAGGAGCAGATGCGCCAGCTGAAACTGGTGCGCACGGCCGAGGAGCTGCCGCTGCTGCTCCAGGATGCCAGCAAGGGCGAGGTCGCCTACAGCGCGTTTCTCGCCGACCTGTTGGGCCGCGAGCTGGCGGCCAAACAGGAGCGGCACACCACGATGAAGACGACGATGGCTCGCTTTCCGTTCCAGAAGAGCCTGGAGAGCTTCGACTTCAAGTTTCAGCCCTCGATCGAACCGAAAGTGGTGCGGGAGCTGGCCACCTGCCGCTTCCTCGCCGACGCCGACAACGTGCTGCTGCTCGGGCCGCCGGGCGTGGGCAAGACGCACCTGGCCGTCGCTGTCGGCCTGCGGGCCTGCGCGCTGGGCTTTCGAACAGCCTTCGTGACGGCGGCCGGGCTGATCGCCAGCCTGACGCGGGCGCACAACGAGAACCGTCTCGAAGAAAAACTGAAACTGCTCATTCAACCGAAGCTCCTGATCATCGACGAGATCGGCTACCTGCCCTTGGAGCGGCTGGGGGCGCACCTGTTTTTCCAACTCGTCTCGCGCCGCTACGAGCGCGGCTCGATCCTGATCACCTCGAACCAGAGCTTGGCCGGCTGGGGCCAGGTCTTCGGCGATCCGGTTATCGCCACGGCGATCCTGGACCGCCTGCTGCACCACTCGACGATCCTCAACATCAAGGGAGAGAGTTACCGACTCAAGGAGAAGCGGAAGGCCGGCCTGCTGACGCGAAGCGAACCGTACACGGCGCCGGAGGACCCGGCGCTCCCCGAAAAGCCCCCCACCCCCCGAGAAGAGCAACGAATGGCCTATGGATCCTGACAGAGCTATGGAAAACGCCAGAAGCCGCGTTTCCCACAGCTCCTTGGACGGCGCAAACAGCCGCGCCGCCCACAGGTCCCACAGGCCCGGCGGGATGGTCTGGTAGAAGATAGAAAAGCAGAAGCAACAACAACAGACAACAAAGGAGAGGGGGGATTTTTAGGTGATCGAGAGGGGGGAATTTTGGATGATCGTTGACACTGAGACTCAGCGCGATGACTTCAATGGTCTGGAAGGGGGGACTTCTGGCACGCTGCGTGGAAACTACGGGCTGGGTCCGTCTTTTCCTGGAGGAGGAAGAGTCATGACCTACAAGAGTTCCATCATTATTTTCACCGCGTGGGCAGTGCACTTATTTTCCCCATCGTGGGCTGCGGCAACCGAGAAGACAGTGCATTTCGCTTCACACGATCAGGCGGGCTCGACCCACGTTTCGATCCTCACGGTCGCGCCGTGGGAAGAGTACGTGGATTCCCTCCAGCCGGCCTTTGAGATGACCGCTCAGAAGGCTCTCGATCTGGCGTTGCCGACCACCAGCACTGAGGAGGAGAAGATCCTTCGCGCGTTCGGGTTGGCGTTGAGCATTGCGGGCAAGAGCGACACGAGCTCGCTCACCAAAACCGCGACCTCGACGACGATGGCGACTTCGTCTTCGAGCAATATGGCGGGAACGACCACCACGGGGGCCACGACGATTCCGACGAGCTCTTCCAGCTCCTCCTCGGGCAACACCGCGAGCGACTCGAACAGTACGACCGGGGCGGAGAACGAGGCGAGCGGTGATCTCGGCAAGGTACCGGCTCATTCATTTACGCAGTCGATTCCGGGGCTGGAGATCAACCCCGCCGATACCGCCGCCAAGGATCCCGTCCTTCAGTACCAGGCCGCTACGGCGATCTTCCAAGAGGTCAAGCTACTAAGTCACCACCTCAAAGACATCGCTGGGCGCGAGGGCTATGTCCCCTATCTGGTTCGTGCGCAGATCTCCGTCATGCCGCGTGCCCACCATGCGCCTTATGACACATACACGACCATTAGTTTTTTCGCCGGCCGCAATCTTGCGGAACCCAAGCCAGGGGCGATCTCTCGTCGAATTGCAAAAGATCTCACCGAGGCCGTCTCGAGAACTCCCAATTCCAAACCCGATGCCCGTCAGCTGATTCAAGACGCCCTAGACTGGAACTCGAACCTCCAAAGGGAGCTCGCACTTCGTGATTCCAACCGGCGGGAAAGCCCTATAGTGCTTCCGATCCTGGTGACCGATCACCTCGAAGGGCGACTGCACAGTCGGACCACGGAGGATCTGAAGGAATTTCTCCTCGCCGCCGTAGCTTTGCAGAGCACGGCCGCCAGCGCCAACCTCGCGCTCAAGAGCGACAAGATCCGTTCGCTACTCGCGAACGACCTAAACAGCCTCCTCACGGTGGCTCGGATCAGTGACAACTCCCTCCGAGTTCGCTTCGGCGCGGCGTCAGATACCGTGAGCTCACATGCAATGGTCGCCCAGACGCACAACGTCACATTCCTGGTACTAGTGAAAGAGGGCCAGGTCAACAACCCATCCTGCAAAGATGCTCCGATTCATTTTCAGGCTCGCACCAACTTCGTGGACGCCGACACGGGAGCGGAGCTTCCGCTTCCCGGCTTCCTCGCCCAGGCGGCTAGCGCCCGCGCCACACTTCGCCGCTTCGAACAGCGCTATGGGGTCAAATTCGCGAAGCTATTCTGGGGATCTTCCAGCAAGCAACCGAGAGCGGACCTGGTGGACGCGCTCTACGCGGCCGCTTTCAACGATCGGCTCACCTTCGACGCGAAGGTCAATGCCCTGGTTGCCGATTGGGGAAACGTCAGCTCCTACGGGAAATTGGCTTTAATGGACAGTTTTTGGGTCGAAGCAGTGAACTCTCAGGCGCAGTTTCATTGGCACACCGGGCAGTTCGAGGTGCCTCACCTGCTCTTCCCTGAGTTGCCGTCTCAAAGCGCGATCGTGTTCGACGACCAGAAGACGAAAGCTAAGATTTCGCTGGTCGGTGGCCGTCGCCTTCGGAAGGACGAATTCGAGGCAGCACTCGAATTCAGTGTGGGCTCGGAGACCGTCAAGCTTAGGCCGAGCCGCGTGACTGTTTCCGAAGGGCTCGACCGGGTGGACCTGGAGTTCCAGTCCCCCGCTCTTTGGGGCTCCTCCGATTCAGCCCCGTTTGTTCCGGCCTGCTTGAATCTGGTTGATCTCAAGTTGTCAACCAAGAAGTCTCATTGCGCCCAGGAAGACAATTCACTGCCGACGATCGCGCTCCACTACCGTGGTGAAGCCGAGGCCAAGCCAAAACCGACGTCCAAGTCGCTTCAGCTGGAACTCCGTGCTAGCGCCGAAATCGTTCGTGCATCGAGGAAAGCCGAGGGAACCATCGCGTTTCAAGCTGCGCGAAGTGACGATGGCACCAAGCCCCTAGAAGGGCTTTATTTTCTCGAGATCGTAGGCGGAAATATTATTCCGGGAACGGTGATCGCGAAACCTGAGGGTTGCCTCATCCTCGCAGAGGTGCCCAAGGTTTCGGGGCCTTGCTCGATATTGCTCGGCCTATCCAATATTCCCAATCCCATAAAGCCGAACGTGACGGTTACCCTGAAGCGGCAGCTTGGCGATGCAAAAGACTCGGGGACTCCACTGTCCTGGCTGGTGATTGCTCACAATCGTGGAATTTGAGGTCGAGGAGTATCTAGTGCCGAAGCGATAGATTCTGCCTCAAGCCCTCGCCCTACGAGCGACGCCGACGGGTGCACCGCGAAGTGCCCCTGCGGGTCGGTCTTTCGGACCGGGCTTGCCAGGCGCCTCCAAAGCGATCGGCTGGACAGGTTTCTCCCTTGCAGGAGGAGGCCGGAGGCGGCGCTCTCGGCTACGCCGGGCAACAAAATACCGGCCGGTAGCCCTCGCCGGAGCCGGTAGTCGGGTGAGAACGCGCCAGCTCGGCTTCCATGGACACCAGGAGCAGATCTGTTCGCTCGACGAACTTGGGCGTTAGTCGGGTTTCGTACGAAGTAAGGCGGGCAGGCAAGGGGCCCTGCCCGACTGATCATACCTTCAAGACACCGGATCGGGTCGGCCCCCCGTGAGCCTGCCCCGAAGTGCAGCGACCTACCGCAGAGGCTGCGCCAACCGGTAGGTGAACGACTTCACCGGCACGCCGGTCTTCTGCTCGATCTCGCCGCGGAACGACTCGATCAGCTCGCGCAGGTTCGGGTTGATCTCCGAAGCGTGTGCCGGAACGGTCGAAAAGGTGTTGCCGCAAACGCCCTCTCCGTCGTCGCAGACCGGGGCGCCGGCCAGGCCGCACTGGATCACTTCGGTGCTGTCGATGATCACGTCCACGTCGCCCGGATTGTTGTCATCGGTTCCCGTCGCCACGCGGAAATACGGATAGGGATTGCCGACGGGGAAGTCGTACCAGGTGAGGGTGCAATGGCATTCCGGCGGCAGCGTCACGTACGGCGGGCAGGAGCTCGCGCCGACGTATTGCGCCGTCGAGTGGCCGTCGGCATACGGACCGCACGACTTGACCCAATGGTGGAGTCCCGTGCCGTAGTTGACGGGCAGGGCGTTGGCAGGCAGGGACACGGCGACACCGATTGCGAGCAACGCCAGCGACAGAGTGATCCTTGCTTTCATGCATTTCTCCGAAGGTGTGAAGTCTCCGGCCCGGATCGGGCACGGCGACGTGGGTACGCAAGAAATGGGGTGCGAGCCAGGCACGGAAGCGAGCCGGCGTTTCAAAATCTTCCCAGCGCGGACCGTCGATCGTGGGGTCCGGCCCGTTGGGCCGGCTAGGCTGTGCGCGCCTTCAGTGATAGAGGTTTTTCTGCTCAGGAGCCGGCAGGCCGGGAACCGCAGGATCGCCACCGTGCAGACGCGCCCAAGCGAGGCGATCGGCCAGGCGTCCCTTCCAAAGCGTCGCGAGGCGGGTGCCGCCGGCCCCGGCGGAGCGTTCTTCGAGAAGATCCGCCCCAGGATCGGCGAGCCAGTAGACCGACGCCCCCTGCCGCTCGAAGTGGATGCCGACTTTGCCCGAGTCCCCGCGAAGGATCTCGGTCTCCAGCTCGGTCGCCGCAGCGGCGGACGAAAGCTGGCCCCGCTCGATCATCCGATAGCCGGGAGGGGGAGCCAAGATCACCCCAGCCAGCTCGCTCGGCCGGCCGGTGCCTAGGTGCGACTGAAGAGAGCGCTGGAGGACATAGAGCGCCCCGAGGCCGAGGAGGAGGTACAGCGCGGTTTTCGCGATCTTCATGGCACGGAGGATACTCCCCACCGGTCCCCGACCTATGGCACCCGTCGCAGTGGCCACGTCCATTGTCGCCCGCCCCACGATCGGAGATGATCCGCCTTCCTTATGAATACCGAAACGCCCGCCGCCCGCCCTTCGACCCTTCATGCCTTCCGCTCGGTGCCGCGGACGGGCGTGGTCTACGTCACCAAAGAAGCCGCTCTCCACGGCTACCGTCCGGGCCATCCGGAGTGGGCGAACCTCGGCCAGGGCCAGCCGGAGACCGGGTCTCTGCCCGGCGCGCCGGCTCGGATCGGCGAGATTTCGATCGATCCCGGGGATCACGAATACGCCCCGGTGCCGGGGATTTGGGAGCTGCGCCAGGCGGTCGCCGATCTCTACAACCGGTTGTTCCGCCGCGGCATGAAGTCGCAGTACCAGGCCGAAAACGTCGCGATTTCCGGCGGCGGGCGGGCCGCCCTCACCCGCGCGGTCGCCTCGCTCGACAAGGTCCACCTCGGCCACTTTCTGCCCGACTACACGGCGTACGAAGAGCTGCTCGACATCTTCCGTCTGGTCTCGCCGATCCCGATCTTGCTCAGCCGCGACCAGGGCTACCGGTTCACGGTCGAAGAGCTGCGCCGCGAGGTTTCCGGCCGCGGCCTCTCGGCGCTGCTGCTATCCAACCCGTGCAACCCGATGGGCAAGGTCATCTCCGGCCATGAGCTGGCCGACTGGGTGGAGGCGAGCCGCTCGCTCGACTGCGCGCTGCTGATCGACGAGTTCTACTCCCACTACGTCTGGCGTTTGGGCTCCGGCGAGCCGGGGCCGATCGTTTCGGCCGCGCGCTACGTCGAGGACGTCGATCGCGATCCGGTGATCCTGGTCGACGGCCTGACGAAAAACTGGCGCTATCCGGGGTGGCGGGTGACCTGGACGATCGGCCCGCGCCAGGTGATCGAGGCGGTCGAGAGCGCCGGGTCCTTTCTGGACGGCGGCGGCACCAAGCCGCTCCAGCGCGCGGCGATCCCGCTGATGGACCCGGACCTCGTGCTCGCCGAGACCAAGGCGATCCGCGACGCCTTCCTGCCCAAGCGCGAGCTGATGCTAAGGCGCGCCCAAGAGTTGGGATTGCGGATCGACAAAGAGCCGGACGGCACGTTCTACGCCTTCGCCTCCGTGGCCGACTTACCCGGGGGAATCAACGACGGCATGAGCTTCTTCCGCGCCGCGCTCGAACACCGGGTGATCTGCGTGCCCGGGCAGTTTTTCGACGTCAACCCCGGCCACCGCCGGGCGCCGCGCCTGTCGCGCTTTCACCAGTACGTGAGGCTCAGCTTCGGCCCGAGCTTCGACGAGGTGAGCCGCGGGCTCGACCGGCTGGAGACGATGATCGCCGGGTTTCGGCGGTAGCTCCTGGGTGCGCGGGCGTCTCGCCCGCACTTGAGGATCAGTGCCCCGGCTGCGGCGTCGGGGGCGGTGCGGGATCGAGCGACGTCGCGGGGTGGGAGTGGCCGCGATGGCAGGTCGTGCAGTTGACGACCGCCGGCTCTTCTTCGTCCTTTCGCTCCGGGTAGGCCGTGATCGTCTTCGACACGTCGGCCGCGAGCGCGGCCATCCTTCGCGTGATCTCCTTGTTGGGTTTCGCGTCGGAAGACCAATCGGCGGGAGTGTGACACTTGACGCAGGTGGCGCCGAGCGAGCGCGAATAGCCGAATTCCATGATCCGCAGGAGGTTCTCGGCCGGGACGCCGCGCAGCAGCTTGATGTCCTTGAAAACCTTCTCGGCCGGCTCCTTCTCATGCCCCGCGATCTGCGCCCGCAGCTGGGCGAGAGCCGCCTCCTGATCGAACGGGATCTTCTGCGGCTCGGAGATCGGCGGCGGGGCGAGCATGCCCTTCATTTCGGACGGAGCGGCCGGCGGCGCCGGAGGGGGCGGGGGAGTGGGAGGCTGACCGGCCGCGGCGCCGCCGAGGACCAACGAGAAAAGCGTGAGGGCGAGGGCGTTCTTCATGGGTTCTCCTTGGGGGTGTCGGGAAAGATCTCTCGGAGTTCCGAGATCGATAGCTGCGCCGGTCTTTCGATGTCCTCAGGCCAGGACCCCAGAGCGGCAAGAAATTCAGGGGACCAGGTCTCCGGCGTCCGGTTTTCGCCATCGTTCATCGGTAAACCTCGCGGCGGTGGGCGACTTTGACGACGGTGATCTGCCGCGTCTGATCGTCGACCCGATAGAGGATTCGATAGGCCCCTTGTCGAATGCGGTAGCGGTCGAGAGATCCTGCCAACTTCCGGGAACCCGCGGGACGGGGATCTGCGGCCAGCGAGGCAATGCGAGCCACAATCCGCTGGCGGTCTTTTTTCGTCGCGAGGCTCCCGATCTCCTTTGCCGCGGATGCCGCAAGTACGAGGCTATATTCGGCCACTGCTCTTCAACTGCTTGACGAAGGTGTCGAGGCTTATGGTGGGCTCGTGCGCGCGCTCCTCGAAAGCCGCGAGATCTTCTGCGTCCTCCGCCAGCGCGAGCTTCACCGCCTCGTTGACCATTTCGGAGATGGATCGATCCGAGGCCGCAGCCTTGATGCGCAGAGCGCGGTGAATCATCGGGTCGAAGTAAACGGTGGCTCTCTTCTGAGGCTCCATGTTGAAAGGCTAGCGTCCGGACGTCATGACGTCAAGGTGCGGGCCGACCGACTCACGGTATCGTATCCTCTCGGTTCGACCTCTCTCGGAGACCGCGATGCCCCCCAAAGTCATAGGCGAACGAGTCCCCCGAAACGAAGACGCCCGGCTGCTCACCGGCCGTGCCCTGTTCGTCGACGACCTCGACCTTCCCGGCATGGCGCACGTGGCGTTCGTTCGCAGCCCGCACGCCCACGCCCGGCTGGTGGGGATCGACGTCTCCCGCGCGCTTTCCCGGGAAGGGGTATTTGCCATCTACACCGCCGAGGATCTCGGTGACTACTGGCAGCACGGCCCGTTGCTCGTGCCGCCTCCCCCCGTGCCCGGCATGATCTTTCACGAGCGCACCCAGGTGCCGCTCGCGAAGGGCAAAGTCCGCCAGGTCGGCGAGCCGATCGCCGTCGTGGTCGCCGCCTCCCGCTATCTCGCGGAAGACGCGCTCGAAGACATTGAGGTCGAGTACGAGCCGCTCCCGGCGGTCGTCGATCTGGAGCGGGCGCTTTTCGCAGACGCGGCGCTGGTCCATGAGGACGTGGGAAGCAACGTCGCGGCCTATGTGCCGCAGAAGAAAGGCGATTACGCGGCAGCCCGCGCAAAGGCCGACCTCGTCCTCTCGCGTCGTTTCTCTTATGACCGAGGGGCTTCCGCGGCGATCGAAAACCGCGGCGTGGTCGCGCAGTGGGACGCGCGCGCCGAGCGGCTGACCGTCTGGGACACGACCCAGGCGCCGATCCCGATCCGCAACGGCCTCGCCGCCATGCTCGGCCTCTCCGAGCACCAAGTGCGGGTGGTCGCGCCGTTCATCGGCGGCGGATTCGGGCCGAAGATCATGATGTTCTATCCGGAAGAGGTGCTGATCCCCTGGATCTCAATGCGCCTCTCCCGGCCGATCAAGTGGATCGAAGACCGGGCGGAAAACTTCGTCGCGACGACCCAAGAGCGCGGCCAGATCCACGACGCCGAGATCGCGATGACGAAGGACGGCCGCATCCTCGGGGTCAAAGACTCGTTCCTCCACGATACCGGCGCCTACGACCCGTACGGGCTCACCGTGCCGCTCAACAGCCAGTGCACTCTGATGGGGCCGTACGACATTCCGGCCTACGACAGCGAATTCCGGGCGATCTTCACCAACAAGCCGATCGTCACCCCCTACCGCGGCGCGGGGCGCCAGCACGGCGTGTTCGTGATCGAAAGGCTGCTCGACCTCGCGGCGCGCGAGCTGGGAATCGACAAAATCGAGATCCGCAGGAAGAACTTCCTCACCCCGGACCAGTTCCCGCACGACCACGTGATCATCTATCAGGATTTTGCGCCGCTCTATTACGACAGCGGCAACTACGCCCCAGTGCTCGACAAGGCGCTGGCGATGATCGGTTACGAAACCTTTCTGGCGGACGAACAGCCGCGCCTGCGCGCCGAGGGGAAGACTGCGGGGATAGGAGTCGTCGCTTACGTCGAAGGAACCGGGATCGGCCCGTTCGAAGGATCGCGCGTTCAGGTCCAGACGAATGGCAAGGTCACCGTCGTGACGGGGGTGGGCACCCAGGGGCAAGGGCACTTCACCGTCCTCGCCCAAGTCGCGGCCGAGCAACTCGGCGTGCCGGTTTCGCACGTCGAAGTGGTGACGGGAGACACCGACCAATTCCATTGGGGGACCGGAACCTTCGCCAGCCGGGGTGCCGTGGTCGCGGGCAATGCGGTCAACGAGGCGGCAAAGCGCGTGCGAGAAAAGGCGATTCGCCTCGCCGCCGAAAAGCTCGGGGTCACGGAATCCGAAATCGAGCTGGCGGAAGGCACGGCGCGGGTGATCGCGAGCCCGGAGCGCACGATTCCCCTCGCCGAACTCGCCTCGCTCGCCAACCCCATGCGCGGAGCGGTCAAACCCGGAGCGGAGCCAGGGCTAGAAGCCACCGCCTATTTCGGCCCCTACCGCGGCGCAACCGCGAGCGGTGTTCACGCCCTGATCCTCGAAGTCGATCCCGAGACGATGCAGGTCGAAATCAAAAAATACGTCGTAGTCCACGACTGCGGCCGGGTGATCAACCCCCTCCTGGTCGACGGCCAAGTCCACGGCGGAGTCGCCCAAGGAATCGGCAACGCCTGGTACGAGCAGCTGGTCTTCGACGACAACGGCCAGATGATGAACGCCTCGTTCATGGACTTCCTCCTCCCGACCGCCCTCGACGTCCCGCGCATCGACGTCGGCCACGAAGAGACCATCTCGCCGCTCAACCCCCTCGGCACCAAAGGCGCGGGAGAGGCCGGCGCCATCCCGGTCGGAGCCCTCTTCGCCCAAGCTCTCGAAGATGCCTTCCAAATCCCCGGCCTGGAAATCAACGAAATCCCGCTCAAACCCAGCCGGTTGTGGGAGCTGGTGGAGGCGGCGCGCGCGAGCGTCCCGAGGGGTTGAAACCCCTCGCTGGGCTACGTCGTCCCTACGGGACGAGCGCCAACGTCGCCCTCGGGTGTGGTCGTTGCGCTGTTCCTGGGCGCGCCAGGCTCCAGCCTGGCTGTTGTCGACAGCATGGCAAAAGTTGACACCCTACGGCCCACGGCCTAAATTCCTCGGCATGGTCAACCTCCTCGATCGAATCACCACGAATCCCGACCAGTGTGGCGGGCGGCCCTGCATTCGCGGTCTCCGGATTCGGGTGTCGGACGTGCTTGAGCTCCTGGCGGCGGGGGAGAGTTCGGAAGAGATCTTGGTCGAGTACCCGTACCTCGACGCGGCGGATATCGGCGCTTGTTTGCAGTACGCCGCCCGGCGGATCGACCATCCGATGTTGGCGGCATGAGAGGTGGCTCCGATCCGTTGCTGGATCGACGTTCAACTCCCTCCGAGCTTCGCGCTGCGATTGCGTGAAGAGATGGAGGTAGAGCCAGTCCATCTCCTGGATTTGGGGCTCGCGGATCGATCGGATGTTGAGGTCTTCCAGCGGGCGCGAGAAGCGGTTGACCTCGTAGTAACCAAAGACGTGGACTTCGTCCAGCTTTTGGATCGCCTGGGGCCTCCTCCTTGCGTCCTTTGGATCACTTGCGGGAACTGCAAGAACAGCGAGCTTTGGGGCCACGTTCGAACCGCGTGGACTCGCGTGATGGCTTTGATCTCTGCCGGAGAGGCCCTGGTCGAGATCTCGGGTCCGTGGCCCCCTCGCCGATGAGGAGAGGCGTAGGGTCTCGCCGCCGCCGTCTCGGCGGCGCTTTTCATTCGCCGAAAGTCGGCTGCGCTACAATCGCCGAGCGATGACCAGCCCCGGCGAAGCGTTCGAGATCCACGAAAGCGAGGTCCGTACCCTCGTCGACAGCTATCGCACGCAATGCCTTTGGTTCTTGCGGGAAGACTTCTATCCGGAAAACGCCGAGGAAGCGGTCCGCGTCCTCCAGCAAATCGAGCGCAACGCAGATCTCGAAGGATTCCGCCGCGCCGCCCGGCTCCGCGCATGGCTCTCACCGACTACCAGCGCACCGTCTGCCGCCTCCTAGCCGCCCATCGGGTGGCGTCCGGCGAAAGCTACGTCGCGGGCGGCGTCGCGCTCAACGAATGGCTCGGCGCGCCGCGCCTCTCGCGGGACGTGGATCTCTTTCACGACACGGAGAGCGCGGTCGAACTGAGCTGGACGCAAGATCGAGCGCTCCTCGAAAGCTCGGGTTACGCGGTGCGGGTGGTTCGGGAGCGTCCGGGTTTCGTCGAGGCGGAAATCCGCTCGGAAGGCCAGTCTCTTCACTTGGAATGGGTGCGCGACAGCAGCTTTCGATTCTTCCCGCTGGTGGAGCATGCCGATCTGGGCCTGACTCTTCACCCCTTCGATCTCGCCACGAACAAGTTGCTCGCGTTGGTCGGCCGTCGCGAAGTCCGCGACTGGATCGACGTCCTCGAATGCGACGCGCGCCTTCAACCCCTCGGATACCTGGCCTGGGCCGCCTGCGGCAAAGATCCGGGATTTTCACCCACGACACTGGTGGAGCACGCGGCGCGCGGCGGTCGGTTCACCGCGCCCGAAGTGGCGGGGCTCGCCTTCGCGGGGGAGCGCCCCGACCTTGCGAACCTTTCCCGAAGCTGGCACGCCGCAATCGACCAGGCGCGAGAGCTGCTCGCAGTCCTACCGCCGGAAGAGGCGGGGAAATGCGTACTCACCGCGGAGGGCGAACCGTGCCGCCAGCCCGCCGCCGCGATCGATGCCACCCCCTCGATTCTAGAAAATCTGCGCTTTCACCCCGGCAGTATCCGTGGAGCGTTTCCGAGCCTGCTGCCGACCGAAGGGTAGGGGCGAAGTGCGCCGTCCGACGATCGAAACGCATTCCCCCGCGGCGCAGTTCCTGGGCGCGCCAGGCTCCAGCCTGGCCGTTTTTCGCAGCACGGCAGAGGTTGACACCCCACGGCCCACGGCCTAAATTCTTCGCCCGATCGAATCACCACGAATCCCGAACAGTGCGGCGGGCGGCCCTGCATTCGAGGTCTCGCCCAGCTTGCCCCTCGGGTGTGCTCGTCCTGGGACCGCCGCCGTCTCGGCGGCGCTTTTGCTGCGGTGCTTAGAGCCCTGGGCTGCTGCCTCGGCTCGCGTGCCAGAACGCAAGGATGACGACTTTCCCTGGCCTTACTTCGTAGTAGACGTGATACCTGACGCCCGCTCGATGAGCTCGTCTGCGGAGAGGGTCTCCCCTCGGTCGGCTTCCGCAATGGATGCCAGCAGCTCCGGTTCGAGATCGGCCGGCACTTCGAACGTTTCGTCCGTTTCGCGGGCGAGGATTGTGACGACCGACCCTTCAGGGAGGTCTCCGTCGATGACGATTTTGCCACGTACCACCGTGCCTGTAGCGAGTTGCATGGACTAAATCATACACCACGAGGACAGCGGCATTATTCACCAAGCTCCTTAGGATCTCGGTTCGCCCGCCATCATCCCAAGGGCTGCAGGACCGTGGCATGCGGCGCCCCGTGGCGTGCCCAGGAACAGCGTCGGTAGCGGGGGTTTGAGCGTAGAATTCTCGTAAAATCCGAGCCATGTTCTACGCCCATTCCTCCCCCGAAGGCCATCCTTGGGAGCCGCTCAAGCTCCATCTCGAACGGGTCGCGGCTCTTGCGGAATGTTTCGGTACAAGCTTCGGCGCAGGTGAGGAGGCTCGGTTCGCGGCGCTGCTGCACGACCTGGGCAAGTACAGCGAACGGTTCACCCGGCGCCTCGAAGGGACGGAGAGCGGGCTCGATCATTGGTCGATCGGCGCGCTCGCCTCGGCGGTGGTAGCCAGGACAAACGCGCTGGCCGCAGCGTTCGCCATCCACGGCCATCACGTCGGGCTCGCAAGCCCGGAGATCTTCCAGACCCTTCAGGTGAAACCGGCCCCGGCGAACTGGACCGAGGCCGACCCGCGAAAGGCGCTCGACCTGCTCGCCGCGGACGGACTCACGCTGCCCGAGCTGACCGGTTCAATCTATGATCGGAAAGGCCCCCCGGCCGGCGCGATGGTGGACGTTCGGATGCTGTTTTCCGCGCTCGTCGACGCCGACTTTCTCGCGACCGAGGAGCACTTTCAGCGTTTCGAGCCGTTTCCGTTCTCCCGTCCGGAAGGGCCCTCGCTCGATGCCGGCCGCGCGCTGTCACTCGTCAAGGCCGAGATCGAACGGAAGGCGGCGGGGAGCGACGCGTCGCCGGCCGTCCGCGCGCTTCGGAACGACCTCCTAGAGGCTTGCCTCGCGGCAGGAGAATCGCCGAGGGGAGTCTTCACCCTCACCGCCCCCACCGGCTCGGGCAAGACGCTCGCGATGCTCGCTTTCGCCCTCCGCCACGCGCAGGAGCACGACCTGCGCCGGATCGTCTTTGCCGTGCCGTATGTCTCGATCATCGAGCAAACCGCGAAGATCTATCGCGATCTCTTCGCTCCGACCTTCGGCGAGGACTTCGTCTTGGAGCACCACAGCCTGGCCGGTCTGGCGCCCGATCCGATCACGAACGAAGAGCCGAGCGACGAGGAACGCCGACGCCGCCTGCTCGCCCAGAACTGGGACGCGCCGATCGTCCTCACCACCAACGTCCAGCTGCTCGAATCGCTGTTCGCCAACCGCCCGTCGGCCTGCCGCAAGCTCCACGCCCTGGCCGATTCGGTGATCCTGTTCGACGAGGCGCAGACGATTCGGCCGGATCTCGCGGTGCCGACGCTCGCCGGGCTCTCCCGCCTCGCCGAGCGATATGGCGCCTCGGTGGTGTTTGCCACCGCGACCCAGCCGGCGTTCGATCATCTCGACGCCCAGGTGCGGCCGTTCGCCGCGCAGGGCTGGAAGCCGCAGGAAATCGTAGACCCCGGCTTAGGGCTGTTCGCCCGGGCACGGCGGACCCGCCTGGTCTGGGATCTCGACCGGCCGAAGAGCTGGCCGGAGCTCGCGGCCGAGATCGTCGCCTCAGACCAAGCGCTCGCGATCGTCAACCTGAAACGCCACGCCCGCGACCTCGCGGCGGCGGTCAAAGTGCTCGCACCCGAGGGGCTCTTCCACCTCTCGACGAATCTCTGCCCGGCGCACCGCGAGAAGGTGCTCGCCGATGTCCGCAAACGTCTCGTGGATGGCTTGCCCTGCCGGCTGATCGCGACCCAATGCGTCGAAGCGGGGGTGGACGTCGATTTTCCCACCGTCTGGCGCGCCTTCGGGCCGCTCGAATCGATCGCCCAGGCGGCCGGGCGCTGCAATCGCAACGGCCGGCGGGAGGAGCCGGGGGAGGTTCGGATCTTCACGCCTGAGGAGGAAGGCTTTCCCCCCGGCGCCTACGACCAGGCCGCCCGTGCCACCCGGACGCTGATCAAGAGTCTCGGCACGGACGCGATCGACCTTGACGATCCGGCGCTCTATCGTCGCTACTACCGCGATTTCTTCGACGGCAGCCGGATCGCGGAGGGGAAGGCCGAGCTGCTCGAAGCGATCCGCGCGCACGATTTTGCCGAGGTGGCGAAGGAATACCGGCTGATCGAAAAGGACGCGATCGAGGTGCTGGTGCCCTACGACCGCGAGGCGTTTGACGCCCTCCGTGACGAGGTGACCGCCGCCGGCCGGCCGTTCGCGCGGTGGATGAAGAAGGCCCGCCGCCACGTCGTGAGCCTCTACCGTCCAAAGCGAGGAGACGAGGTCTGGTCGGTCCTGGCGCCCCTCTCGGCCGCCCCGAGAAAAAGAGGGGAGCGCGACGAGCGGCTCGAACGCGACGAGTGGTTCGTGCTCACCGGAGGGGGGAAGTACAACGATCTGCTCGGCCTGGAGGGCGTCGGGACGGTGATGATCGCCTGAAAAGCGCCGGCGAGGACGCCAGCGGTCCCAGGATCCCGTGATCCCGTGTGCCGCGTGTCCGGAACTCCGGTTCCTTGACAATCTCACTCGATCGCCTCGGGAGCCCTCAGCCGTTTCAGCCAGGATTCCTGGGACCGCCGGCGTCCTCGCCGGCCTTTTTCAGCCCCTGCGTCCTGCGCTGCTCCATGGCCACGACTCGGCATTTGGCGACAGGCCGGCGACCACGGGATTGTTCTCGATATACCGAACGGCGGCCGCCAGGTGATCGTCGTCTCTGACGAACCGGTCGTGGTACTCCCGAGCCCAGAACGTTCCGGTGCGCCCGAGGAGACGGTTGGCTTCGTGCGCCGTGTACGACTTCCATCCCTGGACGATCCGGTCTAACGTCCGGTCTAGGCCGACCTCGATCAGGGCGTGGAGGTGATTCGGCATGATGCACCAGGCGATCAGGCGATAACGCTCGCCGTCGAAACGCAGTAAGGCCGCCTCCACCAGCTCTGCGATCGGCGGCTTTCGCAACCAGCACGCTCCGTGCCCCTGGTCCTCGTACCGAGCGAGATGCTGGCGAAGTTTTGCCTCCTGTTCGGACGTGTTGCCGACTCGGGCCAGTTCCTCTTTCCAGGGCTCGATGACGTGCGCTGGCACGGAATCTTGGAGCCGGAACGTCAGGGCCTGCACCAGACCGGCGCGGTCGAAGTGCGGCAGGTAGCCGCGCGATCGCCAGGGGCTCGGTTCGTCGGCGGAGGAAAGCGCCGGCGAGGACGCCGGCGGTCCCAGGAAATTTGGTTTGAACGGTTGCGCTTGTTTCATGGGTTGTTCCTGGCGCAGCATCTTAACCGGCGGCCCCGGTGGCGGCACGAACTCTGATCCCCGGGATCCCTGGGACCGTCGGCGGCCTCGCCGGCGCTTTTCTGACCCGCCGGAGCCCCCGATCTCGCGTCTTCGTTCAACGCTGCCCAGGAGGCCCCATGCCCGCCAACCCTCAAACTCTCGAAGTCTGGGGCGATCTCGCCTGCTTCACCCGCCCGGAGCTGAAGGTGGAGCGCTTCAGCTACCCGTGCATCACCCCCTCCGCGGCGCGGGGGGTGTTCGATGCGATCTATGCGAAACCGGTCGAGTTCCGCTGGCAGGTCCGCCGGATCGAGCTTCTGGAGAAGCCAGCGTTCCTGGCGCTGCGGCGGAACGAGGTCAAGGAGAAGATCAACCTGACCGCGGTCGCCGCCTGGATGGAGGGCAAGCGCGAGCCGGAGCCGATCTGGGCGGATGGCGACCGGGAGTTGGTCGGGACGGACGAAAAGGGGCGGACGCAGCGCCAGACCATGGCCCTGCGCAATGTCCGTTACCGGCTGACCGCCGAGATTCGGCCCTGGCCCGGCTACGAGGGGAAGCTGGCGGCGCTCGAAGCGCAGTTCCGGCGCCGGGCGGAGAAGGGCAAGTGCTTTGCCCAGCCTTATTTCGGGTGCAGGGAGATGCCGGCTTTCTTCGAGCTGGCCGACCCCGAGGCTGGTGGCGAAGCAAAAGCCCCGGTCGCCCTCGACCTCGACATCGGCTTGATGCTCTACGACGTGTTCGACCTGTCGCGCCCGGGCGCTTCGACCGATCGCCCCGCGGTGAGCCTGTTCCGCGCCGCGATCCATGGCGGGGTGCTTGAAGTGCCCGAATGGGAGAGCGCTCAGGTGCTCCGTTCCGGGGGGCCGGCTGATGCTTGAAGCTCTGGTCCGCTACGCCACGACGCGCAACCTCGTCGCCGAGCCGGGCTTCAAGCCGAAGGAGGCGCGCTGGTCGATCCAGGTCGATCGCTCCGGCCGGTATCTGGGCCTTCAAGAGCTGGGGGAGGCGGGGCCGAAGAACAAAGGGGCGACGTTTGCGCAGTGCCCCGATCTCACCCAGCCGGAGATGAAACGCGGCGGGGGCGGCACCCGCCATTTCCTGCTCGACCAGGTGGACGTGGTGGCCCACCTGGCGGACGAGCCGGACGCGAAGCTAGATGCCAAGCACGGCTTCTTCGTCGGTCTCTTGCGCCAGGCGGCCGAGGTGATGCCGGAGCTTGCCGCCTGTGCCGCGGCGCTCGAAGAGCCGGAGCACCTCGCCCGCCTGCAAGACGACCTCCGCGCGAGCAAGGCAAAGCCCACGGACAGGGCAACGTTCGCGGTGGCCCTGCCCGAGGGGGGCTTCGAATTTCCGGTTTCCTCCGATGTCTGGCGCGACTGGTGGCGCGGGTTTCGTCGCACTCTCGCGCGAGATGAGGCTCCCTCAGAGGGCGGAGGGCCGTCGCCCACCGTCCGCTGCCTCGCGAGCGGCGAGCGGGTGGCTCCCGTCGCGACCCAGTTCATGATTCGCGGCTTGGCCGACGTCGGCGGCCTGCCGACCGGCGATGCGCTCGCCTCGTTCAAGCAGGACTCGTTCTGCTCCTCCGGTTTCGTCCAGGGCGAGAACGCCCCCGTCTCTGAAGAGATGGCCTCGGCGTTTCGCGCCGCGCTCGAACAGCTGCTGGTGCGGAGTGTGCGTCTGGGCGACTTGAAAGTGGCCTATTGGTTTCGCGACGCGGTGGCGCCGGAGGAGGATCTTTTCGGGGTCTATGCGGAAGGCGAGGATCTCGCGCCGGGCGGCGAGCGGCTGGCCCAAAAGTTCCTGCGCGCGTTTCAGACCGGCGAACGCCCCGGGCTGGCGACGAACCGCTTCTACGCCCTCACTCTGTCGGGCGCCTCGGGCCGGATCATGGTCCACGACTGGATCGAGGGTTCGTTCGAGGATCTGGCCCGCGCGCAGGAGTGTTGGTTCGAGTCGCTCTCGATCGTCCGCCGCGACGGCCTGGGCCTCGCGCGCGATCCCAAGCTCCTGGCGGTCGGGGGCGCGCTCGTTCGGGTGCTCGGCGACCTGCCTCGACCGCTGCTCGTAGCGCTCTGGCGCAGCGCCTTGCGCCCTGAGCTGCCGATGCCGCAGCAGGCGCTCGCCATGGCGCTCGCCCGGTTTCGCATCGACGTGCTGGACCCCGACCATCCCTTCAACCACGCCCGGGCGGGCGTGCTCAAGGCCTGCCTGCTGCGCGCTCCCGCGGCGACGCGAAACGAAGAGGAAAACGCCATGCCCTATTTGAATAAACAGCACCCGGCCCCCGCCTATCACTGCGGCCGGCTGGTCGCCTTGCTCGCCGAGCTGCAACGCCGGGCGCTCGGCGACGTCGGAGCCGGCGTGGTCCAACGCTTTTACGCCGCGGCCTGCACAACGCCGGCTCTCGTTCTCGGCCGGTTGCTGCGCACCTCCCAGTTCCATCTCGACAAGCTCGACGGGGGCCTGCGCCGACTGCTCGAAGGGGAGATCGCCGAGGTGGTGGCGGAGATCTCTGATTTTCCCCAGACCCTCGACCTGCCGGGGCAAGCGCTGTTCGCCCTTGGCTACTACCAGCAGATCGCCCACGACCGGGCCGCTGCCGCGCTCCGTCGCGCCGAGCGCGCCGCGGCGGCGGGCGGTCCGACCGCTCCTTCTTCCGACCTCGATGACACCGAAACGGAGATCGCCTCGTGAACGAAACCACCGCTGTTGCGAACCGCTATGAGTTTCTCTTCCTGTTCGACTGCGAGAACGGCAACCCGAACGGCGACCCCGACTCGGGCAACGCGCCGCGGGTCGATCCGCAAGACCTTCACGGGCTGGTGTCGGACGTCGCGGTCAAGCGCCGGATCCGCAACTACGTCCAGCTCGCCCGCGGCAACGACATGCCGAATGCGATCTTCGTCGAGCACGCGACCAACCTGAACCGGCCGATCGCCCGCGCCCACGAGGAGACCGGCGGCTCGGTGCCCGAAAAAGGCAAGGCGACCAAGTCGAAGGTGGAAGCCGCGAAGCGTTGGATCTGCGACAACTTCTATGACGTGCGGGCCTTCGGCGCGGTGATGTCGACGGGGGCCAACGCCGGTCAGGTGCGCGGCCCTGTACAAATCGCGTTTTCCCGCTCGGTCGATCCGGTTTTGGCTCTCGATGTCTCGATCACCCGCATGGCGGTCGCCGAGGACGTCAAAGGCAAGCGGACCAGCGCCGAGCTCGCGGCCTGGGAAGCGGAACAATCGGAAGATCAACTCCGCACGATGGGCCGAAAGTCGCTGATTCCCTACGGCCTCTACCTGGGCAAGGGCTTCATCTCGGCCCACCTCGCCGCCGGGACCGGCTTTTCGGAGACCGATCTCGCGCTCCTCTGGGAAGCCCTGCTCGGCATGTACGACCACGACCGCTCGGCCAGCAAGGGGCTGATGGCGACCCGCAAACTGTTCGCCTTCCGCCACGTCGGCACCGATTCGGACGCCGAGCAGCGGAAGCGACAGGCGATGCTCGGCTGCGCCGGGGCGCACACGCTGTTCGACCTGATCGAAGTGAAGCGGAAGGAAGGGATCGACGCCGCGCGGAAGTTCGCGGACTACGACGTGATCGTCCATCGCGACCGCCTGCCGGCGGGGGTGGAGCTGCTGGAATTGCGCTGAGGGCGTCCCCTCATGTTCCCCGAAGACGACCTCCTGCCGATCTCGGCCCTGCAGCACTACGTGTTCTGCCCGCGGCAGTGCGCGTTGATCCATGTCGAGGGGATCTGGCAGGAGAACCCGTTGACGGTTTCGGGGACGCAGCTTCACGAGCGGCTGGACGAGAGCGGGGGCGAGGCGCGGGGCGATCTTTTGACCGCCCGCGCCTTGCCGCTGCGTAGCCTGGAGCATGGCTTGGCCGGCCGGGCGGATGCGGTGGAGCTGCACCGGTTTCCGGAGGGACCGGCGGGAGCGGAAGGCGGGGTCGAGCTGCCCGGTCGCTCGGGCCGTTGGCGCCCGTTTCCGGTCGAGACGAAGCGGGGCAAGCCGAAATCCCACGATGCCGATCGGGTCCAGCTCTGCGCCCAGGCGCTTTGCCTCGAAGAGATGCTCGGCGTCCCGGTCCCCGCGGGGGCGCTGTTTTACGGTACGCCGCGGCGGCGGGAGGAGGTGGCGTTCGATCCTCCCCTGCGCGCCGCGACCCTGGCCGCCGCCCAGGGGGTGCGCGACCAGATCGCCTCCGGCACCACGCCGCGGGCGGTGCGCGAGCCGAAGTGCGACCGCTGCTCGCTGATCGACCGCTGCCTGCCGGATCTCGCCGGCCGCTCGGCGCGCGCCTATCTCGACGCTGCGCTCGCGGCGGAGGAAACGCCATGAAGAAGCTCGGCAACACGCTCTATGTGACCACGCCGGGCGCCTACCTCGGCAAAGACGGCGAGGCGGTCGCCGTGCGGATCGAGCAAGAGGTGAAGCTGCGCATTCCCGTCCACCTGCTGGACGGCATCGTCTGCCTGGGCGCCACCGGGGCCAGCCCGTACCTCCTCGGCTTCTGCGGCGAGCGGGGGGTGGCGGTGTCGTTCCTCACGGAGCAGGGGCGGTTCCTCGCCCGGGTGCAGGGGCCGGTCTCCGGCAACGTCCTCCTGCGCCGCGCCCAATACCGCACGGCGGATGCGCCGGAGCGCTCGACCGGCATCGTCCGTTCGATCGTCGCGGCGAAGATCGCCAATGGTCGCGCGGTGCTGCGCCGCGCCCTCCGCGACCGGCCGGCGGGGGAGGGGAATGCGGGGATCGAATCCGCGGTCGTCCGGATCGGCGCGCTTTTTCCCAGCCTCTCCGGAGCCCCGACGATCGACGTCCTCCGCGGCCTCGAAGGGCTCGCGGCGCGGATCTATTTCGAGGTGTTCGATGCCCTGATCGTCCAACAGCGCGAGGCTTTTTCCTTCCACGGCCGCAGCCGTCGGCCACCGCTCGATCCGGTGAACGCTCTGCTCTCTTTCCTCTATGCCCTGCTCCGCCACGACGCGGAGTCGGCGCTCGAAGGGGTGGGGCTCGATCCGGCGGTGGGTTTCCTCCACACCGACCGCCCCGGCCGCCCGGGGCTCGCGCTCGATCTGATGGAAGAGCTGCGCGCCTTCCTCTGCGACCGGCTCGCGCTGTCGTTGATCAACCTGCGCCAAGTCCGCCCGGAAGGATTCATCACCCGCGAGACGGGAGGGGTGGAGATAGATGACGCGACTCGCAAGGAGGTGCTGGTCGCCTACCAGAAGAGGAAGCAAGAGGAGTTGCTCCACCCCTTCCTCCGCGAGAAGGCCCCGGCGGGTCTCTTGCTCCACCTTCGAGCGGCCCTCCTCGCCCGCCATCTGCGCGGCGATCTGGACGCCTATCCGCCGTTCCTCTGGAAGGGTTGAGGGGCCTTCGCCATGCTCGTTCTGGTCAGTTACGACGTGGCGACGACGACGCGGGAAGGGCGCCGCCGACTGCGCCGGGTCGCCAAGACCTGCCTGGACTTCGGCCAGCGGGTGCAAAACTCGGTGTTCGAATGCCTGATCGACCCGACGCAATGGGCGATCCTGCGCAATCGCCTGCTCGCCGAGATCGACACCGACGAGGACAGCCTGCGGATCTACTTTCTCGGCAAGAACTGGCGCGGCCAGGTCGAACACCACGGCACAAAGCCGAGCCTCGACCCGGAAGGTCCGCTGCTCGCCTGAAGAATTCGGCCGAATTTGGGGTTTCGCCGGTCAGGATCGTCCCAAATCGATCCCCGGATGTGCGAGGTTGTGTCATCTCTGTGCGAAAGCTATCGGAAGAAGCGCCCGTTTGACCCCGCCGAGCGCTCCCGCGGCCGCCCTCTGTGCGGAAACGAAAGAAGTTAGCGCAGAGTTGAAAAAATTCGGGAATTTCTCGGGTCGCCGTTGTGCAGACTGCGGGTCAAACATGTGCGAACCTGTGTGGAAAGAGTACCCGGCTGGGTGGAAAATACACAATTCTGGACGGACGGCGATCGGAGAGGTCTCGACTTAGAGATTTTTCGTCTCAGGTCCGCACAGACCGAGTACGCTTTCTGTGCGAAATCGGTTGCGACTCAGGTAGGTTCACTCAGTTCTGGTCCTTCTCCAATTAATCTCGCACAGATCTCGTTCAGCTCCGCACACGCGTCTTCCAGCAAACGGGTTTCCTGTGTTAGGTTCGCACAGACGCGGCTGGAATCCGCACAAGTCTGAGCCAGAAAAGGGGTTTCGATGGCCACGAATGTCGAGTTGGACGAGGATCTGGTGGACCGCGCCTTCGCTGCGACCGGGATGCGCACCAAACGAGAGCTGGTCCACGCGGGGTTGCGCGCTTTGGTGCGGCTCCATGCCCAGCGCGAGGTCCGCGACCTCCGCGGCCGGCTCCGCTGGGAGGAAGCGGAGGAGAATCCGGACACGAAGGGCGAGGGCTGATGCGGGTCCTGGTCGATTCCTCGGTCTGGATCGCCTATTTCCGCGGCGACGTTTCGCCGCGCACCGACCTGCTCCACGAATTGCTTGGCTACGCGCCCCTGGTCACCGCGGATCTCGTGCTCGCCGAGCTGTTTCGCGGCTTCCCGGCCGACGCCGATTTGGAGCAGGCGCGCGCGGCGCTCGCGAACTTTCGCCACTACGAGATCGGCGGCATGGAATTGGCCCTCGCGAGCGCCGGCTTTACGCGGGTCCTCGCCGCCAAGAGCGCCAAAGTCCCGCCGCTCGCCCAGCGGCTGATCGCCACCTGGTGCGTCCAGAAGAACATCTCGCTCCTCCACGCCGACTCTGCCTACGAATCCTTCGAGCGCCACCTCGGCCTCAAAGTTCCGGACCCGGGGATTTGACCGGCCGGTTGACCTCGTCTATCGCGCGCTCTAGCATCTAAGCCAGTCTAGCCAGGAGGATCCCGATGCGGCAGAGTTGGCAGATCCAAGAGGCGAAGAATCGCCTGAGCGAGGTGGTCGATGAGGCGATCGAGAACGGCGCGCAGATCCTGACCCGGCGCGGAGAGGAAGTGGCGGTCGTCCTCTCCTTCGATGACTACCGCGAACTCAAGAAGAAACCGATCCCGCTGTCGGAGTTTTTCCGGGACTCTCCCCTGCAAGAGCTCGACCTCACTCGCGACCCGAGTGGGGCTCGTCCTGGTCCCGACCTGTGAGCTATCTCCTGGACACGCCGGTCGCCTGGAGCGTCAGGGAACTCCGATGCCCGCGGTGGACTCCTTGATCGCAGCGACGGCACTCCATCACCAGCTCGTCGTCGTCACCCGCAACGTGACCGATTTCGCCCACTCGGGGGCTCAACTACTCAATCGCTGGCAAGACGAAGAGGGCTGAAGAGGGCTGAACCCGGCAGCGGTGAACCCGGACAGGATGGGAACGCCCTGCGAATCCTTCGAACGCTATCTCGGCTTCAAAGTCCCCGACCCGGGGATCTGAGCCCGCGCCTACGGTACGATCCGAGCGCAACGAACCCTTTCCGCGAGGATTCCCACCTCGGCCTGCCCTCCTGCGCGAACCGAAAGCGAACACGCGCGGCCCCGAAGGTTCGCGCAAGCCGCAAGTCCTTAACTCTCCATGCCTTACCCCTACCGGCCAGCCGGCAGAGCCCCCGCGAAGCCCCTATGTTCACCGGTTCGCGCAAAAGGCTCCCTAAACTCCACAAACAGAATGCCTTAGGATAGCCGCGGTCGCCCCCCGCGCGGGGGCGTGGATTGAAACCCTACCACGGCGTGGTGATCAACGTGGACGAGGTGGTCGCCCCCCGCGCGGTGGCGTGGATTGAAACGCCGCGAAAGGGCTGGTCGTTTGGGAGGCCCTGA
>JBBSBW010000068.1:0-25785 GCA_038250865.1 Thermoanaerobaculia bacterium | reverse complement strand
CGGCCCCGGTTTCCCGGCGGGCGGCTTTGAGGGCGGCGTCGACCCGGCCGCAGGCACCGATTTCCGCGGCGAGAGCTGCGACTTCGCCCCAAGCCCCCGCGGCGAGGACGGCCACCCCTTCGCGCCGAAGGTTCTGCGCCGCGCGCAGCGCCTCGAAGTACGCCTCGGACAGCTCGCCCCGATCGCGCAGCAGCCGCGAATAAAGCGCCTGGACGAATCCGAAGTCGATCGCGTCCTCGCTTTCGACCAGCTCTCTGAAAGCGCCGAGGAATGCCAGGTCGGACTCGCCGAATCGCCCCTGGCGCCGCCAGGCGTCGCCGAGCGAAGCACGGACCAGAGCCCGCAGGCCCGCGGCGGTGGCGATTCCGACCGACCGGGGGTCGACTGTGCGCACCACGGCGTAGCCGAATTGCGCCAAGGCTTCGGAACGATCGGGCGTGAGCGACCAGCTTTCCTCGCACAGGGTCTCGATGAACGCGGGTAGGGCAAATCGGCCGCTGGCCGCGAGATCGGTCCAGGCCGCGACGGGCGTTGCCGCCAGCTCCCCCCACAACTCTTCGGAGGTCGTCCGCTCCTGCACGACTCGCTCGGCGATTTCCCGCGCGGAGGCCTCGATTCGCGCGAACAGGTCGGGCGGCAGACTCATGCCCCTTCCTCGAACCCGCCGTCCGGATCGGTGCCCGCCTGGCGGCGGATCGGCTCTCGCGGCAGAGGGGGCGAAAGGGCGAACAGGTCTTCGAAGCGGATCTTTAAGGCGAGCACGAGGGTGGCCAAGATTTCCGGCACGGGGAAGATCTGCCCCAATTCGTACCGCTGGATCGTGCGCCGATCGACGCCGAGCCGCGCGGCGAGATCGCGCTGGGTGAGCCCGCCGTCCCTGCGCAGCCGGCGCAGGCGTTGGCCAAAACTCGCCATCAAGGAAAGTTTCGACCAGGGGTACTCTTGGGCATTGTTGACAACGGATTGAACACTCACGCGGCACAAATTACGCCTCGTCCTAAGCGCTTGTCAAGAGCCATGGGCGTAATTATCGGCAGAATGTCGACTAATTGTTGCCGCTGGTGCAATTCGCCGCGAACATTGGCAAAGGCGACGCGGCGTGCCTCCTTTTGACGCTCTCTCCTTCTGCCGTTGTAGGTTGTCGAAATCGACAACACGGGACCGAAGAGAGGGTCCGGAGGCAGGCGGCGCACCGCGCCGCTTTTCTCTATCCTTCAGGGCAGCAACGCCCTGCTGCGTTGCCCCCGCGGGCGCGGGGGCCGTGCCGGCTCTCGGGAATGACCCGCGGACCCCGAGGAGGAAACGCCATGTCCGTATCCGTCCACCGCCGTCCCGCCACGGCTCTCGCCATCGCGGCACTCTTGACCGCCGGGCTTGCCGCCCCGGCTTCCGCCTCCCCTTGGTCCGACGCCTGGGAGCACCTGGCGGGCTGGTTCGCCCGAACACCGCTCGGCGCGCTCTGGGCCGACCGCGCGCCGCGGCAGGTCACCGCCAACGAGGGAATGATGGTCGATCCCAACGGCCGGCCCGCCCAAGCCCTCGGCGGCCAAGGGATCGGCATCGATCCCAGCGGTGCACCGCGGCCTTGAGTTCAAGGCAGGCCCCGCCCCGCGTCCTTTGCAGCGCCCCCGTCAAAGATGTAGGGGCGCCCCCCCGTGGGCGCCCTGGGCGGAGAATCCGTAGCCGTAGCCTCCCGGGCGGCCACGGGGGGCCGCCCCTACATGGGCAGGTTTCGGCGCGTTCTCCTTTTCGACAAAATCACCCTTGCGTGAGAGAATCCGCGCGATCACCCTACGCCCGAAGGCTCCGGGAGGCCGCCGATGGATGCGCCCGATGCTCCCCTTGATGCAGAGACCGCCACTGGTCCGGCGGCCCGCCGCCTGCGGCTCGTAGCAAAGGCGGCGCCGTCCACCCCGTGCGTTCCCCACGAGGTCGTGGAGCGAATGGCGGCGGGTCCGCTTTCGGTCGAGGAGATCCGCGGCGCCGCCCGGCGGCTGGTGCGCCATCTTCTGCGCGGCTGCCGGGACTGCGCGATCGCTTTCGGCCAGGTAGCTGGCCTGCCCGCCGTGTCCCGGGAGGCGCCGCTGTTCTATTACGAGACGCCGGTCAGCCGCGGGATCCGGGGCGCCTTGCTGGATTTACGGGAAGGGACCCTCGGAACCGGGGAGCACACCGGGAAGAATCTAGAGCGCGAGCAAGCTTCGGCGCTGATCGAAGAGGCGCGAAAGTTGCGCCGCAACGACCCGGAAGAAGGCCTCGAGCTGCTGGACGAGGCGCTTCTGCGAATGCCGCCAGCGGGCGGGTTCTGCGACGACGGCGAAGAGCAGGGCGACAACCTCGCCTGCCAGATCCACACGGAACGGGCGAACCTGCTCCGACTGCTGGGCCGATATCCGGAAGCCGAGCAGGCGTTTCAGGCTGCGCTCGGCGCCTGGCAGGAAGGCGGAGGAAGCACAGAAGCGCTCCTCCATCTCGGCGATCTGTACGGGTCGTTCCTGCTCGGCCGCCGCCGGTTCGCCGAAGCTGACCGGCTGCTGGCACACCTCGTTGCCATCTTCGAGCGGCGCGGCCACCCCACCGCCGCCGGCAAGCTGGCCCTTCAGCGATCGCTCGCCGCCGCCTACTCTGGAGACCCCGGCAAGGCCTTACCTCTGGTCGCTGAAGCGCTGCGCCTGCTCGGCGGGACGGAATCCCCGGAGCTGCTGGAGCTGCGCCTCACCGCGGCCCAACACCTCGTCGCCCTCTACGTTCAGCTCGCCCTTTTCCAGGACGCCTCGGACTGCGCCGACGCGATTCGCGCGGAGTACTACCGCCACATGGGCGACAGCGATCGGGCGAAGTTTCTTTTCTACGACGCCCAGATTTACGACGGCCTCGGCCGACGCGGCGTCGCCGAGGGGCTGCTCCGCCGGGTGAAGGCTCAGTTCGAACAGCTCGGCCTGCCGTTTCAAGCCGCAATCGTCGGCCTCGACCTGGCCGTGCGCCTCGTCGAACGCGGCCGAGCAAACGAGGCCCGCAAGCTCCTCGCCAAAGAATTGATCCCCACCTTCCGCTCGATCGGCGTCGCCCGCGAGGGGCTCGCTTCGCTCGTCCTGCTGGAACGCGCCACCGAGGCCGCCGCGCTCGACGCGGCTGTGCTCAAGAGCGTTCTTCGCGATCTCGAACGGGCCGGGCTGGAGGGTGAGCCGGAACGGCACGAAAGCGGCGAGGACGACGAGGTTTTCGACTCCGAGTAGGGGAGCCGGCGGCAGAGTCGGGAGGCCGCACAGGTCGAGCACCACGAGCGCCTGGTGGTAAGGGCGTTTTCTCGATCGCCTGCCAGCCGTTCCAAACCGTCGTCAGGTCGCGATCGCCCACCGGTCTGCGAGTGCGCTGGTTCAACGCGTCGTAGATGTAGGTGGCGATCTCGGCGCCGGAGTGGCGGCGCCAGCCGCGAGACGTCGTCATCACCGACCAGAAAACCTCGTCCGCCGAGATCCTTGCGCGAGTTCGAGGCCGCGGGGGTTGCTGCTCAGCCGCTCGTCGAACTGCGGATCGCCGACGCCCGAGGCAAACTGGCTACTGCCTCCTCGGGAAGAGCAACCCAAGATTCGGCGATGGCTTCAAAACAGCCCACGCTATCGAGGTAGACCATGAAGTGGTGCGTCTCCCATTTATCCCGCCATTGCGCATTGGTATCCGCTCGCATTTCCTGAACCCAAGGCGAGCCCTCAACTTCAACCAAAGTGTCATAAGCACCCTCAATGTGCCACGCAGTGCAACACCTCTCGGCTCTCTTGCGCATCGCCAGCACGCGGCGGAACTCAATGCCACCCCGATATTCAACTCCATCTTTATCGAAGCCAAAACGGATCGCAGGTATGGCCCCCTTCCCGTCCCAATATGCCTCGGTGGTGAAGTCCGTTGAAGGAACAGCAACAGTGTAAAGCGTCCTTTTGGAACTCATGATTAACGCCTCCCTGGTGTGACAGTTGGTATTCCCTGGCTGCCAAGGCCATTCCGCTGAAGCTGTCCAGTCAATCTCGCCTCGGCGGCTGCGTCGCCCGTCATGTTTACGGCGTTCCACTGTGCCCTTGGAATGCCCGCCGCTTCGAGGGCCTGAGCGGAACGCGTGTTTAGCATCAACGTCTTGCCATCTCGAATAATATATTGAACAGAAACGTCTTCGGCAACCAGTTGTCCCGATCGCAAAGCCGCCGCTACGTCGATGCTCTCAGTCCAACCTGATGGTCTCATCAATCGCTGAGAGAAACCACGCTGACACGTCATTGAACAGCGTCTCGTCCTCCCAGCCAGGGGACGCGAAGTCATGGATGACGAACACCTTTTCTCCCTCGCCGCTCGACCAGCAAGACACGTCGTCATTGTCTTGTCGGTAAGCGAAAGGGAACAGTTCACGGGACGGATAGCGTTCAGCCAACCTTCGAGCGTGATCCATCGCCCTCTCGGCTTCCATGATGTGCCAGGGTGCCAGCTGAATCAGCCCTTGCTCGACAAGCCGACAAAACGAATGCCGATACTCGAGCCAAGCCGGGCGTTGATTTTGCGGTGCGATGAACAGTTCCCTACTCATGGCGAGAATCCCGGGGTTGATGGGTGAACGCCGGTGAACGTTGAGCCATTTCGATAGAGCCGCAGCCACGCTGGTTTCTGGCCGCTGATGCGGTTGAGAACAGCCTCCTGCCAGCCGTTCGCATTCATACTCGCTGAGATCTCAGGCAGCATCAAATTCCTCCTACCAGCGGAAAATACAACTTTGATGCCAGGCGCAGCAGGTTGGCTCCTTGTACGATCACAAGAACCGGTATGTTAGGCTCGCCGATTGGGAAGGAGGGCTGAACCGCGGCGCGCGGTCCGCGTCGGTCTCCCAAGTCCGCTACGCCATGTGAACTCGAATTACTCTGGCCTGATCGATAGCATAGTGATACCGTCGAAACTCCACAATCTAAATCACCTTCAATCCGATCTGTGCCCAAGTCGGAGTTCTGGTTTGCCGCCGTTGCGGGGCGATCGAATTTCGATCACATAAGCCTCGTAGGAAACGAGGTCGAAGCACCAAGTCAGCCAAGCCGTCCTTGGTGGTATGAAGATCAAAGAGACGTCTCCAGTCTGATCAATCCTGACCAGATCAGGTCGCACTAAGAACTCGATTGGAGTGTCGCGGCCAGCAGCGGTCTCCAGCGCAGAGTATTGCTCAAGGATTCTCTGGGACCAGCGGTTCAGGGACCAACTATCGACCGCTAAGCTCATCGGAATGGCGCAAAGAAGCACCACTGCGACACTTATCATCGTATTTCGAACACTGCGAGTCATTGTCTACCTCCAGAGGCACCAAAGCGCCTGGGGCGCAACGCTGAGCTTCACCTGCGTTCCCGCCGTCGGCGGATTGGGAACGTCGATCTCCAGACGGCGGCGTTCCAAGCCCGGGCCGGGCTCGGGAGAGAGCTTCACCACAACGTCGATCGCCGCGTCGACGAGCAGAAGATTTACGGCCTCGGCCTTGACGAGGTCGTCGAGCGGGCGAAGGCCGACGGAGCGGGTGGGTTCGATCGTTACGCCCTCCTCTACTCCTCCACCGGCGAGCCGGCATAACGCCGGGTCCCGTCCGCCTGTCCGCCGAGCCTCCCGGGTGCCCCTGAGGCTGATCTTGGCGCCCTCCCTGCCCGACAAATTCGAGTGTGGCCGACAGCTCTCTCGCACGGTGCTCAGTGTGGGCGGGGATGCAGCTCTGGCCGTCGGTGCCGGCGAGTCGATCGCGAGTTCTTACGTCTCGTTAGATACTATCTTCCAGCGCGCTCTGAACGAAACGTTTTCGGAGCTGGAAGTCGTTGAGGGAGGGCTCGGGGCCAGAGCGGTCCCAAAGGGAGCGAGTTATGTTTATGACGTCGGCGCCGGTCGATACCGACACCTGACGACGGGTCGGCAGCTTGCGAAGAAGCCCCAGTGGCGCCAACTTGGCCGGTGCGAAGCCGATAGGTCTCATGTAAAATCGGCTTGGTGAGATCGGCTTCCGATGCGAACGTATTTCACCCAATGGCATTCGCAATCAAACCTGGTCCTTTTAGTCGCCTGGCGGCTCAATAAAATCTTCCAATGGGCTTACAGGAAGATCACTATCGTTTTCGATGATTCTCCCATCGTACCGAGCAAGCACACCCATCACAATATCGACCAGCCTATCCCTCCACTCCCAATTAAGGTGCTCCTCTGGGATTCGCCTAATAATCTCGGCCCACACTTCACCTCCCAATTCGCGAACCGTACGAGTCGCGATTTTCTTCTCTCTACTTCGCATAGTCATTTATCAGTCTCTCGATGATCGCCGAGTTCGCCGCATCGCCGCGCACATGACCTTGGAATTTACCAACAATATCGAAGGTGCCGGGTTGCGCCTGTTTGACGATTACCCTACCAGCATTTGCGCCCCTTAGTTCGTAGAATCCTTTGCCAAGGCCCCGAGTTCCGATCCCAGGATTGATGTTTCCTTCTCGCAAGGCACTGAGTAGGTTATCGACGGTCCAAACGGCGTGCGTTGGGTCTTCCCGCCGAACCGCCCGGCCGTCGGCGTCGTGAAGATAGGTCGTGGCGTGGCTGCGTCGGTCCGTGACCGTCGTCTTCTTTGCGGCGAAGTCGTAGGCGAGGGTGACCGTCCCGGTGCCCCAGCGTTGGCTGGTCACCTCGTCGGCTCGCTGATCGCCGTCGGCATCGGTATAGGTCAGCTCGAGCGGAATCAAATTCCGTGGGTCGCGGATCTGGGTCAGGTTGTCGGCGGTGGTCCAACGCGCCGCGAGGTCGCCCGCGGGGTTCGCATACCCATAGTGGGTGATACGTTGGCTCACGCCGGCCACGACTCCCGTCGTCACTGCGGGCAGTTCGACATCGGTCAGCCGCCCGAATTCGTCGTATCCGTACCGGACTGCGCGGCCGTCGAAGTCGGCGAGGCGGTTGAGCCGGCCGTCGCCGTCGTAGGTCAGCGTGTAGCGCCGATCGAGGGAATCGACGACCGCCACCAGCTGGCTCGCGGCGTTGTACTCGAAGCGCATTTCGTTGCCCGTGCCCTCGGCATCCTTGAGACCGTCGGCGATCGAGAGGAGCTGCCCCCAGTGATCGAATCGCACGAACGAGTGATCGCTTTCGATCAGCAGGAAGCCCGAGCTGTGCTTGGTGAGCACGGAGAAAAGTCCGCGAGGGGAGCGGTAGCTTCCGTCGCCGTTTCTCTCGAACCGCTCGCGGCGCAGCCGGCCGTCGTACAGCTCGACGTCGCCGTTCGGCAGCTCGCGCAGGCGCATGTGGAAACCGAAATCCCAACCCGGCCCGAGGGGTCCGCTGCCGACCGTCTGGCTGCGGTAGGTCCGGGTGAAGGCGAAATCGAGGCCGCGACCGCGAACCGCGAGGTCGGTGGCCGAAAACGTCATCTCGCCTGAGGCGAGCAGCGTCCCCGGCGCCGCTTCGCCGGCACCGAAGCTGGCGCCCAGGCGCGGTTCTTGGCGCAGGGATGGGGACATCTCCCAGCGGGTGGAGGGGAGATTGAGCCGGATCGTCGATGCGCGCTCCGCGCCGTAGATCGCGGCCAGGAGAGGCGCGAGGGTGACGCTTGGCCGCACCAAGATCATGTCGCCCGAGAGCATCTCAACCGCGTCGGCGGGGATCGCCACCGGCGGAAAGCAACGGGCGCAGGCATCGTTTTCGCGCGCCGTCCGCTGCCAGGCGCGGGAGGCGCGCAGATCGGCGAGGAAGACGATCGGTTCGGACTGGTAGCGGCCGTAGCCCTCTTCGTAAGGATGCTCCGCCGTGCGGTGCATCTTCAAGGCGGTGGCGCCCGTCAAGGCCACCGGGGGCACGTCGCCCATCGAAGCGGGCGCGGCAGGAGGAATCGGTGTGCCGGTCGGCCCAAGGCTTACGACGTCAACGGTGACCTCCGGGCCTAGGACCCCGGGAAGCTCGAAAACGAGGCGCACGGCTCCGGTCTCCGGCTTGGCGTCCGCCGCGAGCGGAGGGGCGACGAAAAGCGCGACCGCCAACAGCGGGGTGAAGCTACGGGCGGGAGCGAGACGACGAAGGTGCGCGACGAGTCGGAGCAACGGGAGTCCTCTTTGGCGTTTGAAGGAGGGCGCAAATTCTAGCGCGGAACTCCGGGCAGTGGGGGGCGGTACCCACCAACTCGCGGTGCCATGCAATGCGACGCGGCCCGCCTTCTTTTGCGATGGGCTCCTCGAAAATTGCGCCCCAGTGGCATCAACCTTCCGTGATCGTCAAGGAGCTGATTACCGCCTTGCGCTCGATCGGCGTCGCCCGCGAGGACGACGAGGTTTTCGACTTCGAATAGCGGTTCTTTCGCAATCCCCGTCCCACCCCATCACGTTGCTTGCGCCTGCCCTTCGGCGATCCTTTCCCACCTCTTCGGTAGTAGGCCTCGTCCGCGGCTGCCGCCTACTCTCCTGAAATGGCTCTTTTCACCGACGCGGCCGAGCTGTCGCAAACCCGAACGCTCAAATCTCGGCGCCTCAACCCGGCGGCCAGGTGGACTCTGGTCGCCGCCGCCGCGTTGTTAATGGTCTCGTATTGGCTACCCTACTGGCAGATCCATTTGGTCACTCCCGGAGAGCCTCGGGGCGTGAAACTCGTCTCGTACCTGGGCCGACTGGACGGGCCGCTTCCCGAAGTCCTTTCGGCGGCCGGTTGGCCCGGCAGCCGACGGGCCGAGGACCTCGACGCCTTGGAACGATCCTTGTCCCTGGCCCTGGTCGTCGTGGTCGGAATGTTGCTGAGCGCCGCCTCCATCCGCTGCCGCTGGACGGCCTTGCTGGCGGTGCCCGCGATCTGCTTCCCGTTCATCGTCGTCGCCGACACGGCGCAGTGGCTGGTGTCGATCCTGGCGAGGCTCTCCCCGGTGCCGGGCCCCTTGCATGTCGGTCCGGCCTTTCTGCTGCTTGGACGGCTGGCGGTCGCCGGAGCCACGCTCGATGCCCGCCCCGCCGCCGGATTCATCCTGGCCGTCTGCGCGTCAATGACCGGACTGGGGGGGCTCTGGCTCAACCGGGCGCACCGGCGGAGTGCGAAAGCCAATTTCTCTTCCGTAAGACGATATAGTCGTAAGTTATGATGGCTGAAGAGTCAGCAGTGCGCTTGCGCTTCATCGCCGTGGTGGGGCCGCTCCTGCTCCTGGTCGCCGTCGAGATCTCCAGGCAGTTACTGCTGATTCCCCAGCTTTCGCCGTGGGCGGCGCGTCTCCTCATCCTGTCGATTGAGCTCGTTCTTTTGGTGTTGTTCTACGAATTACTGTTGGAGCGCTTGGAGAAGCTCGAGCAGCGGCTGCATCGGCAAAACCGGGAGTTGCTGGCGCTGCATGCCGCGGCGCTGGTCGTGACTGCGGACATCTCGCTCGACACCGTCCTTCAGACCATCGTCGAGCGGGCTTGCGCACTGCTCGGTACCGTGTACGGCGCCCTCTCCATGGTGGATCAGGCCGGGCAGATTACGTCGTTTGTCACTTCCGGATTCGGCCCTGACCTGGGAGCTGCGATCGGTGCTCCGCCGCGCGGCATGGGCCTCCTTGGCGTTCCACTCTTTGAAGGGCAGACATTGCGGGTCGACAAGATCTCGGAGGATCCGCGCTCAGTCGGCTTTCCTCCAGGTCATCCGCCAATGCAAAGCCTGCTCGCCGTTCCGGTGAGCTGCCGGGCTCTCCATCACGGCATCCTCTACCTCGCGGAAAAAGAAGAGGGCGGCGCCTTCAGCCAGGACGACGAAGACGTTTTAGTGCGATTTGCCGCGCAAGCGGCAATCGCGATCGACAACGCTCACCTCCATAGTCAAATGAAGGCGCTCGGGGCGGACCGCGAACGGCTGCGGATCGCGCACGAAATGCACGACGGGCTCGCCCAGGTGCTGGCCTACGTCAACGTCAAGGCGCAGGTTGTGCGCGAGAACCTGCTCCAGGGGAAGGTGGGAGAAGCGCAGACACATCTCGACGAGTTTGCCGAAGCGGCGCGCAATATTTACGGCGACGTCCGGCAGCAGATTCTCGACCTGAGGACGATCCTTCCGGAAGAGGGCGGTTTGCCTGGGGCGATCGCCGACTACGCGGGCGGATGGGCACAGCAGATCTCGATCCGGCTGGAGCTGGCGATCGAACCGGTCCACGAGCTGCCCGCCGAAACCCAAAAGCAGGTCCTGCGCATTCTTCAGGAGCTGCTGGCGAATATCCGCAAGCACGCCCAGGCCCGCTGGGTACGGGTGACGCTGGCAAACGATGGCGAAGCGGTTTTCCTGTTGGTGAGCGACGACGGAGTGGGATTCGAACCGGAGTCCGAGGAGATCGCCGACTGCGGCCGCTTCGGGTTGAAAACGATGGCCGAGCGCGCTGCGGCCATAGGTGCCACCTTCGTGGTGACGTCTCAGACGGGCAAGGGCACCCGCGTCATGTTGACCCTGCCCGGAAGCAAACTCGAGACCGACTGAACGGAGGCCAAAATTGAGAATACTCCTTGCCGACGATCACGCCCTGTTTCGCAGCAGTCTGCGCAGCCTGCTGGAAACGCGGGGGCTGGAGGTCGTCGGCGAAGCGATCAACGGCCGGCAGGCGATCGAGCTGGCCTGCACCTTGAAACCCGATATCGTGCTCATGGATCTGTCGATGTCCGTTCTCAATGGAATCGAAGCGACGAGAGAGTTGGTCGGACGGATGCCGGAGATCAAGGTCGTCATCCTCACCGCTTCGATGGAGGACGACGACCTGTTCGATGCGCTCCGCGCAGGGGCGCACGGTTACATGCTCAAGAGCCTCGAAGCCGACAGCTTTTTTAAGCTGTTGGAGCGGACGCTGGACGGCGAACCCGCGATCACTCCGCAGATGTCGCGGAAGATCCTGGAGGCTTTCTCCAAGCCCAAAAGCACAGAACCGTCGCCGGGAGGACCGGACGCACTCACGGGTCGCGAGCGCGAAGTTTTGGACTTGATGGTCGAAGGGGTCACCTCCAACCGCCAGCTCGCCAAACGTCTCGGGCTCACCGAGAACACGGTGAAGTTCCACGTCCGCAACATCCTCGACAAACTCAAGCTGAACAGCCGGGCGCAGGTGGTCTCCCACGCCGTCCGGCATGGCTTGGTGGAACCGAGGATCAAGCCCGAGGGCTGAGTCGCGCGAAGGCGCAAATTCACCTCCCGCGGGAGAGCCGGAAGAGCTGCGCCAGGCTTGCACCCCCGGCCAAGAAGCGACGCACCGACCGATGCCGCACGCCGCCAATGACCATGCTGGGGCCTAAGCCGCCCGGCCAGGAGCGGACGGGTCCGGATTTGGATCGGCGCCTGTGATTCCGGTGGCGAGCGAACGGCGGCGCTTGGCCGGGGGCTCCTCCAACAACGTTCGGAGCGTTTCGACAAGAGCGCTCCCGAACGTCAGGGTCGCCTCCAGGCTACGCGCGGAGTGGAGCGTCGCAACCAATCGTTCCGCGCTCGCGGACGCCGTTTCCAGCAGGGGGGCCATGCTCTCCTCTTCCGCGACCTTGGGGTCCCGCAGTGCATGCAGCCGCTCGAAAAGGGGCAGGCCCTGGGCGAGCGCCGCGTGCAACTGCTCGAAAGTCTCCTGCCTCGCCTTCTGGCGCATTTCGAAGAAAGTCTCCGCCCTCTGCGGCCGAGGTGCCACGAGGGATGCGGTGACCTGCTCGGCGATCGGCGAACCTTGCTTGCGATCGGCGCGCACCGCGGCCTTCAGCTCGCCGAGCGGGACGTCGCACAGGGAGGAGATATGGCTCTGGCTTCGGCAATGGCTCTCCAGAGCCTGCCGGTTGCTCATCGTGGGATGGATGTCGTCGCAGCACGCCCGGCGCTCGGCGGGCGAGGGGTACCAGAGACCCTCCTGCCAATCGCCGTCGGGATGCACATGCCGACTGCTCCGGGCATAAAAGATCTCGATCGCCAGACGCAGACGCTCCGGCTTGGACCGCCCGGCGGCATCCGGGTGGAGGGCGTTGGCTTGCATGTTCCGGACTTTTCCCTCCGACCGAGCCCCGAATCCCGGGAGAACGACCTCCGAACGGTTCCCCGAATCTCCTTCTTCAGAGAAATGGTGTCGGAATGATACTCCAAAGTGCCGAGAGCGGTAACTCTGTGCTCAGCCATCCTGGAATTCCCGCAGGCGCGGAGCTTGGACGCCGGCAGGGCTGGTCACGCCGCCATCGCGGGCGGGGCCGCCGCGAACCTGGGTTTCGTTCGATGGGCAAGGAGGCGCCCTGAGTACGGCCGGAGGCTTCGGCGAAGGGCCGGGGCTTCGCTCGAGGCGGTGAGCGTGAGGTCGGGAATTCCTCCCTGGTTCCAGGAAACGTCGAAGAATCCCCCGGCGTAAAGAACCGCCTCTTCCACGCCTGCGCCTCGGGCCCGGGTCACGCGGAATGTGATGTCCGGAGCGTCGAGAAGGGGGGTCCAGAGTTTCAGCACCAGTTGGCTGCTGCGCCAGAGCGGCCCGATCCAGGGACCGAAATTCGCTTCCCGGACGACCTGGGGGGAGATCCCGTGCTCCCCGGCGACCGCCTTGAGGATCCCCAGAAGCTCGGGCCTACCGATCTCAGCGAGGGCGCCGGGACATTCCGGTGCGATCGGGGTTTCGAGCAGCGATTCGATCGCCTCGGCCGTCACGGCCGGTTGCTCGTGAAGCAGGTTTTCGATCCGGTGGGCCAGCGGCCGGCCGAGCCGCTTGCGGCAGCGGGGGAGGAAATCGGCTTTTCGGATCGCGGTTTCCGCCGAGTCGCAAGAGCCCCCGTCCAAATCCTTCACGATGTCGCGAAGGTGTGGCCGGGTGAAGTCGCAGAACCGGATTCGGCCTTGCCGCCAGGCGGTGATCGCCTCGACATCCCAACGCGGGATGCCGATGCTGAACCGCCCGCGCGTGTCGGTATGTGCGACGGCGATCTCTTCGCGGCGGACTTTGAAAGGTACGAGCCAGCTCCAGTCCGGCCACTGCGGCGGCGAATAGAGGAGGAAGGAACCGTCCGTGTCCTCGACGTGGACGGTGGCCCCGGGAACCGGCTCCAGCGCACCGGTGGCCGGATGTTTCCGTACCACTCGGCCGTCGATCCGCCGCAGACCCAGCAGGTCCGCTTGGAGAACCGGACTCAGCCGGTGACGGAGGGAAGCCAGGGATCGACCGGCCAGATCTCCTTCGGCCAGGCCGGAAACCGTCGCCAAGCGGGCGGCCAGTCCGGCCGGGAGGGATTTCACGTTCAGTGCCGTTTGCAGCGTACCTATCTGGGAGTCGATCACTTTGAATCTCCTTGCTCTTTACTTCTTCTCGTTCCGCCCGGCGAAACCGAAAGACGGCTCGCTCGCAGGGTCGGGACAGGCGGCTACCCGAGGCACGTCGTCCGGGTCCTCTCCCGGCGCCGGATCGCGCGAAGGACGCATCGCGCAGGTATTGGCGTGCCAGAAATTCAGGTTATCGAGGTCGAGTCCGATGATCGACACCTTCCATATGCCGTCGGGAAGGGTCGAGCCGGTGAAGACCGCGTCAGCATCGCCAACGAACGGCGAGCTTGAGCTGGCGATCAAAAACTGCTCCCATTCGAAGTTGCCCGACGGGTTGTCGTTCAGATAGACGTTTCCGTTCGGATCGGTCACTTCGTACCGGACGCAGCCCACCCGGTTCGGATCGCCCGGCTCACCCCGCCGGAAGGCGTCACGGTAGCTGTCGTCCGGCGGAACGCCGGGACCCTGCGTTCCTTCCGGGGTAGCTCCCGTGGGGGTGAATGGGAAGCCGGAGTAGGTCGAGGAAGTGTCCGGATCGTCGGTATCGACACACGGGTCCAACACTACGCCGGATGGATTGCCGAGCAACAAGCTGGTCCCGTAATCGAAGTCACCGTCGAAAAGGCGAATCTCGGTCGCCCCGGCCGCCAGATTGAAGAAGAACTCGAACGTGCCGTCGTAAGTTGTGGGCGCGGTCATGAAGCTGCCGGTCAACGGAGCCGAGGCAGTAGATCCCGGATAGATGATCGGAAGATCGTTGACCGTCTGGCGCATGGCCGCGACCAACCCGAAATAAGGAAGGCTGAAGGTCACCGGATAGGAGGTCGCGATCTTCAAATTGCTTTCCAACTGCTCGCCCGCCGTGCAGGCGCCATCGGTGTCGATCACCAGGAGGTACAGATAGGCACCGCTCGCGGCCTGGGCGATCGCCGAGGTGGAGAGGTGGAGATTCCACCAGTCGTTGTCCGGCATCCTCGCCGTCGAGGAGGTCCAATCCTGGCCGCTGGTCGCGTTCTCCGAATTGCCGTACCACTCGCCGATCAGGTCGGCCGGGGCGAGGCTGCCGGTACGCAGCGGGTCGGCAAAGAGCGAGAACTTCAGCGAACGGGTGCCGAGATCCCAGTGCTTTTTTCCCGAGCCGTCGAGGCCGCCGGTCTCTCCGTCGAAGACGTCGAGGTCGAAGCTCGTCGTCGACGCGGGCGCGGACAGCTTGATCTGAACGTTCTGCTCCAAAGTCGCAAGACCCGCGCAGGCGAAACCGAGGAACCGGCCGTCCTTGACGCTCTGGGTCGGGAAGGAGGCGAACGGTCCGGTGCCCTGCTGAGCGGTGAGAGCACCGCCGCCCATTAGGAGTGCGAGAGTCGAAGCGAAGACGATCCGAGCGATTTTTCTGTAGGCGTTCATGACAAGAGTCCTATCTGCGATGCCCAGGGGCATCACGAATTCACATCGTTTGAGTTTTGGCGGAAGAGTTGACGGCCGGCGGGAGCATCCTGAGTCTCATGGCGTCCTCCTGGGAGTGGCGGCGTTGACGAGTGAAGGTTAATTTCGCTGGTTCTTTTCACGAACCTCATTAAGCGTAGGATGGCTATCGCCGGAGGGTGGCTCGCCGCGGGGTGGGGAGTTCCCTCCTTTTGGGTGAGAAGTTTGGGCGGGCGAAAAAAGGGCGGGCGGGGAACCTGCCATCATCGAGTGATCGTTGTCGCTCCAATCCCTTCAAGTCCATGCTCCGCCATCCGCCGGCCGGTCGTCCGGCGTAGGATTCCCAGGAGACCTGACCTCGCATGCCCGATTCCCCCATGCCCTCCCTGGCGCTCGGCCTTGCGGCGCTTTGCGCTGCGGCCTTGACGCATTTCGCGCTCTGGCGGCTCGGCCGGCGGCTACCGCTTCGGCTCGCCGACGGCGTCCGGCACAAGCGGCAGGGCCGGGGATTGGCGCCGCTGGCGCCCGGCGCCCACCTGGTCTGGCAGCACCGGCTGGAGCTGGCCCTGCTGCCGGTCAAGTGGGGGATTTGGCTGGCGGCCGGGGCTTTTGCCGTCGATCGTTTTCCGGGCCTTGCCGATTTGCGCCGCCGTGGCGTCGACCTGCTCGCCGCGAGCTTCACCCGGCCGCTGTTCGCGATCGAAAAGCAGGCCTTTTCCGCCGCGGACCTGGTGATGCTGCCGATTGCCCTCGGCGCGCTGTGGATTTGCGTCGCCGGGGTTACCTGGCTGTTCCGGTCGTACCTGCTGCGGCCGCTGCGCCTGGAAGCATCGGCCGAGGACAGCCTGACCGGCCTGCTGCGTTATGCGCTGCTGTTTGTCGGCGGGCTGATCGTCCTCCAGGTTTGGGGCTTGGACGCGCGAACGCTCGCGATCGTCGGCAGCGTGCTTGGCATCGGGCTTGGATTCGGCCTGCAAAGCATCGCGAACAATTTTGTCTCCGGCCTGCTGATCGGCCTCGAACGGCCGATCAAGAGCGGCGATTTCGTCGAGGTCGGCAAGTTCTCGGGGACGGTCGAACGGATCGGCGCGAGGAGCGCGGTCATCCGCACGACCGATCGGGTGAGCATTCTGGTGCCGAACTCGCGCTTCCTGGAGACGGAGGTGATCAACTGGAGCCACGGCGATCCGGTCTCGCGCCTGCGCATTCCGGTCCCGGCGGCCTACGGCAGCCCGATCACCAAAGTGCGCAACGCCCTGCTCGGCGTCGCCCGCCGGCACCCCGACGTGCTGGACGAGCCGGCGCCGACGGTTCAGCTCACCGCCTTCGGCGACAGCGCGCTCCACTTCGATCTGTTGGTTTGGACTCGCGACCCGCGCGAGCAGAGCAGCTTGAAAAGCGATCTGAACTTCGGGATCGAAAGCTCATTCCGCCGCGAGGGCATCGAAATGCCGCTGCCCCAGCGCGTGGTCCACGCGGTGCAGGCGGAAGAGGCGACCGCCGGAGCCCCGGCCGCGACGGGGGAGGATGGAGCCGACCGCGACCATGCCGGCCGGCCCTGGACGGTGGAAGAGCTGGCGGTCCTGGCGACCCAAATGCGCGGGGAAGGGGGCGTCGCGATCGAAGACCGGCGCCATCTATGGAACGTCTACCCCCGCTGCCTGATCGGGCGCGAAGCGATCGACTGGCTCGTCCGCACCGAAGGCACCAGCCGCCGCGAAGCCCTCCGCCTCGGCCGTCTCCTGGCCGAGCACGGCCTCCTCCATCACGTGCTCGACGAGCACCCGTTCGACGACGCGAACTATTTCTATCGATTCTACGCGGACGAACAGACCGGGTAGCTCGACGATCGGCGAATGCTCACCGCCTCAGAAGAAGGCGCGATTGCGTTGTTTCTGGGGCGCGAGCCGGAACTCGATCGGTCGCGGCTCGCCGTGTATTTTTCGCTCGAAGATCCCGAGCCCGGGCGTACTTTTTGCCACGGGATCCGGCAGTTGGCAATAGGCGAGGATCCTGATCGTGCAGGACGATCGCGCGGAACGAACGGATTTCGCGGCCCCGGCCGGCGGCTGGGCTGCGAGCGGTGAGGTGGAGCGGGCGGGCCGGCGCGGCGCGTTTCCCTTGGCTCACTGAAAAAGCGCTTGATTTGTTGCCCTATCCTATCGAGCGCGATGGCAGGCTTCTTGCTCCCGCCATCGATAGTGGCGCGGAAAGTCAAGGATGCGTTTCTGCGCGACGCGCTTCT
The DNA here is from genome assembly GCA_038250865.1 of Thermoanaerobaculia bacterium. Lineage (GTDB taxonomy): Bacteria > Acidobacteriota > Thermoanaerobaculia > Multivoradales > UBA5704 > DASYKS01. Next base: position 8,879 of record JBBSBW010000068.1, on the reverse strand, counting down.
CGGTTGGACGCTGCTCGGAGATCCCGCCGCTAGGCTGCGGCGATGAGAATCAGGGTGGCCAATAAAGGATGGCGAGGGGAAGTTTCTTTAGGCGAAAAAGTAGTAGCTCTCCCTGAGAGATTACGTTATACTGGCGATGACTTTGATGCGGTTACGAACCCGTAAGGGGGTGTATAGTGAAAAAGTCTAAACAAAACAACAAATGGGCGGTGGTGTGTTGGGCTTCGTTTCTTCTGGGCGCTTCGGCGGCCAGCGGGGTGGTGTCTTTGGGCACGGCGGAAAACTTCGGCGTCTTGGGGGGCTCGGCGGTCACCAATACGGGTTCGAGCCTGATCGTAGGTGACGTCGGCGTAAGCCCGGGCTCCTCGGTGACGGGTTTCCCGCCGGGGGTCGTCATGCCGCCCGGCTCGATCCACGCCGGCGATGCCGTTGCTGCCCAAGCGCAAGCGGACCTTGCGACCGCTTACAACTCCCTCGCGTCGACCCCTACACTGGTCGATTTGACAGGAACCAACCTGGGCGGACTCACGCTGGGGCCGGGCGTCTACGGCTTCAATTCATCGGCCCAGTTGACCGGCGGTCTCATTCTCGACGCCCAGGGCAACCCGGACGCGATTTTCATCTTCAAGATCGCCAGCTCGCTCACCACCGCCAGCGGTTCGTCGGTCAGCGTGATCAACGGCGGCTCCGACTGCAATGTTTTTTGGCAGATCGGCAGCTCGGCAACCCTCGGCACGGCCACTTCGTTTGCCGGCAACCTCCTGGCTCTCACAAGCATCACGTTGAACACGGGAGCCGCGACCTCGGGCCGAGCTCTGGCGAGAAACGGTGCGGTGACGTTGGATGGCAGCAATGTCACGATCTGCCCTCGCCCTCCGATCGTCTGCCCGGCGATCGTCTTGAACCCGGCGACTCTTCCTGCGGGCGAAGTCGGAACGGCCTACAGCCAGCTTCTCACGGCGTCGGGTAGTGCCGCTCTCCCCTACACCTACGCCGTCTCCAGCGGGGCGCTGCCGGCCGGGCTGTTGCTAAATAGCGGCACCGGTCTATTGAATGGGGTGCCGACCAGCTTTGGCACCTTCAGCTTCATCGTTACGGCAACCGACGCGAACGGCTGCACCGGCAGTCACTTTTACTCGATCGTAATCGCCGGACCGGCCTGTCCCCCCATCGAGCTCGCCCCCGTCGCCCTGCCGAGCGGCGTGATTGGCGCATTTTACAACTCTACGGTCGTTGCCTCCGGGGGAACGCCGCCCTATGCCTATACCCTGTCGAGCGGTGCCCTGCCTCCAGGGCTGGCGCTCAACTCCACCACCGGCGCCATCACCGGCACGCCGCTCTCGGCGGGCATCTTCACCTTCACGATTTTGGCGACCGACGCCTTGGGATGCCCCGGCTCTCGCGAATACTCCGTCTCGATTTCGCAACTAGCGAGCATCCCGACGCTGTCGGACTGGAGCCTGGTCCTGCTGGCTCTGCTGATGGGAATGACCGCCGTCAAAGGCTTGAGGAGGGATGTCCGTGCCGGGCGGAGGGCGGGGACTTCGATTCACTGAGGCGGTCTGATTCGCCGGCAGTCCTTCGAGCACCGGCAAATCGTCATCTTTCCCCACCGAATCCGCTTCTCCGATCAGGGGGAACCTCGGGAGGTCCGAGGCGAGCGCCCCGATCGGAGAATGCCATGTCGAAAACACGTTCCGTCCGCCGGGCCGCCTTAGGGGCGGCCCTCCTCGTGTCCCTCCTATTCGGGTCGGCGCCGCCCGCCGACGCCCAGGTGGTGATCGGTCCCGCGATCTGCCTCGATCCGATTCCGATCAATCCGCCGCCGCCCAAACTCACGCCCTGGAACTACGAGCGCGACTCGGGTGAGTACGTCTGGGGCGAGCACCAGTTCTACGAAGATCCGGGCGACACGGTGTTCAGCCTGGCGCGCGACCTGGTGAGTTTGGGGAGCCAGCAGCCCGCCGCCTACACCGACGTGCTGCTGTTCAACGTCGCGCAGTTCGATCCGCCGGAGGGAATCGCCCCCGCGGCCGGCGGGACCCGCAAATTGATGGCGGCGTCGCTCGCGAAGAAGGGTCTTCAGTTGTTCGTCAACTACAGCGACGCGCTGATCGATCCGGCCAAGACCGTCCGCTACGGCAAACCAACCTTCTTCCAGTCGATCGACGGCCACTACCAGAACGTTCAGACCGATCCGCCGGTTCCGTGGAGCGGCTTCTCTTTTCTGTTCGTCTCGGCGACTCGCGGAGCGTTCGGTTGCGCTGATCCGCTCGATACCGTCTGCGACGACCTGTACGTCACCGCCGGCATCGGCTACGGGCTTGGCGATCTCGATCCCGATCCGGTCGAGCAGGCGAACGCGGCCCAGGCGCAGACCGACCTGCTGATGCGCCGCGATCCGGCGACCGGCCGGTGGGGCGACATCTCGCAGGACACCTGTCCGAGCGGGCCGCGCATCCCCGTCTCGGCCACCGCCGGCAATAGCTCGGGCGTCGTGTACAAGGATCTAAACGGCGACGGCTGGGCCGACCTCTACGTCGGCCGTCAAGGCGACAACTATAAGGGCGCCACCAACGTCCTCTTGATCAACGACGGCACGGGATGCTTCAAGGACGAGACGGCGACCCGGATTCCGGGCGAGCTTTCCCGCGCGACCAACGAGGTCGCGGCGATCGATCTCGACCAGGACGGCGATCTGGATCTCGTGGTCGCCGACCGCTGCGCCAGCGCCGGTTGCGGCGCCGAAAGCGAAGACTACGTCCTGATCAACAACGGCAGCGGCAACTTCAAGGTCGTGCCCCTCGCCCCCGGGGTGCATTCCGACAGCCGGAGCGTCGCACTCGGCGACCTGAACAGAGACGGCTGGCCCGAGATCGTGCTGGGCAATGCGGGGTCGGACGGCTTCAGCCAGAACCTCGTGCTCACGCCCGCCGAGGACCACCGGATGGAGATCTACGTCAACAACGCCGCGATCGGCGGAGCGCTCGACACCTTTGCCGATTTCATGTTCCCGATCCTCGACACCGGAACGCCCACGTTCCCGACCGAGCACGTGGTGACTGCGCCGCTCACCCAACAGGTGCTCCTGACCGACCTGTTCAGCCCGACCGCCAACACGCCCGACGGCTGGCTCGATCTGGTGATCGTGAACCATCGGGACCTGCTCAAGACCGATACCTATTTCGGTGCGTCGAGCCGCGTCTACGTGATGGCCAACAAGGCGAACTGGACCGGGCCGGCGCCCTACCTGGTGCCGTTCGCGGCGTTCGACCAGCCGTGGATCCAGACCGTGGCGATCGCCGATTTCGACAACAACGGCTTTAAGGATCTGTTCGAAGGGCGCGGCAACCGCTGGAGCGGCGTTCTGCCCGATCTGCACTCGAACCTGGGCAATGGCGCCGGGGTTCCGGTCGGCAATCCGTGGGATTTCAGTGGCGGCTTCATCGGCTTCAAGAGCTACCAGACGATGCCGGGGACGGAGCATGGCTACGGCTTCGATTTCGCGGATTATAACGGCGACGGCGCGCTCGACGCGCTCCAAACCTCACGCGGCTACAACTACCTGGTCGACAGCATCGCGGGGGTGATCGAAGCGGAGCACGTGGACTACGCCTCACCCTTCGGCGGTACGGGCAAGACCAGCAACAAGCGTGGCCGCCAGATCCCGCAGGGGATGGAAGACGGCGTGTTCGCCGATTTCGACCGGGATGGCGATGTGGACGCGCTGCTCGCCTCGCAGCGCACGCCGGCCTGGCCGTTTTGCGCCGACACGAGCCCGGATTCGATCGTCCTGGTCAATTCCGGCGGCGGCACTTTCGGCTTCGATTCGCTCTACACCGCCTCGACCTGCACGACCGAGGACGCGCGGATCGATCCGAACGGCCGCACCTCGCTGCCGCTGCCGGGCATCGGCGACCGGGCGGTTGCGGGCGACCTCGACAACGACGGCGACGTCGATGCGATCGTCCACCTGTTCGAGATCCTGCCGAGCGGCTATTCGGGGCCGGTGCCCCTGGTCGCCCCGCCGCTCTTTCCCAACCCAATCGGCACGTACGCCTTCGGCTGGCGCTATTTGAAGAACGTCTTCGGCACGGCCGGAGCCGGCAGTTTCTGGTTCAAGGACGTCGCCGCGACCCAAATGCGCAATGCCTCAGGCGTCTATGACCCGGCGTGGAATCGCAGCTTGGGCATGGACGTGCTCGCCGACTTCGACAACAACGGCGCGCTCGACCTGTTCACCACAGTCGGCTTCGCCAAGACCGCGAGCGAAATGACCAACGTCGCCCAAACGAAAGACCTGCTGTTCTTAAACGGCGTCGGAACCCCCAAGGGCACCCTCACCGAATCGTCGGCGACCAAGCTGCCCGCCGCCTGTACCGATCAGGTTTTCGGCGACACGTCCTACATCTCCTGCGGCTCGTTCGGCATCGCCCAGGGCGACGTGGACAACGACGGCGATTCGGACGTCGCGATCGCCCACTACGCCCAAGGCGCCCGGACCAACTACCCCTGGCTGTTGATCAACAAGATCGCCACCACCGGCGGAATGGTGGACGAATTCCAGACCCGCATGCCCCCCGGCTCGCTCTCAGCCGTAATCCACACGGCGCCCACCGACCTGCTCGGCAACCCGACGCCGGGCATGGATCAGGCGATGTTCCCCGCGTTTGCCGACCTCGATGGCGATGGCGACCTCGACCTGATTTACCAGGTGGTGAACGACCTGCCCCGAGTGTTGATGAACAACGGCGTCGATTCAAACGGCGACGGCCTGATCACCGCGGCCGATTCGCCGCCGCCGGGGACGTTCACCGACATCACCCCGACGATCCTCACCCAGTACCGCCGCTCGACCGACTCGCAGGATCTGGTCGCCTTAGACGTCGATGGGGACGGCGACCTCGATCTCGCCAACGACCCGTTCGGCGACCGCGTCACCTTCTGGCGCAACGACCGCCCGGCCGACTCCGGCCGCCCGGTGGTCACCGAAATCTGGCCCCGCGTCGGCTCGATCCGGCGCCAAAAGGTCCGCCTCGAAGGCATCGAGCTGACCGGCGTGGTGAAAGTCCAGTTCCGCTTTGCCGGCGGCGCGATCTGCGAGCAGACCGTAACCACCCCCGTAGGCACCGACGGCAAACACCTCGACGTGGTCATTCCGCAGACCTGCCCGATCGGACTCGCCCAGGTGCGGGTGCTGCGAGCCAAGCCCTCGTGTGGCAACCCCTTGGTCACCGTGCAGCGGTGGAGCCGGCAGTACTTCGGGTACTTCGTGCAGGGGTAGAAAACCTAGAGGTTCCCCTCTCCGCTCAACCGGCGGGCGGAGAGGGCTCGTGGGGGGCTCGGGACCTCAGGGGTGATTAGGTCGGACCTCAATGAGGTCCTCGATCGATCCAAGACGCAAAAGGCGCAGCTGGCGCGTGATCTCGTCTTTCGCAACAAGAACGCCAAAATGAAGCGCGGCGAGCGTCGCCACAGAGATCGAGACCTCCTGCGGAAGCGACCGGGCCACTCTGGGGTCATCGAAGCTCGCGATGAGGACCGACGTGTCGAGCAAACCCCGGCTCAGGTCACCCACGGATCACTCAGGTCACTTACGCTGCCCCCCATCTCTGAAATATCTTCGAGAAGGGTGACATCCGGCGGCTGTGAGGCAAGAATTCGCAGGAACTCTTCCTTCGTGACCCACTGCCGCTTCCTAAACGGTCCGAGTTCGGCGACCGGTCGGCCCTCGACGGTAATCGTAAATTGCTCTCCCGACTCGGCCTGCCGCAGGATTTCTCCGCTCCGATCCCTGAGCTCACGCTGCGCTATCGTTTTCACGGCCGAAGCCTAGCATGCGATGATCGAATGAAGAGGAAAGGACGCGGTTTCCAACAGAAGCAATGATCGATTCCAGAGCGGTCCTTCGCCGTCCGAGTCGGCCCTGGGAGGACCGCTCCTGTTGCATCGGACGGCCGAAGCCCTGGACGGAGCGGCAGAAGCCGGTGGATGCGGCCGTCGAATGCGGTCGATTCTGTCGGGAAGCCCTGGATTCGACGGTTGGAGCCCCTAGATTTTTCGGTTGCAGCCCTGCATTGGATCGCCCAAGCCACTGGATTCGGCCGCCGCATCCAACCCTTCGACGGTCCGATCCGCCCCGATCGACGCCCTTCCGGGAACAAAAAAAGAAAGTTTCCCAAAACCTATCGTTTTCTCGGACCCTTGCCCCTTATCTTCGCGGCGTGGGAATGATCCCACCCGATGCCGCAAGGCAAAAAAAGGAGTCCGCATCATGGCTGCCAACGGCCAAACCCTCGTCGCACGCATCAGCCGCTGGGACACTCTGGTCACCAACCTCGAACCCGATCTCCCCGACCTGCCGCATCTCGCGGCCGACGTCGCCCAGCTCAAGGAGATCCTCCTCCGCAGCCGGGAATTTGAGGCCCATCAGGACAATCTGCGCTCCCAGGCGCAGGAGACCACGGCGTCTCGCAACCAACTCGTCGCGGAGGGTGATCGCCTCCGTCGCCGGATCGGCGCGAGCCTCCAGTGGAAGCACGGCTTCGGCAGCGAGACCCTCCTCAAGTTCGGCTTCCGTCCCCGCCGCCAGCCCGTGCGCAGCAAAAAACGCGAAACGCCGCCCGTGAAGAACGTCTCCCCCGAAGCGGCGTAAGCACCCCGTAGTTCCGTCAAGTCCAAAGCCCCCCTCTCCTCCTCCGGTCGTCACCAGGGCCTCTCCGCCCCAGGCGTCGCCTATGGCTTCGCCATGCCCCGGCGGGGAGGGGGGCTGCTCCTCGGATGTGATTTCCGGCGGGTCGGTTCGCGAGCGACGAGGCCGTGAAGGACAGCATCGATCTGGAACGGCAACTTCACGGCGACATCGATCTCAAACGGCAGCGTGGACAAGCGCCGGTTTGCGCTGGGTATCGCCACCGTCCGCTGCCGCCTCTGTAGGAAAAAACGTCCCCCATCGGTCATTCCGAGCGAGAGCGAGGGATCTGTGTGGGCGGGCGGCCTTAAATCCTTCGCCGCAACGGGATTCGAGGCTACCCACCCCCCAGACTTCTCGCTCTCGCTCGGAAAGAAAGGCTGAGAGGGGTTCCCTATTCGGGGCAGTTCACTTTCAGCCGAGTTTCCGCCTCAGCGCCTGCGCCGCGAACCAACGAGCACTGGCCGATCCAGAACGAGCGAGAGATGTTTCCCTCTCGCCGATCGATACACCGAGAATCCGCGACGATCGAGAGTCAGAATGTCGAACACTCCCAATCGCTCCGCGAGAATCACGAGCGTTGCATCGGCAAAGTCCATCGGAACGTTGGCGTACTTTTCCATTCTGCGGGACGCTTCGCCGAGATCGACGGCGCCACTGAGGTCGTAGACCAGAAGCCCGCTCGCCGCGACGAATTCCGCCAAGAACCGAGGTCCGTGGCGGACAGATGAGAGGAAATACATCGACTCGCCGATCACGGCGCTGGTCGTGTAGAGCTTTCCGGAAAAACTGTCGATGAGATCAGAAACCTCCGCATGCTTTGGCTCGGAGGCGTCAAGGTAGGCCACGAGGGGACCGGTATCGAGGAGCCAGGCTCTCAAGGACGCCAGTTTCGCTCTTTGATCTCTAGGCGCCGAGAGTCTGAGGCGGCAGAGTTCAGGTCGAGCCGACCTCGAAGGTGCCCGATCCGCTCACCTAAGGAGCGTTCTTCAACGGCATCGACGAGGATTTCCCGAGCCACCTCGGGGACGGTCTTTCCTTGAGAAGCCGCGCGGTGCTCCAGAGCTTCGAGAAGCTTTTTGTCGGTGGGAATCGTCAGCGGTGCGCCCATGAGCGGAGTGTAGCGCATCGATCTGTTTCTGAGCGCTGGGTCCGGCGCGACTACCGGAACCGGATCACCCCGCGCGGAACCCGCCCAGCACATCCGGCCCCGGCAGCGGCCCGAAGGTCTCCGCCGGGTAGCGCGTGATCACTCCGGTCTCTGGATCGGGCACGAGCCAACCGAGCCAGCGCCAGGCGCCGGGGGAGGCGTAGGAAAGTTCCAGGTCCGGGCCGAAGAAGACAGCGACCTCGCCGCCGGGCAGGAGCTGGATTCGCTTGATTTCCTGGCCTGATCTCACGTCCCAGAGTCGTACCGTACCGTCGTCCCCGGCGGAGGCGAGGCGGGAACCGTCGGGGGAAAACGCGCAGGAGAAGACGGAACCCCGGTGTCCTTCGAGGACGAGGGAGGGCTCGCCGTTTTGGGCGTTCCAGAGTCGTACCGTACCGTCTTCCCCGGCGGAGGCGAGGCGGGAACCGTCGGGGGAAAACGCGCAGGAGAAGACGTAACCCCGATGTCCATCGAGGACGAGGGAGGGCTCGCCGTTTTTGGCGTTCCAGAGTCGTACCGTACCGTCGGACCCGGCGGAGGCGAGGCGGGAACCGTCGGGGGAAAACGCGCAGGACCAGACGTAACCCCGATGTCCATCGAGGACGAGGGAGGGCTCGCCGTTGTGGGCGTTCCAGAGTCGTACCGTACCGTCGTCCCCGGCGGAGGCGATGCGGGAACCGTCGGGGAAAAACGCGCAGGACCTGACGGAACCCTGATGTCCTTCGAGTACGAGGGAGGGCTCGCCGTTTTGGGCGTTCCAGAGTCGTACCGTACCGTCGTCCCCGGCGGAGGCGATGCGGGAACCGTCGGGGGAAAACGCGCAGGACCCGACGGAACCCCGATGTCCATCGAGGACGAGGGAGGGCTCGCCGTTTTTGGCGTTCCAGAGTCGTACCGTACGGTTGTCCCCGGCGGAGGCGAGGCGGGAACCGTCGGGGGAAAACGCGCAGGACAAGACGGAACCCCGATGTCCTTCGAGGACGAGGGAGGGCTCGCCGTTTTGGGCGTTCCAGAGTCGTACCGTACCGTCGTCCCCGG
>JBBSBW010000067.1:0-26677 GCA_038250865.1 Thermoanaerobaculia bacterium | reverse complement strand
GGCCAGCTCGGCGCGAATGGCACCCGAATGAACCGCGGCGGCGGGAGTCCAGGGGAGGATCTCAACGTTCTCCAAGAAGGCCTGCACGACGCGGCGCAGCGAATCGCCGCGGTCGCTGCGCAGAATCCCAAATTCCAACTCGAAGACCGTGACGGCGGAAACTTTCAGCTCGCGTACCGAAAAACATTTCACCCGCTCGACCAGCGCCGGAGTAAAGCGCTTCATGATGTAGCTGCTGATGTCAGTGTCGAGAAGGTAGATCAAAGCGGCAGGCGCTCCTGCGGGGGGAGATCATCGCTAACTTCGAACTCCGGCGGCAGGACGAGTGTCGGGTCGGAAAAGAATCGATCCCACCCGGCCGCCTCCACCGGGCGGAGGATCAGAGATTCCCCTTGGCGCTCGATGGTGACGGCATCCGTTTCGAAACTGAGTTCGATCGGAATGCGGACCGCCTAGTTTCGACCGTTGCGGAAAATTCTGGCGATCGTTTTGGGCATCGTCGTTACGATCCTCTCTGGCCTATGTCAAAAGCATAGGCTGGCAGGTGAAAGCCGTCAAGGCTCCGCTCCCCGCCTTTCCTGCGATACCATTCCCCCCATGAGCCAGGTCACCCCGCAGGCAGGCCATCTCGTCGGCGCCGGTCGGAAGTTCGCCATCGTCGCCTCTCGGTTCAACGAACGGATTGTCGATCGGCTGATCGAGGGGGCCGTGGATTGCCTGGTCCGCCATGGGGTGGAAGCGGCCGATGTGCGGGTGGTGAAGGTTCCCGGCGCCTGGGAGATTCCGCTCGCGCTGGAGGAGTTGGCGCGTGCGGGAGAGACGGAAGAGGGGAAGAAGATCGACGGCCTGATCGCGCTCGGCGCGGTGATCCGGGGCGAAACCCCGCATTTCGACTATGTCTGTTCGGCGTGCGCCAGCGGAGTTGCCGGGGTATCCGAACGGCATCGGCTGCCGGTGGGATTCGGCGTCCTCACCTGCGACAACTCGCCCCAGGCGGAAGAGCGGGCGGGGGGCAAGGCGGGCAACAAGGGGTGGGATGCCGCCCTCGCCGCGCTCGAAATGGCGGATCTGGTGCGCCAACTGCGCCCCTGAGGCGCGCGCCGATCGCGCCGACCGCGCCGAACACCGCCCGCTTTGGGCTATCATTCCCGGCGATCCGAACGGCCGTTTCTCCGCAGGTTCCCAAAGATCGGCCTCAACCTAGTCTTTAAGTCCAGGCAAACAACGCTCGAAGCGGGGGCTCCTCTTACCGGAGCCGCGCTTCTTTTCGTCAAGATCTTTGAGGCGCGCGACATGGCAGTGGGCAAGCGGCGCACAGCGCGGGAGATAGCGGTCCAGATGCTCTACCAGCGGGACCTGGGGGGGAGCACCTTGCCGCAGATCTTCGCGGGGTTCGACCTCGCGGAGTATCTCGCGTCGGAGCGTAGCGATTCCGAGGATTCGATCGACGAGAACGGTGCGAGCGCAAGCGGCGAGGGTCGTCCCGCGGGTGAGCCGCAGCCACGTCGCGAGGCGGCCGCCCTTGCCGCCGCGCGTGCCGCGTCGCCCAAGCGGCGACGGCAGATCGAGGCGGCGTTCAGCTACGCTCAGACCATCGTCCAGGGGGTTGCCGATCATCTGGAGGAACTCGACGAGCTGATCCGCTCGCGGGCCGACAACTGGCGCCTCGAACGGATGCCGCCGGTCGATCGGAATATCCTGCGCCTGGCCGTGTTCGAGATGCTCTATGAGAAGGACATCCCGAAGCTCGTGGTGGTCGACGAGGCGATCGAGCTGGCGAAGAAGTACGGTTCGGAGCAGTCGAGCCGATTCGTCAACGGCCTGTTGGATGGCCTGTTAAAGACCCATTCTTTTCCCGGCAGCTTGAAATAGCGCCAGAAAAACGTTCAAAGGCCATGGCGATGCGGCGATCCGACGAAGCGACGACCCCGACGACGATGAACCCCTACGATCACAAGTCGATCGAGAAGAAATGGCAGGACCGCTGGGAAAAGCAGCGCGCGGCCGAAGTCGACCTGCGCCACGCTCAGCGGAAGTACTACATGCTGATGATGTTCCCCTACCCCTCGGGCGACCGGCTGCACGTCGGCCACGGCCGCAACTACATTCTGGGCGACGCCCTCTACCGCTACCTGCGGATGCACGGCAAGCGGGCGCTCAACCCCATGGGCTGGGACGCCTTCGGCCTGCCGGCCGAGAACGCGGCGATCGCGCGCGGTATCCATCCCACGCCGTGGACGTTCGGCAACATCAAGGTGATGAAAGAGCAGTTCCGGCGCTGGGGCATCCTCTTCGACTGGAGCAAGGAGATCGCCTCCTGCACGCCCGAGTACTACCGCTGGAACCAGTGGCTCTTCTTGAAGATGCTGGAAAAGGGGATCGCCTACAAGAAGAAGGCGCCGGTCAACTGGTGCCCAAGCTGCCAGACCGTGCTCGCCAATGAGCAGGTGGTGGACGGTGCCTGCGAGCGGTGCGGCACCGCGGTGGTCCAGCGCGACCTGGAACAGTGGTTCTTCCGCATCACCGACTACGCCGACCGGCTGCTCGCCGGGCTCGACGGCCTGCCCGGCTGGCCAGAGAAGGTCAAGGTGATGCAGCGCAATTGGATCGGCCGCTCGGAAGGGGCCGAGATCGATTTCGCGATCGCCAGGGGCGCCGGAGGCGAGGTCGATACCGCCGCGGCGAAGATCACCGTCTTCACCACCCGGCCCGACACGATCCACGGCGCCACGTTTCTGGTGCTGGCGCCGGAAAATCCGCGGGTGGCCGAGCTGATCGCCGATCACCCCGACCGCGAAGTACTCGAAACCTGGATCGACAAGGTGCGCAACACGCCGCGCATCGAGCGCGAGGGCGAGGGCACGACGAAAGAGGGGCGCGCGACCGGCAGCTACGCGATCAACCCCGCGACGGGAGAGCCGATTCCGATCTGGCTCGCCAACTACGTCCTGCCCGGCTACGGCACCGGCGCGATCATGGCGGTGCCGGCGCACGATACGCGCGACCTGATCTTCGCCCGCCAGGAGGGTCTGCCGATTCGCCTGGTCTACGCGCCCGCCGACTGGCCGGAGGATCGCGACCCGAATACGCTCGAAGAGGCGATCCTCCACGAGGGGACGGTGCGCAATGCGCCGCCGTTCGATGGCGCCGAGGCGGGACCCGAAACGATCCGGCGCTTCATCGCCTGGCTCGAAGAGCAGGGTGTCGGCCGCGCCAAGGTCTCCTATCGGCTGCGCGACTGGCTGATCTCGCGCCAGCGCTATTGGGGGACGCCGATCCCGATCGTCTATTGCCCAGAGCACGGGGCGGTGCCGGTTCCTGAAGATCAGCTGCCGGTGGTCCTGCCGGTCGACGTCGAATTCACCGGCCGCGAGGGGAACCCCTTGGGCCGCGTGCCGAGCTTTGTTAACGCGACCTGCCCGAAATGCGGCGGGCCGGCGCGGCGCGAAACCGACACGATGGACACCTTCGTCGACAGCTCCTGGTACTACCTGCGCTTCTTGTCGGCGCACGATTCAACGAAGATTTTCGATCCGGGCGTCGCCGCCAAATGGGCGCCGGTCGATCAGTACATCGGCGGCATCGAGCACGCGATCCTGCACTTGCTCTACGCCCGTTTCGTCTGTCGCGTGCTTCACGATTTCGGCATGGTGCCGTTTGAAGAGCCATTCACCAATCTGTTCAATCAGGGCATGATCACCCGCTTTTCCGAGAAGAGCGGCCGAATCGAGAAGATGTCCAAGTCGAAAGGCAATTCCGTCTCGCCCGACGAGCTGATCGAGCAGATGGGGGCGGACACCGAGCGGGTCTACACCCTGTTCATCGGTCCGCCGGACAAAGAGGCGGAGTGGACCGACGAGGCGGTCTCGGGCGCGCACCGGTTTTTGAGCCGGGTCTGGCGGTGCGGCCAGCGGTTGAACGAAGCGCCGCCGATCGGCCCGGCCGACGGCGAGCTGGAGCGCCACCGTCACGCGACGATTCAGCGCGTCACCCAGTGCATGGAGAGGTTCGCCTTCAACACGGCGGTGGCGGCTTTGATGGAGCTGACCAACGCTTTGACGCGCGCGCTCGAAGAAAAGACCGCGTCGCGCTTCGCCTGCGAGGCGGCGTTCGACAGCCTGCTGCAGCTGCTGCATCCGATGGCGCCGCACGTCACCGAGGAGCTGTGGGAGCAGCGCGACCACATCGAATCGCTGCTCGATACGACTTGGCCGGAGTACGACGAGGCGAAGATCCGCCGGGCGCGCATCGAGCTGGTGGTGCAGGTGGACGGCAAACTGCGCGGCCACATCGAAGTGGATGCCGACGCCGATGAAAAAGAAATCCGCACCGCGGCGCTCGCGTACGACAAAGCGCAAGAGCACATGGCGGGGCGCGAGCTGGCCAAGGCCGTGCTCGTCCCCGGCCGGCTGATCAATCTGGTGACCCGGAGGTAGAAGAATGAGAGCCACTGGAATTTCGAACCCGTTCCGCTCACCGATCGCGCTCGGCCTGTTGGGGCTCTTGGGACTTGCGAGCGTCGCCCTTTCCGGCTGCGGCTATGCGCTGGTCGGCCGGGCGAGCAATCTGCCGCCCAGCATCAAATCGGTCTACTTGCAGCCGTTCACCAACCGCACGCCGCGCCAGCAGGTCGAGCAGGAGCTGACCCGGTCGATCGCCGACGAGCTGGTCACCCGCCAGCGTTTCTCGCTCGCCTCGGCCGCCGCGGGGGCCGACGCGCAGATCGAAGGCAACGTCATCGGCTTCGGTGTCACCCCGGTCACGTTCGACCAGAACGGCCGCGCGACCGCCTACGAGATCTCGATCGCCGCGGAGGTGAAGTTCAAGAATCTCGCCGACAACAAGGTGATCTGGTCGAACGACCGCTATACCTTCAAAGAGAGCTATCCGCTCGACGCTTCGAGCGCCAACTACATCGACCGAGAGGACGAAGCAATCCAAAAAGCCGCCAAACGCTTCGCCGAGGCGATGGTGGGCGACCTGCTGGAAGGGTTCTAGAAGGTGTGACCCCACTTCTTATCGTCCTGGGCGCGACCGCGACCGGCAAGAGCGCGCTCGGGATGGCGCTCGCCGAGGCGCTCGACGGCGAAATCGTCAATGCCGACGCGCTCCAGGCGTATCGGGGCTTCGACATCGGCACCGCGAAGCCCAGTCGCGCCGAGCGCGAGCGCATCGCGCACCATCTGATCGACATCCTCGATCCGCGCGAGCGCTGGTCGGCGGGCGAGTTCTCCCGCCAGGCTCGCGCGGCGATCGCCGAGATCGAAGCGCGCGGGCGTCTTCCGATCGTGGTCGGAGGGAGCGGCCTCTACCTGCGCGCGCTGCTTTCCGGGATCAGTCCGATCCCGCCGGGCGACGAGGACGTTCGCGCCGAGCTGCGGCGCCGTCTTGCAACGGACGGCCTGCCTGCCCTGCGGGACGAGCTGGAACGACGCGACCCGGCGAGCCACGCGCGGCTGATGGCGGGCGACACCCAGCGGATTCTGCGCGCGCTGGAGGTCGAAATTGTCTCCGGTCGGCCGCAATCGGAGTGGATCGCCGAGCGCCCATTCGGCGATTCTCCGCTCTCGGCTTTGCGCATCGGTTTGACCCTTCCTCGAAGCGTCTTGTACGATGGCATCGCAGGTCGCGTGGCCCGAATGGTCGAGCAGGGGTGGGTGGCGGAAGTGGCTCGACGGCTCGATGAGGGGCTCGATCCCGAGCTTCCTCCCTTTCAGGCGATCGGCTACCGCCAGCTTGTCCTTCATGTGCGGGGGAAAATGTCCCTCGCCGAGGCGATCGAGGAGACGGTTCGTGCGACGCGCCGTTTCGCCAAGAGGCAGGAAACCTGGTTCAGGAAGGAGCCTCAGGTGACCTGGTTTGCAGCCGATTCGCTCGAAAGTCTCGTGCCTTCTGTCCTTGAATTCGCCCGAACCGGCTGGAGGTACTATGCCGAAGCACAACATCAACATCCAGGACGGTTACCTTTTCCAGAGTCTCAAAGAGGGGCAGACGATGTCCCTGGAGCTGGTCACCGGCCGCCAGCTCCTGGGGCGGATGAGGAGATTTGATCGCTTCGCCGTCGTGCTCGAAACCGAAGGTAAAGAGATCTTGATCTACAAGCATGCCATCGCCACGATCGCGACGGCCTCTCCTGTCGCTTAAAGGCGTCGAGCATCGCCTCTGGGCGATCCTCGGCACGCTTTGGCTGACGCTGCTCGTCACCGCCTGCGCTTCGGCGCCGCCGCCGAAGGGTCCGGCGCCGAAGCGGCCCGAGGTTCGGGTGCTAGACCTGGCGGCCGAGGAAAAAGCCTATCTGGTCGAACCGACGGCCGGTTTCGCCGGGCCTCTGGCAGCCGAACGCCACGACGAGATCCTCGCCGCCCACGAGGCGCTGATGCAGAAGGGCGACCTCGCCGAAGCCGAAAGCGTGGCCGCCCGGCTGCTCGCCGCCGAGCCAAATCTGCCCCCGGCTCTGGTGCTGGCGGCGCAGGTCGAATTCGCCCGGGGTGACCTGGCGGCGGTGCTCGGGCGCTTGTCCCCCCCCTCCCCGGGAGCGCCGGGGGCGTGTGCCGCCGATTACACCGCCTGCCAACTGCTGATCGGCCGAGCCGCCGAGCGGAGCGGCAAAATTCCACTTGCCTATGGTGCCTACCGAAGCGTGGCGGCGCGCAGTCCCACGGCGTTTTCCCGCACCGGGGCGCTCCACGCCCAGGCGCTCAGCGCCACCCGTAAGCGGGTGGATGAAGAGCTGACTCTTGGCGAGGTCGACGTCGCAAAAGCGCAGTTGCGCCTGCTTGAACAGTGGGCGCCGTCGGAGATCGCGACCTACGAAGCCGCCGCGGCCGTGGCGCACGCCGCTTCCGAGCCGAAGGCGGAGCTTCAGGCAATGCGCAAGCTCACCGAGCGCAATCCAGATGACCGGTCGCTCCTGGAGCGGCGAGCCGACCTCGAGATGGACGTCGGCGAGCCGAGCGCGGGCCTGGAGATCGTCAAGGCGCTGTCCCAGCGTTTTCCGCGCGACCCTGCGCTCGCGGCCCGCCTGGAGGTGACCAAATTTCGCTGGCGCCTCGGGGCCCTGCCGCCCGACGTGCGCGCCATGTCTCACGAGGCGAGTCTCACGCGCGGCGAGCTGGCGGTTTTGTTCTATTGGCTGATCCCCAACGTCCGCTATTCGAAACCGACGGCAGGCCGGATCGCCGCCGACGTGCTCGATCAGGCGCGCCAGGACGAGATCGTCCGGGTGCTGAACCTTGGTCTCATGGATGTCGACGGTGATCTCCACCGTTTCTTTCCCACCAGCCCGGCCCGGCGTACCGCGGCGCTCGGCGCGCTGATCCGCGCGCTCGGCCGGTTCGGCAGGGGCCTTTCCTGTGTCGAGGTGGAGGGCGGCACCTGTGCGGTTGCCGCCCGCTGTGGCCTATTGGCTTCGGTGGATGACTGCCGCCCGCGCGATCCGCTCTCCGGCGCCGAAGCGGTCGAGATGATCCGGCTGGGGCTCAAAGCCCTGGGTGCCTCGTGAGCCTGACGATCCCGAACCTGCTCTCCCTTTTGCGGATGGCGCTGGTCCCGGTCTTCATCATTGCGGTGCGTTACGGCGAGCCGAAAAAGGCGCTGCTGATTTTTCTCGCCGCCGGCATCACCGATGCGCTCGACGGATTCATCGCGCGGATCGCCAAGCAGCAGTCGCTGCTCGGCACCTACCTCGACCCGATCGCCGACAAGCTGCTGCTCACTTCGGCATGGGTCGTACTCGCGATTCCCAACCTAGGGCAATCGGCGCCTGTTCCGCTCTGGGTCACCATCCTGGTGATCTCGCGCGATCTGTTGATCGTGATTGTGGCGCTGGTCCTCTACCTGGCCCTCGGGGTGCGCAAGTTCCCGCCGACCGTGATCAGCAAGGTGACGACGGTCGTCCAGGTGACCACGGTGGTCGTGGTACTGATCGCCGGCATAGCCGCCAACGAGACCGCCCGCCTGGCCGTGGCGCTCGATTTTCTCGCCGATTTCTTCATTTACCTGACGGCGGCGCTCACCCTCGCCTCGGGGCTCTATTACGTCTACCGTTCGAGCAGTCTGGTCGGCGACAAAGACCGGGCGGTCGAGTAGGTTCTCCTACCGCTTCCGACGTCCCTGGAGCGCCTTCAACGCCTCGATCGGGCGGCGATCCGGGGCCATCAGTCGGATCGCCTGGCGCAGAGCGGCCTCCGCATCATCCAGCTCGCCGAGCGCCCCGGCGACTTCACCGAGGTAAAGGGCGGCCAGGCCGCAGCGAGGATCGACGCGCAGGGCTTCCTTGAGGTCGTTGGCCGCCTGGCGGACGATCGACGGCGCACCGGGAGCGTTGTGGAACCGGGCGTAGGCCAGCTCGGCCCGGTAGAGGCCGTTGCCCGGGTCGCAGTCGGCCGCGAATTCGAGCAGCTGAATCGCCTCTTTGCTCCGCCCGGCCTCCAATTGGGCCAACGCCTTGCGGAACTGCGCCTCCGGATCGAGCAGGTCGGTCTTGATCTTGAACCGGTCCGGATCGGGGCGCCGCTCGCGCTCCTCGCGCAGGGTTCTGCGGCGGAACAGGAGAGTCCCCCGGCTTTCGGCGTCGACGAGCTGAGCATAGGCCCGGGCGCCGGTGGTAAACAGCTCGCGCGCCTTTTCCTCCAGGTCGGTGCCGGCGAAGCTCCAAGGGGCTGAGCGCTCGGCGAAAGCGAGAAACCGGGCTTCGATCAACGGCGGCGCCGCATCCTCGGCCAGGCCGAGAAGGTCGAATGGATCGAGCCTGCGGTGGGAAAGATAAATCTGCATCAGCTCGTTGCGCCGCTGCTCGCTCGCCCCGATCGGGGCGGGGGCGGGGGCCGCAGCGGGGGGGGGAGTCGGCGGCAACTTGAGGATCGGCACCTGGCGGGTGGCGAGCTCCGGAGCGGCGGCGACCGTTGAGCGTGGCGGGGTTGGAGACCCGGCGGCAGCGGCAACTGCAGCGGCCGCTGCGGCCGAAAAGATCGGAATCGCTCCGGTCCTGGCCGCGGGCGGCCGGTCGAGCGCCACCACCGAGCCCAGTAGAGCCAGGGCATAGAGCAGGCGGGCGATCTCATCGAGCGGCAGGCCGGCGGCCTCGACCAGCTCGTGCAACTGGCGCGGTGTCTTAAGTGCCTCGGAAAGGCGCTGTTGTGCGGCGGAGAGCTTCAGCTCGGCTACCGGAAAGAACGGGTCGGTAGAGAGCGCCAGGTGTTTGCCCACGAGCGGGGCGATCGCGGCGTCGACCTCTTCCTGAGGCGCGAAGCGAATGATGCCGGTGGCGATCAGCTGCGGCACTTTGACTTTGAGGGGCGATTCGGCAGTCGGCGGTTCGCCGGAGATTCGAAACTCCCCCTGGCGCCAGGTGAACAGGTCGAGCAGCTTCTTGGCCAGGTTCTGTTGCAGCAGTCGAAACAGCTCCTCGCCGCCGATCAGCCCCCGCTCGATCAAGACCTCCCCCAGCGGCACGCTCTGAGCCGCGGTCTGCGAGAGCGCACTGTGGAACTCCTCCTCGCTGATCCGGCCGGCGGCGACCATGAACCGGCCGAGCGTTTCATGGGCCAGATTGGAGCGACAATCGACCGGCACCCCTGCTTCGAGCACGATCTTTTTGCTCACCGGCGGCCGGCGCAGCTCGATCACCGCGGTGTGGCCATGGACGGCATGGGCCAGCAGCAGCACGGCGAACGGCGTTTCCTCGATCCGTCCTTCGGAGCTACGGAGCAGCCGCGCCAGGTCCTCGCGCTTAGGGATCAGGGGAGGAGGCCTCGGTCGGGGGTGAAACGGCGGTCGAAAGCGAATTCTCTGAGCATTGGAAAGCGAGGCGAAAAGAGAGCGGAAAGGTAGCGCGGACCTCGGTTTTTCGTCAAGGAGCACTGCCGGAAGCGTGCCGGATGCGACGCTTTGGCCCGCTAAGCCGTAGAATACGTCGCCGTGAAGCGCATTCCTCTCCAACTCCTGCTCCTGGTGCCGATCGCCGCCTTGTTCGCCGGGGCGGGGTCCGCGCGCGCCGAGCTGGTGGTTTTGACCGACGGTAGCACGCTCAAAGTCGAGGCGTTCGAGGTCTCGGACGACGACCGCGCCGAGCTGACGTTCTCCCACGGCGGCCGGCTCACCCTGCCGATCGACCGGGTGGAGCGGGTGGTGGACGACGAGGTCGAAGAGCCGGAACTGCCGGTGGTGGCGGTCGGACCGCCTCTGCCTCCCGATCAGCCGGCGGAGCCTACCGTGGCGCTCGCCTTCGAAGAGGGGCAGGAGATCCCCGCCGGTCCTTACGGCACACAGATCTTTGCGGCGGGCCGGAAACACCAGGTCAACCCGGGCGTCATTGCGGCGCTCATTCGCGCCGAATCGTCAGGCAACGCGCGCGCCGTGTCGCGCAAGGGCGCGCGCGGATTGATGCAATTGATGCCCGCGACCGCGAAACGATTCGGTGTCCGCACGGAGCGGCTGTTCGAGCCGGAGCAGAACCTGGAAGCCGGAGTCCGCTATCTCAAATTTCTGATCGAGCAGTTTCCGGGGGACCTTGCGCGGGTTCTCGCCGCCTACAACGCGGGGGAGCAGGCGGTTCAGCGCTACGGCGGCGTGCCGCCTTATCGCGAGACGCGCGGCTACGTCCGCCGCATCTATTCGTTCCTCGGGCTCGCGGTCGGCAAACTCGACGGCGCCGGCTGATCCGTGGCAGTACCCCTATTGAGGCTTCGGAGCGGCGGCCTTCTCGTCCGGTATCTTTAGCTCCAAGCGGATCTGGGTGATCAGAGTCGAAAGCGGCACTCCTCCGGCGACCGGCCCGGCCAGCAGATAGCGCTCGGCCCGCTTTTCGCCTTCGGGGGAGGTCATCACCAGAAACTTTCCCGCATTGCCCGCCAAGATGGAGTACGAGTTGTCGCGATCCGGATAGCGGCTCACGAACAGCAGCGCCTCGTCTCCGACGCCCATCAGCGGCTGATCCTGCGAACCGGTTTCGAGCAGGATCGCCCCCGATTTGATGAGCGTCCGGGGCACGACGATCTCGATCTCCGGCGCAACCTTGCCGCGGACCGTTTGGTTCACCGCGAACGTAACCAACGACACCGGAGCGTCTTCCACCGTGCCCGGTTTGAGGCCGGTCGCCTTGCCGACGACGATCGCGTCAGCCGAGTCAAGCTGCCCTAGAAAGTATTTGGCGGTTTTGTTGGTCCGGTCCGAGGCGCCGGGGGCCGGTGTCTGGGTCGGTTGGGGCGGCGGCGCTGCGGACGCCGACATCGTCGACAAGAAAATCAGGGCTCCCCCGAAGGAGAGCCGAAGGGCGGCACGATGGTTGAGTCGAAACATGAGCACCTCGCTGCGGGAGCCGGCAGAGCCCCCGGCCGAGAGTATCAGCTCGCGGTTCGGGGGCTGCGTTCCTCTACGGCGCGATGCAGGTGGCGTACCAGCCGGTGACAGCCGGCGACGATCTCTTCGAGCGCCCGCCGCTCTTCCTCTTCGAGCGCGCGATCGATGCCGAGCAGCCTTCCGACATCGAGCGGGTCGCCGCCGTAGGCGCCGCCGGGCGGCTCGGCGATCTCCAACCGCGGACCCGGCACGCCGGTGGGGTAGAACTCGAAGGCGCCGAGGCTGCCGAGAGAGCCGAGGCCCCCGAAGGCGGAGCGGCGAATCCCCTCGGGACGCTCGTTGACGATCTGAATCGCGTTGTGCAGGTCGTGGAGATCGCAATCGAGCGCGGTTAAGAGCTTCTCGAGAGTGTCGAGAGAAGGCTTCTGCCGGCCGGTCTCATAGGCGGAAAGCATGCCTTTCGTGACGCCCGCCGTATCCGCCACGAGGTACTGTTTCTTGCCCTGACGCTCGCGCAGCCAGCGCACGGCTCGACCGAGCCGATCGAAGAGAGGAGAGGAGCTGTCGTTCATTGGAATTGCCTCCCGCGGGGACTTCATGCCGGTTCGGTATCGAGTCCTCGTGACAGGAAGAACAATAGGCGTAATAGAGGCGTAAGTCAAGATGATTTACGCCGAGAAATTCGGCTTCGAAGTGGCTTCAGCCGCGCTGATTTCGGGAAGGCACAGCCGGTCGTGGCAGGCCATTTCGCCGTCACAACCGGCAGAGGTTTTCCGGCTCGGCTACAATCCCAGAAATCCTTCGAAGGAGCACTTTTCATGGCCCTATCGCCTCCCGCCAGGCTTGCGCTCGATCTGGATTTCGTCCGTGGTTCCTTTCCGGCGCTCCTCGGCGACTGGGTGTACCTGGACAATGCCGGTGGCTCACAGGCCCTGGCCACGGTCGCCGACCGGGTGCGCGACTATCTGCTGACGACCAACGTCCAGCTTGGCGCGACCTATGAGCCGTCCCGCCGGGCGGCGGCGCGGGTGGCGGCCGGGAGGGCCGCGGCGGCGGAGCTGTTCGGCTCGACTCCCGGCGAGGTGATCCTCGGCGGTTCGAGCACCCAGCTGCTCCAGAACTTCGCCCGATCGATCGGCGAGGATCTGCAACCGGGCGACGAAGTGGTCGTCACCGACTGCGATCACGAAGCCAACGTGACCCCCTGGCTACGCCTGGCCGAAAAAGGCGCCGTGGTGCGCTGGTGGAAGACCGACCTGTCGGCACTCGCCCTGATTCCGGAGCAGCTGGAACCGCTTCTTTCCGCCCGTACCCGGTGGGTCTGCTTCCCGCACGTCTCGAACCTGTTCGGTACGATCCATCCGGTAAGGGAGATCGTCGCGCGGATTCACGCGGCGGGCGCGCGGGCGATCGTTGACGGCGTGGCGTTTGCCCCTCACCGCCAGGTGGAGGTCGATGCGTGGGGGGCCGACGCGTACGTCGCCAGCCTCTACAAGATCTTCGGTCCCCATCTGGGAGCGCTGTTCGTCCGCCGCGATTGGCTGGAGGGGCTCGCCAACGTAAATCACGCGTTCATCGGCCGCCAGGAAATCCCTTACAAGCTCCAGCCGGGCAACGCCAATTTCGAGCTGGCCGCATCCCTCCCCGCGATCGTCGAGTATTTGGAGGAGGTCGGGCGGCGGGCCGGCGGCGAAGGGGACGGCGCAGGTCGCCGCGCGGCGGCGTTCGCCGCGATCGCCGAGCACGAAGGGGCGCTCGCCGAACGGCTGCTCGCGTTCCTCAGGCAACGGCGCGGCGTGCGGATCCTGGGAATACCGGAAGGCGACGCCGCGCGCCGGGTGGCCACGGTGTCCTTTGCCGTCGAGGGCCGGAACGCCTCCGAGATTCCCGCCGCGCTCGACGGCCATTCGATCGGCATCCGTTACGGCGATTTTCATTCCCGCCGGCTGGTCCAAGCGCTGGGATTGACCGAACGGCAGGGCGTGGTGCGGATCTCGATGGCCCACTACAACACCGTCGAAGAGATCGATCGGACGATCGACGTCTTGGCCGCCGCTCTCGATGGATTTCGGCTATAACGTTTGCTCGATTTCTTTGGCTACTTCCTTTCGAGGCGACCCAAGCGTAGCGTACCCACAGCGAGCGCAGCCAAAAGTTCCAGATGCGGCCTCCACCCTATTGGGGGGGTGGAGAGATCGCGCTCGTGCTTAGGAGGGTTCTGTTATGCGTTATGGATTTCGTTGGGTCGCAGCGCTGTTGGTCCTCGCCTTGTTGGTCCCCGCGGCAGCCGGTGCACAATCCGCTGCGAAGTCGAGCCCGGCATTCTGGGCGTGGAATCCCTTTAGTCGCGTCGTCGCGTTCGTTTCGAACCTCTTCGACGCGGTGCAGCATTCTTTGACCCAGCCGCCGTTATCCGACGATGGCGGCGGGTACGACCCCAACGGCACGCCGAAATGAACTGATCGAGAGGCAAGAAGGGGCGGGCGTAAGACATGAGGTTCCTGCTGCCCGCTCCTTTTCTTGTCCTCTTCTTGTCCCGGATCTTGAGATTTCCGCACTGTTTGGGATAAGACATGGTCAATTCTGTGGAGGGAGGAGGATGCGAGACATCCACCTGAACCGTGAATTGTTGCGAGCGATTGCAAGGGGAGAGGTCGAGCCCCGAATCTTGGTGAGAATTGGGTTGGAACATCTACGTTGTTTGTGCCCCACTTGCGCCTCCGAATGGGATGCGTGGGAAAGCGAAAGGCAGATTGCCGCCAACGATCGCAGCGAGCGCCGGCTGAAAGGATTTCTCGCCTCGCAGCTGCAGAAGATCACCTCTGCGGAAGCGAACGCCGTCGAGGATCTTCGCCGGTTGTTGGCGATCGAGCCGGATCGGCGTATGCCGCGGATCGTTCGTTCGCGCCATCGTTACCGCAGCGCGGCATTGGTTCGCCTTTTAATTGCCGAGGCGCGGCGGGCCGTCCATTCCGAACCGCAGACGGCGTATCACCTCGCCGATTTGGGTTTTCACGTTGCGGAACGACTGACGGGTTCGGAAATGGCGCAGGGCCTGGTTCCTCTCACGTTGGCAGAGATGGGAAACGCCTTGCGCATTCAGTCGAACGGCCTGAAAGCCCGGGAGCTTTTCGATCGAAGCCGCGCTCTTACGGAGCTTTCCGGCCTTTCGGATCCTTCGGTCATAGCGCGGATCGACCACTTGGAAGCCTGTCTCTACATGAATCTTCGGCGCTTCGCCGAATCGGAGAACCTGCTCGATCGGGCAAAGGTTCTCTATGGTCTGGTCGGCGCATTGGGCGAAATCGCGCGGGTAGAGATCACGCGTTCGCTGATGCTCCTGGAATCGGGGCAGCCGCTCAAAGCGCTGCGGGCAATTCGAGAGATCCTGCAAACCGCGGCCGTCAAGGACGATCCGAAGCTGTTCCTTGGGACACGGATCAACTTGGCGAGGGCCCTGGTTGAGACCAAGGACTTGATCGCCGCGAGAAAGGTGCTCGATCAGGACGAGCCGCGTCAGGCGCTGGTCGGGGAACCTCTCGCGCATCTCCGCTACCCTTGGATGCGCGGAAAGATCGCCCACGCCGAGCGCGATTTTGCGGCCGCCCGGGAGCACTTTACCTTCGCTCGCGACGAGTTCATCAGCGCGGGAGCGGTGTATGACGCGGCGCTCGTTTCGCTCGATCTCGCGCTCACTTCGCTCCAGATCGGGCATCCCAAGGTCGTGCGGCAACTGGCCGAGGAAATGCTGCCGATCTTCTCCTCTCAGGCGATTCACCGCGAAGCGCTCGCGGCGTTGCAGATGTTTCAGGAAGCGGCCCAGCAGGAGGTACTGACCGAGGCCCTGGTCCGCGATCTGCGGGATTACCTGCAGGAGGCTCGTTACCAGCCCGAGGTTCGATTCCAGCCCGGCGCGGGAGCGGGGAACTAGAGTACGTCGATTCTCGGGGAGGCCCGCCCTCGCCGGGGACGGCTCGGTGAGGCCGGGGGATGGCGGCGGGTGGCCCTTCCCGTGGTCTTGCTCGGCGTCGGCCTGCGCCTGTGGCAATTCTTCGCGAACCCGTCGCTCTGGGTGGACGAGGCCGCCGTCGCGCGCAACGTGCTCGATCGCGGTTTCGCGCACCTCCTCGGCGCGCTTGACTATGGGCAGGTGGCGCCGCCCGGTTTCCTCCTCGGTCTAAAGCTTTTCGCCAGCCTTTTCGGCGACACCGAATACGCCCTGCGTCTCGTACCGCTGCTTGCCGGTCTCGCCGGACCGCCACTGTTCTTTCTCGTCGCCCGCGCCATCCTGCGACCGGCGGGAGCGATCGTCGCGACCGGTCTCTTTTCGCTCGCCGCGCCGTTGATCTTTTTCGCGGCCGACCTGAAGCAGTACTCGACCGACGTCGCGATGACCTTGGTGGTGCTTGGGTTGGCTCTGCGCCTTGGGCGCTCGGAGCTTTCCGCTCGCGGCGTCTTCGGATACTCCGCCGGAGTTGCCCTGGCTCTGTTCTTCTCGCAGGCAGCGGTTTTTATGGTCACCGCGGCCGGCGCTGTGCTGCTCGCGGACGCCTTGGTCCGCCGTCTGCCGGATCGCGGGCCGCGTGCGGTTCTCGTCGCGACTTGGGCCGTCGTGGTTCTCTCGACATTCGCCCACGGACGGTCGGTCCTCTCGCCGTTGGATCAGGCGTATCTCCATCGTTTCTGGACGCCCGGATTTCTGCCGGTCCCCGGGGCTTTGACCTGGCTATGGACGACGGTTCAGAACGTCTTCGGGGTCGCGAATCCCACCGCCTTCGACGGATCGCTCCACTACCCCTGGCCGGCGCTCTTCGCCCTGCTCGCCCTGGTCGGTGGCGTCGGATTGTGGGTCCGCAACGCGGTCACCGGAGCTTTGGCAACCGTTCCGATCGGCTTGGCGCTCCTGGCCTCTGCGGCCCACGCTTACCCGTTGAATGCCCGACTTTGTCTCTTCCTTCTGCCGTTGTTGCTGCTCGCCCTGGTCGCAGGGGCCGAACAGGCGGGGGATTTAATCGCTGTGCCGCCGGGCCGTTACATCCCGCTGTTGCTCGTGCCGTTCGCAGTTTGGGCGCTCGTGCGGCAGCCGCCTCCCTGGACACCGGAGCATCTGCGGCCGGTTCTTGAGCACGTCGCGGAGCGAGATCGGCCCGGAGACAAGCTCTGGGTGTACTACGGCGCGGGCCAGGCGTACGAGTACTACTCGAAGTCGATCCCCTTTTCCGGTGACGTTCGCGTCGCCACGTGCGACCGGGCGGATCCGCGCGATCTGTTGCGTCAAGTGGACGCCGAACGCGGGAGCTCGCGGATCTGGATTCTCCTCGCCCATGGCTCCGGCCCGTTCGGTTTCGACGAGCGGGGGATGCTGCTCAACTATCTCGGAACCATCGGCCGTCGGCTCGATGAGTTTCACGCCCCTGCCGCGGACCTCACGCCCAACCGGGCGGAGGCAGTGCTGTTCGATCTGTCGGATCCCGCGCGCCTGGCTGCGACCACGGCGGAACGTTTTCCGATCGGCAACGTTCCACCGCCCCAGACCTGGACCTGCTACGGCACGATGTCACCGCAGGGCTCAACCTCGAAGGTCGAGGCGGCGGTGCTGGCGATGGAGCCCTGACCTACTCGGCCGCAGGGCTTCCACCCGCGCGATCCTCCATGCCGCCGGTCAGGCGAAAATGCAGGATCTCGCCGGTCATTTGGATCGTCGTCGGTCCTCCCGCTTCGAGGATCAGGGCAAGCGCAAGCGGGTGCCGGGCGAGCCAGGCGGCAAGGTTCAGGGCCGTGAGCATCGAATCTTCGAGGTGGGAGAGCGCGCCCACGACGGATGGAGGTCGCAGAGAGTCGATCAGGGCGCGCAGCAGAAAGTAACCGTCGTCGGTCGGTTCGAGATCCTGGACGAACAAAGGATCGCGGCCTGCCGCCGGGCGAACGGCGGCGGCGAGCAGTGCGTCTTCCAGGCGAGTGAACAATGCCACCGGCCGATGGCCGCCGATCCGGCTCTGCCAGCTTCGATAGAGCGCATAGCCGCCGGTCGGGCCGGCTTCGACGAACCATTCGCCGTCCATCTCGGCTTCGAGCGCGCCGGGAGGGTCGTCCTTGCCTCGGAGCGAGTTTAAGAAGTCGGGATCAAATGCGTTGGGTGGCGGTTTCGGATCGTCGGAGTCGGACATGGGCAGCTCCCGGCGTTGGGATCGAAAAGGGGCCGGGCGACAAGGCCCGGCCCGTAGATTGGTGATCTGGGGGCGAGAATGCGCTTTACGGCGTGGCGGTTTTTTCGCCGGGCTTGCCGTTTTCCTTCTGGATTTCCTGCAACAGCTCCTCTTGGATTTCCTTCTTGGTCTTCCGCTTCCGCGGCGCGCGGGGGGACAAGCCATAGCGGACGAGCCGCTGGTTATCGTCGCCGTACTCCGCTTCGAGCATTCGTTCGAGGGCCTTTCTGGGCCGGTTCGCCGCTTGGACCAGGGTCTGGCGTTCTTTGACCACCGTCTGTAACGTGGCCCGTTGGGCTTCGATCTGCTCATTCAAACCGACCAGGCGAATCTGCTGCTCTTGCAACTCGTCGTGAGGCCTCTTGGCGTGCGGCAGCACGGTAAGGTCCTCCAACGAGTTGACCAGCAGGGTGCCCCATTCGCTGGCGAGATTGGCAAACGTCTTTTGGCGCATCTTGTTCCTCCACGGCTAAAAGCGCCGTCGGCAGGAAGCCGACGGACGGACGACTCAGGGCAATACCGACGGCAGGAGGAGAAAAACGGGACTGGAGAACGCCCGCGGAGCTGGTGGAACGTTCCGCAAAGCACGAGAGTGGTGTTTTAGCTGGAGAAATCCAAATTTACCTCCGGGAGCGCTACGCGAGGCCGGGGAATCGTTTTTTAACTCCGAGAATCGAAATTTACGGCCCAGAATGATTCTGGAGCCAGGAAACTCATTTTTTAACTCCAGGAATGGAAACGAACGGGCAAGAATGATTCCTGAGCTTCGAGAATCGGATCTCCCGCTTAAAATTTGATTCCTGAGGCTCCAGAATTGTTTTTTACCTTCCAGAATCAAACTTCGACCCGGACATATGATTCCTGGAGTTAAAAAACAGTTCTGGGAGTTAAAAAACGATTCTGGAACCCCAGGAATCATTTTCTCGGATAAAACGCCGTTCCCGGACGTACAACGGCTTACGGGAAGCTCGGGAACGGTTCCTGGATTTAGGAAGGCAAACATCATCCGGCCTCCGGGCGTTGCGGCAAGAGAGGATTCCAGCGGGCGCGGCGAAGGTGGCGGGTAAGCGCCCGAATCCCGGGTGACGCCGCTTGTCCGGATTCCAGCTCGGCGATCCCGATATCGAGAGCTGCGCGAAGGTCCTGATGAAGGTCCAGCCGGCCGATCGCGGTTTTCATCTCTGCCAGTCGCTCGGGCGGGGCGAGGCCAAACCCGGCGGCGAGCCTTGCGCCCGCTTCGTCGAGATTCGCGAGCAGAGCCTCCCAGGGCGGGCCATCGGTCGCCGCTTTGCGCACCTCGGCGAGGCGCGCCAACGCTTCGTCGAAGCGACCCACCGCGGCGAGCGCCCGCCCGAACTCAGCGAGGAGCGGCAGGCGAAGACGGGGGTTCTCGACGGCTGCGATCCGGCGGCGCGCACGTTCGAGTGCCCAATGGGCACGAAGCGGTTCGGCGAGGCCGTCGTGGGCTGCGGCAAGTCCCAGCCAAAGGGCGGCGGATGTGGAGGGCTCGGCCGCGTTGCCGAACCCCCGGTCTGCCTCGGCGAGGCGGAGAAGGGCCAGGTGCGGATCGCCTTGTGCGGCGGCGAGCCTTCCTGAGTGGAGCAAATGATCGGCGATTTCCACCATTTGGCCGAACGGCCGGAGCACCTCGGCGGCACGGTCATACAGGGCCAGTGCCTCATCGAACCGCCCGAGTTGCTCGAAACAGGTGGCCGCCTCGCGGCAGTACGCGGCGCGCTCCGGGGCCGCGACCGATTCCGGCAGAAGGCCGGCGGCGAGGCTGAGAATTTCGAGCGCCTGGTCCGGGGCTCCCAGCAGGCGGTCGATGCGCGCTTGGACGATCCAATAGCGGCTTTGAAATCCTTCGATCGGCGGGCGCCCGTCCTTTTCCACCGCCTGCTGGGCAAGGCGTAAACCCAGGCTCGACAGGTCGACGATCTCGGCCGGTTCGGCGTGACTTTGCTCGGCGAGCGCCATCAGCGCTTCGGCGAGGGGCGGATTGGACGGAATTTCCCCGGCTTCCAGCCGCCGCCAGCGCTCGGCCGAAGGGAGGGAGAGCAGATCGAACAGCGCGGCCGACGCGCCCCCGCTCGCCAGCCGGTCGACGATTTCGATCGGGAGCAAGGAGAACGCGCGGTCGTAGCGGGGTTCTGTACCGTCCGCCCGGCTGTGTCGGGGCTGGCGGTTCGCTTCCTCGTCCGCGAGCCGTCTACGCGCGATGGCCCGGCAAGAGCGGCAGGTCAGTACGTGGAGCAGGCCGGCGCGATCGACCGCCGGAAGATCGGCGATCGCCCGCTCCAGCTCGCGTCGCGGCGGGCAGGTCATTTCGGCTCCTCGGAAGGATCAGGAGTCGATTTCTTTGGCGCCACGGCGAAGAGATCCGCGAACGGGATCTCGAATAGACGTGCCAGCTCGCCCAGCCGCGCGACGCTCGGCAGGATGACGCCCCGTTCCCAGCGGCTGATCGTGCCCCGATCGACGCCAACGGCGGCGGCGACCCGCTCTTGGGTCCACTTTCGGCCGCGCCGCAGCCGCGCGAGCCGGCGCCCCAGCGAGCGGCGCGACCAGACGGCCGGGGCCCGGCGCGGTGGTGAAGCGTGGCTATCTACGCTTTGTTTCTTTGTCATGGCGCCAAATAATGCTCAATGACGCTGGAGATGTCAAGGACTGGAGACGCAGTCTCCTGAAATGAGTCGGTAAAGAGAAAATGACCCGGTGGGGCACCGGGAATTCGCAGGGACCTTCGCGCTTCCGAATCTACGCGGGCTTCTTCGGCATCACCTGGCTGAACGCTTCGAACAGGCGACGGTCGATCAACTGGCGGACTTCTTCCTCGGTAAGGAAATGGGGGAGGGCGGTTGGCTCTGACGCCTTCGGCCCGAGTGCCGCGATTTCCGCCGGTGCGCCCAGGGCTCGGAGCTTCTGGCGATAGACCACGGCGAGCGGAGCGGGGAAGGGAGCGTGCTCCTCTTCGCCGTACAACACTTCGAAGAATGCCCGGGTCTCGATGCCCAACACTTCGAGCACGTCCAGGATGTGCTGGAACTTGAGCTCCAAGCGCCCGGAAAGCACCTGGCTGGTCCGGCTGCGGCCGGTGCCGAGCAGTTTGTCGACATGGCGCCGCGAGCCGCCGAACGCCTCCACCAACTGGTCGAGCAGCGCGATGGCGCGCTGCATCTCGTCCGGCCGAGCGACTTCTTGGCGCTTCTGGTCTTCTTTGCGCGGCCGGCCACGCCGGGCCGGCGCCTCGGCTTGCACTGCGATTTGTGCTTCGGCTGCGGCTTTCCGGCGAGCCCGCTTGCTCTTCGCCGGGCCGCCGAGCGCTTCCGCCTCTGCGGTTCCGGCGCTATCCGTAGAAGGGGATGACGACCCGGCGGGCGCTTCCCCATGGCGGGGCGAGGAGGAAGAGGGAGTCTTTTTTGCCGGAGCCATGTCGCGATTGTCGAGCGGGAAGCCGCGATGTGTCAAGGCACGCGGCGCCTTCTTGTGCACGGCATGCACGCGTAGGCGGCGGCGCCACGGTGATTGCAAGCTTTTCTGTTCACCAGGTTGGCGAATTTAGGCGCCAGATGCCACAAATTTGCTTTCAAAGTGGTGTTCTTTCTACGCTGATCCAGCTTGGAGAATGCTGGAGTTTCGTCCAATGGATCGCGCAGAAAAATATTTCTGGCGAACCGTTCACGAACCCCAAAAGTTTGCCATGCTCTCGCGCCAGTAGAAGCAACGCAAACGCGTTGCCCCCGCGGGCGCGGGGGCCATTCCGGCCGCCGGTACGCACCGCGGATGGGAAGGAGCCTCGCATGCCCCGCTCGTATCGCCTGCTCGCCATAGCCACCCTCGCCGTCCTCCTCTTCAGTGCAACGCCCGCAACAGCTGCGTCGACTGCGAGTTGGAGCTTGTTTGATCGTTTCTCGCCGTTTGATTGGATCAGCCACCTGTGGGGCGAGACTGGGATTGATATCAGTCCATGGGGAAAGGCCGTGCCGACGGTCGACGGGACCGCCCCCCCGGGTGTGCTGCGGCAGATTTGGGCCGAGGAGGGCTCTCAAATTAGCCCCTGGGGACTGGTCACTCCCTTACAGCACGCTGAAGGCAGCCAAATCAATCCGTGGGGCCTACAGTAGGAGACGTCTGCCGCTTAAATGCTGCCCGTTGGCTTTGAATCCGGTGGGTTCGCGGTTTTGGGAAAAGGAGACGCCCCGACGATAGTGGACCCGGCCCGCCCGTGGTTGAGGACAGGGGCGTCTCTACCCCGCCTGCCGAGCGGATTTGGGGGTTTCGGTGGCCGGGCTTTCGTGCGACAATTCTCTCTCGAACTTGAGACAATGGAATGCGAAGCGGTCGCGAAAAGATGCTCTGGGAGGCGACATGCCAGATACCCCGCACCTGATTCCCGCCGAAGTAACGGACCTCTGGGCGCTGCAGCTTGAAGGCGATCGGTTTCGCGAGGTGGTAAAGCACCTGGCCCAAAGCTGCCCGGACTGCTGCGCGTTGGTGGGCAAGCTCCCCTGGCCGCTGGCGATCATGGACCTTCCCGTGGCCAACGACGATGAGCGGGGAGTGGCCCTGGGTAAAATGCAGGAGTTCCGCCTGCGCGGCGTGATAAAGAGGTCTCTCGCCATCGGGTTCGAGCTGGCCGACGCGAAAGAACAAGCGAAGGACGAGGTAGAAGGGCTGATTTACCTGGACGACTTTCATCCCCCCACCCAGATGCTTCTTTTCGCTAGGGCCAAGGCTTGGCTCGCCGAAGCGCGCGAGGAACGCCGGGAGGACCCTGAATACTGCTTGTTTGCGGCGGTTCTCTCCGTCAGCTTCGCCGGTTCGTTGAAACCGGAGATGCACCCCGAAGAGATCGTTGAGTCCCTCCGAAGCGAAGCCTGGACAGAACTGGCGAACGCCCGGCGCCTAACAGGTGATTTCACCGGTGCAGAGGCGGCTTTCCACCGTGCTGTCGCGACGGCGACCGAGCTGATGCCGCTCCTCGACTCGGCCGAGGCGGCAGCACATTTCCTTCTAGGTTCGCGCAGACTCTCGGAGGCCGAAGACCTTCTGGCTTATCTGCAGAGATTTCGTGAACAACACGGCGAACAGCACATTGCGGGCCGTATTTGCTTGGAACGCGGGGTGGTTGCCGAGCACCGCCAAGATGACTCCGTCGCGTTGGGCTTCTTCCTGCGCAGTCTCGAGCTTCTGGATGTCGCCCATCATCCCGGACTCGCACTCGCCGCATTTCATAGCACGATCGCCTGCACGGCTCGTCTCGGCCATTTCGAGACCGCCCGCGCCTGGCTCGTTCGCTGCGAACCGCTCTACAAGGAATGGGGCGAAGAAACGGATCTCCTCCGCCGCCAATGGTTGGAGGCACAGATTGAAGGCGGCCTCGGCAACCTGCCCTGTGCCGACGCCTACCTGCGCGCCGTACGGATCGGGTTCGAAGATCGCAGCCTTTTTTATGAAGCCAGCCTCGTCACCCTCGACCTCTGCGCTATCTGGATTCGCCGCGGCAAGTTCCGCGAGGTCGCCTGCGGCGTCGACGAAGCGGTCTCCACCTTCCAGGCCCTGAAGATCCGCCGCGAAGCGCTCGCCGGCCTTCTGCTGCTCCAAGAGGCCGCGCGGGGCGAACAGGCTACTGTGGCGATGGTCCAGGCGGCGGGGGCGGCGTTGCGGGCGGAGGGGCGGTAGGGGTGCAGCCCCTCCTCAATTCGAAGGCTTGGCCGTTGGAGTTTCGGGCGCGGGCGACGTTTCGGAGTTCTGCACCGGTTTCCAGGTCGCAAGGTCCAGGGCGTCCCAACTGATCATCCAGCGCCCGCCGCGGCCGTCCCAGGCTGCGAGATAAAGGCCATTCTTTCCAGAGGCGAGAGTTAGGCGGCCCGTAGAGTGGATCGCAAGAGAAATCCTTTCCAGCCGGGAGTTCACCGGGTCATGTCGATCGAGGACTATGCCGGAGCCCGCATCGCCCCCGGCCGCCAGGAAATACATGCGGTGGTCTCTCCCCTCCACCAGGTCGAAGATCGCCGCCTGGCTGCGAAAGGCGTTCAGTCCGGTAGGCCGGTCCTTGCTCTCGCCTTCCTGTTTCCGCTCCTTGACCTTGCCGCCATCGACCACGAAGTGAAGTCGTGGCTTGCCGGACGGTGTGAGCTGCTCGATATCGTAGGCGTACTGGCGCGCGATCCACAGCCGTCCTTCGGGGTCGGACGTAACAAAAGCAGCATGATCCGTGAGAGCACCGTTCAGGTCGGGCCGCCGGTCGCCCCAGTCGGCGGCCGAAAGGTTCGGGTATTCGGCCAACACGTTCCAGCGGTCGCCGTCAAACGTCATGAGGCGTGGAATCTGCCCTTTGCGCTCGCGGTAGACCTGATCCCCCGACACCGCCATCGGCAGCAGAGCTACGACGGGTTCGTCTCGTTCGAAACCGATTCCGGAGGGGCGCCATTCAAGGGCCGGCATCACCTTCTCCTTGCCGTCCACGAAGCGCCGGAGCCCTAAATCCGCCGAGAGAAGCCACACATCCCCGCCGGGACTCAATGCGGCATCTCGCACCAATTGAGGAGCCTCGCCGAGCACCTCCAGTTTCACCGGCTCCCCGAGCTTGCCTGCCTGAGTAAGCGGATAGATCTCCAAGGTGTCGGCGCGGAGAAAGTAGACGTTACCCACCCGATCGGAGCGAACGATCTGGGGACCATCCCAGGTGGAAACCTCGGCGCTTGCTACCAGGTCCGGGACCAGCACTTTGGCGACGGGCGGCTCGGCCGCCGCCGCGACCGTGGTGCTCAGAAGGAGCGACAAGAAGGCTGGCAACAGATTTCGCATCGGTATTCTTACAGTGCGCGATCCCAGCATGTATCAATGAAACCGAGGTACTCACTGTTAGGGGGAGGGCCGTAGAACTCGCAGATTCGGCAGACGATGTAGCGGCCGGTATAGGTGTAGCAGAAGGTTGTTGCGGCCTGGGACGGTGGTGGTGCAACCAATGTGACAAGGCCTGTCAAGAAAAATACTAGGGCCAAGATTGGGCGGCGAAAATTGCGCATCACAGTTACCTCCATTTTAGGGGTGCAAGGTGCGCTGAGTTTAGGGACTTGCGCGCTACAGGTCAACTAGGTGCCGAGCGACTCGCCCGTGCTGAGCAGGCGACCGTCGCGATGGTCCAGGCGGCGGGGGCGGCACTTCGGGCGGAGGGGCGG
The DNA here is from genome assembly GCA_038250865.1 of Thermoanaerobaculia bacterium. Classification (GTDB taxonomy): domain Bacteria; phylum Acidobacteriota; class Thermoanaerobaculia; order Multivoradales; family UBA5704; genus DASYKS01. The sequence goes on along the minus strand of JBBSBW010000067.1, from coordinate 1,989 downwards.
TAGGGATTCTGGCGCGATTACCACCGCGCGGGGCTGAGTTTCGCCGATCTTCAGTGGCTTGACTGGACCAGTTCGCTCCACCCCTTGGCCTTGTCCAGTTCGTCCCAAGCAATCCGCCAACGGCCCGCGTCACCGTTCCAGGCTGCGAGGTAGAGGGCATCCTTGCCTGCGGCGATCGTCATTCGGCCCTGAACGCTCAAAGTCAGCTCGCGGCGTTCCAGCAAATCGGCTGAAGGATTGTAGCGATCGATTGCGAGTGCTCCGCTTTGGGTCTGGACAAGGAAATAGAGGTTGCGGTCGCGGGCTTCGGTCAGGTCGAGAACGGTGGGGCGGCCGGTAAATGGTCGAAACGTGCCTTTTCTCTCGGGGCGAGTGACGGAATCGGACTCCGGCTTCGAGTCGCCCACCGGTAGGGTAACCGGGACCGGGTGATCGTCTCCTTCGCGCTGAAACTTGCCGTCACCGACCTTGATTTCCTGTAGCCGCTTTCCTCCCTCGCTGAATTTCTCCAGGCGGTACGCATAGCGACGGGCGGTCCAGAGACGCCCTTGGCGATCTCCTGCGAGAAATACCGCGGAGTTCCCGATGATGTCGTTGCGCCGACTAAGTTCCAAGGGATCTCCGGAATAGGCGGCGGAAAAATCGACCAGCTGTTCCCATTCGCTGGTGCCCGCTCGAACCAACCACGGAGGGTTGCCTTTTCGCCCTTCGACGGGTCGGGGCACGAGGGCCAACACAGGGGAGCCTCGGAGAAATCCGACGCCCCAAGGCTGATCTTGAAGGGCAGGAAGATCCTTCTCCCGATCCGCTCCGAAGAGGCGTACGTGGCCGTCGGCGAGCAGAAGCCAGTTTTCGCCCGAGGGATCCATGGCCGCGTCGAGCACGAAACTCGGCATCGCACCCGTCGCTTGTAGCCGGGCGGGGGGGCCGAGTTGTCCCGATTTGGTGAGCGGATAGACCTCAAGCTTCGAGCCGCGGAGGAAGAAGACGTTTCCTTCCCGATCGGCGCGAACGAACTGAGCCTCCTCCCAGGTGGTGGATGCCGTCGAGGACAGGGGCTTCGGTTTCAGAGGGGTTGGAGGCTCGGTGCGCGCAGCGGCCGGGAGGGCGAGCAGGAGCCCTCCAAGGACCAGGCCCAGCCGCATCAGAAGCACCACTCGACCGAGCCCTGGTACTCGCCTCGGACGCTGTAGAAGTCACAGATGGTGCATTGGCCGTAGTGATCGCATCTCGTGTAAGCCTCAGTGGGGACGCCTTGAAGAAAGAGTAAAAGGAAAACGGCCAAGGCCAGAAAAGTCCTCGGCCTCCATCCACGCATCGGGTTCATTTCGTTTTCCTTTCGGGAAACAGGCTGCACGGCAGATGATGAATTAATCGTACAAATTTGTGAGAGTAGTGTCAACGATTTTTGACGCAGAACTAAAAAACGGCGCCCGGGGTTGTCCCCGGGCGCCGTTTCAGTCCAGCTCGATTTCGACGTGTGCCCTTCTGGGTTACGCCCAAGTCGCGGGCAACTTCGTAGGACGAGATCCCGTTCTTGCAGTTGGTGATAAGCCACACCACGGGAAGCCACTTGTCCATTCCGAGCGGGGAATCCTCGAAGATCGTTCCGACCTTGATCGAGAACTGACGGCGGGGGTGCTTGTCCTTGCACTCCCAGAGCTTGCGAGTAGCGATGAACCGCACGTCCGTTCGGCCGCAGGTGGGGCAAACGACTCCGTTCGGCCAACGGATCGCAACCATGAACTCGCGGCAAACGTCGAGATCGGCAAAGTAGCGGACGGCTTCGATCAGGGTCCGGGGCAAGCGGGCGGCGTGGTGTTTGGCGTCCATGGGAGAACTCTACGCCATGTCGGCCACTGAGTCAAGTATATTGATGCCTTGGGTAGGCCGGCCAGTCGGCGTAGGGGCGGGGCTTGCCGACCCCCGCGGTGGGCGGCAATACCCGGGGGTGGCCACGAGCCCCCCCACGCCCATACCCCGGAGTGT
>JBBSBW010000066.1:0-29948 GCA_038250865.1 Thermoanaerobaculia bacterium | reverse complement strand
CAGTGTCGGAACTGCCCTGATCTGGACGAAGGGATTGCGACTTTTCTGGCATCGATGTTGGCAGGCAGACTGAAAACTGTCGGAACTGCCCTGATCTGGACGATGGGATTGCGACAAGGTCTTGGAGATCGGTATCTCGGAAGGCTCCCCGCTGCGGTAAAATGATTGGGAGGAGGTGCCGGAACATGAAGAACCTCGACGAGATCAAGGCCGATGCCTTTGCGTTGGACAGCGGGCAGCGAGCCGCCTTAGCCAAAGCCTTGATCGAAAGCCTGGATGAACCCTCGGCGGAAGAGCACGAGAGGCTCTGGTTCGAAGAGGCGGAACGGCGCCGACAAGAGGTGGCAGAAGGGCGGGTCGCCCTGGTTCCCGGCGCCGACGTGATGGCGCGCCTCGCGGCCATCGGTTGATTCCTTACTCTTTCCATCCCGCGGCGGAGGCAGAGGCTCTGGAAGCAGCTGACTTCTATGAGACACGCGTCCGCGGGCTCGCGGGTGAGCCAGCCCTGATCTTGACAAAGGGATTGGATTGTTCGTCGGCCTACAGCCCTCCCCCGGCCCCCCCCGACCCCTCTCCCAAACATGCGAACGGCCGGTCCGATCCGGTGATCCTTGGGCTCGGGGAGAAGTTCGCGCTCGCCGCCGGACAATTCGCTTGGCGCGCTCGGTCGATGGATCGCGTCATGCGGGAAATCGCTCGGCGCGCTGTCGCGACGCTACACGGCACGCAGCGACGGGGTGAAGCCGCGCAGAAAATCGCCCAAGTGACGCAACTAGGAGGCGAAGTCGCGCAAACGGACGGCGAAACCACGCAAAAGCCGCCCAAGCCACACAAACAGGCGGCGAAGCCACTGAGAAATTCGCTGAAGTCCCCCAGAAAATGGGTGAAGCCACACAGAATCGCGCGAAAGTCCCCCAACCGACCTCTAAGTCGCCGAGAAAATCGTTCAACCCGCCCGGAAAATGGGACGATTGGGGGACTTCGGCGAATTTCTGAGGGACTTCAGTGAATTTCTAGGGGACTTCGCCCATTTTCTGGGGGACTTCAGTGAATTTCTCGGTGGCTTCAGTGAATTTCTCAGTGGCTTCGCCCATTTTCTGGGGGACTTGAGCGAATTTCTCGGTGGCTTCAACGAATTCCTGGGTGACTTCAGTGATTTTCTCGGGGACTTCAGCGAATTTCCGGGAGAGCCGGGCGAATTCTTGCGAGCGCTCGACGGTCGTTCGGTGCGAAGGTACGCCGGGGCGCGGCGCTCTGAGCCTCGGCCGGGCGCTGACATCGCGTGTCCGGGCGGCTTCGTGGGACTCTGCCGAGGCGTCGGCAGTCGGGAGAGCGGCGTTTCGGGTCGCGCACCTCACCGGCGTGGCTCAAACGCGGAGGGCGGCGAGGACGGGGGGTGAGCTGACGGGTGGCCGCGCACGACTGAGGGGCCCCGCAGCCCAATCCTAAGAGTACAATCGTCTGCGTTCCCGCCGTTCGGCCTGCTTCGAAAAACCCCGGGCTATTCAATAAGGTAAAAGCAAGCAGCGTGCCAGTTTTTGAGGGTGGGGGCGGAGAAATGGGAGGGGGGTTGCGAACGGGACGGCAAGTTGTTCTTTGACAATCAGTTAGCGAGGTCGGAACAGCCCTGATCTGGACGAAGGGATTGCGACTTTCTGATCTGCCGCAGTTGTATGTCGAAGACTTCTACGTCGGAACAGCCCTGATCTGGACGAAGGGATTGCGACCTTTCTCACCATCCGCTTAGAAGATAGCCACTTACTTCCGTCGGAACAGCCCTGATCGAAGGGATTGCGACGACAGTTTCCAATCCTGGTACATGTAGTTCAGGACCAGTCGGAACAGCCCTGATCTGGACGGCTTGCAAAAACTCGCGGCAGCTCTCTACACTGTCGACATGATCACGAGTGAGCTTCGACAGACGGTGCTACAGCTCCCGGCCGAGGAGCGCCAGGAGTTGGCCGAGGTGCTCTCGGAGAGCCTCGAACTAGAGCCCGTTGAGTTGCCGATCTGGCAGCGCCAGGTTCTCCAAACCCGGCTGGCTCAGCTGGAAGCGAATCCAGAGGCGGGCTCCTCCTGGGAGGAGGTCGAAGCGAGGATCTGGCCGGAAGGCGCATGAGGCATCCGCCAGTCCGCCTGACTTCAGCGGCTGAACAAGACCTCTTGGAAACTGCGGATCGTTACCGCACTGAAGCGCCGCACGTCGTTCCCCGGTTTCGCCAGCGGGTACGCGAAGCGCTCCAAAGGATCGGCGAAGGCCCTCTGCACTACCCCATCGTTCACGACGAAGTCCGGCACGCGCTCGTCCACGGATTTCGCCAAGTCATCTTCTTCCGGATCCTCCCCGATTCGATCCAAGTGATCGCCATCATCCATTCCTCGCGCGACCCACAGGTTTGGCGAAACCGGTGACGACCGGAATTGCCACTACCAGAGTTTCGCACCCGAGGGCGTGTCCGGGCGCGCACCCGGAGTCACCTGAAGGATGATGTCGTCGCCAAGGTCTGAGTCCATCTTGATCACCAGCGGGCGCGCTGATCCGGGCCGAACCGACCGACCAGGCTCGCGGTTCAGGCCGTCAGCAGAGCCGCGGCCTGATACGCAGGGATCAACAGGTGGACGGGGAAAGTGTCGTCGGCCAGTTCAGCACCTGTGGCTGTCAAATGCTGTTCGCCAGGACGAATTTCGGCCGGGTGGACTTTCTCGAAGCCGAGCTCTCGTAGCGCCGCGTCGAGCGTGGCGCGCTCGAGGCAGCTTTCGACCCAGAGCTCGACAGCCTCCTCCAGGCAACGCTTGGCTTCGTCCTTGGTAGCGCCCTGCGAGGCGATGTCCAACAGGGGGCACCACGAGACCCACCTCGAATCCGTGTCCTGCCTGACTCTGCATTGAAGGTTGAATTGAACCTGGACGGTATCCATGTGGCCTCCGGCCGGTGACTGACTTCAGGGTGCCATCCCCCTGGCGACGACCGAAAATCAGACTAACACAGGCCCGACTACGCCGCTTCGACCGCCAGCTGGCCGAGGCCGAAGACCGTTCCTTTGCCGACGTGTATCACCTCGGCCGCGCGCAGGAGGGGCGCGAGCGGTTCGAGATCGCCGCGGAGGTCCAGCGTGCCCTCGTAACCGCCGAGGGGAGTGTGGGCTTGCTGGCGCTGGCTGTAGCGCTCCACGTCGTGAAAGCGGAGATCGCTCCCGACGACTTCCAGCGTTCCCGCGTGATCCAGGAGTGGCTTGAACGTCCAGTCGATCGTCGAATCCGGAGCATGGAAATGCGCCAGCTCCAGCAGGCGACGGATCATGGCAAAAGCCAGCGCCCGCGGGCGATCCGGCGGCACTACGCGCTTCCGGTCGAGCAGCCGGTCGAGCAGCCGTACCGGGGTGACAAAACGCAGCCGCACGCGGTGTCCGTCGCCGGGCAGCGGTTCGTTCGGCAGCGGTGCCCCGCCTGGCGGAATCGACTCGACCTCTGCGACCGCGAATTCCGCTTTGCGGCCCGCCACCGCCGCGCCGAGCCCTCCGGCTGCCAGACGCTGGACCGCGGCGAGCGCGTACCCTTGCAGCTCGATCGCCCGGCCGAACAAAAGCAGGTCGAAGCCGAGCGTCTCGCCTGGGGCGAGGGTGGTCGCGGTGCTTCGCGGCTCGAACAGGTACGGGCGCGGCGCGGTCGTCACCCCGGCGAGAAAGCTGAGCGGCTCCAGCGGCTCGCCGTCGTTCGGCGTCTCGAAGATCCGCGGATAGGGGCACTCGCGTCGCAGCACGCAAGTGGCGCACGGCGCGTCCGGCCCGAAGCTGCAAACGGTCTTCCGCAGCGCGTGGCCGAAGGCGCCGCGGAGGGTCGAGCCGTGAAACGGCGGCAGTCGCGCCGGGGCGAGCGCCCGCAGCGTGATGCGAAAGCGGGCATGCCGCAGCTCGGGCAACACGTACCGAAGCCCGCCGGTCGAATCCGCCCCCTCGTTCGCGATCACGAATCCGGAGGATAGCGCGCCGGGATCGGCACTTGATGGATCGCCAGGAATTCGCCCAGGCCGAGCGCCTCGGCGCGGAGGCCTGGATCGATGCCCGCGGCTTCGAGCACCGCCGCGGCGCGCTCTTTTCCCCAACCGGCGGCGAGCGCGTTCTTGAGCGTCTTCCGGCGTTGGCCGAAGGCCAGGCGGACCATCGCGATGAACGCGGGCATTTCGGCCGGCGGCAGCGGCGGCGGACGGAGGTTGAAGCCGACGAACCCGCCGTCCACTTTCGGCGGCGGGCGAAAGCTTCCTTTCTTCACCTGGCCCAGCAGATGGGCGTGGGCGTAGGCCGCGACCAGCACGCTCATCGAGCCGTACGCCGAATCCCCCGGGCCGGCGACCAGCCGTTCGGCCACCTCGTACTGCACCAGCACGGCGGCGCGCGGAACGGCTGCACCCCGGGTGAGGATTCGTTCGATTAACGGGGTCGCCACGTTATAGGGCAGGTTGCCGGCGACCAGCGTCGGCTCGGCCAGTCGTTCCCAGGGGATTTCGAGCGCGTCTCCGGCGACGATCGACAGCTTGGCGGCAGACGGACCGAATCGCCCGCGCAGCGCGAACGCCCATTCCGGATCGACCTCCCAGGCGAGCACCTCCGCTCCGGCGCGCAGCAGCTCGGCGGTGAGCACTCCCCCGCCGGGGCCGATTTCGAGCACCCGCGCCCCGGATAGGGGAGACAGAAACTCGATCAGCGGGCGGCAGAGCGAGCCATCCACCAGGTGGTGCTGGCCGAAGGTCTTCTTGAGCGATGGTCGTCGCAGGGTCATGGGCCGCGACGGTATCACCTCGGTTTCGCGATTCCGGCCAATCTGGCACGCTTCGGCCGGGTCGCCGGGGCCCTCACCCCCTCGGTCCCCCTCTCCCATCCGCCCTCCCGCCCTCCCGGGAGAGGGGGAAGAACAACATCTCGGGCGGGGGCGCCCCTCTCCCGGGTGGTGGGAGTGCGGCTGGGAGAGGGGACGGGGGTGAGGGCTGGCGCGCGGCAAGTCGCTGCCGACTTCGACGGGGCCCCGCGTCCCGCTGTGGCCTTCCGATGGCACTTCGATTGCAGCCGGGGAGCCTCGCCATGGAACTAGAAGTCGCCACCGCCAGCCGAGACGTCGAACGAGAGCTGCTCCACCTAAAGCGCGTAGAGGCCGAGCTGCGCAAAGTGATCGTCGGCCAGGACTACCTGCTCGACCGCATGCTGGTCGCCCTGCTCGCCCGGGGGCATGCGCTGATCGAAGGGGTTCCGGGCCTTGCCAAGACCCTTGCGGTCAAGGCGCTCGCGCAGACCCTGGCGCTCGATTTTCGGCGCATTCAGTTCACCCCCGACCTGCTGCCCGCCGACCTGGTGGGAACGTTGATCTATGAGCCGGCCTCCGGCCAGTTCCAGGCGCGCACCGGCCCGGTCTTCACCAATCTTCTGCTCGCCGACGAGATCAACCGCGCGCCGGCCAAGGTGCAGTCCGCGCTGCTCGAAGCGATGGAAGAAAAGCAGGTCACGCTGGGCGACAAGACCCGCCCGCTCCCCGATCCGTTCCTGGTGCTCGCGACCCAGAACCCGATCGAGCAGGAGGGGACCTATCCGCTCGCCGAGGCGCAGATCGACCGCTTCATGCTCAAGCTGAAGCTCACCTACCCATCGCGCGCCGAAGAGGCCGAGATCCTCGACCGAATGCTGGTCGAACGCAAGATCGAGGCGGCCCAGGTGCTGGATCGCGATCGGCTCAACATTCTGCGCGAGATCACCGACGGCATCTACCTCGACGGCAAGCTCAAGAACTACCTGCTCGACCTGGTCGCCGCGACGCGCGATCCGCGCCGGGCGGGCCTTCCCGATCTCGGCGACCTGATCTCGTTCGGCGCTTCGCCGCGCGCCACCCTCTACCTCGCCCGCGCCGCCAAGGCGATGGCGTTCGTCCGCGGGCGCGGCTTCGTGATCCCCGAGGACGTCAAAGAGATCGCCCCGGACGTGCTGCGCCACCGGATCGTGCCGACCTACGAGGCCGAAGCCGAGGAAATCTCCTCGGACGATCTGGTCACGCGCATCCTCGAACGGGTGCCGGTTCCCTGACCGCTTGAGGCTTCGCCTTTCTCCTATGGCTCCAATGCCCGGCCCGACGTCAGGTTCGTGGTTCTCCCGGTTCCTGCCGCGGCAAGGCGCTCCGCAGGCTGCGCCCGCGCGGCCCTCAAGGCCGGAATTGCCGGCGGACCTGATGCGCAAGGTACGGCGGATCGAAATCGCCACCAACCGCCTGGTGGACCAGGGGGTCGCCGGAGATTTCCATTCGGTGTTCAAAGGGCGCGGGATGGAGTTTTCCGAAGTCCGGCCCTACCAGCCGGGCGACGACGTGCGCTCGATCGATTGGAACGTCACCGCGCGGATGGGCGCGCCGTTCATCAAACAGTTCGTCGAGGAACGTGATCTTTCGGTGTTCCTCGCGGTCGACGTGTCGGGGAGCCTCGGGGTCGGATCGCGCGCGATCTTGAAACGCGAGCTGGCGGCCGAGGTCGCGGCGCTCTTGAGCTTTGCCGCCCTGCGCAACCAGGACCGGGTGGGCGCGGCGCTCCTTTCCGATCGATTGGAGCTGTTCCTCCAGCCGGCGCGGCGGCGCGCCCAGGTGCTGCGCATGGTGCGCGAGATCCTCGACCGGCCGGCCCATGGCCCGACCGACCTTGAAACGAGTTTCGCGGCGACGCTCGCGAACTTGAAACGCCGCTCGGTGCTGTTCTTGATCTCCGACTTCGTCGCCGCAGCCTGCCCGCGCGCGCTCAAGGCCGCAGCGGTGCGTCACGATCTGGTGGTGATCGAGATCGTCGATCCGCGCGACGTCGATCCTCCTACCACCGGTCCGGTGGTGCTCACCGACGCCGAGACTGGCCGGGTGGTCCTGGCCGGCGGCGCGAAGTTCGCCCGCGCCCAAGCCGAACGCCGCGCCCGCGAACGGGCCGAGCTGGCGCGGCTGACCGCGAAGATCGGCGCCGACCGGCTGGAGCTGCGCACCGACCGGCCCTACCTGCCGCCGCTGGTCGCCTTCTTCGAGGCGCGGAAAAAGAGGCTTCGCCGATGAGGCGGGCGACCGCTTGGGGACTGGCGGCGTGGATCGCCCTGGCCGGTGCGGCGGGCGCTCAAACGGACGGCGGGCCAAGGCTATCGGCCCATGCGGAATCGGCCGGCCCGGCGGCCGGGCCGCTCACGGTGGGCGATCGGGCGGTGGTGACTTTGGAGCTGGTGACGCCGGCCGGCCCGACCGGAGAGTCGACCGGAGAGTCGACCGGAGAACCGACTGGAAAAGCGACCGGAGAACCGCGGTTTCCCTCTTGGGGAAAGACCTGGGGCGATGCCGAGGTGGTGGGCGTCGGGCCGGTCGAACGGAGCGCCGGAGTCTCGGGCGAAACTACCTTCCGGCAGCAGGTCGCGCTGAGGGTGTTCCGGACCGGCAAGGTCATCCTGCCGCCGATGGCGGTGGTCGTTCCGCAGGCCGGCGGCAGCCGCACGATGTCCACCCCGGCGAACCTGGCGCTCGACGTCTCTTCGGTCATTCCCGGCGATCCCAAGGCGGCGACGCCCAAGCCTCCGGCGGCGCCCCGTTCGCTCCCTTGGGGCCGGCGGTTCTGGTGGACGTTTGCGGGGATGTCCGCGCTGGCGCTCGCGCTGGGGTTCTGGGTCTTCGCCCGCAAGAAGGTGGCCGAGATGGCCGCCGCCGCCCTGCCGCCGCTCGAAGAGCTGGAGCGCGAGCTGGCGCGGATCGCCGCCGGGCTCGGCTCCCTCGATGGAGCCGGCGCACCGGCGCGCATCGCCGCCAGCCTTTCGAGCGCTCTGCGCCGCTACCTCGGGCGCGAGTTGGCGTTTCCCGCGCTTTTCAGCACCACCACCGAAATCCAACGGCGGTTGCGCGCCGAGCGAACCCCGGAAGGGATCTCGCGCCCCGGGGTCGATCTGCTCCGCCGGCTCGACCGGATCAAATTCTCGCGCCGCGCGGCCGAGAACCCGGCTCCACCGGCAGGCTCGGCGAGCGAGGCGATGTTTTCTGAGGCGATCGCCGCCGCCCGCTCGGTCGCCTCCGGCATCGACCGGCACCGCCGCCCGGCGCCTGCCGAATCCGCCGTCGCAATCGAACGGTCGGAGGCCGCGCGATGACCCCGCCCGGCAGTTTTCCCCACCTCCACGATCCGCTCTGGCTGCTCGCCTTGCTGTTGATCCCGTGGCTCGCCTGGCGCCACCATAGCGAGCCGTCGCTCGGCGCCCTGCGCACCAGCCGGGTCGTGGGCAACGCCGGGATCGGCGGCGCCTGGCGCCTGCACCTGCCGTTTTACGCCCGGCTGCTGGCGCTCGCGCTGATGTTCGTGGCGCTCGCCCGGCCGCAGCTGGGCTACGCGGTCGAAGAGAGCAAGACGCAGGGGATCGACATCCAGATCGCGCTCGACATCTCGGGCAGCATGGCGGCCGAGGACTACCGGCCGAACAACCGGTTGAGCGTGGCCAAACAGGTGGTCGCCGAGTTCATCGATCGCCGCCCCTCCGACCGGATCGGCCTGGTGATGTTTGCCGGCAAGGCCATGGCCCGCGCGCCGCTCACCACCGACCGCGACATGCTCCATCGGGTGCTCGCGGCGGTCGATTTCAACGACACGCCCGACGGCACGGCGATCGGCGTAGCGCTGGCCAACGCCGCCGCACGGTTGCAGAAGAGCCCGGCCAAGAGCCGCGTGATCATCCTGGTCACCGATGGCGCCAACAACGCGGGCGAAATCGATCCGGCTTCGGCCGCGGCGGTGTGCAGCGGCCTGGGGATCAAGGTCTATACCGTAGGCGTCGGCACCGCCACGGACGGTCCGGTCCTGGTGCCGTTCGCGGTTACCGATCCATTCACCGGCCAGCGGGTGATCCGCCGGGTGCCGATGCTTCTGCCGGTCGACGCGCCGCTGCTCGGAGCGATCGCCAAGCGCACCGGCGGGCGGTTTTGGAAAGCGACCGACGCGGGCAGCCTGCGCCGGATTTTGAGCGAGATCGACCGGCTGGAAAAGACGCCCCTAGAGGTCAAGCGCTACGTCCGCTATCGCGAGGCGAATTCGCCGCTGCTCTGGGCTTCGCTGGGATTTCTTCTTTTACCGCTCGCCACCGCGGGCGCCCGGATCACCGCCGAGCCATGAGCTTCGCCGAACCGCCCCTCCTCGCCCTGGCGCTGCTCGCCCCTTTGGCGGCTGCCTTGGCGCTCTGGCTCTGGCGCCGGCGCCTGGCGGCCGACGCCGCTTGGGCGGCTCCCGGGCTCTGGGTGCGCTTGGCGCGCCGGACCTCGCAGAAGCGCCTCGGCCTGGCGGTCGCCGCCCTCGCCCTCGCCGTGCTCGGCGCCGCGCTGGCGCTCGCCCGGCCGCGCTGGGGGGTCTCGTCCGAGCAGGTCGAGCGGCGCGGCGTGGACGTCGTGTTTGTGCTCGACTCGTCCCTCTCAATGGCGGCGTTCGACGTTGCGCCGAACCGGCTGGAAACCGCGAAGACTCTTTTGCGCCGGCTCGCCGCCGCGATGCCCGAAAACCGGCTCGGACTGGTCCAGAGCGAAGGCGAAGGGATCGCGCTGTCGCCGTTGACGCTCGACGCCGCGGCGATCGACCTGATGCTCGACACGGTCGAGCCGGGCTCGCTCTCGGTCCCCGGCACGGAGCTTTCGACGGGGCTGTCCCGCGCGATCGGTCTGTTTCCCGAAGGGGGCGAGCGCCACCGCGCGATCGTCCTGCTTTCGGACGGCGAGGATCACCGCGGCGACCTCGACGGCGAGATCGAAAAGCTCAAGAAAGCCGGCATCGTGCTTTCGGCGATCGGCATCGGCACCGCCGCGGGCGGACCGCTCAAGATTGCCGGAGCCAACGATGGCGAGTCGCCGAATTCCAACCCTGACGGGTTCAAACGCGATCGCGACGGCCAGGTGGTGATCAGCCGGCTGCACGAAGACGCGCTCGAAAAAATGGCGAACGAAACCGACGGCATCTACCTACGGGCGGCCAACGCCGGCCTCGACCCGGCGCCGATCGCGCGACGGATTGCGGCGATCGGCGGCCGCACTTACGCCAAGGACCAGGTCGAGGCGCTTAAAGAGCGGTTCCAATGGCCGCTCGGCCTCGCCGCGCTCGCCCTCCTGCTCCACCTCTCGGTGCGTCCGTTCGCCCCTGGACCGCGGACCGAACGGACGGCGCGCGCCGCCATCCCTCCGGCCCGATCGCCCCGAGCGCCCCGAGTCGAGGAGACCGCGCGATGAAATGGGCCGCCCTGGCGCTCTCCGCCACGCTCGCCCTGGCTGAGCCGTTCTCCTTGCCGTTCGGCCTTCATCTGCCGCTCTGGGCGGAGCGCATTCTGTGGAATCCGCGCGAGCGGACCGAACGGGCGCTCGCCGAGCTGAAGCCTCAAGGCGGCGCCGAGGGAGCGGGAGAAGCGGACGAGAAGAGCCGCAAGGCCGCGGCCGGCAGGGCTCTGCCCGCCACCGAGACCGCCCTGCGCCTCGCGCCCGACGACCCGACGGTTCAATACGATACCGGCACCGTGCAACTGCTCGCCGGCAAGAACCGCGATGCCGTAAAAACGCTCGACCGCGCGGCGCGCACGGCCCCCGCAACGCTTGCCGCCGACGCGCAGTTCAACCTCGGCACCGGCAAGCTCGCGGCGGGCGACGCGGCGGGCGCGGTTGAGGCGCTCGAACAGGCGTTGCGCCTCGACCCCCATCACGCGGCGGCCAAGCACAACCTGGAGCTGGCGCTGATCGAGCGCGAGAAGGAGCGTCTGCGCACCAAGGAGCCGAAAGACGGTTCGAAGGGCGACCGGGGCGGCGATCACGAGACCGGGCCCAAGAACGGCGGCGACGAGCCGCCTACGGGCAAGCCGAATCAGAAGCCGCAGACGGAAGGGCAGCCGCCCAAGCCGCAACCCGGCCAGGACGGCCGGCCGCAGCCGGGCCAACGCCCTCAGACGCCCGGGGCCGGCGACGACCGACTCGACCGTTTCCGCGAGCAGCCCGACATGAACGCCCGGGAGGCGGCGGCGATCCTCCGCTCGGTCGAGCGCCTGGAGCGCGAGCAGCGCCGGGCGGAAGCCGAGAAGCGCGCGCGCGCCGCCGCGGCGCAGGACGTCGATTGGCAGGACTGGTGACCGCCGCCATGAACCTTTCCCGTCGCGCCGCCGAAGGCTTGGTACTCACTCTCTTTGCCCTGGCCCCCGGGTTCTTCCTACCGGTCGCAGCGCGGGCGGCGGCGCAGGTGACTCTTCAAGTCCGCCTAGAACCCGAACGGATCGGCGTGGGCGAGACCGCGACGCTCATCTTCGAGGCGCGCACCGGGCTCTCCCGGCTCGACCTGCGGCCGAGCTTCGCGCTGGAGAACCTGCAGATCGTCTCGGGACCCTCGCAGACCGACGAGATGAGGGTCGAAAACGGTCTGTTCAGCCGGACGATCCGCCTCAGCTGGCAGGTTCGGCCGCTCGGCGTCGGCCCCGCCCGGGCGCATTCGATCCACGTCGAGCTGGGCGGCCGGGTGGTCGCGATGCCCACCCAGTCGATCCAGGTGCAGCAGGAACCTACTGGTCAGAACGAGGCCGAGGAGGAGCCGTTCGGCGCGGAAGATCCGTTCGAGCGGCTGTTCGGCCCGATGCCTTGGCAACGCCCGGCGGCACCTCGGTCCCCCGGTCCGAACGAGCCGCCGCTCGCTTTCGTTCGCGCCGAGGTGTCCAACGACCATCCGTTCGTCAACCAGCAGGTGCTCTACACGATCTACCTCTACTCGCGGATCGAGGTCTCTGCGGTCAATCCGCTTTCGACCCCCGAGCTGCGCGGCTTCTGGGCACGCGAGATCCCGCTGCCCGAGCGGTTGCCGACCGAGATCGTGGCGCTCGGCGAGGTCCGCTACGGCAGGGTGCCGCTGTTGCGCCGGGTCCTTTTTCCGCTCCGCTCCGGCGTCCACGTCTTCGAGCCGGTGCGCTTCCAGATCGCCACGATGCAGGTGCCGCAAGGGCTGCCGCAGAGCTTCTTTTCGCCCTCGTTCGCGCGGCCGATGGCGTCCGACCTGTCGACTGCGCCGCTCTCGCTCGACGTCCGTCCGCTGCCCGAAGGTCCGGCCGGCTATCAGGGGGCGGTAGGACCGCTGGCCCTCTCGGCCACGCTCGAACCGCACGTCCTGCGCGTCGGCGAAGCCGCGACCCTGCAGGTCCGCCTCGCGGGAAGCGGCAATCTCCAGGGGCTGCCGGCCCCGCATCTCGCCTTGCCACCGGGGCTGCACTCCCTGCCGCCGCATGAGGGGGGCGCGGATCGCTCGAACGGCACGAGCCTGCGCACCTGGACCTACGTGGTGATTCCAGATCGCGCCGGCACCTTCCACGTGGCCCCGCCCGCGGTGCCCTATTTCGATCCGACCGACGCGGCGTTTGAGCGGGCGGAAAGCCCGCCGCTGGCGCTCGAAGCGCGTGCTCCGGCGCCGGTCGTCGCCGCGGCGGGTGCTCCCCGCCCGGGCCGGTCGGCGCGGCCCACCGCGGCCGGAGCCGGACGCGGCAACGGGGAGGTCCGGCGCTCGGCGCTCGACTCGGCCAAGAGTGCGCTCGCCGCCCCGGGCGCCTTTGCCTGGCTGCTCGGCGGGACCGGCCTGCTCGCCCTGATCTCCGGCCTCGCCTGGGCAAAGCGCTCCGGGCCGCGGAGCGACGAATCTCTGCGCCGCTTCCAAGCCGAGGTATCGGCAGCTCTCGCCGAGCAGCGTCCCCGCCGCACCGCGGCGCTGCTCGAATCGGCCTGGGGCCACCTGCTGGCCGCCCGCTGGCAGCTCGACGGCCCCCTCCCCGGCTCCGGTTGGCAATGGGCCGCGCAACAGCGGGGCCTGGCGCCGGTGTTCAGTCAGGAGCTCGGCCGGATCGCCGAAGACCTCCACTTCTTGCGCACCGCGCCGCAGCTTTCGAGCGCCGAAGCGTTGCGCGACGAGATCGTCGAACGCTCCCTGCGCCTGGCCGGCGGCCTGTCACGTCCGCGAGGTCATCTGCTATCTTCGGTGCTCAAACAACCGGGTTTCCGAGTCGATCGAGGGACGACCTCCCGACCATGGCTACAACCACCAGAGCTGTCGCTCCCTGCCGGAACCTCCGGAGGTGCGCCGCGTGACGCCCCGACGGGAGGCGAGCCTGCGCGGCGCGGTCTGCCATAGCCTCGAACCGTACAAGCTCGAACGTTTCCTCGAACGTCGGCGCGCCGGCCGGCAGTTTCCTCTGGAGCTGTCGCTGGTCGAGAACCTGGCGGAGATCCTGCGCCGGGCCAACGGCTTCGTTCCCTCCGAGTCCGGTTCGATCCTGCTCGACGACCCGTCGGCCAAGCAGACCGACCGGGAGAGCAACAAGCTGACCTTCATCGTCGCGTTCGGCGAAAAGTCCGAGCTGCTGGTCGGCCGCGCGATCCCCGCCGCTTCGAGCATCGCCGGCCACGTCTATCTTTCCGGCGAGGTCTACACGACCGCCGAGGCGTCGAACGATCCGTTCTTCTTCAGCGACGTCGACGCCCACACGAAATACCAGACCCAGTCGCTGATCGCGGTGCCGATCCGCATCGAGCACGAGGTCTGCGGCGTGCTCGAATTGATCAACCGGAAGAACCGCTCGGTCTTTTCCGACTTGGACAAGAACCTCCTGGAGGTTTTCGCCGGCTACATCTCGATCTCGATCCAGAACGTGCTCGACGGCCGCCAGGCCCAAGAGATCGCCAAGCGCGACAACCTGACCGGCCTCTACAACGACCGCTACCTCCACGTCGCGATCGCCGACCAGGTCCGCCTCTGTCAGGAATCGGGCGACGACCTGGCGACGCTGTTTTTGGACCTCGACTTCTTCAAACGGGTGAACGACTCGCACGGCCACCTGGCCGGCAGCCAGGTCCTGCGCGAGGTCGGCCGCATCCTCCGCCGCCGGACCGCCGCGGTGGGCGGTGTCGCGGCCCGCTACGGCGGCGACGAGTTCGTGCTGATCCTCCCCGGCCAGGACCTCGCCGCCGCGATCGACGTCGCGGAAGAAGTCCGCGCCGAGATCCTCGCCACCACCTTTTGCGATCAGCCCGGCGAGATCCAGCAGGAGGCTCTCCACCTGCGCGGCCTCACCTGCTCGGTGGGAGTGGCGACGATCCGCGCCCACGTCCCCGAAGACCTGTCGTTCGAAGACGCCAAAAGCACTCTCCTCCGCCTCGCCGACACCGCTATGTACGTGGCCAAAGAAACCGGCCGCAACCGCACCGCGGTGGCCGGCCAGCCGATCCGGCGGCGGCCGTTGCCGACTCTGGTGGGGTAGGCGGCGCCGGGCAGGGGTTTCGTTTGCCCCGCAGCGACTGGGGGCTGCCGATGGCGCCCGAAGTAGCGTGGTGGCAAACGAATCCACTGACCGGCGGCGATTCCCGTTGACTTCCCCCGAGCCCTCACGTACGATCCCGCCCCTCGAAGGAGGGAGGTTAGCTCAGGGGTTAGAGCACCTGCCTTACAAGCAGGGGGTCGCGGGTTCAAATCCCTCACCTCCCACCACGGAGCCAACCTCTCTTTCGATTTCGAGACCCATGCGGGGTCGTAGTTCAGTTGGTTAGAATGCCGGCCTGTCACGCCGGAGGTCGCGGGTTCGAGCCCCGTCGGCCCCGCCAATCGATCCAAAATCTTTCGGGCCGCCTCCCCGCAGCGGCTCGAACGAGACAGCACTTCCGGAGGTTGCACGACCGATGCGCGACAAGATCAAGTTGGTTTCTTCCGCCGGTACCGGCGTCTTCTACACGACGACCAAGAACAAGAAGCTCTCGACCGAAAAGCTGCGGCTCAAGAAGTACGATCCGAAGATCCGCAAGCACGTCGAGTTCGTCGAAGAGAAAATGCGCTAGCCTGGCGTATCGACCTTGCCGCGCCCCGGCCCGCCCTTGGAATTCTCCTCGGGCGCCGGGGCGTTTCTGTATTCTGACCCCTCTCGAAACTCCTGAAAGGAGACCTCCTCATGCACACACTGCCCAATCTTCCCTACGCCTTCGACGCGTTGGAGCCTCATATCGACGCGAAAACGATGGAAATCCACCACGACAAGCACCACGCCGCCTACGTGGCGAAGCTGAACGCCGCCCTTGAGGGTCACGCGGACCTTCAGGCCAAGTCGGTCGAAGATCTCCTGCGCGGCATCGACTCGTTGCCCGAGAGCGTCCGCGGCGCGGTCAAGAACCATGGCGGCGGTCACTCCAACCACACGCTGTTCTGGGAAATCATGGGACCGCACGCGGGGGGCGCCCCCTCGGGCAAGCTCGCCGAGGCGATCGACCGCGATTTCGGCAGCTTCGCCGCCTTCCAGGAGAAGCTGACCAACGCCGCCGCCAACCAGTTCGGCTCCGGCTGGGGCTGGCTGGTCGCCTCCGGCGGCAAACTGGAAGTGGTCGCCCGGCCGAACCAGGACAGCCCGTTGATGGAAAGCAAGACTCCCCTGCTCGGCGTCGACGTCTGGGAGCACGCCTACTACCTCAAGTACCAGAACCGGCGCCCGGACTACCTCTCCGCCTGGTGGAACGTCATCAACTGGGCGGCGGTCGGCGGTAAATTCGACCACGCCCACGCCTGACCTCCAATTTGGGGGCTCCGAGCGGACATTTCGGAGCCCCACCCCCCTGCCGCAATTCCAGCAGCTCGCAGACTGAACTTCTAGTTATAGAGAAGTTTGCACCTTTATGCCCACAAAGAGAGCAGATACCTAGCTCTGGATGCGCGCAATTCCAAGTCACCGCCAATCCCGCCTGTCTACACTTCTGGCAACAACGGGATGCATGGGTCGGTCGTGACCCTGCCCTACAAGGAGGCTGTGCGATGGCGATCATTGACCGCAGCGTAAGTTTCGGGCGTGAAGAGCGACATCTCACCAAAGTGTTCAAGGCTCTCTCGGACGGCACCCGTCAAGAGATCCTCCGCCTTCTGGAGACCAACCAGAGGACGGTCGGCGAGATCGTCGGTAATTTCAACCTCTCCCAGCCCACAATCTCGCGGCATCTTTCGGTGCTCAAGGAAGCGGATCTCGTTTTAGATCAGCGTCACGGACAAAACGTTATTTACCGTCTGAACGACCAGATGCTCTCCACCTCGATGCGCGATTTCTTCGGCCAGTTCCGCAGCTGTCAAGAGTCGTTGCGCTAAGGCATTTCAGCTGGAGATCAGCCCCCGGGCCGGCAGAGCGTACCTGCCCGCTCGGGGGGCGGCGTTTTTGAGCCCCATCCTGGCGCCCTCGGGGCCATCTCGGTATAATCTTCTCTCCAGGGGTATCCCCCTCGCTTTTCGGCGGTGTAGCTCAGTTGGTCAGAGCAAGCGGCTCATATCCGCTGTGTCGGGGGTTCAAGTCCCTTCACCGCCACCATCCTGTACCTAACGGATGAATCTACTCGCGACCCTCCGGAGTTTTTTTGCCCGCCCGGAGATTGCCACGCCCTCTCCCCTGCTGGTCGCCTTTTCCGGCGGCGTCGATTCGACCGCGCTGCTGGCCGGCTTGGCCGCCCTAAGGGACCAAGGCTCGTCGCCGGTCTCGCAGCTCTTTGCCGCCCACCTCGATCACGCGGGCCACCGGGGGGACGCCGGCTCCGCGGAGCGAGCGCGCCGCGCCGGATCCATCGCCGAACGCCTGGGCGTGCCGTTCCTGGCCGAGCGCCGCGACGTCGCTGCGCTAAGCCTTCCGAGCGAGAGCTGGGAAAGCGCGGCGCGGCGCATCCGCTACGAGTTCCTCGAACGTGCGCGCACGGCCTGCGGCGCGGCCTGGATCGCCCTCGCCCATCATCGCGACGATCAGGCGGAGACCGTGCTGTTGCGCCTGCTGCTCGGCTCTGGGCTTTTCGGATTGGCGGCGATGCGCCCGGTTCATGGCGTCAAGGTCCGCCCGCTGCTGGGGCTGCCGAAGACGGAGCTGGCCGCCTACGTTCGATCCCTCGCAATCGTGCCGGCCGAGGACCCCTCGAACCGCGAGCTGGGCGCTCTGCGCAATCGCATTCGCCACCGGTTGCTCCCCGCGCTCAGCGAATTCGAGGGCCTGCCCGATCTTCCGGTACGGCTCTCCCGGCTCGCCGATCGGGCCGCCGGGGCCTCCGGCCGGATCTCCTCTTTGTTGGCGGAAATCTTCCCCGGCCTCCAAGCCGCGACGCCATCTCTCGATCGCGAAGCTCTCCGCGGTCTGCCTCCCGAGCTGCTTGCCTTCGCCCTTGGGGCCCTCCACCGGGCTTCCGGACTGCCGCTGCCGCCGAGCCGCAAGGCCATCGCGGAAGTCGCCCGGCAACTCGCCGATTCGAGTGGAAAACAGCGGGCCGGAGCGGCACTCGGCCGCCGTCGGCGCTGGCGGATCGGCATCGATCGGCTCTGGATCGAGACCCTTCGGCCGGCCGAATCGGCCGATCCGTCCGAAATCTCTGGTTTCACGTATACTTTTTTGGCTCCGGGACGTATAGAAGTACCGGAAGCCGGCGTGGCGGTGACCCTGCGCCGAGGCGAGTTCGCGGCCTGGATGTTGCTTGGAGAAACCGAGCGCGCCGGTTTGGTACTTCCGCTCGCCGCCGAGGCGAAGGTTGAAATTCGCAGCCGAAGACCGGGCGACCGACTCCGCCCTCTGGGCGCACCGGGGACCCGCAAATTGAAAGAGCTCTTGATCGATCGTCATATCGACCGTACCCGCCGCGATTTCCTGCCGCTCCTTTGCGTCGGGGGGAAGATCGCCTGGGTGCCGGGTGTCGCGATTGACGACCGATTCCGCGTGCGCGGCCCAGAGGACCCGATTTGGCCGATATGGATCGCCGAGATCGAACCGTTGTCCCGCCCTATTGAACCGACGCTCTCGACCGGTCGCCACGCCGCCACCGGGAATCCCCAGGCGCAGGGCGCCGTTACTCCGATGGAACGCGAGCTCTCTGCGCTCGCCCATGAGGTAGCCGAACTTTGAATTCAACGCTCAAGACTCTCCTGCTCTGGATGGCGATCTTCGTCGTCGTGATTCTGCTCTGGAACGCCTTCAACGCCGGCAAGCCGGCCCACAAGGATCTCGACTTCAGCGAGCTCCGCTCGGCGCTCGCCCGCGGGCTGGTGACCGAGGTCACGATCAAGGACAACAGCCGCCTCTCCGGCAAGCTCAAGGGCGGGGGGGTGTGGGCCGAAGGGACGGAGTTCAACACCAGCCTGCCGTTCAAGTCCGACACCGCGTTCGTCAAGGAACTCGAGGGCTCGCACGTGGTGATCAAGGCCGAGGAGACCAAGGAGAATCCGATCATCTCGATTCTGCTCGGTTGGGCGCCGCTGATCCTGATCGTCGCGTTCTGGATCTTCTTCATGCGCCAGATGCAGTCCGGCGGCAACAAGGCGATGTCGTTCGGCAAGAGCAAGGCCAAGCTGCTGAACACCGCGGGCAAGAAGGTGACGTTTAAAGACGTCGCGGGCATCGAGGAGGCGAAAGAGGAGCTGCAGGAAATCGTCGAGTTCTTGAAAGAGCCGCAGAAGTTCCAGAAGCTCGGCGGCCGCATCCCCAAGGGCGTCCTCCTGATGGGTCCTCCGGGAACCGGCAAAACCCTCCTCGCCCGGGCGATCGCGGGCGAGGCGAACGTGCCGTTCTTCTCGATCTCGGGTTCCGATTTCGTCGAGATGTTCGTCGGCGTCGGCGCCTCGCGCGTCCGCGATCTGTTCGAGCAGGGCAAGAAGAACGCCCCCTGCATCGTGTTCATCGACGAAATCGACGCGGTCGGCCGGCACCGGGGCGCGGGGCTCGGCGGCGGTCACGACGAACGCGAGCAGACGCTCAACCAGCTGCTGGTCGAGATGGACGGCTTCGAATCGAACGAAGGGGTGATCCTGATCGCCGCGACCAACCGGCCGGACGTGCTCGACCCGGCGCTCCTGCGCCCGGGCCGGTTCGATCGCCGGGTGATGGTCGACCGCCCCGATCTTTCGGGCCGGCTCGGCATCCTCAAGGTCCACACCAAGACCATCCCGCTCGACGATTCGGTCAACCTGTCCAACATCGCGCGCGGCACCCCGGGCCTCGCGGGAGCCGACTTGTCGAACCTGGTGAACGAAGCGGCGTTGATCGCCGCCCGGCGCAACAAGAAGAAGGTCTCGATGGACGACTTCGAGTACGCCAAGGACAAGGTCCTGATGGGTGTCGAGAGGAAGTCCATGGTCTTGACCGACGCCGAGAAGAAGCTGACCGCGTACCACGAGACCGGGCACGCTCTGGTGGCGATCTTCACCATCGGCTCGGACCCTCTGCACAAGGTGACGATCATCCCGCGCGGCCGGGCGCTCGGCCTCACGATGCAGCTTCCGTCGGAGGACAAGTACACCTATCGGAAGACCTACGTCGAAGCGCAGATCGCGATCCTGATGGGCGGCCGGGCGGCCGAGGAGCTGACCCAGGACGACATTACGACCGGCGCCGGCAACGACATCGAGCGCGCGACCGACATGGCGCGGCGGATGGTCTGCGAATGGGGCATGTCGGAGCTGGGGCCGCTCGCCTTCGGCGCGCCGGATGAGCCGGTGTTCCTCGGCCGCGACTTCTCGCACCTGGCCGATTACAGCCAGGATACGGCGGAGAAGATCGATCGGCAGGTCTCCGCGATCGTCAATTCGGCGTACGAACGGGCCAAGGCGATCCTGATCGAACAACGCGTGGTGCTCGAACGAATTGCCGACCAGCTCTTGGAGCGCGAATCGCTCGACGGCAGCGAGGTCTACGCGATCGTCCGCGAGATGACCGGGCGCGACCTGTCGCCGCAGGTGCCCGACGTACGCGAGGAGCAGAACCCCACTCCGCCCACGGCGGCGCCGCGGCCGGAAACCCCGATTACGATCGGCGGACCCGGCGGCCTGCCCGGAGATCTGGCCACGGCCTAGCGGCGTCGACTTTCCTTTTCGATGGAGAATCTACGGCGGAGCCTCCGGGCTCCGCCGGGCGCGCCAAGCGGTACACTGGAACTCAAACGTTGCTCGTCCGCTCATGACGATTGCCCCCCCCGAAGCCCCTCCCCGCCCCTCTTCCCTGCGACTTCCGCGCGGACGCCGGCTCGATCTGTCCGGCCGGCCGAAGGTGATGGGGATCGTCAATCTCACCCCCGATTCGTTCAGCGACGGCGGCAGCCACTTCGACGCGCAAGATCCGCATCGAGCGGTCGCGGCCGCCCTGGCGCTGCTCGACCAAGGGGCCGACTTGCTCGACCTGGGCGCAGAGTCGACCCGGCCGGGCGGCGGGGTCTACGGCGAGGGGGCGCGCACGCTCTCGGCCGAGGAGGAGATCGACCGCCTGCTGCCGGTGCTCGAAGAACTCCGAGCGGCGACCGACGCCCCCCTCTCGGTCGATACCCGAAAAGGTGCCGTGGCGCGCGCGGCGATGTCGGCCGGAGCGGACCTGATCAACGACGTGCCGGCCTTGGCCGATCCCGACCTCGCCAAAGCACTCGCCGAGCCGGCGGCATCCGGCTGCCCGGTGGTCCTGATGCACAGCCGGGGCGAACTTTCGACCATGCAGACCGGCATCCGGTTCGACGACGCCGCCGCCGAGGTGGCCGCGGAGCTTCGGTCGGCGCTGGCCCGAGCCGAAGCCTTGGGGGTAGCGCGCGAGCGGACGATCGTCGACCCCGGCATCGGCTTCGGCAAAGGGCAACGGCACAACCTGGAGCTGATCGGCCGGCTCGACGCCCTCGCCTCCCTCGGCCGCCCGATCCTGCTCGGCGCGAGCCGCAAGAGCTTTCTCGCCCAGGCCGGCGCGCGGCCGGGAAACCGCGTTGCCGGAGCGGTCGGGCCGGGCGAACGTCTCGGCGGCAGCCTCGCCGCCGCCGGTTGGGGCGCCCTGCTCGGCGCCGCAATCCTGCGCGTCCACGATGTCGCGGCGACCGTGCAGTTTCTCGACGTCTGGGCCGCGATCCGCGAGGCGCGCGCATGAGCTGGACCCGTTTCGTCGAGATGCTCACCTGGCGCGATCCGGTCGACATCCTCGCGGTCGCCGTGGTGATCTACAACCTGCTGCTGCTGATCCGCGGCACCCGCGCGGTCCAGATGCTGCTCGGCTTGGTGTTCGTCGGCGTGGTCTATTACGCCGCCCGGCTCGCCGACCTGCCCACGCTGCAAACCCTGCTCGAAAGCCTGTTGCTGGTCCTGCCGTTCGCGATCATCGTCCTGTTCCAGCAGGAGATCCGGCGCGCGCTCGCGAACTTCGGCCGCAATCCGCTCTGGGGGCTCGCGCGCCAGCAGAAAGCCGCCTCGACGTTCAACGAGGTGGTGCTCGCCGCGACCACCCTTTCGTCGCGCCGGATCGGCGCGCTGATCATCATCGAGCGGCTCCAAGGGCTGCGCAATTTCATCGAGAACGGCGTGCGCCTCGATGCCGCGCTCTCCTACGGCCTGCTGATCAACATCTTCACCCCCGACACCCCTCTCCACGACGGCGCGGTGATCGTTCAGGACGATCGGATCGCCGCTGCGGCTTGCTTTCTGCCGCTCTCGGCGAACCCCGAGCTGTCGGCAGAGTTTGGTACCCGCCACCGGGCGGCGCTGGGCCTCACCGAAGAGACCGATTCGCTCGCCGTGGTGGTGTCCGAAGAGACCGGGGTGATCTCGGTGGTGATCGACGGCGAGATCATCCGCAACCTGGACGGCAAGGGCCTGCGCAACACGCTGTTCAAATACCTGATCACCGATCTCTATCCGCAGTCGGGAGGCGCATGAGCGACCGGCGCCGAATCTGGGGCCTGCGCGTGCTTGCGCTGACGATCGCGATCGGCATCTGGAGCCGCGTCTCGCTCGAAGAACGGGAGGAGACGACCGAAAAGCTGGTGGAGGCGGGCGTCTCCTACAATCTGCCGCGCGGCTATCTGGTGCTCAACCAGGTGCAGAACGTCCTGGTCCGTCTGCGCGGCAACCGCAAGGCGATCCGCGGGCTGAACCCCTACATGGTGGACGTGCAGATCGAGCTCGCCCCTACGGGTCCCGAGACCGTAACCGTCCAGCTGGGTGCCGACAATCTCTTGATGCCCGAGGACTTGGAGCTGGTGGCGATCGAGCCGAACGCGATCCAGGTCGAGCTCGACCGCGAAGTGACCCAGCGGGTGTTGGTCGAGCCGCGGCTCAAGGGGAAGCCCGTCCTAGGGACGAAGCTTGGCGAGGCGGAGGTGTTCCCCAACCAGGTGCTGGTCTCGGGACCCGAGAAGCGGCTCTCCCGGCTACTCTCGCTGCCTGCGCAGCAGATCTCGCTCGAAGGCCACGGGGAGACGTTCGAGGAGGAGGTGAGCGTCATCTCGCCCGATCCGCTGATCCAGGTCGTGCAGCCCTCGAAAGTGACGGTCAAAGTGCCGATCCTCACCCCCGAGCCCGAACCCGAAATCCCCCGAAAGGCGAAGAAGAAAAAACGATGAGCCCCTCCTCCCGCCTGTTCGGCACCGACGGCATCCGCGCGCCGTTCGGCACCCCGCCGCTCGATCACCGGACGATCTCCGCGCTGGCACACGCTCTCGGAGCAAGGCTCCACGCCGCCCAGGCCGACGGCGCCGCGCCGATCGTCATCCTCAGCGGCGACACCCGAAAGAGCACGCCGGAGATCTGCGCCTGGCTCGTGGCCGGGCTCGTCCCGGAAGGCGTCGAGGTTCGCTACGAGGAGAACATGCCAACGCCCGGCATCGCGTACCTGGTTCGCCGACACAGCGCGGCCTGCGGCATCGCGGTCTCGGCCAGTCACAACCCGGTGCCCGACAACGGCGTCAAGCTGATCGACGGCGAGGGCTTCAAATGGACGGAAGAGGCGGAGGCCGAGCTCGAATCGGAATTGCTGGCGATTCGCGAGGTTCCAGCGTTTGCCCCGAAAGCCGCAACCGATCTGAAGCGCCATAAGGCACTGTCTCTGGAGTATTTCTGGGCCCTCTTCACCAAGCTTCCGGGAGCCAAGCCGCTCATCGGCTTGAAGCTCGCGATCGACTGCGGCAACGGCGCGGCGTCCGATTACGGGGCCTCCTTGTTCGAGGGCCTGGGCGCCACGATCCAGGTGATCAACGAGCGGCCCAACGGCACGAACATCAACGCCGGCTGCGGCTCGACCCATCCGGAGGTTGTGGCAGCGAGGGTCCTGGCGGCCGGC
Organism: Thermoanaerobaculia bacterium; assembly: GCA_038250865.1. GTDB lineage: Bacteria > Acidobacteriota > Thermoanaerobaculia > Multivoradales > UBA5704 > DASYKS01. The sequence continues at coordinate 6,858 of JBBSBW010000066.1, read as the reverse complement.
GCCGACCTGGGGCTGGCGTTCGACGGCGACGCCGACCGCTGCATCCTGGTCGACGAGCGCGGCGAGGTGCGCGACGGCGATGCGATCCTCTACCTCTGGGCGCGCGACCTCGCAGCCAAAGGCGAACTGCCGCACCGAAAGATCGTCGCCACCTCAATGAGCAACCTCGGCCTGGTGCGAGCCCTCGCGCGCGAAGACATCGGCGTCGTCCGCTGTGACGTCGGCGACCGCCAGGTGGTCGCCACGATGAAAGCCGAAGGGATCGTCCTCGGCGGCGAGCAGTCGGGCCACATCGTCTACCTGAAAGAAGCGAGCACGGGAGATGGCCTGCTCACCGCCCTCCATATGGCCGCGCTGAGAGCCCGATCCGGCGAGCCGCTCTCCCAAATGCTCGCCGGCTTTCGCCGCTATCCCCAGATCCTCAGCAACATCCCGGTGCGCGAGAAGAAATCCTTCGCCGACCTACCCGGAGTCGCCGCCGCCGCCGCCCGCGTCGAACAAAGGCTGGGAGACGACGGCCGACTCGTCCTGCGCTACAGCGGCACCGAGCCCCTCGCCCGGATCATGATCGAAGGCGCGGACCAGGCCGAGATCACCGCACTCGCGGGTGAGATCGCGACGGAGATTCGCGGGGCGATTGGGGTGTAGCCGGGGAGCGGGTCGGTCGTTCGTTCTTAGAAACGACCCAGTCGGTCTCCACAGGCCAACCGGGTCCACTTTCGTCGGGGCGTCTCCGTTCAGGCCGCAACCTCCAGAAGCACTTCAGGATGGCGGTCGACGATGTTCAAGAGCGTCAGCGCCGCCCCGGAACGCGCTCGCCGGCCCTGCTCCCATTGCTCCAGCGTGCGCTTTGAGACCCCGAGAGCTGCTGCAAACTCCGCCTGGGAAAGCCCGCTTTTGAGACGAACGAGAACCACCTGGGACTCAGTTCTCACTTTCGTGTGCTTGCCACCACCAGCCTTGATCTCTCGGACCCCGTCCAGGACTTCCTGCCAGACCTCGCGCTCCGCCTCGAATTTGGCCAGCGCCTTTCCTGTGAGCTTCCTATTCATCTTGGAATGCCTCCAGCAGCTGCTTGAGAATGTGCGCGGGGACATCTTCCTTCTTGGCCTTGGCGACGGCCACCGCGCCGCATGTCCAATGCAGAAATGCGCGAACCCGCGTTATACTTCGGCCACCATGGGTATAACATCAGATGAATCTACTGGGAGCACCGCCACCGTCTCCGCCAAGGGCTGGATCGTGATTCCGGCGGAGCTGCGGCGCAAGTACCACATCGAGCCCGGCGGTCAGATCCAGATCGTGGATTACGGTGGAACCCTCGGGCTGGTGCCGGACCTCGACGATCCGATCCGAGAGGCCCGGGGCGCGCTGGCGGGGAAAACGTCGCTGACCCAAGCGCTGCTTGAGGAGCGCCGCCGCGAAAGGGCGCGTGAGAGTCGTTGAGCGCTACGTCCTCGACTCCTTCGCCCTTCTGGCCTACCTAGAGAACGAGGCCGGGGCCACGGAGGTTCAGGCGATTCTCAAGGCTTGCGAGACGACCGCCGAAGGCTGGTTGTCGATCGTCAACTTCGGCGAGCTGGTGTACATCACCGAGAGAGAGCAGGGTCTGCAGGCGGCCCAAAGGGCCATCGCCATCGTCGATCAGCTACCCCTCCGCGTGGCGGGAGCGGATCGCTCTCGCACCTTCGCGGCGGCGCACGTCAAAGCCCGGAGAGCCTTATCCTACGCCGATGCGTTCGCGGTCGCCTTGGCGCTGGAAGTCGAAGGCAAGGTCGTCACCGGCGACCCGGAGTTTGCGAAAGCCGAGGATCTCGTTCCAGTGCAGTGGATTGGATCGGCCACCCGCGGCAGTTTGTAGGCCTCCGGACGCCACGAGATCAGGAAGCCCGCCGGGCCATGCGGCGTCTCGCTTCGGTCGCCCGTGGCCAATTGGGGTTCGACAACCCGGTCCTCGAAACGTTCGGTGTCCGCTCGGAAGACCGGGGCCGCCGCACGCGGGCGAAGCCCGCGCCGAAAAGCTGAGGGAGCGTTGACCGCTCGCGGCCACTCGGCCCGGTGATCGGTCCGCCGAACTTTGTCGCCTCAGGCCTTGTCCTACATCGGTCGCGTGGCCGCTGGGCATCTCTGGCGCCAGCCTTTCGAGGGAGTTACGAAGCCGCGAGCCCCTCGACGGTCGTCTCGTCGAGCAGGCCCGGATCCTCGGCCCGGCCCGCCTCGAATAGCCGCATCCCCCGCGCGCGGGCCTCTCGGGCGCGGGAGAGGTCGTTTGCCGCCCGAAGTGCTTTCGCCATGTGGAGCAGCGCATAGCCCATCAGGCGGTCGCGGAAACCCTGGCTTGCTTGGACCCGGCGGGCCAGCTTGACGGCGAGCCGGGCGAGAGCGACCGCATCGGCTGGCGCTACCGCCGCCTCGGCGCTCTTGGCGCAGAGCAGCTCGACGAACACCCAGGAGTAGAACGCCGGAATCTCCGGAACCATGAAAGAGCGCTCGGCCGCGGTGAGCGGTTCGATCTCGGCCCAGCGGTCGGCGGCCTCCGTTCGGTCCGCCGCCGCGCGTTCGAGGGAAGGGGGAGGCGGAACGGCAGGGGACGCCATGCTTCGCAGGGCCGCGAGCCGCGGGGCGAGCTGGCCCACGAGCCGGCGGGTGAGCGTCTCGGCCAGGGCTTTGGCGGATTGGCCATCCGCCGGGTCGCCGCTTCTGCCGCGCATGCACAAGACGTCGGCGGTCATCGCTTCAAACCATTCGAGAGAGATTCCCACCTTTTCAGCGAAGCGACTCTTCGTGGCCTGCTGAGGAACCGCGTGGCCATAGCGATAGCGGCTGAGCTGGGCCGGGCTGATGGCCACGAGCGCCGCAAACTGGTCGTGTCTTGGGCCGACCGTCGCATCGAAGTAGCGGACGAGGAGCGCCGAGAACTCGGAATCCCGAGAAGCCCCGGCGCCGGGGCCGTCCCTTCCGCCTTCGTCAAGTGCTTCCGTTCCGACAACTTCGCCACCGTCTCGCGCTTCATCCCGTTTCCGTTCCATGATCCCCCCGAGATAAAAAAGAACCCCAAATATTTGGGAGCCCCCAGAACACCCTTCGCCCCGGGCCGCCGGCCATCCCGGCCGGAGGTTCCCGGGCCGACCAGGAGCCCACCATGCCCCACCGGATGCGTCACCCCGCCTTTTTCCTTGCCCTGCCGATCCTCCTCACGCTCTTCGCCACCCCGGCCGGCGCTCTCCAGCTCGATCGATCTTTCCCCGACCTGTTCTCCCGCGGCTGGTCGTTTCTTTCGGCCCTCTGGGCGGAGGTCGGCTGCAGCGTTGATCCCTTCGGCGGCTGCGGCGCGGCGGGCGCTCGGCCCGACCCGATCCTCAGCGAAGTGGGTTGCAGCATTGACCCAGATGGCCGCTGTGGCGCGTCGAGCGCCCCGCCACCTATCCTCAGCGAAGGGGGCTGCAGCATTGATCCAAACGGTCGCTGCGGGCAGTAGCGCATTTTCAGTCTGCGCCTGCCGGGACGACCCGGTGAACCGAATCACCGAACAACCTCCAGGCCTCGGCCGCCGCGCGTGCCAATGCGGCGGTCGCGACTTCGGCTTCGACGGCGCGGAGAAACAGGGCCAGGCTCGCCAACTCCTCGCGGTGTATGTTTCGCACGTGGAAAACTGGTCGCACCTCGGCAACCCGCCGGGCGGCTTCCTTCGCGTTGCCGCCTTCCAAGAGAAGCCCCGCGAGGTCGAGCACCGCCAGTGCTGCGTCATTATCGAGATCCTGCTCGGCGAAGCGACATGCCGCGTCATCGATCGAGATCAGCGCCTCTGCCCGATTCCCCTGCGCGGCGGCAAGACGGCCGGAAAGCCAAAGGACGCGGATCAGATCGATTTCGTTCCGCTGTTCAAGCGCAAGAGCCCGTACCTCGGCAATCAGCGGCGCTGCATCTGAGTCGTATCCAAGATGGAGGAGGTTGACCGCCAGATTGAAGAGCACACCGAACAGGAACCGCGGCTCCTGGCTGCCGGTACCGAACTGGAGAGCGTCACGGAGCGAGGAAACCGCTTCTTCCGGCCTACCCGAATGTTCAAGGACATCCGCCTTCAATAGGAGAATTCGCCCGCGGGTAGCGTCGTCGACCGCGAGGGCGAAAGCGTGCTCCACCCGGGCAAGCGCCTGGGGAAAGAGGCGCTGATCCCGGCGTAAAGAGGCTTCGAGATTTGGGACCACCCACGCTTCAAGCGGGCAGGCCTCGCCCGGCAGGGGATCGATCCAAAGTTTGGCGACGAGGGCGAAGATGCGTTCCGCCTCGTTGAAGTCGGTCTTGACTCGCAGCGCATTGCCAAGATGCGCCTGGGCGTACCCCTCCAGTCGATCGCTGAACCCCGGAAGCGGCGACAGCCGCCGGGCCACCTCGACCGCCAACTCGGCGAGCGAGCGGGCGGCCTCGGGATCGCGCGGTGCCTCTTTCAGGCTTTCGATGCAGAGGCGTTCGATCACGCCCCAGGTGTGGAAGGCCTTGGCCCGGGCCATCAACCGGCGACGCTCGGGCCTTTGCGGCGCGAGCACGGCCCAGAGGCGTCCAGCCTCCGCTCGGTCCGCCGCGTAACGCTTCGCCCGCCCCTGGTTGAGAAACACCCGGCGCACGGTGACACCGGTTTCGAGGACCGCGCGCTCGGCCATCAAGCGATCCTCCGGCGTCGCTTCCCAAGGGTGCGTCGCCAGGTCGGCCTGCGGCATCACCGCTTCCGCGAATCCCACGGCAACGGACACCGCCCCGGCCGGCGCCTCCATCGAGCCGGCGTATTCTTCCAGCTCGGCACGCTGAAGGGTCCTCCGGCCGTTTTCGGCCTCCTTGACCTGGCTCGGATTGCCGGTCAGGTCGCCAACCTCCCCTTGAGTCATGCGCCTCGCGATGCGCAACAGCTGCAGCGCGAGGTTGTTGGGCGGCACGTCCACCTTGGGCATCGAAGAATCTCCTTGGGTCTTTCATACATCTGTTGCCGCTGCGCCGTTTTTTGTGACAACGAAGAGATCGCGCCGCGAACCGGCCGCACCGATCAGCAACCTGGTTTTGTCTTTTTGCGAACTTCGCCTAGAGGCTCTCTCCGAGCCCCCTCCGCCAGGAAATGCGACGCGGCCCGCCAGGGCAAGCCCACAAAAGTTACCGGAACCGAGAACTGTGTTTCAACCGACGGCAGGGTAACGTGAAAGCTGAATCTTTGCTTCTACCCTCCGGCATGGACTGCGCCTCCCGCTCTCTTAAGACCCCGCCTAGTCCGCCACCGGTTTGCCGAGGCGCGTCGATGAAACGGGCACAAACCCGGTGATCGGCCTTTTCAAACGCCGCTGGGCGGAGCTTGCGCCGTTTCGCGAATCGGTCTTGGTCCATTTCACCCGGCCGGGGCTGCGCCGAAGCGTTCAAGACGCGTGCGAAAAGATCGCCGAAGAGGCACTGGAGCTGGAAGAGGGGCCGGGGTTCGGCGAGTCGTGGCTCAAAGCGGGTTCGCGTGCCGGGGTCGACGACCTCTGGCATACGCAGCAGGCATTCCTGGGGCTCGCCTCGACGCGCCGCGTCTCGGAGGTGACGGAGGAAGAAGACCGCCTCTGCCTGGCACTCGAAACCGTGGCGGAGAGTCTGGCCGGAATGATCACCGAACTGGAACGGCATCTCGGACCGCCGCCGCCGGAGTTGCCGGCCGACGAAGCGCGGAAAGCGGCGAACTGAGTAGCGCCAGGCTCCGGCCGGCGGCTGCGATGTATCGAGGCTCTGTCTCGTCGCGAAAAAGCTCCAGGCTGGAGCCTGGCGAGCCCAGGTAGAAACTACCCTTCCATCGCCCCCATCATCTCGTCGACCGCCGCCGTAATGCCGACCAGCATGGCTTGTGCTTGAAATATTTGAGCTGACGCGTAACAATAGTGATAGCCATTAGGTTGTGCAAGCGCGCGATTCTGGTTCCGTTGGGCCAGGGTTCATCCAGGGACCTTCGAGGGGGAGTAAACGGTGTCCATCTCACACAAGTCTGGTTCGAGCCCCCTCGGCTTTCCCTGCAAGGGAACCGCCGTCGCCCGCATCGCCAATGGGGTTCCCTTGATTATCTTTTTGCTCGCAACAATCCTAAGTCCAAGGCCTTCCGCGGCGGCGCCGACGGCGCCGGGGGCGACAACGGTCAGTTGCACCTACTCGATTTCAGACGATTGTTGGGTGACGGGGAACTTCGTTGTCAGCGTAAGTCCAGCTACGGGAGGCACGGGGAGCCTCGCCTACGAACTCTGCCGCAGCAACGACTCGCCGGGCGGCTTCGCTGGATGCGACGCGAGCATCTCCCTGAATTCGGGGACGTCCTTCACGATCTCGGGCACCCACCTGCCATCGGACGGCTACCGGCGTGCCTACTACTTCCTGGCCCGGGACTCGGTGGGAGTTTTGGGCCCCTGGAACACGCCGCGGTACGTGCGGGTGGATCGCTACGCCCCCACCATCAGCGCCACTAACGCCTCGGCAACCTGGTACTCCAACCGCACGGCTACAGTCTCCGCCAGTGACGCCACGGGCGGCGCGGGCGCCAACTCGGGTCTTGTGGCGGTCCGCTATCGCTGGAACTCCGCCCTTGATGCCGGCTGCACCTCGGGAACGGCGACCTCGTCAGGGACGACGCTCACGGCGCCGACCGGCGACAACATCCTCTACCTGTGCGGCCGCGACAACACCGGCCGGGTGACGCAGTGGAGCGGCCAATACAGGGTTTCGACACCGCTGATGGCGCCGGGGCCGACGACAGTCAGTTGCGCCTACTCGATCTCGGACGACTGCTGGGTGACGGGGGACTTCGCAATCAGCGTGACTCCGGCCACGGGAGGCACGGGCAGCCTCGTCTAT
>JBBSBW010000065.1:0-31611 GCA_038250865.1 Thermoanaerobaculia bacterium | reverse complement strand
GACGGTGATTTTCGCTCCCGAGACGGAAGGATCGGAGCCAAACAACCATCCGACCAACAGCAGACTCACCGCTATTCGCAAAAGCCGTTCGGGGGCTAGCAGTGGTTTTACCTAGATCGCCCATTTTTGGATTATTTCAAGATCATACGCATGTGCTTTGGCCCAAGTCAATAGGGTAACCCTAAAAAACAGGAGTGACGAAGATCAGCCAAACCGAGACAAAGTTGTTGAAACTCCCCCATGTGCCGCAGCGCAGTGCTGTCTCCTGAAGGAGTCCCGCAATTCCCTTGCCCAGTGGAGGGCGCTTCCTGCTGCCGCCCTGAGTTGACCGCAAAGTGGGGCCTGGTCCCGTAAGTACTGGCCAGAATCGCTCCGCGCAAGTCTATCCATATTCTGGGAAGACACCGAATGTCTCACACCGTTTAGCCTTCAATGGCGCAATGAAGACGCTCGACCGACTCATACTTGGAGCAGTCTCTTGGAGCACATGGACGGCCAATGGGCTCGCACCCTTCTCACTGAATCTCACCGCAAGTTGGGGCAAAACCAGGCTGCCGCGATGTGGCATTGACCGGGGAAGCGCCGCTTCTCCTGCACAAGCCGACTGCCGAGGCCCGAAGCGGGTGGCGGCACCGCGCCTCCGCCCGGCCCATGCCCCTACATCGAAATCGACCCCTTCCGAAACTCACTCCGCCCCAGGTGGGCGTTCACCAGCACCGGCTTGCCTTGCCGCAACGCGGCGCGGGCGTCGGCGAGCACTCCAGCAATGTCCTCGTCCCGCTTGAGGACGAAACCGACCCCGCCGTACCCCTCCGCCACCTTGTGGTAGTCGGTACGGGCAAGCACCGTGGAGACATCGTCCCCCAGTATCTCCACCTGTTCGCGGGCGATTTGGCTCCAGGAGGCGTCGTTGCCGACGATCGCGAGGACCGGGGCTCCGTGGCGGGCCATCGAGTCGAATTCGGCGAGGCTGAAGCCGCAGGAGCCGTCTCCCCAGAGGAGCCAGACTTCGGATTCCGGACGGCAGAGGCTGGCGGCGAGGGCGAAGCCTCCTCCTACCCCCAGGGTTCCGAAGACTCCGGGGTCGAGCCAGGAGAGTGGCTTTCTTGGGGCGATTGAGTAGGCGGCGGTCGCCACGAAGTCTCCCCCGTCGGCCACGAGGACCGAGTTGTCGGGGAGGATCTTGTCGATTTCGCGGCAGAGGCGGAGCGGGTTCACGCCGTCCGGCAGAATCTGGGCGGCGCCTTCGTCGATCTGTCGCTCGCGTTCGTCGTCGCGCGACCTCAGGCCGGTGAGCCAACCGCCCCAGCGGGCGACGTCTCCGGTCACGACTTGGGCGAGGGCAATCAGGGAGAGGCCCGCGTCGGCGTCGATTGCGAGGTTGGGCCGGCGGTTCTTGGCGTAGCCTTCGGTCGAACGGGCGAGCGCCACGAGTTTGGCAGAACGGCCCAAATGGCGACCGTAGTCGAGCCGGAAGTCGATCGGCTGCCCGGCGAGGATTACCAGATCCGCTTCGCGGAGCGCCTCTTTCCGCTTGTGGCGCAGCTGGAGCGGATGGCGGGCGCCGAGCAGGCCGCGGGCTCCTCCGGCGAGGTAAACCGGGATGCCCAGAGCCTCGATCGCGGCGGCGATCTGCGGCGCGTGATCGACCGAGGCGACCGCCTGACTACCGACGACGAGGACCGGCCTCGCCGCCCGCGAGAGGAGCGCGGCGGCCTGGTTGAGTTTTCCGCGGGAAGGTACGGGCAGCGGCGGCCGGCGTGGCTCTCCCGCCGATCCCGGCTCCGCGTGGGCGGCGCGGAATAGATTGTTGGCATGGCGGCGCAGGTAGCCGCCGAGCAGGCGGCTTTGCAGGTCTTTCCCCTTGCCTGCCGCCGCCATATACCAGTCTCGGACCAGCGCCTCGCCGTAAAGCAGATCGACCGGCGTTTCCAGAAAGACCGGACCGGGCACTCCGGCCCTCGCGATGGTGAACGCCTGGTGGACCGCCGGGACCATCTCGCGCACCTTCTCGCAGCTCCCCAGCCATTTGACCGCCGTTTCGAGCAGGGTGAGCTGGTCGATGTCCTGAAGCGCTCCGCGCCCGCGGAGCAGCGTACCGGTGGCGCCGCCGATCAGTAGGAGCGGCACTTCGGCGAGTTGGGCGTTTTTGAGCGCGGTGATCGCGTTCGTCACCCCCGGACCGGCGGTCACCGCCGCAACGCCCGGAATGCCGGTCAACCTTGCCGTGGCGTCGGCGGCGAACACGGCGCTCGCCTCATCGCGCACGTCGATCACCCGGATACCGGCCCGCTTGGCGCCGGTCAGGATCGGCGCGATGTGGCCGCCGCACAGCGTGTAGAGAAAGCGAACCCCCTCGCGAGCGAGGGCGAAGCCGATCTGATCGCCGCCGTGCGCCGGGGCCGAAGTAAGGGGATCGGGGGCGGAGGTCACGAACGTGATTCTATCCGTTTACAGGCTAAAATCGCTGTCCCGCTACGCACCCCTCGCGCACCCCTTAAAAGTAGACGTGTCGCGAATTCGTCGTCGCCGCCTTAAACGCGGCGGCCTGCCATGGCACCGCGCGTCGCGCAACAGTCACTTCCAGCATCCTTGACGACAGCTGCTCTCTCAAGCAGCAAGGAGGAGGTATGTCCAAGCAGGTCCGTCCCGTCCGGTTGGCCGGCGCTTTCGCCCTGATCCTCGGTCTCGCCCTCGCACTTCCGGCCGCCCTACAGGCTCAGGCGCTACCGACCCCGAAGGACTTCGTTTCCAACCTCGACGTTCGCTGCTACAAGCTGAACGATCTGCCGCCGCTCAATGTGCCTCTGCGCCTCGATCACCTCAACCCTTATTTCGTCGGCCTCGGCCTGCCGTTCGAGAACGTCGTGCTCCAGCAACCCCAGGAGCTGTGCGTCCCGGTCTACAAGAACAACGTACAGCCGTCGGCCACCTCTCTGCCGTTCATGCGCTTCGTCGATTGGAAGTGCTACGGCATCACCGGGCCGGCGCTCAATCTCGGCATTCACCTCGATCACTTGAACCCGCAGATTCCGCCGCTGCTCGGTCCCTCGGTCGATGGGACAATCCGTGAGCCGCAGCAGCTCTGCGTCCCCGTGCGGAAGAACAACCAGGTGATCCCGGTCGCGGTCCTGAACCTGATCAAATGGCTCGACGTCAAGTGCTACCGCTTCGAGGCCCAACAGAACGTCGGCGGACAGGCGATCCTGCTCAACCATCTGAACCCGCTGTTCGCTGCCATCCCGGGCCAGAACGCGGTGTTCTCACCGGCCCCGAATCCGAACCAGCTGTGCGTACCGGTGAAGAAGAACCTTCAGGCACCGGTACCGGCGGCAGTATTGAACATCGTCCAGTACTCCGACGTGCTGTGCTACCCGGTCCAGGCACCGGCGCTCAACCAGGCCCTAGTACTCAACCACCTGAACCCGGTCCTGACCGGGATGGGACTGCCGGCCGAGAACGTCACCGCGGGCGCCACCACCAAGCTGTGCGTGCCGGTGGCGAAGAACGGCTTCTTCCCGCCGGGCTAAACGACCGTACATCGGGAACGGGTGTGGCGGGGAAGCCTTCCCCGCCGCACCACACTCGGATCGAGGCTGGGCTACTCGCTACTCCTCCGCCATATGGGGATAGCGGAAGTCGACCGGCGGCACGAACGTCTCTTTGATCGACCGCTGCGAGGTCCAGCGCAAGAGGTTCGCCATCGAGCCCGCCTTGTCGTTGGTACCTGAGGCGCGCGCTCCGCCGAACGGCTGCTGGCCCACCACCGCGCCGGTCGACTTGTCGTTGACGTAGAAGTTGCCCGAGGCGTGGCGCAGGCGCTTCGTCAGATGAGCCACCGCGCGACGGTCATCGGCAAAGATCGCTCCGGTGAGACCGTAGGGGCTGGTCGTGTCCACCAGGGTCAGCATCGCTTCGAGATCCCCGTCATCGTAGACGTAGAGGCAGAGCACCGGGCCGAAGATCTCTTCCTCCATCAGCTTGAACTTCGGGTCGGTAGTGACCACCACGGTCGGCTCGATGAAATAGCCGACCGAGTCGTCGCACACGCCGCCGAAGATCACATCGGCTTCCGGTGAGTTCTTCGCGTAGTCGATGTACCCCTTGATCCGGTCGAACGACGACTTGTCGATCACCGCGCAAGTGAAATTCCGGAAATCGAGCGGCGAGCCCATTTGGGCCAAGGCAAGCTGCTCGCCGAGTCTCATCTTGACCGCCGGCCAGAGCGATTTCGGCACATAGGCGCGCGAGCCGGCGGAGCACTTCTGGCCCTGGTATTCGAACGAGCCGCGGACCAGCGCCGTCGCGTAGGCGTCGGCATTCGCCGAAGGGTGAGCGACCACGAAGTTCTTGCCGCCGGTCTCGCCGACGATCCGGGGATAGGACCGGTAGTTCGGAAGGTTGCCGGCAATCGTCTTCCACATGTTTTGAAACACCGGGGTGGAGCCGGTGAAGTGGATGCCCGCAAAGTCCGGGTGCGCCAGCGCCGGATCGCCCACCTGGCTCGCCTTGCCGGGAAGGAAATTGATCACGCCGGGCGGCATGCCCGCGGCTTCCAGGATCTGCATCAACACCCAGCTCGAAAGCACCGAGGTCGAAGCCGGCTTCCAGAGCACGGTATTGCCCATCAGCGCGGGGGAAGTCGGCAGGTTGCCGGAGATCGAGGTGAAATTGAACGGCGCCACGGCGAAGACGAACCCTTCGAGCGCGCGGTACTCGACCCGGTTCCACACCCCGGGCGAAGAGATCGGCTGGTCGTCGTGAAGCGTCTGGGCGAAATACGGATTGAAACGCCAGAAGTCGATCAGCTCGGCCGCCGAATCGATCTCGGCCTGGAACACGTTTTTCGACTGGTTGAGCATCGTCGCCCCGTTGCTGGCGTCGCGCCAGGGACCGGCGAGCAGATCCGCGGCGCGCAGCAGAATCGCCGCGCGATCCTCCGGCGCGGTCTCCGACCAATCGTGCCAGGCCGCCCGGGCCGCCTGCGCCGCGCGCTCCACCTCGGCCGGGCCGGCCTGATGGAATCGGGCGAGAATGTGGCCATGATCGTGCGGACAGACCGCCGTGCCGAGCGAGCCGGTACGAATGTGTTCGCCCCCGATCACCAGAGGAATATCGACCACCTCTGAGAGCATCGATTGCAGCTTGGCTTTGAGCGAATCCCGTTCAGCCGAGTCCGGCGCATAGGCCCGGAGCGGTTCATTGACGGGCGTGGGAACGCGGAAACGACCGTGGGACATGAGGTTGGGCTCCTCAAAGGCGCCGGAGCGCCGGATTCGGTGAGTCGCGAGAAGCGGCGATTCGAGGGACCGGAATCGCCGGGGTAGGCGGACCTCCCGGATCGTAGCCCGTCGGTGAGCGTGGGGGCAACGGGTGGCACAACCGGCCGCGGCGATCCATGCCGTCCAGGCCACCCAGGTCGCCACCCAGGCCGTTGGCCTGAAGTCGCTGTCACGCTGGACCCGCGGCGAACACCACGCTTATAGGAACCTCTGCATTTCCCGATCTAACGCAGCCCGCGTTTTCGGGAAGAGGCAACGTTTCCGGGAGAACACTCTCCCCAAGGAGGATGAATGAACCTCAAACGATGCGTTGGGTCCACTGCCTTGGCCTTCGCCTGTATCGCTGCGCTTGCCGTTCGAGCGGACGCAGCGACCGCCAAGAAGGAAAACGCCACCGTCGTTCCCTGCGAGCCGCAGATCGTAGCAGGGGAGATTCTGGGCTCGACCGCCCGGAAGGGCGATGACGGTACGCTCCTCCGCGAGGTTCGCATCTCGCTGCGCAAGGTCTTTCGCGGCGACATTTCAGCGCGCGAGATCACCGCCGAGCTGCCGGGATCGGCGAAGGTTCTCTCCACGGGCCGCGTTTACGTTCTCTTCCTGGATCGTTCCCAGAAATCCGACAGCCTGGTCGTCCGCACTGACGGCGTGTTCGAGGTGGTCGGAACCACCAACGGGCCGCGCGTAGTCCGCGAAGGAAATTCGACTCTCCTCGGCAACGCCGCCTTCAGCCGGCCCGGGGGCCTCACTCTCGACGGCCTCTCGCAGGTCATCCAGACCGTGATCGAGGATCCGTGCGATGGCGGGGGGGGAGGTGGTGGCGGTGGCGGCGGAGGGGGCGGCGGAGCACCCCCCTGTATCGCGGACGGCGGCGTCGACGACACCCTTTACCAGACCAACTGTTGCAGCGGCTATGCGGTCAACGGCAGTACGGTCTGCTGGAATCCCTCGGACTACGGCACCACCTGGGCCAGCTGCTATCACGTGTGCGGCACCGCTCCGGTGAACGGCTGCATTCCCTCGGGCGGAATCGACGACACCCTGTCCAGCACCAGCTGCTGCAGCGGAAACGCGGTTTCCGGCAGCACTTGGTGCCTCAACCCGGCCGATTTCAACAACGGCTGGGCGTCCTGCGTCCAGACCTGCGCCTGACCGTTCAGAAGCGTCCAGCCCCTTTCTCGCTTGCGGGAAAGGGGCTTTCGCACCCTCAATGCGGCAGGTGCGTGAGCGCCAACGCAATCAGTGCCGGCAGAGCCTGGATGTAAAGAATCTTCTTGCCCACGGTCGCCGCCCCGTAGAGGCCCGCGATCAGAACGCAGGTGAGGAAGAAGATGCGGATCCATACTCCCTCAGGTCCCAGGATCAGGCTCCAGATCAGGCCGGCGGCGAGGAAGCCGTTGTAGAGCCCCTGGTTGGCTGCGAGGGTCTTGGTCGCCTCGGCCATTTCGGGGGTGAGGCGGAAAGTCTTCCGGCCGAACGGCGTCGTCCAGAGGAACATCTCCAAGACCAGGAAGTAGAGGTGCAGCGCGGCCACGAGGCCGACGAAAATCAGGGTGAGAGTCGAGATCACGGGCGCGTCTCCTCGCACTGAAACGGGTTTGCCGGAGTCTATGCCGAACTCCATGCAGAACCGCGCGAACGCAGGTCCAAGGCCCCGAGGAGGTGCGAATCGATTTGAGGAGCAGGAGATTTGGTCGGGGCGAGAGGATTTGAACCTCCGGCCTCACGGTCCCGAACCGTGCGCTCTACCAAGCTGAGCTACGCCCCGACGGGTGCTGCGGCGTATCGGCGAGACGAGCGTACAGAGACGCCAGCCCCGCTGCGGGAGGCGAGAAGATACCGCGAGCCTGTGCGGCGGTCAAGCGGTCGGGTCGTGGTTTCATGTGCCTCCTCGCTCCTTCGGGCGCCTTCGGCAGCAGCCAGTCGCTGCGGTCCAAACGAAACCACGACCCGACGCTCCGGGAGGGAGTTACCGCCTGGGGTACAATGCCGCCGCACATAGATTCGAGGAGGGTTCCCGAATGTCGATCCGCACTCTGTCGGAGCTGTTCCTGCATGCCGTTTCTCTCGGCAAGCCGGACTGCCTGATGCACAAAGTCGAAGGGACGTACCGGCCGATCTCGTCGGCGGAGCTGGGCGATCAGGTGTTTCGCTTGGCGAAGTCGTTCGAGGAGCTGGGGGTCCGGCGCGGCGACCACGTCGCTTTGATGTCGGACAACGGCCCGCATTGGGCGGCAACCGACTTTGCGATCCTCGGGCTCGGCGCGGTGCTGATTCCGATCTACCCGACCCTCACGCCCGATCAGGCGTCCTATATTGCGAACGACTGCGGCGCGCGGATCGTCATCGCCGAAACGGAAAAGCACCTTCAGGGCTTTCTCGAACACAGCGCCGGCTTGGAGAAGGTCGAGAAGTTCGTCCTGATCAAGGGGACTTCGGACGACCGCCGAGTCGTCTCGTTCTCCGACCTGATGGAAAAGGGTGCAGGCTACGACCGGGCGAAGTTCGAAGCCTCGGCCCGCGCGAGCCAGCCCGAGGATCTCGCGACCTTCATCTACACCAGCGGCACGACCGGCCAGCCGAAGGGCGTGATGCTCACCCACGGCAACATCGTGTCGAACCTGCTCGCCGCAGCCGAGCTGTTCCCGGAAGTCGGCGCCCAATCGATCGCGCTCTCCTTCCTGCCGCTCTCCCACTCGTTCGAGCGGACGGTCGATTATTTCTACTATTACAAGGGCGTCACGATCGCCTACGCCGAGTCGGTCAACACCGTGCCCTTAAACCTGCAAGAGGTGAAGCCGCACCTGTTCGTCTCGGTCCCCCGGGTCTACGAAAAGTTCCTCGCCCGGGTGAACGAAGGGGTGGCCGCCGCGTCGCCGATCCGCCAGAAGCTGTTCCATTGGGCGGTGGGCGTGGGCAAGCGGGCGATCGAATATCGCCTCAAAGGGACCCGGCCGGGCGGTGTGCTCGGAATCCAGCTTTCGATCGCCGACAAGTTCGTGTTCAGCAAGGTGAGGACCCGCCTGGGCGGCCGATTCCAGATCGCGCTCTCGGGCGGCGCCCCCTTGGGGCGCGACATCGCCGAGTTCTTCTGGGGCGCCGGGATACCGATCTACGAAGGTTACGGCCTTTCGGAGACCTCGCCGGTGATCTCGGTCAACTCCCCCGGGCACGCCAAGCTCGGCACGGTCGGACGCGCGGTGCGCGACGTGGTGGTGCGAATCGCCGAGGATGGCGAGATCCTGTCCAAAGGCCCGAACATCATGAAGGGCTACTGGGGCCTCCCCGAGGCGACCCAAGAGGCGATCGACGCCGACGGCTGGTTCCACACCGGCGACATCGGCGAGGTGGACGACGAAGGCTTCCTGCGGATCACCGATCGGAAGAAAGAGCTGATCGTCAACGCCAACGGCAAGAACATCGCCCCGGCGCCGATCGAAAACTCGCTCAAGGCGAGCCAGTACATCGCCCAGGCGGTAGTGATCGGCGACCGGCGGAAGTTCCTCTCCGCGCTCCTGGTCCCCGATTACGACAACCTCAAGGGCTGGGCGGGAAAACAGGGCCTGCCGGTCGAGCGCGCGGCTCTCTTTGCCCGGAGCGAAACGCGCGCGCTGCTCGCCCACGAGGTCGACACGGTCAACAAGAAGCTCGCGAAGTTCGAGCAGATCGTCGCCTGGGAGATCCTGCCCGAAGAGTTCACCATCGAGACCGGCGAGCTGACCCCGACGATGAAGGTCAAGCGGCGGGTGATCAACCAGAAATACGGCGACGTGATCGACCGGCTCTATACGCAAGCCGACGCCAAGCACGGCGGTTAGGAGACGGTGAATGTCTGAGGCGTTGCGCTTGGAGTTGGGGGGCGAACGCCTCGCCACCCTAACCTTCGACCTGCCCGAAAAGCGGGTCAACATCTTTCAGCCCTCGGTGTTCGCCGAGATCGAGCGTGTGCTCGCGGAGCTTTCGCGTCCGGAGATCCGGCGCGAGATCGGTTGCCTGGTGCTCGCCTCGGGCAAGCCCGGGACGTTCATCGCCGGGGCCGACGTGCAGGCGATCGCCTCGGTCACCGACCCGGCCGAGGTCGCCGAAGCGGTGCGCGCCGGGCAGCGGCTGTTCGCGGCCTGGGAAGCGCTCCCCTTCCCCACCGTCGCGGCGATTTCGGGCGTCTGCCTTGGGGGCGGTCTCGAATGGTCGCTCGCTTCCACCTATCGGGTCGCGAGCGATCGGGCCGACGTGCGGATCGGGCTGCCGGAAACGCGCATCGGCATCCTCCCCGCCTGGGGCGGCTCGACCCGGCTGCCGCGCCTGGTAGGGCTCACCGCAGCGCTCGACATCATCCTCGCGGGCAAGGCGGTCTCCGGCAAAAGCGCGCTCCGGATGGGCCTGGTCGACGCCCTCCTGCCGGACGCCGGATTCTTCGATCGGGTCCGCACCTTCGCGCTCTCGGTGCGCGACAAGAAAGAGCGGCCGGCCCGGAAGTCGAGCTTCAAGTCGTCGCTGCTCGACGGCAATCCGCTCGGCCGCCGGATCGTCTACGGCCAGGCGGCCAAGCAGCTCGCGAAGACCACCAAGGGGCAATATCCGGCTCCGGCAAAAGCGCTCGAAGTCGTGCGGATCGGCCTCGAAGAGGGGGCGCCCGCGGGCTTCGCGGCGGAAGTGCGCGCGGCGGCCGAGCTGGCGGTCTCTCCGGTGGCTAAGAACCTCCTTCACCTGTTCTTCTTGACCGAAGAGGCGAAGCGCGAAAGCGGCATTCCCGGCGCCGCTCCGCGCCCGGTCCATTCGACCGCGGTGGTCGGCGCGGGCGTGATGGGCGGCGGGATCGCCCAATTGATCGCCGACCAGACAGGCCTGCACGTGCGGATGAAGGACGTGCGCCCCGAGGCGCTCGCCCTCGGGATGGCGCATGCCCGGAAGCTGTTCGACTGGAGCTTGAAGCGCCGCCGGATCTCCAAAGCCGACATGCAGAAGAAGCTCGCGCTGCTCGCGCCGACGCTCGACTACGTCGGCTTCGAACGGGCGGACCTGGTGGTCGAAGCGGTGATCGAGAAATTGGAGATCAAGCAGGAGGTGTTCCGCGAGCTGGCCGCCCACGCGGCCCCTGGCGCAGTGCTCGCCTCGAACACCTCGTCGCTGCCGATCGCCGAGATCCGCGCGAAGACGCCTTTCCCTGAGCGGGTGGTCGGCATGCACTTCTTCAATCCGGTCCACAAGATGCCGCTGGTCGAGGTGATCGTCCCGGAAGGGTGCGACCCGGCGGCGGCGAACGCCGTCTTCGACCTGACCCGCCGGCTGGGCAAGACGCCCGTGCTGGTCAAGGATTCGCCCGGTTTCCTGGTCAACCGCCTGTTGATGTTCTATTCGACCGAGGCGCTCTGGTTGCTCGACGAAGGACGCCGGATGGAGGATCTCGACCGGGCGATGACCGATTGGGGAATGCCGCTCGGTCCAATCGAGCTGACCGATGAGGTGGGCCTGGACGTGGCGATCAAAGTCGCCCACATCCTGCACGAGGCGTTTTCCGATCGGCTGCCGCTACCGTCTTGGATCGACAAGTTGTCGGGCGACGGCCGGCTGGGCGCCAAGAACCAGCGCGGCCTCTACCTGTATGAGAACAAGAAGCGCACCGGCCCCGACCCTGCCGTCTACGGCCTGCTCGGTTTGATCCCCAAGACCGACAACGTGCGGCTCACGGACCTGTCGGAGCGGATGATCCTGCCGATGGTGAACGAAGCGGCCCGCTGCCTCGACGAAGGGGTGGTCGCGAGCGCAGGGCACCTCGACCTCGCGCTGATTTTCGGTACCGGATTTCCGCCCTTCCGCGGCGGCCTCTGCCGCTGGGCCGACAGCCAAGGCCTCCCCCGCCTGATCGAGAAGCTCGAAAAACTGGAGCGCGAGGTGGGTCCCCGTCATGCGCCGAGCCAAGCGCTGCGCCGCTATGCCGAGGCGGGCGGCTTCTATCTGGGGACGAAAAAGGCGTAGGGCGTCATCGGGGGAGGACGGAGGGCCCCGCGCCCCCGACCCGTCCCAGGCCTCCAGCCTGGGCTAACGTGACGCGACCCGTTGGGCCGCACGCGCTGCCGCAAGGATGTAGGCCTGAAAGGCCGTCTCCCGTTAGCCCAGGCTGGAGGCCTGGGGGCTGGCCCACCCCTTGCTACCTTCCGATGAAAATGGCCAAAGGAGACCCCCTCATGCGCCGCTTCCTCCCGCTTCTGCTCGTGCCGATCCTGGCGACCCTTGCCCTATCCGCCTTCGCGGCCGACGCGCCGCCCACCGCCCAGTTCGAAGGCCGGGTCGACGTCCGCGAGGTCCTTTTGGATGTCCTGGTCACCGACCGCCAGGGCAACGTGATCGTCGGCCTTGGCCCTAAGGATTTCCGGGTGACGGAGAACGGCAAGCCGGTCGATCTCGCCGGCCTCTCGTTCTACAGCAACCGCAAGTTCCTCGGCTCGACCGCGGAGGCGGCACACCCTGCGGTCACCCGGATCGCCACCGACGCGCCGCTCGAAAACCGCTATTTCGTCCTGTTGTTCGACGATGTCCGCTCGCTCTCGCTCGACGCCCCCGAGCTGGTCAGCCAACAGCTGCAGGCCGCGCGCAAGGCGAAGGAGTGGGTGGGCAAGCTGCTCGCGAACGATTGGGTCGCCGTCCTGACCTACGATCGCAAGCTCAAGGTCCACACCGATTTCACCCGCGACCAGCGGGTCTTGGTCGCCGCGATCCAGGACGCGGTCTCCGGCAAGAATCCGGAATCGGAGTGGCCTTCGCGCGCCGGAGCGACCTCCGACAACGTTCCTTCGCTGGTCGCCCAACTGCCGAAGGGCAAGGCCCTGCGCGACAAGACCGAGAGCATCTACGACGCGCTCGCGGTGATCTCCAAGGCTTCGGCCCCCATCACCGGCCGGAAGAACCTGCTGCTGTTCACGATCGGCTTCGGCCAGATCAACAGCTTCGGCCAGTACTTGCCGGACGCCCGCTACTACCCGCAGACCCAACAGGCGTTGAACGATGCGAACGTGGCGGTCTACACCATCGATCTCTCCCTTCCCGGCACGGAGCACACGCTCTCCGGCGGGATGAACCAGCTCGCGGCGGATACCGGCGGCACGTACCTGTTCAACTTCGTGAGCTTCTTGACCCCGCTGGAGAAGATCTCCCGGGAGAACAACGGCTATTACCTGCTCGCCTACAAGAGCGAACGGCCGGCCGGGGCCGAAGGGTTCCAAAAGGTCGAAGTGAAGCTCGCCAATCCGGAGTTCAAGGTCAAAGCCCGCGAGGGTTACAGCTACGGCAAGCGCGGCGATTCCTGAGGCACGTTCGGATCGGGCCGCTTTTTGAGCAGCGGCCCGACCTGAGTGACGAGCGTCCCCGCCGCGAATAGGTTGGCCGCGAGCAGTCCGAAGCTCGCGAAGCGCGTCGGGGCGCCGACCAGCACGAGGCCGAGCGGCACGTAGAACACCACCTTCGGCATATGAACCCAGAAGCCCGCGGCCGGTTCCGCATCGGAGCCGGCCCGGTCGATCCGGTCGAGCAGCCCGAGCAGCAGGCTCGTGGACGACGACCAGACCGCGAATAGAGCGCCTCCCGGTCCGATCGCGCCGGCCAGCAAGGAGCCGGCGATCAGCGCGGCATAGCTCGCCGAATCGCAGAAATGATCGAGTCGCTTGCCCCGATGGCTGCTCTGTCCGGAACGGCGCGCGACCGCCCCATCCGCCATATCGCAGCCGAGCGCGCCTAAAAACGCCGCGATCGCCCAGGCGGATCCGCGCGGGAAGATTAGAACGAAGGCCAGCGCCGAGGCCGTCCCGAGCAGGCTGACCGCCGCCGCCGGGACCTTCAGAGCGACGAACAGGGCGGCAATCGGGGCGAGCGCGCGGTCCCGCCCGCGGCGGATCGAGAAGTAGGCGCGCTCATGCCAGGTCGAGGGCCCGGTGGGCTGGAGGGTAGACCCGCCGGTTGACCGCGCGGGAGCCACCGGCCGACAATCGCCTCCCGGGTCTTCGCCATGATCGCTCACCTCGCCCTCCCGTCGCCGCACGCCGTCTCGCTCGCCGCGGACGAGATCGCGCGGCGCATCACCGCGCTGGGCCTTTGGGGATATCCCGCCTTCATCGTCCTGTTCGCCCTCGGCACGGTACTCGCGATTCCGGCGACCCTGCTGCTCGCCCTCGGCGCACTGCTATTCGGGCTCTGGGGAGGATTTTTCGCCAGCGCCGCAGGGGCGACCCTCGGCGCGACGCTCGCGTTCCTGGTCGCCCGGCGCACCGGTCGTGCCAAAATCGAAGCGCGTTTGGCGAAGCATCCGCGCTGGCGGCAGATCGATGCCGATCTCGGTCGCCACGGGGCGGTGGCAGTTTTGCTGCTGCGGGTTCTTCCCATCTTGCCGTTCAACGTGCTCAATTATGTCTGCGGTCTGTCGTCGATTCGACTCCGCGACTATGTCGGGGCGACCGCTTTCGGTATTCTTCCTGGAGCCTTCGTCTACGTGTACGCGGCCGCGACGCTCAAAGACTCAGCCGATCCGGGATTTTCCTGGAGCCGCCTCGCTCTCCCCGCGGCACTGATCGCGCTGTTTTTGGTCGCCTTGCCGCTTGCAGTGCGCGCCGCGGATCGCCGCGCCGGAGGGCATCTGCTTTCGCGCCTGGCCCGGCGCTTCTCCAGTGGGCCGGTCGATGATGTCGTGGTTAAACCTTAGGAGGAGTCCGTGGAAATCGTCGTTCGCTGGAAAACCGCCCGAGCCCCTTTCGCCATTCTCTCCCTTCTGATCTTCTTGGCCGCAACGACCGGCGGCGGCTGCGCCAAGGCCAATGCACCTCAAGAAGAAGCAGCAGCCGCCCCGAACGAGCAAAAGGAAATGCCGGAACTCCCGCCCAAGCTCGAATGCCTGCTCAGCCCGCCGCGCCTGGCCACCCTCGGCAAGCCGGTCGAATTGACGTTCGTCCTGCGCAACACCGGACCGGCGCCGATCTGGGTCCTGCGCTGGCAGACGCCGCTCGAAGACCTGCGCGGCGACGTGCTGCGGATCGTCGGCCCGGACGGCCAACCGCTCGACTATCAGGGTCCGATGGTGAAGCGCGGCGACCCGACTCCCGAAGAGTACGTGCGTCTGGAATCGGGCGCCGCCTCCGAGCGGGTGGTCGACCTAGCCGCCGCCTACCCTTTCGCGGCGCCGGGAACCTACAGCGTATCGTTCGACCGCGGCCTGGCCGACGTGGCGGCCCGCGAAGGGGACGTGCCGAGGCGCCGTGATCAGTTGCGGCCGTTTCCGCTCAGCTGCGGTCCGTTCGATTTCCAGATCACGACGGGGAAGTAGCGCCTCAGAACGCGAGGATCAACCCCGCCGACGCCTCGCCCTGGTAAAGCCCCTGGTTGACCGAACGGTCGCGGCGCCGGTCGTCGTTGCGGAAACGGGCGTCGAGGTCGGTCCAATAGCCGCGCCCTTCGAGGCGCACCCCCAGGTTTCGGTTGAAGAAAATCTTCACGCCGCCGCCCAAGGAGGCGGAGGCCCGGTCCTCGGCCTCCAGGTTGTCGAACTTGGGATCGATCCGGGTGACGCCGCCGGTCGCCGAGATGAACGGCACGACCTGGCCGCCCCCCCATTCATAGTAGATGCCTCCATGGAGGTAGCTGATCTCGACGTCGCCGAGCCGCTCGGAGGGATCGAAGAGACCGGGATCGAGGGTGAACGCGCTCTGCTGCCGGTTGGCCAACACCTCGAAGCCGAAGCCGCTGCTGCCGAACGGAATGTCGACGATCACGCCAAACACCGAGCTCTTATCGACCTCGACATCGGCGTCGTTCGAGAATTGCCGGTTCGTCGCGGTGAGCTGGCCGCTAGTGCGATACCCCGCGGTCGGGGTGATCTGGAACTGGCCCTGAGCGGAAGCGGCCCGGGCGGAGGTGAAAGCGCCCGCCGCGGCGAGCGAAAGTAGAGCGAGGCGGAGGGTAGGGAAAGACTTGGTCATGGAAGGTCTCCTGGAGGCGAATTCACTACTTGGCGTTACTGTCTCTTTTGTACCACAGGCCTTTACGCCTTAGCGCCAGGACATGTTTCGGGGAGTGGTTTCGGGTGCCCGCGCCCCCTGCTACCATGGCCCCATGCCGTCGAGTCCCGAGCCGATCCTCACCGAAGCCCGCCGCCTGCCCGAATCAAACGCCCTGCGTCTTACCTGGAGCGACGGCCACGCCGCCGACTACCCCTACGACTACCTACGCGGCTGGTGCCCCTGCGCGGCCTGCCAGGGGCATTCGAACCTAAAGATCCGCTATCGCCCCGCGGGGGTGCCGGTCACCGCCGGCAGTATCCAACCGGTCGGCAACTACGCGATCTCGATCGCCTGGTCCGACGGCCACGGCACCGGAATCTACCGCTACGGCTTCCTACGCGACCTCTGCCCCTGCCCCGTCTGCGGCGGCCCGGGGGAGGCGATCGACGTTTAAGGCGCCCCGTCGCCGGTCGTCCCTTCGTAGGAGGAACCTGCCCCCCGCCGTGAGACGATCTCAAGAGGAGCGTTTCTTTGGGGGAGGTTCATCGCAATGCGCGTCATTCAATGGCTGGCCGTCGTGGGGCTTTGCGGCTCTTTGGCCCCTCTTCCGGGGTTAGCGGCCCCGGCCTGGGTCCCGGTCTCGCCCCAGGGCGGCTCCCTAGTAGCGATCGCCTACGCCCCCTCGTCGCCACGGGTCGCCTACGCCGCAAACCCTACCGGGCTGATCTTCCGAAGCGAGGACGACGCGGTCACTTGGCGGCCCGTCGGTCGGCCCGCCGGGGCCTCGGTCGTCGATCTGCTGGTCGATCCGGACGATCCCGCGATCCTCTATATCCGAAACCTGGAAGGGCACCTCCTCCGCTCGACGGACGGCGGAACGACGTGGATCGCCATCGGGGCCGATCGGGTCGTCACCGAGCTGGTAGCCGAAGCGCACCACCCCGGCTTCCTCCTCGCCGCGGTCCCGTCCCAAGGTGTGCTCCGCTCTACCGACCGGGGGGATACCTGGACCGTGGCCGCTCTTCCCGGCGCTTTCGTCCTTTCGATCGCCTCCGCCCCCTACGCCGAGGGAACCCTGTTCGCGGTCCTCGGCCGCAACGAACTCGGCGATGCGCAGACCGCGCTCCGGAGCACGGACGGCGGCCTGACCTGGACGACGGTGCCGCTGGTCGATGTTCCCAGCGGATTCGACGAAGACCAGCCGCACTTCGTCTTCGACCCGACGCACCCCGGCGTGATCTTCGCGTTCTTCGATCGATTCGGCGAGCGCGACTACGCCGGACCCCTCTTCCGTTCGCTCGACGGCGGCGACAGCTGGACCCAACCCTCGACCACCACCCTCCGTGACCTGGCCGCCGCAACCGACGGGACGCTTTACGGGACCGACTTTTTCGGCGTTCTGATCAGCCGCGACCAGGGCGACACCTGGGGTCCCATGGATCCCACGGCTCCCGCGGCACCGATCGACGTGATCGTCCGCGTCGCGGCCTCGCCGGTTTCTCCCGGCACGGTCCTCGCGGCGGGGTCTCAGGGCCTCTGGAAGTCGACCGACGTCGGCGACCATTGGCGCAACCCGAGCCGCGGCATCCCGGTCACCTACCCTGTCGCAATCGCCGTCGCACCGGTCGGCCCGACCAAGGTGGTTACGGTGGCTGGAGGCCGCGTCTTCGAAAGCACCGACCAAGGGCGCAAATGGCGGCGCCTGCACACCCAGTACCTCGGCCCGGAGCCGTTTTCGCTCACCTTCGACCCGCGCTCTGCCGACCGGATCTACGGCCCGACGTACGACTACATCTCGAACTTCCTGGTGCGCAGCGACACCGGCGGACGCACATGGCGCCAGCTGCCGTTCCCGTACAGCTGCGGCGGATCTCTTTGCGCCGTCGATTTCGGCGCGTTCGCGCTCGATCCGGCCCACCCCGACACGCTCTACGCCGCGGGCACTTACTTCTTCCATTTCTCGGGTTACGGCTCGTTCTTCGTGCGCAGCCGCGACGGCGGACTGACTTGGAAGGATCTCCGCGAACCGGAGGATCTGATCGTCCTGGCCGTCGATCCCGGGCGTTCGAGCGTGCTGTACGGCCTCTCCAAGAGGCATCTCTTCAAAAGTGAAGACGAGGCGCGGACCTGGAGGAGGGTCGGGCGCGGCCTGCCTTTCGCCGGCCAGCGCACCCTGGCGATCGACCCGCTGGAACGTCGGCGGATCTACGTCGGAACTACCCGCGGAATCTTCGTGAGCGAAGACGGCGGAATCTCGTTTCACCCCCTGGGCGAAGGGCTGGAAGGACGGGAGGTCGACACCATCCTGATCGACCCGATTCGCCCGAACCGGCTCTTCGTTGCGGGCGCGGGCCTCGGGGTCTACCGCTGGGACGGACGCGAACGCCGCTTCACCCCACTCAACGACGGCCTCTCGATCCCGCACTACGGCCCCTTCCCTCTAGCCCTCGATCCCCGCGAACTCGCGACCCTCTACGTCGGAAGCGCCGACGGAGGCCTGCTCCGGCTCGATCTAGAGGAATAAGCGAACCCAGGGCCATGTCAGTCCGTGGGCGTTAGGCAGATCAACGGCCGGTGGGAGATTCAGGAAGCCAGTCCGTCACCGGAACGCTTAGGGACTTCCCATCGGGGAGGTGCAGCGAGATCGTGTCGCCTGGGCGCAAGACTCGGACGACCCGGTAGAACTTTTCGCCGACGTTCGGTTCCTCGTAGACCTCGACGCGGCGCTCGACCAGGTTGATCAGGATGAATTGGCCGATACCTGCGGCGGCGTAGACGGACTGCTTGATCGTCCGGTCGCTCCGCAACGAGCTGTCCGCGACCTCGATCGTACATAAGACGTCGGCGGGGCCGGGATGGTGCTCCAGGAAATCGGCGGGATGACCTCGAACCACGGCTCCATCGGGCTCGGGCTCATGGCTTGGGGGCAGTGTGATGGGGTTCTCCAAGCGCAGGTGGCACCCTTGCTCTTCGAGAACCGGAACCAGTCTCGCCATCCGATGGGTGACGAACGAGTGCAGCGGGCTGACGGGCAAGGCCCCTCCCCGGTCTTTGTACACGAGCAGACCGTCGATCAGCTCGACGGGCTCGTCCTCGTCGAGGATTCCGTTTTCCCGCATGCTGTGGTACTGCTCGACGGTCAACGGTACGACGGCCATGGGCCGAACCGTCTCACCGAGAAATACGTGCGCCATCGATTCATTCTCCTAGGACGAGGATAGCACCGCCGGACGCCCCGGAGAGCCCGCACGGGCAGCGGGCGGGCTCGGCGATCAGACCTCGGACGCCGCCGCCTCAATTCTCGTCGGCTCCTTGACGCTCCGGGCGCGGCGGCCGCGGTCCTCGGAGCGGACTCCGAAGATCTCGAGCGCCGGATTGGCGAATCCCATGTGGGCGCGCGCCAGGGCCGAGAGCCGACGGATCGCCTGTTCGGCTTCCCGGTCGAGCTGACGGCGGCGGACGACGACCTGTTTCTTCTGCCCTTCCAACCGCTGGAGATCGGCCTGCGTCTCCCGCAGCTCGGCGACCGTCTGCCGGGCGAGCGCGAAGGTCTGGTCGGCGCCGGGAAGGTCGGGAAGCATCTCCTGAATGTTCTGGACCATGCTCTGCCACCGATCCAACCGAGACGCGTACGATTTTTCGCCCATCGGGTTCTCCTTCGCGCGGAACCGCGACCGATTTTTTGTGCGGGAAGAATATCACACCGCTATTCCGAAATCCTCCGGAGAGACCGCGGATTGCTCCTCCTGCCGCGCGGAAGACTCCTGGGATCTCCAGAATCATTCCGGGAGCGCCGAGGAACATTCCTGAAAAAACCAGGAGTGTTCCTCTCTACACGCGGAATGTTCCTCAGCTCTAGAGGAAGATTCCTGAGGTTCAGAGGAATGTTCCGCGCAAACCCAGGAATGTTACGGAGACCTGGCGGAATACTCCTGGGTCTTAGAGGAACATTCCGGAATTACACAGGAAGACTCCTCTGAATGCGCGGAATCCTCCTGAGTGTAAACGGAACGTTCCGCGAAGAGCCAGGAGTGATCCGGGAATCTCCAGGAACATTCCGCCAGCCGCGAGGAAGACTCCGTGGCATCTCCGGAACGTTCCGGCCTCAGCCAGGAGTTTTCCTTGGGATCAGCGGAGTTCTCCGGCACCCGGGCGGACCCATCCGCCGGACAGCCGGAGTGTTGTTTGGGCGTCGCTCGGTTCGAGCCGCGAGCGGATCAGTCCTTTTTTCGTCGCGCCGACCAGCGGGCGAGATCTTCGGGGGTGTTGACGTTGGCGAAGATCTCGTGCGGGGGACCGAACGGCAGGAGATCCG
This sequence comes from Thermoanaerobaculia bacterium, assembly GCA_038250865.1. Classification (GTDB taxonomy): domain Bacteria; phylum Acidobacteriota; class Thermoanaerobaculia; order Multivoradales; family UBA5704; genus DASYKS01. The sequence goes on along the minus strand of JBBSBW010000065.1, from coordinate 12,037 downwards.
CTTCGGACAGCCGGGCGACGCTCAGTCCGGGTTCCTCCGCAAGGTCGTACAGGGCGTAGCTTCCCGCGGCGACACGGCGGTCGAGCGCGGCGAGGGCCTTCGGAGCATAGAAGGCGGCGAGCGGCTCGGCGCCCTCCTCCCAGCGCGGCAGTACGAGGTCGAAGTCTCCCTCGGCCGCCACCTGCGCGATCTTCGCGAGCAGCTGGACCGGTACGGCCGGCAGGTCGCAGGCGAGGACAAGCAGCGAACGTGCCGGAAAGGCACGGGCGGCACCGAGCAGGCCCGCGGCCGGGCCCCGCCCCGGGCCGTCGGCGAGGGTGGTGCCCCCGGACAGCACGCCGCGCCCCCCGTCCGCCACCGCCACCTCTCCGCAGACCTCCGCGAGACGGCGAAACGCCCATCCCGCCAGCGTTTCGACGCCGGCTTCGCCCTCCTGACGCCGGGCGATTTCGAGCGTCGCCTTGTCGCGTCCGAAGCGTCGGCTGGCGCCCCCCGCGAGCACGATGCCGACCGGCCGCGGGTCTCTCCCCACCGCCGGGTCACCGGTTGGCACCGTGCTAGCATTCCTGGCTTCAGACGATTCAAAAGGAGACATTTCGGATGACCCTCAAAACCCTAGCCCTCGCCTCGCTGGTCCTCGTCGGGTTCGCCGCATCGGCCGCGAACGCCGCTCCGGCCCCCGCTCCCGCCGCGCCGGCCAAGAACCCGCGGGTGGCCTTGGAGACCAGCAAAGGCAAAATCGTGATCGAACTCGAGGCCACGAAGGCGCCGAAGAGCACCGAGAACTTCCTCTCCTACGTTCGCGCCGGGTTCTACGATGGCACGATCTTCCACCGCGTGATCGCCGATTTCATGATCCAGGGCGGCGCCTTCAAGACCGACATGACCCAGAAGCAGTCCAAGGCGCCGATCCGGAACGAAGCGGACAACGGCTTGAAGAACGATAAATATACCGTCGCGATGGCGCGCACCAACGATCCGCACAGCGGCAGCTCGCAGTTCTTCATCAACACGAAGGACAACGCGTTCTTGAACTTCACCGCCCAAAGCTTGCAGGGATGGGGCTACGCGGTGTTCGGCAAAGTGGTCGAAGGCTTCGATGTGGTCGATGCGATCGGCAAGACCCCGACCACGACCACGAAGGGTTTCCAGGACGTGCCGGTCAACGCCGTGACGGTCAAAAAGGCGACGGTTCTGAAGTAGCGGCAGTCCTTACCCCGAACCCCTGGGCTCGCCAGGCTCCAGCCTGGCGCCTTTGGGTTCGATCCGCCGAGCGATGCCGTGCTGCGAGAAGCGCCAGGCTGGAGCCTGGCGAGCCCAGGAACTACCCCAACTCCGCCGTCAAATCCGCCAGCACCCCCACCCGCCGCCCATAGCCGTGCAGCTCGATCAACCGCCGCGCCTCGGCCAGCGCCTCGCGGTCACCGAACAGCCGCGCCCGCAGACCCTCCGCCGAGCGATCTCGGTTGATGAGGAGGGTGTGAGGGCAGCCCTCACCCTAATTCAACCCAGGCCTTCGACCTGGGCTAACGGGAGACGGCCCTTCAGGCCTGAAGACAAAGACCGCAGCAGGTTGCGTGCGGCCTGAAGGGTCGCGTCACGTTAGCCCAGGTTGAAGGCCTGGGTGCCTGGGTACCTGGGTGACCTGGGTGACCTGGGTGACCTGGGTGGCCCGGGTGCCTGGGTGGCCTGGGTACCCTGGACCTCAGTGCTCGCGCAGCACGTTCTTCGCCTGATACCCCTTCGGCCCTTCGATCATCTCGAACGTCACCCGCTCCCCTTGGGTGAGCGTCCGATAGCCGTCGGCGACGATCGCCGTGTGGTGGACGAAAATGTCGCCGCCATCCGGTTCCGGCAGAATGAATCCGAACCCCTTGGCGTTGTTGAACCACTTGACCGTTCCTTGCTGCGGCACGGAGGCTCCTTTCGCGCGCCGGAACCGGTGCCGCGGTCTCGCAACTCAGGCGGAGGCGGGCCGCTCCATCGGGGTACCGGCTTTCCGTTATATTTGGCGCGATCTTGCCATCGTGCGATTGCCAAAATCAAGCGCCGCGTCAAGTAGGCGCCCGGCGAGCCGGTCGATCGGCACGACCTCCATGACCGCCCCCTTGGCCAGCGCCTCGCGCGGCATGCCGTAAACCACCGAGCTGGCCTCGTCCTGCGCGAGGGTGCGCGCCCCCGCTTGGCGCATCCTGACCAGTCCGGCCGCGCCGTCCGCCCCCATGCCGGTGAGCAGCACCCCCACTGCCGCGGCCCCGGCAACCTCGGCCACCGAGGAGAACAGGACATCGACGCTCGGCCGGTGATGGTTGACCAGCGGCTCGGCCGACAGACGGACCGCGAGCCGGCCCCCTTCCCGCACCAGCACGAGATGACAATCCCCCGGGGCGATCAGCGCCCGGCCGGGCAGCACCTCCGCGTCGTCCGTTGCCTCCGCCACCTCGATCGCGCAGATCTGGTCGAGCCGGCAGGCAAAAGCGCCGGTAAAGGCGCGCGGCATGTGCTGGACGATCAGCAGAGCCGGCGAGTCCTCGGGCAGGGCGCCGAGCAACACGCGTAGCGCATCCGGCCCGCCGGTCGAGGCGCCGATCGCCACCAGCCGCGGCCAGGGGGGCGAGCCGGGCGGGCGGTTGGGGATCGGAATAGCCGCCCGCGGGACGACGATCGGAACCCGGGCCGGTGCCGGAAGGTCCCGCCGCCGGCCGGGCAAGCGGGCCTGGCTTGCGCCGCGCAGGATTTCGAGCAGGCTCTCGGCCGACTCTTCGAGAAACGCCCGCAGGCCGAACTCCGGCTTGGCCACCACTTCGAGCGCCCCTAAGTCGAGTGCGGCAAACGCGGCGGCCGTGCCGCTCTGGGCGTGGCTCGAACAGACGACGACCGGGATCGGGTCGTCGCGCATCAACTGGCGCAGGAACGCCAGGCCGTCCATCCGCGGCATTTCGAGATCGAGCAGGATCACGTCCGGCCGCTCGCGTTCGATCTTGGCGAGCGCGAGGATCGGGTCGGCGGCGGTGGTCGCCACCAGGTCGGGCTGGGAGCCGACCAGCGCCGCCATGAACTGGCGCATGACCGCCGAGTCGTCAACCACCAGCACGCGGGTGGGCCGCGGCTCGGTGCCGGCAGACGGGGCGGACGAGGCAGACGGGGCGGCCGGGCGGGGACCCGTCGAGCCCGCGGTGCGCTTGAGCGTCACGGCGCCTCCTGGGCGGTCGGGGTGCGCGGGGCGAGCGGCGCCTCCCGAACGGTCTCGGCGCGGCGGTAGACATTCGGGGCCTCGGGTCGGAAGTCGGGACCCGCGGCGCCCGCCAGGTTTTCCGCGTGGCCCAAAAAGAGCAGGCCGCCCGGCCGCAGATGGCGCGCCAGGCGCGAGATCACCCCGGCTCGGGTCGCGGGATCGAAATAGATCAGGACATTGCGGCAGAAGATCAGATCGAGTCCGGTCTCGACCGGGTACCTCGCCGCGGCGAGGTTGATCCGTTCGAAACGCACCAGCCGCTGGATCTCGGGCGCAGCTTTGACCTTCCCCAGCTGGTGGTTCAGGCCGCGGAGGAGAAAACGCTTCCGCAGGCTCTCGGAGATGCCCGACGCGCGCTCGGCCGGCCAGACCGCTTCGCGGGCGAGCGCCAAAGCGCGGGTCGAAAGATCCGAGGCGAGGATGTCGATCTTCCAACCCGCCTCGACCGGCAGCGTCGAGGCGAGCAGCATCGCGAGAGAGAACGGCTCTTCGCCGGTCGAGCAGGCGGCGCTCCAGGCGTTCACCCGGCGCGGCCGGGCGCCCGCATCGGCCTCAGCCGCCCAGGCGGGAAGGATCTGCGTCGAGAGCAGCTCGAACTGCTTGGCCTCGCGAAAGAACGAGGTCTCGTGGGTACACAGGCAGTCGATCATCCGCACCGTTTCACTCTCGCCCAGCTCGCGCGCACGGTGGTAATAGGCCGAAAAGGAATCGAGGCCGAGTTCGGCGATCCGCCGGCCGAGGCGACGGATCAGCAGCGTCCGTTTCGAATCGGGGAGGTAGATCCCCGATTCCTTCTGGATCCAAGCCTGAAACCGGGCGAACTCGGTATCGCCGATCGACCGCGGCGGCTCGATCGGCGCCCCGCTCATCCGGCGCCCCCGGCAGAAGCCCCGCCAGACACGCCGCCAGAGACCCCGGACGACACCGCAGCCGATAAATCGAGTACCGGCACGAACCGGTCGCCGAGATTCACCAAGCCGCCGAGCAGGTCGGACGAGATCGCCCCATCGAACCGCGGCGCGGGACTGATCGCCTGCTCCCCCACCTCGACGAAGCCGAGCACGTTCGTAACCCAGCCCCCCAGGCGAGCCCCGCCCTCGGTCGGCCGGAAGATCAGGATCGCCGGCCGGGCGGTGGAAGTTCCATCGGCCTCCGCGCGAACGACCAGACCGAGCTTGATCGCGAGATCGATCACCGGCAAGGCCTGACCGCGCAGGTTGAGCGCGCCGAGCACCCAAGGCGGGGCACCCGGCGCGCGGGTGATCGGCCCGGGTTCGACGATCTCTTCAAGCCGGGAGAGTTCGATCGCCAGCTCCACCTCGGCGAGCGCGAACAGCAGGAAGCGCCGTTCCTCCCCGAATGGGGCGGCATCTTCCGGATCGAAAAGCTCGCCGTCGCTCACTCTAGAACCGTTCGAAGTCCGGGTCCGGCCGGCCGGAACGCGACGTCGGCCCGCCGCGCGAGATCGGCCGGGCCGTCCGCCGGCCCGGCATCGCGGCGGCTTCTAGAGGCGCCGGGGCAAACGGCCCGGCAGCTGCCACGGCGCGCGGCTCGGGACCGCTCTCCCCGTCGACCAAGCGGAAGATGTCCAGCTCCTGGCGCAGCGACTCGGACTGCGCGGCCATCTCCTGGGCGGTGCTCGCGAGCTGCTCGGCGGCCGAGGCGTTTCTTTGCGCCACGTCGTCCACCTGGCCCATCGCCCGGTTGATCTGCTCGACACCGGTCGCCTGCTCGTCGGAGGCCGCGGCGACCTCCTGGACCAGCTCGGCGGTCTTTTTGATCGCCGGCACCAGCTCGACCAGCAGCCGGCCGGAACGTTCGGCGACGCCGACGCTCGATCCGGCCATGCCGCGGATCTCCTTGGCCGCCGCCTGGCTCCGCTCGGCGAGCCGGCGGATCTCTGCCGCGACGACCGAGAAGCCGCGCCCGTGGTCTCCCGCCCGCGCCGCTTCGATCGCCGCGTTCAAGGCGAGCAGGTTGGTCTGGTAGGCGATCTCCTCGACGATCGAAATCCGTTCCGCGATCGAGCGCATGGCGGAGAGCGTCTCGGAAACTGCGGCGGCGCTCGCCTCGGCATCCTCCGAGCCGCGGATCGCCATCCTTTCCATCTGCCGGCTGCTGCTCGCGTTCTGGGCGATCGAGGCGGTCATCTCTTCGAGCGAAGAGGTCGCCTCTTCCACCGACGCCGCCTGATCCCCCGTGCCGTTGGACAGACTCTGCGAGGTCGAGGCGACCTGCGAAGAGGCGGCGGACAGCAGGCGGATGCCGGTGCGCACCTCGCGGATCGTCCGCCTCAGGTTTTCGGTCATCCGCTTGAACGCGTTGCCCAGCGAATCCTTCTCTGAGCGCGGCGCCACCTCGGCGCGCAGGTCGCCGTTGGAAATCCCGTCGGCGAGATCGGCCATCGACCGCAGGTAGGCGATCATCCGGGAAAGAGCGGTCTGCAGCTGGCCGATCTCGTCGCGCGAGCTGACCTCGACCTGAATGTCGAGATCGCCCTCGGCCAGCCGGTCGAACGCCTTGGCCGCGGCGCGGATCGGCGCCACCAGCGAGCGCACCAGGTACCAGGAAAGACCGACCAGCAAGAGCAGGCAGCCGATCGAGACAAAGGTGATCGCCACCAGCACCCGCCCGGCGTTTTTCTGATGGCCGCGGGCGCTTTCAAACGCGCCGGAAATTCCATCTTTCGCCCGCTTCATCGCCGCGGCCAGCCGCTGCTGGATGCCGATGTAGCGGGCACGCATGGCGTCGAGGTCGCGGGTCACCGCCTCGCCCGTGTCCGCCGCGATCAAGCGCTCCGTCGCGTGACGCGCCAAATCGAAATAGGCCGCGAAATCGGCCTCCAGGCTCGCGATCTCACGCGGATCGAGGTTCGGGATCTTCTTGCCCTCGTCCATCCGGGCGAGCATCTCGTCGCGCGAATGGTCGGCCTCGGCCAGGAACTCCGTATCCTTGGCGGCCGCGGCGTCCTGCAGCTGGCGTTGGATCGAGGCGAGCTTTTCGCCCAGATCGCGGTGCAGCTCCCAGGCCGGAAAATAGCCGGTCTCGATCGCGGAGAACACCTCGTCGTTCTTGATCACCGCCCGCGGAATCGCGACCAGGATGATCAGGAACGCCGCCGCGGCCACGGCGGGCAGCAGCATGACCTTGTGGACGACCTTCAGGCGAGAGACCAGATCGGAGCGCAGTTTCATCGGTTTCTAGCTCCCGATCCGCAGAACCTTGACGCCCGCTTCGAGATCTGCTCCGGCCGCGACGTAGCCGAGCCCGCCGGGCGATTTGGCGACGAAGTCCATCACCTCGCGATCGGAATCGAGCTCGGCGGGCGGCGTCTCCTTGCCGGAGAACAGCAGCCGCTGCCAATAGCTCTTCACCGCCGCGACGTCTTTGCCCAGAACGCTTTTGGAAAACGCCGCGCGCACCGCGGCGCCCGGCGCGCGGTCGACGACCGCGACCTTGGTGCCATCGCCCCACCGCGATTCTTTCTTGAGGAAGAAGGCGGCGAGTTTTTCTTTCGACAACGAAGCGGTCGAATTGCCCGCGTTGACGACGATCTGAAACGGCTCGTCTGCGCGCCCTTCGGAGACGAACGCGCCGAACGCGCCCGCACCGACGACGCCCAGCGAAGCGAGAAAAAAGGGACAGAGGAGTCGCTGGAATCGCATCTCGTCCGCTCCCTAGAAGCTGAACTGCGCGCCGAACAGAATGAGATCGGTTCGGGGTTCGAGGCTATGGGTGGCGACCGCTTCGATCAGAGCGTCGCCGTTCGGGTGGGCGAACAGGTTGCCGTCGACCCGGTGGTAGGAGGTACGCAGGACCAGGTTCTCGTTGTACCAGTAGCTCACCCCGAGCGAAATTTCGTCGTGCTTCTGCAGCGAGTCGAAGATGCCGGGGAGTTTGTCGATGAACTTCGCGCGCACCCGATCCGCCCGCAGCGCCGCCTGCCAATGCGGGCCGAACCGGCGAGCCAGCTCGACGTAGCCGGCGTCGGTGTCGAACAGGTCTTCCCGGTGGCGTGCGATTTCGCCGCGCACCAGCCAGGGGGTCCGATCGAATTCGACGTGCGCGCCATAGGAGGCGAAATCGCCCCAATGGTCGCGGCGCGGATCGGCGTCTTCGAGCTTTCCGGCGTAGGAGGAGAGACCGAGGCTCAAACCATCGACCGGCGTTTGAAAGGTCAGGCGCCCGCCCAGCAGTCGATCGACCGAATCCTCGGACGCCGAACCGCCGGTTGCTACTTCTGCGGGCGAACCGGGAGACGCGTCGAGCGCCTGCTCAAACGGCACGTCGACGGAAAAGGCCGCGCCGCCGGCATAGGCGTCGTAGGTCGCCTCCCAGCCGCCGACGGAAAAAAGGTTGCCGGTCGAGCCAACCCCGTCGTAAAACTCGGTGACCAGGCCGGTCGGGCCGTAGACCGATTGCGCCAGGTTGAAGAGCGGGCGCAGGGTTCCGATGTCGAAGATGTCGGTGTAGATGCCGAATGGCAGGCGCGAGCGGCCGAAATGGAGTTTCGCCCGATCGGAGACCTCCCAAGTCACCGACGCGACGTCCAAATTGACCGACTCCTCGGAGTCCGTGACGTCCCAGACCGGCACGACGGTGAAGCGGATGCGGTCGGTCGGAGTGAAATCGAAGTGCAGCGCGGCCACCACGTTCCGGGTTTCCGGATCGCTCTTTTCGTCGCCCTGGAGATAGGTGTAGGAATTCGAGCTGCCCGCCGCCCACGAACCGTAGCCGTGGATCGAAACCTTGTCGTTCAGGTCCACGGCCCGCAGGGGCAGACCGAGCAACAGAGCCGGCGCGAGAAACGCGGCGCCCAAGCGCACTCCCCTTCGCGCGTTTCCTGGTGATCGTTCAAACATCGAGAGTTCCCTCCTCCAAGACGCGAGGCCCTTGTAGGCCGGCGTCGAAAATGACTGGATTTCAGCTCAGATTACCGCCCGGCGGGCCGGCGATGACGCGAGCGGCGGGCCGAAGCAGCGACGCCAGATCCAACACGAACGCCACTTCCCCCGAACCGAGGATGGTCGAGCCGGCGAGCCCGGGCAGCCCTTCGAACAGCGGTGCCAACGGCCGGATGACGATCTGCTCGCGCCCAAGCAGCGCGTCGATCGCGAGGCCCACCTTGCCGCCGCTCCGCTCCGTCCGCGGCGAAACCACCAGCAGTTGCTCGCGCTCCGGAATGGTCCCCGGCACCGCCAGCAGATCGCGCAGCCGGACGTACGAAAGCGCCTCGCCGCGCAGGGCGACCACGCCGGCCGAGGCGCCCTCGCCCGCCGGCCGGTCGATCACCTCGTCGACCGCTTCGAGCGGCACGACGTAGGTCTCGGCCCCCACCGCCACCGCCAGTCCGTCGAGCAGGCCGAGCGCGAGCGGCAGGCGCAGCCGGAGCGTGGTCCCAAGACCCCGGCGGCTCTCCAGATCGACGTGACCGCGCAGCGATTCGATGGTCCGGCGAACGACATCCAGACCGACGCCGCGCCCCGAGGATTCGTCGATCGCTTCGGCAGTCGAGAAGCCCGGCAGCAGCACCAGGCGGTCGATCTCCTCGCCCTCGATTCCTTCGAGGAGCAGACCGGCGGCCCGCGCCTTGGCGAGAATCTTTTCGCGATCGAGCCCGCGGCCGTCGTCGGCCAGCTCGACCACCAGGGAGTTGCCGTCGCGATGGGCCGAAAGCAGAATCGTGCCGGCCGGCTCTTTGCCCCGCAGCCGGCGTTCGGCGGGCACCTCGATGCCGTGGTCGACGGCGTTCCTCGCCATATGCGCAAGCGGCGCACGGAGATGCTCGGCGAGCCCCGCATCGACCTCGACGTCTTCGCCGACGAACGCCAAGCGCACCTCTTTGCCGCGCTGGGCCGACAGGTCGCGCACGGTGCGCTCCAGGGTGCGAAACACCGGGCCGATCGGCACCATGCGCAGCTCCAGCACCAGCTCCTGAAGCTCGGCGTGGAGACGGTCGTGCTCGCGGTGAAGCTCCAGAATGTCGGCCTTAGCCGTCTCCTCCCGGGCGAGCAGGTTGGCGATCCGGCCGCGCGCGATCCCCAGCTCGCCCACCCGGTCGACCAAAGCGTCGAGCCGCTCGATCGCCACTCTCAAAGTCGGCTGAAGCGCTCTCGCCTCAGGTGGCGAGGAGGCACTTAAGACCGGCCATCGGCCGGTCGCCTGGGTCGTTCCCGAAGCCGGCTCGACTGTCCGCGCACCCAGCGGCTGCGGCGGCACGTTCCAGTCGACCGGAACGTCCAGACCGTCCAGACGGGCCAGCTCAGCCAGGCGGGAGATCCCGGCCTCGTCCTCGGCCCGCTCCTCTTCGGCCCCCGCGGCGGCCCGGGAGAGCATGCCGCGCAAAGCGTCGACCGCCAGGAGCAGCATGGTGATCGGTTCGCCGGAGAGCTGCGTCTTGCCCGCGCGCACCGCGTCGAGATAGTCCTCCATCCGATGGGCATAGCGCGACAGGAGCGGAAAGCCGAGCGACGCGGCGTCCCCTTTGAGCGTGTGCGCCAGGCGAAAGACGTCGTGCAGGCGATCGCTGTCGTCCGGCGTCCGTTCGAGCGCCAGCAGGTCGGCCTCCATCGCCTCCAGGTTGTCGGCCGCCTCGGCGAGAAACGTCTGGAGCAGGGCGTCGAAATCGATCGGCATCGCCCCGTCCCTAGAGCAGCTTGACCCAGGCGCTGCCGTCGTCGGTGTGAAAGATCAGCTTCCGGCCGCGCTCGCCGCCCACCGCCTCGGCGACGATCGGAATCGCCCGCCGCCTTAACGTCTGCTGCGCCACCTCGACGTTGCGTCCACCCAGATGACCCGCATGGCCCGCGGGGCTGCCGTTCGTGCCGGCAAACGCCGCGAGCACCCGCGCCCCGCCGAAAACCTTGGCATGCAGATTCGACTCGCGGGCCCCGGAGGCGACCACCGCATCGATCAGCCCTTCGATCGCCGCGTTGCCGTAGCGCCAGGAGGCGCCGCCCCCTTCCGCCCAGTGCGGCAGAAGGAAATGGTTCAAGCCGCCGACTTGGGCCTCCGGATCCCACAGGCAGACCGAGACGCACGAGCCGAGAATGGTCGAGATGGCGGTCGGCGTCCGGGCGATCGAAAAGCCGCCCGGCGGCACGTAGACCCGCTCCCGCGTCTGGATCGCGGGCTCGGCCTGCTGTAGTTCCGCCACCGCGGCCATCGAGCCCGCTTCCAAATCCCTGTCGCTCAAAGTGGAAATCCCGACCTAACGATCCAGCGTGGAACAATAGACCGCGGGAGCGGCCTGAGCGGCGAGCAGGTCGAACAGCTCGGCGTCGATCGGCGCGAAACGCCCGCCCTTCTGCGGCAGCAGGCGGAACACCGCGATCAGCCCGGCGACCCGGCCGTCGAGCTTCAACGGCACGCAGGCCGAAAGATGCTCCTCGCCCTCCCGCTTTTCCCCCTCGGGCGCCGTGCCGGCGAAATAGGCGCTGCCGGAAGCCGCGGAGCGGCCGATCCAACCTTCCCCCAGGTTCACCCGCTCGAAGGGGTCATCCACCAGCCCGAACGACGAGACGCGCACCAGCTCGTTCGATCCGGGAGCGAGTTCATAGATGCCGAACTCCTCGCAGCCGATCAGGTTGATCACGATCTCCTGGATCGCCTGGAGCACCTCTTCGCGGTCGAGGGTCGAATGCAGACGATAGGTCGCGACGTACAGATTCGCGAGGTCGTTGTTGCGCTGCTCCAACTCGGTGAAGCGATTCGAGAAGCCGTGATTTTCACGCTCGATCTGGGACAGCTGAAGCTCCAGCCGCTCGCGGTCCTGACGGAAGGAATCGAGCTCGCGCTCCAACCCCGAGGCCTGGTCGCGCCAGCGCGCCGCCTCGTCCTCCAGCCGGCGGCGCTCGCCGTCGACCTCCGCGGTCAGGCGGCGCAGCTTTTCGTTCTCGGCCAACAGGTCCTGAATGTAGCGCTGGGTGTCCTCGCGGACCTTTTGCACGTAGTGGCCTGGCTCGGTGCCGATCCCGCCCGCCGGCTTGTCGTTCGGTCGATCCGTCGGTTGATCGCTCGGTTGATCTTTCACAGGGCGGCCATTCCGGCGGCCACCGGGGCCGGTCCGGCCGACGCGAGCAGGTTGTCAACTTTGCTCAACAGCTCCAGGCCGTTGATCGGCTTAGTCACATAATCGTTGCAGCCCGCCTCGAACCCGCGCTCGACGTTTTCCTCTTCGCCGCGGGTGGTGACCATGATGATCGGCGTCGTCCTCGTCCCCTCCTCGGCGCGTAGCGCGCGGCAGACCGCGAAGCCGTCCATCTTCGGCATGATCACGTCGAGCAGAATCAGGTCGGGCCGTTCGACCCGAGCCTTCTCGATCGCGTCCTCGCCGTTGGTCGCCTTGACCACCTGGTAACGGCCGTTCAGGATCATCTCCTCCATGAACAGCGTGGTCATCGAATCGTCGACCAGCAAGACCTTCCGTTTGAGCATGACTCCTCCAGAATTGTAAAATGATCACGAAGGCGCGCGCGCCCGATTCTCGCCGGAAATCGGCCCTCCGCGGCCAACCCCAAGCCCCCCTCCGGGACGCAGATTTCGGTGAATCCGACCGACTTGCAGGATCGAGGCCCGGTCGCAAGGGCGGGGGCGGTTTAAATCTAAGAGTGCGGATTTTCGTCCCAAGCGCGCTTTTTTTCAAATGCACGCCCGCCATGGCAGACACTTTTTCACCAGCGCGAATGGTCAGTCGTGGATCTTATCTTTGCCGTGAGCCGTTGAAGTAGTTTTTCCTGGGAGCGCCGAGCTCCAGCTCGGCTGCTTCTCCGATCGTGGCCGCTTCGGTGCCGAGCTGGAGCT
>JBBSBW010000064.1:0-32083 GCA_038250865.1 Thermoanaerobaculia bacterium | reverse complement strand
TGGCCTTCTCCAAAGCCCGCCCGCTCGACAAGGATCAGGCGGTCGAGCGGACGATCGAAGCGCTAAGGCTCGCGAAGATCCTCACCCCCGACGACAAGATCGAGCTGATCCACACGGTCGAGATCCAGCCCGCCTACGTGATCTACGACCTCGACCACGCGAAGAATCTAGGCATCATCCGCGCCTACCTCCGCGAGAACGGAATCTGGAACGTCGGCCGCTTCGGCGAGTGGCAGTACCACAACATGGACCACTCGATGCGAAGCGGCAAAAGCGCGGCGGAGGAGATTCTGGCTTCGCGGTAGTTCCAGCGTTCGGTGCGAGAGGAAGTCTCGGGTCGATTACAATTCAGGAGGAGGTGCATCATGGCCGAACCACAGATTCGTCCTCATATCGTGGCTGGCCGGCACGACGAATTCTTCCGCCACGAAAGCTTTGAAGCCCTGGCAAAGGCCCAAGGGGTGCGCCCGGCGGTCCGACTGGAGGATTTCCAAGGCGGTTGGCCGGAGGATCAGCTCGATGACGGCTTCGAGGAAGCGCTTGTTGCTTGGCGACGGAGTGAAGTCGATTGAGAAAGGTGGTTGTCGACACCTCAGTTGTTTCCTACCTCCTCAAGGGACATTCCCTCGGACCGGCCTACTGGGATCGCTATCTTTCGGGGAACCTCCTTGGGATTTCCTTCATGACTGTTGCCGAGCTGTATCGGTGGCCGCTGGAAAGGATGTGGAGCGATCGTCGCCTCTCTGCTTTGATCGAGCACCTCCGCGGCTATGTCGTCATGCCGTATGACGACGCGATGAGCTGGGAGTGGGCAAAGCTGATGAGTCGGAAAGGCCGCCCAATTTCGGTGGCCGATGCTTGGGTGGCAGCGACTGCGATTGCGCACCAATCGCCCCTCGTCACCCACAACGTCAAGCACTTCTCGGGAATCGACGGACTCGAAGTACTCAGCATTCCTAGCTGAGAGATACCGATTCACCGGCTAAGGCGGAGAGGGACAATCCCCCTCCGCCGGCCGGCCGGATCGTTTCCTCAGGCCGCCTGTGTCGCCGTGCCGCAGCCGATACCGCAGGTTGGCTGGCAGGTGACGTAGCAGTTGCTCGGGCACTCGGTGATCACCTCGCACTGGGAGAACTCGGTGTCGCCGCCGATGACCCGAGCGACTCCGGCTCCGGTGACTGCATCCAGGCGGGCGAGGGTTTCGCGGTGAAGGCGGATCTTCCGCTTGCGCTTCATGTGGATCTCCTTGTCGCTTGCGCGAACGTTGGTGAGCGATGATGACATGGATCGGGAATCCATGGCGCTGCTGCAAAAGCTCTGGAGGTGGTTGCGCGAGCTTTGTGGTGCTCCTAGAATTGACCTATGAAGATCGCGACAGGTACGGTCGTCGGAGGCAAAGTCGAAGTTCCGGAGGAGTTCCTGGCCGAAGGCTCGAAGGTGATGGTTTTGGCCTCTGATGACACGGAGCCAGTCAGACTCTCGGCGGATCAGGAGCGCGAGTTGTCAGAGGCCATGGACGAAATCCGCCGCGGTGAATTCGTCGATGGGGAAGAACTCCTGGCCGAGCTTCGAGCGTTGGCTGCCCGTTGAGCTATCGGATCGACGTCTCCCGCCGCGCCAGCCTGCAGATTCGAACGGCTGCGGTCTGGTGGCAACTCAATAGACCCAAGGCGCCGTCGGCATTCGCCGAAGCCCCCCTGCTACAATCCCGCCTTGATGAGCAGCCAGCCCGTTTTTGGACCGCGACCGGTGGCGGATGCAGCGTTCGGTGCTTCCGCGCCGATGGCTTCCGAAGTGGCAGATCCGGTCGAGATCTCGGTCGTCGTCCCCGTCCTCGACGAGGAGGGCTCGGTGCTGGAGCTGGCGTCCCGCGTGGTCGCGGTGCTCGATGGCTTGAAGCGGAGCTTCGAGATCGTGTTCGTCGACGACGGCTCGAAGGACGGCACGCCGAAGCGGATCCGCGAGGCGCGCGAGATCGACCGCCGAGTGAAGCTGGTCCGCCTGCGCCGGAATTTCGGCAAGGCGGCGGCTCTGACCGCCGGGTTCGATCATTCGAGCGGCGATCTGGTGGTGACCATGGACGGCGACCTGCAGGACGCGCCGGAGGAGATTCCGCGGATGCTCGCGGCGCTCGAAGAGCGGCAGCTCGACCTCGTCTCGGGGTGGAAGAAGCACCGCCGCGATCCGGCTTCGAAGCGTTGGCCCTCGCGGCTCTACAACTGGGTGACCCGCAAGCTCGCGCAGGTGGACCTGCACGACTTCAACAGCGGGTTCAAGGTCTACCGACGCGAGGTGCTTTCCGAGATCTCGGTCTACGGCGAGCTGCATCGCTACATCCCGGTACTTGCGAGCCGTCGCGGTTTTTCGGTGGGGGAGGTAGACGTGGTTCACCATCCGCGCGTCCACGGGGTGAGCAAGTACGGCTGGGACCGCTTCTACAAGGGGCTGCTCGACCTGCTGACGGTGCTGTTCATCACCAAGTACACGCGCCGGCCGCTGCATCTGTTCGGGGCGGTCGGGCTGATTTTTCTGGGTCTCGGCTTCGGCATCAACGTCTATCTGGCGGTGCTCTGGTTCCTGGGCCAGACCCTGTCGAACCGGCCGCTGCTGCTGCTCGGCATGCTGCTGATGTTGATGGGAATCCAGGTGCTTACGACCGGTCTGTTAGGCGAGATGCTGACGTTTAAAAGCTTCCGCCGACGGGACAGCTACTCGATCAAGGAATGGCTGGAGTAGGGCGAGGCATGCCTCGCCCCAGCGACTCCTTGAACCTCCTCTTCCTCACCCAAACCTATCCGCGCACCCCGGAGGACGGCGCCGGCCCGTTCATTCGCGACCTGGCCGCGGGGCTCGTGCGCGGGGGAGATCGGGTGACCGTGCTCGCCCCCCACGCGGCGGGCCTGCCGGAATCCTGGACGGTGGACGAGGTCCTCACCCGGACGTTCCGCTACGCGCCTGAGTCGCGCGAGGTGCTCGGCTATGGCCGGAGTCTCGAAGCCGACGAGAAGGTCAAAGGGGGGGCGGCGCTGGTGGCTCCGCTCTACGCTTGGGGCGCGCGGCGGGCGGTGGTCCGAGAGCTCAAGCGGGATGTTTACGATCTGGTCCATGCGCATTGGGTGGTGCCCAACGGCTTGATCGCGGCGACCGTCTCCCGGGTGCCGTTCGCCATCGGTCTGCACGGCAGCGACGTCTTCCTGGCCGAAAAACCGGGGGTGCGCACGCTCGTTCGCGGAGCGCTCCGCCGGGCTCGGCTGCTCACCGGCTGCTCGCCCGAGCTGGTGGATCGGGTGGCCGCTCTGGGCTTTCCGAAAGAGCGTTCGCGCGTCATTCCCTATGGGGTGGACATCGCGCACTTTTCGCCCCGGCGGCCGGGCGATCCCGATCCCGGCGGTTGGCGGGCGCGACTGGGCATCCCGGGCAACGTGCCGCTCGCGCTCGGCGTCGGGCGGATGGCGACCAAGAAGGGGTTTCAGGTCCTGTTCGAGGCCCTGCCCGAGGTGTTCGCCGCGGTGCCCGAGGCGCACGTGGTTCTCGCCGGAGGGGGGGATCTCCTGCCGCGCTTCGAGCGCGAGGCGGGGCGTTTCGGGGGACGGGTCCACCTGCCGGGCGGCGTGTTGCGCGACACGCTGCCGGATCTCTACCGAGCGGCCGATCTGTTCGTGCTGCCCGCCGTCCATGACGCGCAGGGCAACGTCGACGGGCTGCCGAACGTGATCCTGGAAGCGATGGCGAGCGGATTGGCGGTGGTCGCCTCCGGCATCTCCGGCGTGCCGCTCGCGGTCGAGCCGGGCCGGACCGGCCTGCTGACGGTGGAGGGAAACGCGGCCTCGGTCGCCGCGGCGTTGATCGATCTGCTGCGCGACGAGGGGCGCCGAAGTGCCATGGGCGAGGCCGGCCGGGCCAAGGCGGAGCGCGAGCTGACCTGGGATGCCGTCGCCGCCCGCTACCGCGAGGGGTACGAGATGGCGCTTGCGGTCGCGGGAAGCTGATATATTTGGGACGGTTCCTATGGTGAAAAAGCGCAGCGGTACGGCTGGGACGGGAAGGGCTCTCTTCGGAGGCCTCTGGGTGCTCGCTTTGCTCATCGGCTGCGGCGGCAAGGAGGAGGCTCGCGGCGCGGCGAACGCGGCGAGCGCGGCGAACTCAGCCAGGCCGACCGCCCCGATGACCAGCGATTCCCTCGCATCCGACCTGGCCGAATTCGACTTCACGCCGCCGGAAAACGGCATGCTGAACGAGCCGCAGGTGCAGATGTTCGTCGAGGTCCAAAAAAAGGCCGCCGCCCTGCGCGACGCGAAGAAGCGCCAGGGGGAGCCGATCGGCGCGGTCGATCTGGCCGCGGCGCGCGAGCTGGGGGACAACCCGAAAGAGCTGAATTGGGTCGCCGACCGGGTGCGCGAGGTGCAGCGCTGGCAGATGAACCGCGACCTCGAAGCGCAGCTCGCCGCGGGCGATCGGGATTATCTGCGGCTGCTCAAGAGCCAGCGCGCTCAAGAGACCGACCCGGCCCGCAAGGCCGAGCTGGATCAGCGGATCGCCGCACTCGGCAGCCGCAAGGTCGACGAGGAGCTAACCCTCGCACTCCACCACAATGCCGACCTGGTCGAGAAGTACAAGGACCAGATCGACGCCGCGACCTCCGAGGAAGAGAAGTTCACGACCGGCCGGCTCGCCGCCGACCAGGCGATCCCCGAAGCGCTGTTTTCCGATTTCAGCTCCGACCTGATCGACGAGACCCCGCCGCAGTGAGGCTTACGGTGGACGGGGGGGAGCGTTGGGCTACCGAGCTGATCTGTTCGCGGACCGGCGTTACCGCGCCGCTCGACGAGCCGTCGTTTCTATCCCCCGCGGGAGCGCCCTGGCTGGTGGGGTACGCCCTCGATGCCCAGCGGGGCAAGCGCCTGCTCGCCGCTCTGCCGAGCCGCCCTTGGACGCTCTGGCGCTACCGCGAGCTGCTGCCGGTCGCCGGCTTCGACGAACGGGTCGATCTGGGCGAAGGGGGGACGCCGCTGGTCCGCCTGAGCCATCCCCAATTGCTGCTACCCGGCGCGCCGCTCGATGGCGTGAAGCTCTGGCTCAAGGACGAATCGGGGAACCCGACCGGTTCGTTCAAGGCGCGCGGGCTGTCGCTCGCGGTCAACCGGGCGCGCGAGCTGGGGGCGCCCGGCCTACAGCTCGCGAGCGCCGGAAACGCCGCGCTCGCCCTGACCGCCTATGCCGCGGCGGCGGGGCTTCCGACCCGGGTCGCCCTGCCGGAGGACACCCCGAAGACGGTGTTCGATCGTTGCCGCGCGCACGGCGCCGAGGTGCTCTCCTCGCCCGGCACGCTGGTCGAGGCGGGCAAGCTTCTGGAGGAGGGCGCCGAGAGGTATTGGGGCATCTCGACGCTGCGCGAGCCCTACCGGGTGGAGGGCAAGAAGACGATGGGCCTGGAGCTGGCCGAGCAGTTCGGCTGGGAGCTGCCGGACTGGATCGTCTATCCGCTCGGCGGGGGGACCGGCATCGTCGGCATGCACAAGGCGTTCGACGAGCTGGAGCGGCTCGGTTTGATCGGCGAGAAGCGGCCGCGGCTGGTAATCGTCCAGATGGCAGGCTGCGCGCCGATCGTCCGCGCGTTCGACCGCGGTGAGGAATCCGCCGCGACCTGGGAGCATCCGGCGACGGAGGTCTGGGGTCTCCGCGTGCCGAAGGCGATCGGCGATTTCCTCGTCCTGCGGGCGGTGCGCGCAAGCGGCGGTAAGGCGGTGGCGGTCGAGGAATCGCGGATTGCCGAGCTGACGGCGAGGGCGGCGTGCCACGAGGGGCTTCTGATCGGCCCGGAGGGCGCGGCGGTCCTCGCGGCGATCGAGGACCTGGCGCGCAATGGCGCGTTCCTGCCGGGCGAGCGGGTGGTCGGCTTCCAGACCGGCCACCCGGCCAATTACGTTTGACCGATTCCCGAACCTTAGTCCGCAAAGCCGGCGTTTTGGGTCGGGTCATTTCGGTAGGGGCGATATAAAATCCCGCTTTTCGCCCTTTTGATCGAATTTCAAAATTCTCCGCCCAGAGCGGCTCCTTTTTGGCCCCTTCGCGCACCACGCTATCTGAAGCCGAAGATCTAAGTCCGCGGCCGGTGTAGGGAGATCCCTGCCGTGCCGTCGATTTTGACTTCGGAAGCGATCTTGGTGCTTCCGCAAAAGATCCGGAGGGGTGGTCATCGTCGTGAGTCATGTTCCCGCTTTGTCCCCGCATGGGGAGCAAGCTGTACCGATCATTCAGATCCGCAATTGCCTCCTGGTCAGCATCCAGATCGAGCTGCACGATCGACTGGCCCTCGACCTTCAGGCGGCGCTGATGGAGCGCGTCCGGGAGAGCGGCGCCAAAGGGGTGGTGCTCGACGTTTCGGGCGTCGAGATCATCGACAGCTACATCACCCGCATTTTGAACGACATCGGCCGCTCGGTCCGCTTCATGGGTGCTGCCTGCTACCTGGTCGGCGTGCGGCCGGCGGTCGCGATGACCCTGGTCGAGATGGGTGTCGAGCTCGACGCGGTCGAGACCGCCCTGAACCTCGACCTCGCCCTCGCCCGGCTGGAAAAGGCCACTTGAGAGCGATGGTCCGGACGATATCGATGGTTTCGATGGCTCCGACCACCGTGAAGACCGTGGAGGGCGCGGTCGGCGCGGTGCTCGCGGGCTCGATCTCCGAGATCACCCAGCGGAGCATCTACCGCCGGCTCGGGCCGCTCGCCCAGATCGCGGTGGAAGACCTCTCCGAGGTCGACCGGCGCCGCGTGCTGTCGGACCTCGAAAGCTCCGTCCGCCTGTTCGCGAAGAACGGCAGCACCGAGTTGATGGCGGCCTGCACCCGGGCTCTCTCGGGGAGCCCCACAATCGTGCCCGCCCGGGCCGGCATTCCGATCGGTCCGAAGCGGCTGCCGATCGAGGCGGAAAAAGACATCGCCGCCGCGCGCCTCGACGCCTGGTCCGAAGCGGTCCGGCTGGGGCTTTCGAAGTTCAAGTCGGTCAAGGTCGCGACCGCGGTCTCCGAGCTGGCGAGGAACATCGTGTTCTACGCCGGCCATGGGTTGATCGAGCTGCGGCCGCGGCTCGACGAGGGGGAGCCGC
Organism: Thermoanaerobaculia bacterium; assembly: GCA_038250865.1. Taxonomy (GTDB): domain Bacteria; phylum Acidobacteriota; class Thermoanaerobaculia; order Multivoradales; family UBA5704; genus DASYKS01. The sequence continues at coordinate 24,976 of JBBSBW010000064.1, read as the reverse complement.
GGCTGGAGATCATCGCCCGTGACTCCGGTCCGGGGATCGACGCGGCGAAGCTGCAGACGATCTTTGCCGGCACCTACCGGTCGGATCGCGGCATGGGCAAAGGGCTCGCCGCGGTCAAAAAACTGACCGACGAATTCGCGATCGAGACCGCGCCGGGGCGCGGCACGATCGTCACCTGCGCTTTCCAAGGAGAGCGGTGAAAGCGGGCGGTTGGAGCCGTCCCTTTCGCGGGCTGGCCGCCTGCGGAGACGAATTTTTGGCCGAGGCGGCGGCCGACGGCTTTCTCGCCGCGGTGATCGATGGGCTCGGCCATGGTCACGAGGCGTCGCTCGCCGCGAAGCACGCCGTCGAGGCGATCCGCCAGACGCACGACTTGACCGTCGAGGAGATCGTCCTGCATTGCCACGAAGCGTTGCGCGAGACGCGCGGCGCCGCGGTCGGCGTGCTCAAGGTCGACCCCTCCGGCAAGGGGAATTTCTGCGGCGTCGGCAACATCGACGTGATCGCCTTGGCCGGCGCCTCGCCGGGTCTTTTCTGCTCGGCCGGGATCGTCGGCCACAACCTGCGCCGCTGTCGCACGATGCCGTTCGCGATGAAGGCGGGCGATGTCTACTGCCTGGTGTCCGATGGCGTCTCGACGCGCGGTGACCTGCGCTTCGCCTTGCCGGGAGAGCCCGAGGGGGTGGCGCGCCGGATCGTCGAGAAGTTCGGCCGCGACCACGACGACGCGACCGCATTGATCATGGGATTTTCTGCCGGGGAGCTGCTCGGTGCCCCGGCGTGAGTCGAGAGCTTAGAGCTTCGGCTCCATTCGTTATTCGGAGGAGGTAAGTGATGGAGTATGACACGCAGGTAGGAAGTCAAAGAGCCTATTTCATCGAGCCGGACATCATGGCCATGGAATTTGCCGGCATCGTCCTGCCCGAGGAAGGGCGCGAGATGTGCCGGCGCCAAGAGGAATGGGCGTTGGGGCGCAAGCGGGTGTTCTTCCTGATCGATGCGAGCAAGCTCGAAAAGATCGAGCCCGAGGTCCGGAAGATCGCCAACGAAAGCATGCAGCGCATGCCGGTGCGCGGTCTTTCGATCCACAGCGCACCGCTTAAAGCGCGGGTGATCATCAAGCTCCTGATGACCGCCTTCAAGCTGTTCGGCGACAAGGCCGACCAGGCGCCGCTCGTGTATTTCGCCAACCGCGAAGAGGCGACCGCCTGGATCATCGAGCGCCGGAACGCTTTGGACGCCGCGCAGGTCGCCTGAGCCGGAACTTCAAGGAGAGAGAGATGAACGAGGGAGAAACCATCGAGATTCCGTACCGCCGCATTCAGCGCGTGATCGAGGCGCTGTCCTATGCGAGCGTCGACGAGTTCGAGCCGAGCCTCGAACTGCTTCGTTCGTTCGACGACGAGGACGCGTTCTCCGAGCTGGAGACCGCCTTCACCGTTTTCGTCGAGGAGCTGGGGGAGGCAAAGCGGGCGCTCAAAGAGGCGCTCGAACGGCACGAGGTCACCAACCGAGAACTGGAAGCGAAGCTGCAGACGATCGAGCTGCAGCAGGCGGCGATCCGCGATCTTTCGACCCCGATCATCGAGGTCTGGTCCGGCGTGCTCTGCCTGCCGGTCGTGGGTATCGTCGACAGCCAGCGCAGCGCCGAGATGACCGAGACGCTGCTCGAAACGATCGTCGCCAAGCAGTCGCGCCTGGCGATCGTCGACATCACGGGGATCGACGTGATGGACACCAAGACCGCCGACCACTTCATCAAGATGGCCAAGGCGGTGCGCCTGCTCGGCGCCGACTGCATCATCAGCGGGATCAATCCGGCGATCGCCCAGACGCTCACTCATATCGGCGTCGACCTGACCGGCGTCCGAACCCTGCGCAGCCTGCGCGACGCACTGCAGCTCTACCTCCGGGAGGCCGAACAGCTCGGCATGAACGTCCGGGCGGCGGTCTAAATGGCGGTCCTCGAGGCGGCGCCGGCCCCTTCGGTTCGCTCCCTCGCGATCCAAGGACGAAGCGACGTCGTCTCGGCCGGCTCGCTCGCGCGCCGGATGGCGCTCGAAGCGGGGTTCGGCCACCGCCGGGCCCGCGAGGTGGCGATCGTGGTCTGCGAGCTCGCCTCGAACCTGGTCCGCCATGCGGGCGGCGGCTCGCTCCACCTGGAAGCCGCGACCCACGGCCCTCGGCCGTCGATCTCAGTCTCCGCCCGCGACGCCGGGCCGCCGATCGTCGATCTTGCGATGGCCGTCATCGATCATTGCGACGGCGGCGGCCCGATCGATCCCTCGCTCCTGCTGCGTCGCGGGGGACTGGGCACCGGCTTGGGCGCCGTCCTGCGCCTCGCCGATTTGTTCGAGTATCACGCCACCCTGGAAGGCAAGGACATCCGCGCACGACTCCTGGGGTAGGAGGAGGGGCTCCGCTCCGCAGTATCATCCCCCGCATGAAACGCCTTGCGGTCCTCACCAGCGGCGGCGATGCGCCGGGCATGAATGCGGCGATCCGGGCCGTTGCGCGGGCGGGGATCGCCGGCGGGGCCGAGGTGTTCGGTGTCGAGCGCGGTTTTTCGGGGTTGATCGAAGGGGCGTTCCGGCCGCTCGGAGCGCGCGACGTGGGCGGCATCATTGGCAAGGGCGGCACGATTCTCGGGAGCGCCCGATGCCGGGATTTTCACACCGAGGAGGGGCGCCGGGCGGCGCTCGACTCGCTCGGCCGGCGGGGGATCGACGGGCTCGTGGTGATCGGCGGCAACGGCTCGCAGACCGGTGCGCGCCAGCTCTCTCAATTGGGTTTTCCGGTGGTGGGCGTCGCCTCGACGATCGACAACGACCTGTACGGTTCGGAGGTCACGATCGGAGTCGATACCGCCTTGAACATCGCGCTCGAAGCGATCGACCGGCTGCGCACCACGGCCTCGTCGCACCATCGGGCGTTCCTGGTCGAGGTGATGGGGCGCGACTGCGGCTACCTGGCGTTGATGACCGGAATCGCCGGGGGGGCCGAAGCGATTCTGATTCCGGAGCTGCCGACCCCGCCGGAGGATCTGGCGCTCCACCTGCGCGAGGCCCATGCGCGCGGCAAGCGGCATGCCCTGGTGGTGGTCGCCGAAGGGTGTGAGCGCGATGCGGCAAATCTCGAACGCTGGTTTCACGAGCGGCGCGAGGAGCTGGGCTTTGAGCTGCGCGCGACCATCCTGGGCCACGTCCAGCGGGGAGGGGCGCCCACGGCGTTCGATCGCCTGCTCGCCACCCGCTTCGGCGCTGCGGCGGCCGAGCGCCTGCTCGCGGGGGAGCCGGGCGTCCTGATCGGCCTCCGCAAGGGCGCGATCGCCTCGATCCCGCTCGCCGAGGTGGTCGCGGGCAAGAAGCCGCTCGATCCCGAGCTTCTCCGCCTCGCGAAGATGTTGGAGCGCTGAGGTTGAAGATCCCCATTCGAGGACCGTTCGACGCGCTTTGGCTCGGCGCGTTCCTGGGGACGCGGGCGATCCCCGGCCTCGAAAGCGTCGCCGCGGGGGAGTACCGCCGCGCTCTGCGCGGGCGGGGGGCGGCGATCGGCATCCGCTTCGGCGAGCGCTCGCTGGAGGTCCGATCGGCCGGCGCGCTCGACTCTTCAGAGGTTTCCGCGCTGGTCGGCCGGCTGTTCGATCTCGACGCCCCGCTCGCCGAGCTGCACGCGCTCGCCGCCGCCGATTCGATCCTCGCGCCGCTCGTCGCCGCCCGGCCGGGGATGCGGCTGCCGGTCTACGACGACCCTTGGGAGGCGCTGATCCGCGCCATCTTGGGTCAGCAGGTGAGCGTCGCGGCGGCGCGCACCCTCGGCGGCCGGATGGTCGCGCGTTTCGGCCGTCCGGCGCCCGCGCTCTCAGCCGGCGAAGAACCGCTGTGCTTCTTTCCCGAGCCGGAGACGCTCGCCGCGGCGGGGGAGGGTGCGCTCCGCGAGCTGGGCCTCACGGGAGCCAAGGCGCGCTCCATTCTCGGCTGCTCGGCCCTCGTCGCTTCCGGCGCGATCGACCTCGGCGCGCTACGAAAAGCTCCGGCTGACGCGGCGACCGCCGCATTGCGCGCCATGCCCGGCGTCGGCCCGTGGACCGCCGCCTACCTGCGGCTGCGCGGCCTGGGCGATCGCGACGCGTTTCCCGCCGGAGATCTCGGGGTGAGGAAGGCGCTCGCGGCAGACGGAGAAAAACTCGCGAGCGAAGCCGCGGCCGAGCGGCGGTCCGCAGCGTGGCGCCCCTGGAGGGGCTACGCCACGCTGCATCTTTGGGCCGGGCTGGGGTAGGGGCCCTACTTTCCGCCGCCGAACAGCGAGCCGAGCAGTCCGGTGCCCATCTGCATCGCTTCGTCCACCATCGAACCGTCGTGGTTCTTGTCGAACAGGCTGCCGAGCATCCCCATCAGGCCCGGCTGCTGGGCTTGGGCGTGCTCATGCTCGCGGCCCAGAAGATCGGTAAGGCCTCCCGTATCGAGTCCCTGCGTGCTCTTCGCCTTGCCGAGGACTGCCAGGACCAACGGGGCGAGCAGCGGCAGCAGGCGCGCGATCTGGGAGAGGTCGAGACCGCTCGCCTTCGCGAGCCCCTGCTCGGCCGCGCCCCGGTTGTTGCCCAAGATGTGACCGAGGATGCTGCCGCCGATTCCACCGCCACCGATTCCACCACCGCCCTGGTTCGCCTGAAGCTCCGAAAAGACGTTGATCGCCGAATCGAGGATGCTGCCGTCGTGCTGCGCGAGGGCGCTGTGCAGCGCGTCGGCGCCGCCCGGCTGCTGGGCGTTCTTTGCCATGCCGGTGACCAGCATCGGAATCGCGGCCTGGATCGCCTTGGCGGTCGCGCCGGGATCGGCGCCGAGCATCTGGGCGATCTGGTCAGTATGGCCGCCGAGCTGGGATGTGAGCTGTTCGAAAATCGAAGACATGGGGGGCTCTCCTTAAGGAAACGGGCGAATGTGCGACCGCGAGATTACCGCGAAATGCGCCATTTGGACTCAATTTCGGGCCGCCGGTCCCATCGTGGCCCGCTAACACCCTCGGCGCACACCCGGAATCTATATAAGGACATCTCCGGGAGGGTTTTATGGCGCCTTCGAGAATTCTATTCGAGCCGTTTCGTATCAAGAGTGTAGAGCCGATTCGAATCACCTGCCGCGACGAACGGGCGCAGATTTTAGAGAGCGCGAGTTGGAATCTTTTCAAGGTGCGCTCCGAGGACGTGCTGATCGACCTGTTTACCGATTCCGGCACCGGCGCCATGTCGGACGGCCAGTGGGCCGCGCTGCAACGAGGCGACGAGGCGTACGCCGGCAGCCGGTCGTGGTTTCGCTTCGAGGCGCGTGTCCGCGAGCTGACCGGCCTGCCGCAGATCCTGCCCACCCACCAGGGCCGGGCGGCGGAGCGCATCCTGTTCAGCTGCCTCGGGGTGGCGGGTAAACGGGTGATCAACAACACCCATTTCGACACCACGCGCGCCAACATCGAAGCGCTGGGCGGAATCGCGGTCGACCTCGCGATTCCGGAGGCGCGCGAGCCCGCCCTGGACCATCCGTTCAAAGGGAACATGGATCTTGGCCGACTCGAACAGATGCTCGGCCAACAGAGCGCCGACCGCGCGTCGGCGCCGGTCGCCGCGGTGATGCTCACCATCACCAACAACTCGGGCGGCGGCCAGCCCGCCTCGCTCGCCAACCTGCGCGCCACGTCGCAGCTCTGCCACCGCTACGGCGTGCCGTTCTTTCTCGACGCCTGCCGCTTCGCCGAGAACGCCTTCTTCATCAAGCTGCGCGAGCCGGGCCAGGGCGACCGGACGGTCGAGGAGATCGCGCACGAGATGTTCTCGTTGGCCGACGGCGCGACGTTCTCGGCCAAGAAGGACGGTCTGGCCAACATCGGCGGCTTTCTTGGGCTCACCGACGAGCACCTGGCTCAGCGGTGCAAGGAGCTGCTGCTGCTCACGGAGGGCTTTCCCACTTACGGCGGCCTCGCCGGGCGCGACCTCGAAGTGATCGCGGTCGGCCTGACCGAGGTGGTGGACGAAAACTATCTGCGCCACCGCATCGAGACCACCCGCCTGTTCGGCCGCGGTCTGGCCGCCGCGGGCCTGCCGATCATCGAGCCGCCGGGAGGCCACGCGATCTATGTCGACGCCGGAAGCCTCCTGCCGCATATTCCGCCGCACGAGTTGCCCGGTCAGGCCCTCGCCTGTGCGCTCTACCTCGAAGGCGGAGTCCGCTCGGTCGAAATCGGCTCGCTGATGTTCGGCGGCATCGATCCCTCCACCGGCAAGGAGCGCTTCGCCCCTCTGGAGTTGCTCCGACTCGCCCTGCCGCGCCGGGTTTACACCAAGAGCCACCTCGATTACGTGATCGAAGTGGCGGCCGAGGTGGCCGCCAAGCGCTTCGAGATCTCAGGTTTAAGGATCGTCGAGCAGGCCGACAGCCTGCGCCATTTCACGGCTCGATTGGAGCCGATCGCAGGCGACGATTCGCGGGAAATGATGGCCTGGGAGCCGGAAGCGGTGAGGGCTTGATACTGCTACAATCGCCCCCCTCGAAGGAGATCCCCGATGGCTCATGACCTGTTCTCGCACGATTGGGTGGGCGCTTGGCGCCAAGCGATTCAAGCGAGCGAAGAGCTGCGCGCCAAGAACGGCTGGCGCTGGCCGCTCGTCCTGGTGGCTCGCGGGGTCGGCCGGATCGAAGAGCGGGCGGTTTTTCTCGATCTCTGTGACGGTGAATGTCGGGAGGCGCGGGTGGCGACCGCGCAGGATCTCGAACAGGTCCCCTACATCCTCGCCGCCGAGCTGGCGATCTGGAAGCGCTTGATGGAACGCGCGCTCGAACCGCTCGCGGGAATTATGAAAGGGCAGCTCAAGCTCGTGCGCGGCAGCGTCGCCTCGATTCTGCCCTATGCCTCGGCAGCCAAAGAGCTGGTCGCGGCGGCGATTCGCGTCGAAACCAGCTTCCCCGAGGGAATCTAGGAGTAGTATGCCGCGTTCAACGTCCTGCAGCTGACACCGCAAATCGAATCGTGTCCGCTATGTAAGCGGAAGCTCCGGAAACTGCCGTCTCGAGGGCCGCCTATGAAATCGCTTCCAATTCTGCTCGCTCTCGCCCTTCCGCTCACCGCCGGCCCCGCTGTTTCCGCCCCCTCGATCCTCAATCCGGCCCACCTCGCCGGCCTATCCCCCAAAATCCTCTCTCTTGCCCTTGCGGCCTCCGACAAGGCGGTAGGCGAGTTTTCGGTGGCCAAGCCCAAGCTGCTCACGGTGATCGACTACTCACGCCCCTCGACCGAGCCGCGTCTCTTCGTGCTCGACCGGGCGACCGGCACGGTGTTGCGCAAAGAGCTGGTGGCGCACGGCCAGGGGACCGGGGACAACTACGCGACGGCCTTCTCGAACGACGAGGGGAGCCACAAGTCGAGCCTTGGCCTGTTTCTCACCGAGGACACCTACCTCGGCATCAACGGCTACTCCCTCCGTCTGCGCGGTCTGGAGCCGGGTGTGAACGACCGGGCGGAAGAGCGGGCGATCGTGATGCACGGCGCCCCTTATGTCAGCGTCGAATTCGCCCGGCAACACGGCCGCCTCGGCCGCAGCTGGGGTTGCCCCGCGCTGAGCCAAGAAGTCGCCCACGAGGTGATCGATCAGATCCAAGGCGGCTCGCTGGTCTTCGCCTACTACCCCGATCACCAATGGCTCGGCTCTTCCCGCTTTCTCGAATCGGTCCAATTCGCGAGGCACGCGGCCGTCCATCCGGGGCGGTAGTATTCAAGCCGCTTCAAGCCGCTTCTAGCCGCCCCCCAGCCGTTCGAACACCGCCAACGGGTCGAGCGGGAGCTTACAGCCGGGTGGTCAATCCCAGGCGCACGGCGCGTGGCGAGCCGGGCGAGAGGTTCGTGTTGCTGTCGGCGTTGGCCCAGATCTTTCGATCGAAGAGGTTTTCGACGTTGAGCTGGAGGCGAAGGTCCGGGGTCAGATTGAAATAGACGGCGGCGTCGACCCGCGTATACCCCGGCAAGGTCACCGTGTCGTCGATCGTGGCGAACATCTCCGAGCGGTAGACGAGCCCCAACGCCGCGCCCAGCTTGGGCAGCAACTGAACGTTGTTCCACAGCGACAGCGTGTGCCGGGGCACTTGCCCCACGGTCGCACCCTTCCGTGCCGCGACGGTGGCGCTCAAGATCGAGGCATCCTGGTAGGCGTAGCCCCCAGCGACGCTCCAGTCCGACGTGAACTGCCCATTGACTCCGATCTCCCCGCCGCTCGTCCGCTGGCTGCCGGTCTGCACGATCCGGGTCGGATCGTTCGGATCGGTCGAACGGGTGTTCGTACGGTCCAGGCGGTAGATCGCGGCGGAGAGCGAGAGCCGATCCGTCGGGTCCCACTTGGCGCCGATCTCATAGTTGGTCAGCTCCTCGGGCTTCACCTGTTCGGTGATCGCCGTAAGCGACGAAAACTGATCGCCGGAGCTGGGCAGGTACGACACGCTGTAGGTGCCGTAGAGAGAGAGAGCGGCGATCGGCTTGACGATCAGGCCGAGGCGCGGCGAGACCAGATTGTCCGTCCGGTCCAATCGGTCGCCGTTCCGGTTGTTCTCGTATTCCAGGTCGAAGCGGTCGAACCGTAGCCCCGCGACCACCTGAAGATGAGGGGAAAGCTCGATCTGGTCCTGCGCGTAGAGGGCGCCCACCTGCGCGGTCAGATGATTGTCCGCGTCCGTGGCGTTCTGGCGGAAGGTGACGGGCGTGCTGATCGTCGGGTTGGCGTACGGCACCAGGATCGACGTGGACGAATTGTTGAAGAAACCCGTATTGCGGAAGTTGTCGGTGACCTGGTGTCCGACTTCGGCGCCGACCAGGAGGGTGTGGCGGATCGTCCCGGTTTCGAGCGCGTAGGTGAGGTCCGTCTGGTTGAACAGGTTGTCGCGTTTCGTGGCGTTGTTGTACGCGGTGAGCGTCACGAGCGACTTGTTCGCCGAAACCGCGCCCGGCACGAAGTTCTGGTAGCCCCGGTCATAGCTGCCGTAGAGCGTACGGTTGCGGAGGTTCCACCCTTTCATTCCGCTGAATTGGTGGTCGAAAGTGACGGCCGCCAGGTCGACGGACGCCCTCACGTGGCTCTGATTCGGATCGCCGTAGAACGTGTCGATAGCGACGTCGGCGGGCTTGCCGAGGAACGAGGTGATGCCGCGGTCGGCCGTCCGGGTGTCCTTGAGGTGCTCGTAGCCGAAGGTGATTTGGGTCGCGTCGCTTTGCCGGTAGGTCAGGCTGGGTGCCAAACCCGAGCGTTCGAGATCGACCTGATTGCGGAAGCTGCCGGAGTCCTCGTAAAGGCCGTTGACTCGAAGCGCGAGCTTGTCGTTGATCGGCTGATCGAGATCCGCGGTGACCCGCTTGTTGCTGTACGAGCCGCCCTGCAAGTCGATTTCCCGCGCGGCGTCGAAGCCGGCCTCCTTGGTCACCCGGTTGATCACCCCGCCGCTGCCACCGCGTCCGAAGATCATCGCGTTAGACCCTTTGAGCGCTTCCACCCGGTCGAGGTTGTACAGGTCGCGGTAGTACTGGACGTCGTCGCGCACCCCGTCGACAAAGAAATCCGCCGAGGAGCTGTTGCCGCGAATGATCACCTGGTCGCGGTTGTTCTCCCCCTGATGCAAGCTGATGCCTGGCACGTAGCGAACCACATCGCCGATGCTGGTCATCAGCTGGTCCTGCATCAACTGCCGGGTGACGACGGTGATCGACTGCGGCACGTCCAAAAGCGGCGTGTCGGTCTTGGTGCCGGTGCGGAGGGAGTCGATCTTGTAGCCAGAGGAGGAGCGAACGGTGATGGATTGCTGCAACGCCGCCTGGAACACCAGGTCGACCGGGCCGGAGCCGTCGGAAAGGGAGGTCATCTGAACCTTTTCCGCCACCCCTTCCACTTCGATCATCAGGTCCTGAGTACCGGGGAAAACATGGAGCGTGAACCGGCCCTCGGCGTCCGAGACCGTCGCTTGGGTGGTTTGGTGACCCTTGGCGATTGTGCTCACCCGGGCGCCCGCGATGGGAATTCCGGTCGGATCGACCACCCGGCCTTCTAACGAGATCGGCGGCGGAGCGGCCGTCGCGGCGCCCGGCTCCGCGGCTTTCGTGGGTGAGGCTGCTGAAACAAGCAGCGCGACGGCGAGTGCGAGAAGCCACGGTCGGAACGGGTACGGCTGCTTCATGTAAGATTCCTCCGGCAGAAGGCATGCCTGGACAGCGATGTCCAGGCAGCCGGGTTGCGGCGGAGGTTCCCGGTCCAGGCGCCAACCGAGGTTTCCGGGGCCTCCGTGTCGTTATTGAGACCTTGTCTCAATAGATCTTCGGTATACTGGACCGATTCAGTCCGATTTGTCAATCGGCCGCTGGATCGGGTGTTCAGGGGCTCGGATCTGAGCGCGTCCCCGCCCTTTGTTTCACTGGACTTCCAACAGAAAGTCGACGTCCAGGTCGAAACCAGAAGCGGCGGAGTAGGCGGGGCATGGAGTTCCTCGAGGGCCGGGGAATTTGATCTTAATCCGGTCTACCCCGGAGGGACTTCAAAAGATGACGACTTCGCCCCAGCCCGCCGTTCCGGCGCCGCTTTCGGCGCGCGCCGGCTGGCTCAATCGTTCGACACTGGGCGTGGCGCTGGGGAGCCTGTTTTCGGACATCTCCCATGAGCTGGCGACGGCTGTTCTGCCCGCCGTGCTGCTCGCGCTCGGAGCCGGTCCGGCGGCACTCGGCCTGATCGAAGGGAGTGCCGACGGAATCGCCACCATCGCGAAGCTCTGGGGCGGCGCGGCGGCGGACAAGGCGAAACGGCGTAAACCGCTCGCTTCGATCGGTTACCTGGTGACCGCCACCGGCATTACGCTGATCGCGTTCTGCACCACCTGGACGCAGGTGCTCGTCTGCCGGATGGCGGCGTGGATCGGGCGCGGATCGAGAAGCGCCCCCCGCGACGTGTTGATGGCCGAAGCGGCGGCGCCGGAATCGCTGGGCAAAGCTTTCGGCATGGAGCGCGCGGCCGATGCCTTCGGCGCCGTCCTCGGTCCCCTCCTGGCGGTCGCCCTGATCGCCCACGGCGAGGCGCCGCAGCACGTGCTGCTCTGGTCGCTGATTCCCGGTCTGATCGCGTTCTTTTCGATCGCCCTGATCGTGGTCGAAAAGCCGCGCGCGGAACACGAGGTGGCGAAAACGACCTTCCTTGCCAACGTCCGCTCGACGGGCGAGCCTTTCCAGCGCCTGCTGATCGCGGTGTTCGCGTTCGGCTGCGGCGATTTCTCCCGAACGCTGCTGATCCTCTATGTGATCCAGCATTCGGTGGGCACTCTCTTCTCGCTCTCGGCCGGGGCGCTCGCGATCGGGCTCTATGTCCTCCACAACGCGGTCTCCGCGCTCGCCTCGTTCCCCTTGGGCGCGCTCACCGACCGGGTCGGCCGCCAGCCGGTCCTGGTCGGCGGCTACTTCCTCGCCGGGGCGACGACTTTGGGTTTCGCGCTGCTCCCCGCCTCGCCCCTCCTGCTGATGATCCTGTTCATCGGCTCGGGCGTCTACATCGCCTGCGAGGAGGTGGCTGAGAAAGCCTCCGCGGCGCAGCTCCTGCCGGCCGCGGTCAAGGGGACCGGAATGGGCGTCCTCGCCGCGGCCAACGGCCTGGGGGATTTCGTTTCGAGCGCGCTCGTCGGTCTTCTCTGGTCGGCGTTCCCCGCCACCCCGGCGATCGGCTTCGGAGTCGCTGCGGCCCTGCAGCTCGCGGGGGGCGGCATTCTGGCCGTTCAGCTACGGCGCCGATCCGCGGCGAAAGTCTGAAATCTTCTGGCCGCTCTCCAAATCTGCTGGCACTACTCCAGATCTGCTGGTTCTACCCCAAATTTCCTGGCCGTGCTCCAAATCTGCTGGCTCAGCTTCAAAATCCCCGGGTGGAGTGCCAAAAAGGCCGTTGGAGTTCCGAAATCTGCTGGCCGCAGTCCAAATATGCTGGTGGAGCTGGAAATATCCTGGTGGAAGTGTGGCCAGGAAATTTCAGACTTCAACCGGGACATTTTGACGCTCGCCAGGGGATTTCTAAGCCGCCCCGGAGATTTCGCCAAGGGCCAGCGAATTTCCAGTCGGGCCGGGAGATTTGAACGCTGGCTGGATAAATCCTCCGCCCCCTGCCAAACCGCCGCCTGCCCGCCACACGTATTCTCTACGCTATGGAAATCCCCCGCGTCAATCCAATCGGCATCCTCGAAAACTCCTTCGGCGGCCCGCCGCGGCAGATCTCACGCGGAGTGCGGGCGCTCGCCTCGATCGTTCTGGTGATCTTCACCCTTGCCACGGTGATTACGACGGTGGTGAGCCTCGGCGCGTATTGCCTGACCACCGAGCCCGGCGATATACGCCACCTGCCGGTTCCGGTGAATTCGCCGCGCTGACGGCCTCGGCCGGCAGGGGGACTGAAGGGGCGCAAGGCCAGGGCCGCCAAGCTCTCTTCCGAAGAAAGATTGGAGATCGCGAAAAAGGCGACGTCCGGCTGGTCGAAGATGTAGTATCTCTGGTGCTAGACTGGCTGCGAGCCAGTCATTAGGACGGAGAAAACTCTACAGGAGCTGTAAGGTGAGCGAATCCCTTCTGGGGGTTGGTATCTACACCGTAAGCGAGGCGTCCCTGCTTACCGGTGTTTCGAGTCAATCGATAAGGAGATGGCTCTGGGGATATCGCGGTAAGTCCGCGAAGCACCGGCCGTTATGGACTCCGCAGATACCAATCATCAATGACGTGAAGGCCCTGGGGTTCCGCGACTTGATCGAGATCAAGTTTGTCGATCATTTTAACAAGCGCGGCCACCTTAGCCTGCAATTTATCAGAAAAATAATCGACCGCGCTACGGAACTCCTTGAGCAGACTTACCCCCTTTCCTCGATAAAATTCAAGGGAATTGGGAAGCAAATAATCGCCGAGGTCGCCGAGGGGACGCCCGAAAAGAGACTACTCTTCGATATCTACACAGGGCAATTATTGTTGCCGTTTATGGTTGATTATCTTTACGACGCGCTCGAATATTCGGAGTACGACGAGCTGGCCCGCTGGTATCCGCTCGGAAAAGATAGGCGAGTGGTAGTAGACCCGAAGCGTAGTTTCGGTCGGCCCATCTCTCCCGAAGGAGTGCCGACGGGAGTTCTCGCCGCCGCGTTGAAGACCGAGAAAACGGTCGATAACGTCGTTTACTGGTTTAAGGTCGACCCTAAATCTGTAACCGACGCCAACGAATACGAAAACATTCTCCTGGCGGCGTGAGATTCTTCTTCGATAACTGCATTTCTTTCAGAATCGCCGAGGCCTTGTCCGCCCTGGATAGGGATGGCCATACGATCATCGCTCTCCGCGAGAAGTTCCCAGAGGACTGCCCTGATGAGACTTGGATGCCAACCCTTGGCAGAGAGGGTGGCTGGGTTGTAATTTCTGGAGACAGGAGAATCTACACAAACCCACAAAGGCGCATGGTTTGGGCCGCCGCCAGGCTCACCACTTTTTTTCAGGAACCCGCCTGGCTGGGGCAATCCTTCAACGAGCGCCAGAAGGCCGCCAGGCTTCTTGGAGTCTGGGATAAAATTGTAGAATGCGCCGGTAGTTCTCCCCCAGGCACGGCCTTCAGCCTTCCTATCAAAGGAAACATTCGCAGGCTATAGACCGACAATCAGGTGCTTCGCAGTTTCCGCTTCTCCAGGCACAGGGAAGGCGCAGACCTTCCCCGCCCTACAATATCCACACCCCTAATCCGTCTACAGCGGTAGATGAAGACCGCGGCGAGACTGGACCCGATGCCATTTGAACAAGACCAGCGGATTTCGAGCGTGGTCCGGCAGGAGCGGTCTCGGTTGCGCAACTTCATCCGCCAGCGCGTGCCCGACCCGCTCGATGCGGAGGACATTCTGCAGGAGGTCTTCTTCGAGCTGGTCGAAGCGAACCGGTTATTGATGCCGATCGAGCACGTCACCGGCTGGCTGTTTCGCGTCGCGCGCAACCGCATCACCGACCTGTTCCGGAAAAGGCAACCTGAAAGATTCGGAGAAGCCGCGGTCCGGGAGGACGACGACGAGGACGGCGAGCGAGTGCGGTTGGAGGACCTTCTCCCTTCGGCCGAGGCCGGGCCGGATGCGCGCTATGTCCGCGGCGTTCTTCTCGACGAGTTGGAGTTGGCGATTGACGAGCTGCCGAAGGAGCAGCGCGAAGTTTTCATCGCCCACGAGTTGGATGGGAAGAGCTTCAAGGAAATGGCCGCAGAGAGCGGTCTGAGCGTCAACACCCTGCTCTCCCGAAAGCGCTATGCGGTGCTCCGGCTGCGCGAGCGGCTGCAAGAAATCTACGACGACTTTACGAAGTCATGAGGGGATACGAAATGAGACCGAGATGGAAAAGAGCGTTTTTTTTCGCGCCGTTCGCTCTTCTGGGGGTGGTTCTGTTCACCTTCCTGGGCGGCGAGTTCGTCAAATACCTTTGGAACTGGCTGACGCCGACGCTGTTCGGCTTGCCTCAAGTCACTTTCTGGCAAGCGCTCGGACTCCTGGCGCTGTGCCGCATTTTGTTCGGCGGCATGGGCGGAAGAGGCTCCGGCCGTACCCGGTCGAGGTTCCGGGACCGCATCGCGGAACGGTGGGACCGGCTAACCCCGGAGGAACGCGAACGGGCGCGCGAATCCTGGCGAGGACGCTGGGGCTACTGCCGGGCCGAAAGAGAGGGCCGCGAAAAGAGCGACCCTCGGGAATAGATACTTCCGTGGGGGCGGCCCCGTGGGGGGCCGCCCGTCGCTCGGCGGGTTGTGGCATCCTTGCTCAATGCCCGTTCCGCAGATCTCGACGATCGTTCGTGCCGCGGCGTTCGCCGGGGCGCTCTCCTGCTGCGCCTTCGCGCAGGCTCCGCCTACTATGGCAGCCGCGCCGCCGGTCCGCCCGGCCCCTACGCTTCAAACTGTGGCGATCAAGCCCGCGACGCTCGACGCGGCGAAAGGGTATTTGCGACTGGACGTCCGGACCGCCAAAGAGTTCGCGGCGGGGCACCTGCCCGGGGCGGTGCGGCTCGATTTGGGTGCCCTCGCGCAACGCTGCCCGGAAAACGACCCGGCCGAGGCCTCCTGCCTGCGTTCGGCGCTCGGAGCTTTTGGCCTCGGCGGGGATCTCCCCCTCGTCGTCTACGGCGCAGATCTGGAATTTCCGGCTCGGGCGTTCCTGCGTCTGGAGAACGCCGGCTGTCGCACCGTCCACGTGCTCGACGGCGGGTGGGGCGCCTGGCTTGCGGCGGGATTGCCGACCACGCAACGCGAGCGGAAACTTACCCCCCGGCCGTTCGGTGCCGGCGCAGGACGCCTGGCGATGATCGAGCCCTCGGCGGTGCTCTCTGGCCTGGCCGGCGATCCCGGCAAGGGAGGGGGAGGCCTGCAGTTGCTCGATCTGCGCGACGAAGGCGACTGGTCGGCGGTCGGCTACGCTCCGCCCCCGGCGTTCCGCGCCGGGCACGCCCCGGCAAGCCTCCCTTGGGATCCCCGACGCGGATTGCCCGCGGGCGGGCGCCTGCCCGATCCCCAGGCCGATCGTGCGGCGTTCGGGCGCTTCGGCCCGGCGGCCGGTTCGACGGTCGATCCGACCGCGCCGTTTGCGCTTCTTGGCGACGGGCTCTCCGGTTCGCGCCAGGTGATCGCCTATCTTCGCCTGCGCGCCATGGGGCTCGAAGCGCGGGTCGTGCGCGGCGGCTTCGCCGCTTGGGCTGCGGCCGGGCTGCCGATCGTCCGGATCGTCGAGCCCGCGGAGGTCTACGCTCTGCTCGATTCGGCGGCCCTCGCGGGCAACCGAGAGGCGTCGCTGCCGATTCTCGACCTCCGCGATCTCGCAGACTACGACCAGGGGCACCTGCCCGGAGCGGCGCCGCTGCCGCCCGCCCTGCTCGCCAAAGGACCCCAGGCGATCGAGGCGGCAGTCGTCGCCCGCTGGCCGAAGCATTTCCTCACCCGAGAACCGCTGCTGATCCTCGGTTACGACCGGGCCTGCCTCCGAAGCCGGACGGCAGCCATCGCCGCGGCTCGCGACGGCTTCCGCACCATTCTCTGGCTGCGCGACGGAATGGCCGCCTGGAAAGCGGCAGGGCTACCAGTCGCCCGGTGAAACCCGGGACCGCCGGCTCCGCCCTGCCCCGCCGCCTCCCGGGTGCTGCTAAACTCCAGCGCTCGAAATCGCCCAGCCTTGTGGTTGAGGAGTCATTGACGTTCACTTGAAGGAGATTTGCGTATGACGGATATCCGAATCGGCGTGGTCGGCGGCAGCGGCCTCTATCAGATGGAGGGGCTGGAAGTGCTGGAGGAGCGGAAGATCGACACCCCCTTCGGCGCCCCGTCCGACCCCTTCGTGATCGGCCGGCTGGAAGGGAAGAAGGTGGCGTTTCTGCCGCGCCACGGCAAAGGACACCGGCTGCTGCCCACCGAGCTGAACTACCGGGCGAATATCTATGGCTTCAAGGTGCTCGGCGTCGAGCGCCTGATCTCGGTCTCGGCGGTCGGCTCGCTGAAGATCGAATACGCCCCGAAGGACATCGTGGTTCCCGACCAGTTCTTCGACCGCACCCGCCACCGGGTCGACACCTTCTTCGGCGACGGTCTGGTCGCCCACGTCTCGCTGGCGAAGCCGATCTGCCCGACCCTCATCGACACCTTCACCGAAGCGTCGGAGGCGGCAGGGGCGAAGGTCCACAAGAACGGCGCCTACGTCTGCATGGAAGGCCCGCAGTTTTCCACCCGCGCCGAGTCCGAGGTCTATCGGTCGTGGGGGATGGACATCATCGGCATGACCAACCTGCAAGAGGCGCGGCTCGCGCGCGAGGCCGAGATCTGCTACGCCACGCTCGCGATGGTCACCGACTACGACTGCTGGCACGAGACGGAAGAGGCGGTCTCGGGCGAGGCGGTGATGGAGGTCATCCGCCAGAACGTCCAGATGTCGCAGGACGTCATTCGCCAGGTGCTCCGCCGCCTGCCCGACGAGTCGACCGACTGCCCGCTCTGCCGCCACGCGCTCGCCCATGCGTTGATCACCGAGCGTTCGTTGATCCCGGCCGAGACCCTCAAGAAGCTCGCGCCGCTGGTCGGCAAGTACATCAGCTAGGCGCACGATTGAACAAATTGAACAAGCGGATTCTGGTCACCAACGACGACGGCGTCTTCTCCGAGGGGATTAAGCTCCTGGCGAAAGCTTTGAGCGACCTCGGCGAGGTCGTCGTCGTCGCCCCCGATCGCGAGCAAAGCGCCAGCGGCCATGCCCTCACCCTGTCGCGGCCGCTGCGCCTGACCAAGCTCGAACCGAACTGGTACGCGGTCGACGGCACGCCCACCGATTGCGTGAACCTCGCGCTGCTCCATCTGCTCAAGGACCAGAAGCCCGACCTGGTCTGCTCGGGAATCAACTTCGGCCTCAACCTGGGCGACGACGTCACCTACTCCGGCACCGTCTCGGCGACGTTTGAAGGAACGCTCCTCGGCGTACGCTCGCTCGCGTTCAGCCAGGAGGTGGCGGAGGGGTTCTCGTTCGAGCCGGCGGCCCGCTTCGCGCGGACGCTCGCGGCGACCGTGCTCGCCGAATCAACGCTGCCCGAGGATCTGATCCTCAACGTCAATGTTCCCGCAAGGCCCGCCGGGGCGATCGGCGGCGTCAGCTTCACGCGGCTCGGCCGGCGCACCTATCAGCAGACGGTGGTGGAAAAGCTCGATCCGCGCGGCAAGAAGTACTACTGGATCGCCGGGACCCCCAAATGGAAGCCGGAGACCGGCACCGACTACGAGGCGATTTCCTCCGGCCGAATCTCGATCACGCCGCTCCATCTGGACCTCACCTACTACCCGGGCCTCGACGTCTTCGCACCGCTCGGCGAGAAGCTCGCGGCCCTGCCGTTGAACGGCGAGCCCGACCCTAGCCCCAAGCCATGAGCGATCCGTACGCGACCGCGCGGGAGCGGTTGGTCAGCGACCTGGCGAGGAAGCGCGGCATCCGCGACGAGCGCGTGCTCGAAGCGATGCGCCGGGTGCCGCGCCATCTGTTCGTCAAGGCCGGCACCTTGCCGCATCTGGCCTACGCCGACAACGCCCTCTCGATCGGCGAGCGCCAGACCATCTCGCAGCCGACCGTGGTGGCGCGGATGACCGAGCTGCTGGAGGTCGGGTCGGAGTGCTCGGTGCTGGAGATCGGCACCGGCTCGGGCTACCAGACCGCGATCCTCGCGCTGCTCGCCCGGCGCGTCTACAGTTTGGAGCGGGTGGCGCCGCTCGCCCGCGAGGCGATCGCCCGGATGCGCGACATGCAGCTCGACAACGTCAAAATCCAAATCTTCGATGGCACGGTCGGCTGGAGCGACGTAGCGCCGTTCGACCGCATCCTGGTCACCGCCGCCGCGCCGCGCGTGCCGCCCCCTCTGCTCGATCAATTGGCGCCGGGGGGCATCTTGGTGGTCCCCGAAGGGACGAAGAACGCCCAGCGCCTGATCGTCTATCGCAAAGACGCGGCGGGCGAGTTGGCGCGTGAGGAAGGCGAAGCGGTGGTGTTCGTGCCGCTGGTGGGCCGCCACGGTTGGGCGGCGGAAGAGACCAAAGCGTAATTTCAATGGGCGTCCCCCAGCGGGGGAACGCTTCGTAATCGAGAGCCGAGGGTTTGCGCCCTCGCCGAACCGAAAGGGAGCATCGATGGACGATCTCAAGGGCTTTATCCGCGAAGTGCCGGACTTCCCGAAAGCGGGCATCCTGTTCTACGACATCACCACCCTGCTCAAGGATCCGCTGGCGCTGCGCATGACGGTCGACCGCTTCGTCTGGCAGTTCGCCAGCAAGCAGGTCGACAAAGTGGTCGGCATGGAGTCGCGCGGCTTCATGTTCGGCCCGATCGTCGCCTACAACCTGAACGCCGGCTTCGTCCCCGTGCGTAAGCCGGGCAAGCTCCCCGCCAAGTCGATCAGCGAGACCTACGACCTCGAATACGGCCAGGACACCCTCCAGATGCACGAAGACGCGATCGAGCCGGGAGACCGCGTGCTGATCGTCGACGACCTGATCGCCACCGGCGGCACCGCGGCCGCCTCGGCCAAACTGGTCGAGCAGCGCGGCGGCAAAGTCGTGGGCTTGGGCTTCGTGATCGAGCTGACCTTCCTCGCCGGCCGGAAAAAGGTCGACCGGTACGAGGTGCTGTCGCTGATTCGGTATTGACCTCGAATCCGTTGGCGCTGGTGACCCTTCCCGCCGCGGGCGTAGAGACGTCCCCAGTCCTCAACCACGATCCTTTCCGGGTGCTGGCTGTCGGGGCGTCTCCGGTCTACCACGACAGCCGCCGCCCGGGTGCTGGCTGTCGGGGCGTCTCCGGACTACCACGACAGCCGCCGCCCGGGTGCCAACCCGCAAGGGCCGATTTGGCCAACCCCGGCGCTATCCCCGTGATCATCACCCCAAGGGCCACCCGTAACGGGTGTCCCTGTCTGTCCGTGGCGTGTCGTTGGCGCCGGTGGTCGTTGATGCGCTGGAGACGCCCCGACAGCCAGCACCCGGAAAGGGTCGTGGTAGAGGACTGGGGACGTCTCTACCGCCTACGGGTCCGGTATCCGAACACCGCTCCCTTGCCGAGATGGATCACTTCCGCGGCTCGGAGCAGTGCTCCGTCGAGAGCACAGCGTCGCGGACCTTGGCCGCATGCGCCGGAGTCGATTCGGGGGTGTCAGCCTGCCAGGGGCGAGCTTGTGAATCCCGCGGCTACCGCGGCGCGATTGCGATATTCAGACGGAAGAGATCGGTCTCTCGCCGGAGATTACGGTTACCACGCGCTGAATATGGATGTCGACGTTCGGATATCCGTATTCATGTCGCCAATTCCGATATCCGTGCCCTGAATACCGCAGTTGCGCGGTGACCGCCGCTATCGCGAGATCGCCGGAAGAGTCGGATCGTTGGAGATACCGGCGATTTTGCCCCCGCCGCCCCCGGCCGCCTGCCACGGAAGCCCGAGTCAGGCGGCGCCACGTTCGAGCGTGCGGATCGAGAGCAGATCCTCGTCCCTCACCGGTCGAACGTCGGCAGCGTGCAAGGATACGAGAGCCTGGGTCCTACCCGAAGCCGTGACGAACTCGACTTCGAAGTCTTCCGGTGAGTAGACCTGCACCACGGCGCCGAGATCATCCTTGCACAGCCCGTGTTCCGGAAGATCTCGGTTCAGTACGACGGTTGCGAGTTCCTCGACTCTCATTGCGCCTCATCCGGGAATGCCGTCACCAGCCGCGGAGCATCTTCTGCCGTCAGAACGATCTACACGGTAAGTACGAGTGCGCTCCGTCCAGCCGGTCCCCGGAGCGTACCACGGACCTCGTATTTCTGTCCGAAGTCGCTGGATTGGCCCGGGACAGCTTCTTGCGATCGAGCGATCTTGAGAAGGTCGCGCCGAAGCTACGGCCACCCCACTCTCTTGTATCCGAGGGCGCCAAAGAATACCGCCTTGAAACGGCCAACGGAGTGCTCCGACGAGAGCAGGTAGTCGCGAACCTTGGCTGCATCGACGATCGCGCGCTCAGCTCCCGGCAGTTTCATGGAGCGTGAAACTAACACGCCGTCGCCCTAGCTAGGGAAGTGAAAGCCAGGCCACGAGCGAACGAAGCAGCGCGCGAGGCACCCCGCGGGCTTGGGCGCCCCCCGAACTCGAACGGCGAGCGAACGCATTTGCCGCAGAGTTGTTACTGCCGAAGGCCGGAATCCTCCGGGTTGCTGGAGATGCCGTGCGCGGTGGCTGGGTAGGTGAAGAGGCCCGAATCAGCCTGATGGCTGAGTTTCAGGTCGGCGCCACCGTCTGCGCCCATCAACTGGAGAATCGCCTCCGAATCTCGGAATGAACCGAGTGGGCTCAGGCTGAACGGCATGGCGATCGAATACCGGTTCAGGCTGGACGAGCAGTATTTGGAGCAGGCGATCGGGCGCTTCCGCCGCCAGAGTCGCTGGGCTGGCTGGTTTGTCGCGATCAAAGTCCTGGTTGCCCTGCCGCTGGTCGGGCTCGTGATCCTCTTTGTCCGCGACAAGCTCTTCCTGCCCGCGGCATTGATGGCGGCCTTCCTCGTTGCCCTTGCACTGACAGCGCGCCTGGATCGATGGTGGGCCGTCCGCCGATTTCGGAATGCGCCCTACTACGCCTCGGAAATGACCGTCGGACTCTCTGAGGAAGGCATCTACGCTCGCGATCGCGAGAGCGAGTCGCGATCCAGCTGGCGGACGGTCACCTCCGGCCGGGGTCTCCAGGACGGAATCCTGTTCGTCGAGAACGGTGAACGCTTTCGCTGGCTTCCCGATGCAGCCACCGAGGCGCCGCGATCCGAGGTCGAAGAGCTGGTTCGGCGGCAGCTTGGGGAGCGTTGGGTGTCGTGACCTTGCCTTACCGCCCGGGGAGAAAACCCAAGGCCGCCTGTTCTTTCCTGGGCGCGCCGAGCACCAGCTCGGCACTCGAAACGGCCGCAAACGCCGAAGCGGCTGAGTCCCTGATCAGTAAGGTGGGATTGCGACCATTCGTGGACCTTCTTGTGGACCACCCAGACTTCGCAGATCCTCGACCAACGACCGCCGCAGCCGCGCCACCTCCGCGAGATCGACGCCCTCGTCTCCCTCAATCCGCCCCAAATGCCGGCGCAAAACCTCCCGGTCCGGTCGCGTCATCCCCACCAGCAAACGGCACGACCGCCCCTCGCCCCCGGCGAGCCCCTCGATCCCCGCCGCGATCCCGCGCCAGCCGCGCAGGTTCAGATACCCGACCGCAAAATCCGCCCGGTACGAGTCCGCCAGCCCCTCCGCCAGAGCCGGCAGAAGAGTCTGGTCGATGTTGTCGAAGATGCGGGGCATGAGGGGAGGGGGGATTGAGGGAGGCTTTGGGGATTGCCGGAGATCCTAGCGCAGTGGGGCGGATGGGGCGGCGAGATACGCACCGCGGCACCCGTTCTAGCACTTGATCCTCTCCCAGCATCCGGAGAAACGGTGCATTTTGCGGTCGCATCTACTGCATCCGACTGTGCAATCCACTGGTTTCGACGGTGAATCAACTGGATTCGACGACGAAATCCGGTGCATTCGGTCGTCGAATCCACCGCATTCGACGACCGCTTCCACTGCAATCGATCGTCGCTTCCACCGGAATCTGCGCCGTTTCTACTGGAATCGATCGTCGCTTCCACTGGAATCTGCGACCGCTTCCACTGCATTCGATCATCGCTTGCACTGGAAACTGCGACCGCTTCCACTGGATTCGATCGTCGTTTCCAGTGGAAACTCGACCGTTTCCACTGCATTCGATCATCGATTGCACTGGAAACTGCGACTGCTTCCACCGGATCCTGTCGCCGAATGGGCCGGAATCCGTGGCGCGTTCCACCTCGAACGCCCCCTTCGGAGCTTCCAGGACGTTTCGGAGCGTCTCAATGGATTAACGAAGCGCGGCTTCGAGAGCTTGCAAGGCTCCCCACGGGACGGCGCCCGTTCTGGCACTCAATCCTCGCCAGGATGTCATCATAGGAAGTGCCGAGGGTCGACGAAGCAGTCTCCGTCGGTGGTGCGGCTGGGAGGGCTCGAACCTCCGACCTTAAGTTTAGGAAACTTCTGCTCTATCCACCTGAGCTACAGCCGCAGGCCGCGAAGTATATCGCGCCGCTTCGGGAGGCAACCCGCGGGGCTTCCAGCCGGGTCTCGTTAGGGCGCAGGGCTCGGATTTGAGCGGAAGAAACGGCGCCGCCGGCAAAATCTGATTCCCGAAGAATCAACTTGCGTTAGCTCGGCGGACCCGTTATAAGGCGTTCTCTGGTCAGACTTTAAGAGCCGCGATGAGGGGGGTTCGGGCCCTCCTTGGTGGTTGGCGCGCTCTTGGCGGCGAACTTCTTACAAGGTCGAGACTTATGCCCAGGAACCGTCAGCCCGAAGCCGAAGCGGTAGCTCTCCCGCTTCCTCTCGAATCGTCGCTCGACCGGCGGCAACTTCTAGAGGCCCTTCGCGGGATGCTCGACGGGGACTTCTCGGTCCGGTTGCCGGGCGATTGGGTCGGGGTGGACGGCAAGATCGCCGATACGTTCAACGAGATCGTCGTCGCGAACCAGAAGATGTGCGAGGACCTGCGGCGGGTGGGCCAAGTGGTCGGCAAGGAAGGGCGGACCCGGGAGCGCGCGAAGTTCGACCAATCGCGCGGCGCGTGGGGCGCGATGGAGGTCTCGGTCAACACCCTGATCGACGACCTGCTGCGGCCGACCACGGAAGTCACCGGTGCGATCGCCGCCGTGGCGCAGGGCCACCTCACCCAGACCATGCGGCTGGATGTTGACGGCCGGCCGCTCGAAGGCGAGTTCCTGCGCTCGGCGACGATCGTCAACACGATGATCCAGCAGCTTGGCGTCTTCACCTCCGAGGTCACCCGCGTGGCGCGCGAGGTGGGCTCCGACGGCAAGCTCGGCGGCCAAGCCCAGGTGCCGGGGGTGAGCGGCGTCTGGAAGGATTTGACCGAGAGCGTCAACTCGATGGCGAGCAACCTGACCGCCCAGGTTCGGAACATCTCGGAAGTCACGATCGCGGTGGCGAGCGGCGACCTGTCGCGGAAGATCACCGTCGACGTCCGGGGCCAGATCCTGCAGCTCAAAGAAGCGATCAACACCATGGTCGACCAGCTGCGCTCGTTCGCCTCCGAGGTGACCCGCGTGGCGCGCGAGGTGGGGACCGAGGGGAAGCTCGGCGGCCAGGCCGTGGTGCCGGGTGTCGCCGGTACCTGGAAGGACTTGACCGACAGCGTCAACGCGATGGCCGGCAACCTGACCGCCCAGGTGAGGAACATCGCCGAGGTGACGACCGCGGTGGCGCGCGGCGACCTGTCGCGGAAGATCACGGTCAACGTCTCGGGCGAGATCCTTGAGCTCAAAGACACGATGAACACCATGGTTGACCAGCTGAACGCGTTCGCGGGCGAAGTGACCCGCGTGGCGCGAGAGGTTGGTACGGAAGGCAAGCTAGGCGGCCAGGCGCAGGTGCCCGGCGTCGGCGGCACCTGGAAGGACTTGACCGACAACGTCAACTTCATGGCGAGCAACCTGACCGCCCAGGTCCGGAACATCGCCGAGGTGGCGACCGCGATCGCCCGCGGCGACCTGTCGAAAAAGATCACGGTCAATGTCTCGGGCGAGATCCTGCAGCTCAAAGAGACCTTGAACACCATGGTCGACCAGCTGAACGGCTTCGCCTCCGAGGTGACGCGCGTCGCCCGCGAGGTCGGCACCGAGGGCCGGCTCGGCGGCCAGGCCGCGGTGCCGGGCGTCGCGGGTACGTGGAAAGACCTGACCGATAACGTCAACCTGCTCGCCGCCAACCTGACCACCCAGGTGCGCAACATCGCCGAGGTGACCACCGCGGTGGCCCGCGGCGACCTGTCGAGGAAGATCACGGTCGACGTCAAGGGCGAGGTGCTGGAGCTGAAAGTCACGATCAACACCATGGTCGATCAGCTGAATGCCTTCGCCGCCGAGGTGACCCGCGTCGCCCGCGAGGTGGGGACCGAGGGCAAGCTCGGCGGCCAGGCGCAGGTGCCCGGGGTGGCCGGCACCTGGAAGGGCTTGACCGACAACGTCAACTCGATGGCCAGCAACTTGACTGGCCAGGTACGGAACATCGCCGAGGTGGCGACCGCGGTGGCCCGGGGCGACCTGTCGCGGAAGATTACGGTCGATGTCTCGGGCGAGATTCTGGAGCTGAAAAACACCCTGAACACGATGGTCGACCAGCTGAACGCCTTCGCCAGCGAGGTGACGCGCGTGGCGCGCGAGGTGGGCACCGAAGGCAAGCTCGGCGGCCAGGCGCAGGTGCCGGGCGTGGCGGGTACCTGGAAGGGTTTGACCGACAACGTCAACTTCATGGCCGGCAACCTGACCGCCCAGGTGAGAAACATCGCCGAGGTGACCACCGCGGTGGCCCGCGGCGACC
>JBBSBW010000063.1:0-33006 GCA_038250865.1 Thermoanaerobaculia bacterium | reverse complement strand
TTGTAATCCGAACTGAGGATGTTTTTTTGAGATTGGCTCCACCTCGCGGCTTTGCAACCCTTTGTGACACCCATTGTAGCACGTGTGTAGCCCTGGACATAAGGGCCATGAGGACTTGACGTCATCTCCGCCTTCCTCCGCCTTGACGGCGGCAGTCTCGTTAGAGTGCCCAACTTAATGCTGGCAACTAACGACAGAGGTTGCGCTCGTTGCGGGACTTAACCCAACATCTCACGACACGAGCTGACGACAGCCATGCAGCACCTTCTCACTCGCTCCCCGAAAGGCACCAAAGCATCTCTGCTAAGTTCGAGTGGATTTAACCCAGGTAAGGTTCTGCGCGTTGCGTCGAATTAAACCACATGCTCCACCGCTTGTGCGGGCCCCCGTCAATTCCTTTGAGTTTCAGCCTTGCGACCGTACTCCCCAGGCGGGGTGCTTAACGCGTTAGCTAAGGCACCGCAGGGGTCGATACCCGCGACACCGAGCACCCATCGTTTACAGCGTGGACTACCAGGGTATCTAATCCTGTTTGCTACCCACGCTTTCGCGCCTCAGCGTCAGAACCGGTCCAGGTAGCCGCCTTCGCCACTGGTGTTCCTCCCAATATCTACGCATTTCACCGCTACATTGGGAATTCCGCTACCCCCTCCCGGCCTCAAGCCCTGCAGTTTCAAAGGCAGTTCCTCAGTTGAGCCGAGGGATTTCACCTTTGACTTACAGAGCCGCCTACGCGCCCTTTACGCCCAATAATTCCGAATAACGCTCGCCCCCTCCGTATTACCGCGGCTGCTGGCACGGAGTTAGCCGGGGCTTCCTCTGACGGTACCGTCAAAGACGTCGATTATTTACCGACGCCCCTTCGTCCCATCTGACAGGAGTTTACGATCCGAAGACCTTCGTCCTCCACGCGGCGTTGCTGGATCAGGCTTTCGCCCATTGTCCAATATTCCCCACTGCTGCCTCCCGTAGGAGTCTGGGCCGTGTCTCAGTCCCAGTGTGGCCGTTCACCCTCTCAGGCCGGCTACTGATCGTCGCCTTGGTGAGCCATTACCTCACCAACTAGCTAATCAGCCGCGGGCTCCTCTAGGAGCGCTAGCATGCAAGCAGAGGCCAGCTTTCTTGTCGAGACCGCAGTCCCGACGACGTATGCGGTATTAGCCCGAGTTTCCCCAGGTTATTCCCCACTCCTAGGCAGATTACCCACGTGTTACTCACCCGTCCGCCGCTCTCCGGTGGCCGAAGCCACCTTCGCGCACGACTTGCATGTGTTAAGCACGCCGCCAGCGTTCATTCTGAGCCAGGATCAAACTCTCCAGTTTAGACCCTTATCGCTTGAACCGAGGTCCAAGCGGCTATTTCGGAATTGCATTCTGTATTCGTCTTCAGGCCGAAACCCGGAGGCGAAACACAGAACTTTTGAAGTGGTCGTTGACCCTTCCTCTATTTAGTTTTCAAAGAACCAACTTGGCCCCGCCTCTTGGGGCGAATCTCGATACTACCAGAACTTCTCGTCTTGTCAACCCCTAGCGACGAACCATTGCCCGCCGACTTGAAGTCGGCCAGGATGTTTCTTAGCTTGTCGAAGGAGCCTGCACTCGGCGAGTGCGATCCTCAAAAGTCACCGGATCGCGAAGCGCAACGGCGGCGAATCATAGTTCGCGCGCTCCCCGTTGTCAACCCTAATCTTTTCGATCGCGACTGGCGAACGTTGGAAAAGTGTCTTGCCGGGAACCGCTGCACCTCAAAGAACTTCGACCCTTTCGAGCCGCCCGACCCGTTTCCGCGTCAAGGGAGGCGTAGTGTAGGTGTACCCCCCTGCCGTGTCAACCCCTTTTTTCTAGATCGTCACATTTGGTTCAAATCGCACCCGTCGACCCTCGATTCTCCACCTCTCGGAAAGCAGGCGGCGCAGAGCCAAAGCGTAAGCCTGGTGCTCGTTTTCGAGGATTCGGGCGCTCAAGGTCTCGACGGTATCGCCGTCCTCCACCGCCACCGTGCGTTGCTCGACGATCGGCCCGGTGTCGAGTCCCTCGTCCACCAAATGGACGGTACACCCCGTCACGCGGACGCCGTAGTCGAGTGCCTGGCCCTGGGCGTCGAGCCCGGGGAAGGCGGGCAGGAGGCTCGGGTGGATGTTGAGGATGCGGCGCGGAAAGGCGCCCACCAAGATCGGAGAGAGCTTCCTCATATAGCCGGCGAGGCAGATCCAATCGACCCCCGCCTCGCGAATCGCGCCGAGCAGCGCGCGCTCGTGCTCCCCTCGATCGAGCCCCCGATGGTCGAGCGCGAAGGTCGCCAGGCCGAGATCCCTGGCTTTCGCCAGGCCGGCCGCTTCGGGAACGTTGCTCGCGACCAGCGCGATCTCCGCGCCGGGCACCTCCCCGCGCTCGATCGCGGCGTGGAGGGCAAGGAAGTTGCTGCCCCGGCCCGAGAGGAGAATGCCGATCCGGACCGAACCCCCATCCTCTCCTTCCCCCGATCCCAACCCTCCCCCTCCCCGGGGGAAGGGACCCTGCGCCGGAAGGGTATGCGCCCCGCTAGCCATCGGCCCTTAGGTCCATTGGATCGGCCGCCTGAGCGCCCAGGTGATAGACGACCCCGGAGCCTCCCTGCTGCACGGTGCCGATCAGGAAGGGCTTTTCCCCCGCCTTGCGCAGGGCGGCAAGTAGATCGCGGAGGCCGTCTTTCGCCACCACCGCGACCATGCCGACCCCCATGTTGAAGACGCGGAACATCTCGTCGGCCGGCACCTCGCCCTGATCTTCCAGGTAATGGAAGATCTCCGGGACCTCCCAGGCACCCACCCGGATCTCCGCCCGGGTGTTCTTCGGGAGGATTCGCGGCAGGTTGTCGGTGAGCCCTCCCCCCGTGATGTGCGCGAGCGCGTGGAGCGCCGGGTGACGCAGGACGGGAGAGAGCGCCTTTAGATAGCTGCGGTGGACGGCAAGCAGATCCTGGCCCACGGTTCGCTTCTTCGCCCAGGGGGCTTTGGAGGAAAGGGAGAGGCCGAGCTTCTCGAACAGGATGCGCCGGGCGAGCGAGTAGCCGTTGGTATGAAGTCCGGTGGAAGCGAGCCCCACCAGGACGTCGCCCGGACCGACCCGCGAGCCGTCCAGGATGTGCGCCCGGTCGACCATGCCGACGATGAACCCGGCCAACTCGTAATCGCCCGGCTGATAGAAGCCCGGCATCTCGGCCGTCTCCCCCCCGAGCAACGCGCAGCCGTTCTCTTTGCAGCCGTCCGCCACGCCGCCGACCAGCTGCGCCATCTTGTCCGGATCGAGCTTGCCCGCACCGAGATAGTCGAGAAAGAAGAGCGGCGACGCCCCCTGCACCAGGATGTCGTTGACGCAGTGGTTCACCAGATCGCGGCCGACGGTCGAAAAGTCGTCCATCTCCCGCGCCACCGCAAGCTTGGTCCCGACCCCGTCCGCCGAAGCGACCAGCACCGGCTCGGCCAGACCGGAAAGTTCCGGCCGGAACATGCCGCCGAAACTGCCGATCTCGGAAAGGACCCCTTTCGTGAAGGTCGATTTCGCGAGCTTCTTGATCTTCGCGAGACCGCGCTCCTGGGCGTCGATGTCGACGCCGGATGCGGCATAAGCGCTCGGGGGTGGGGTCTTCGGCACGGCGGTGGACTATAGCAGCGCGAAACATCGCGCTTGCCGGCGGCGCTCGGCAGGCACTTGGCTCCCGAATTCCATTTTGGGACTGCCGAATTCCATTTTGCGGGCCACGAATTCGAATTCGGGAGCCAAATGGCACGGGCCGGGAGGCACCGAAGAATGCGGCGATCACAATTTTCGAGACGATTCCTGCAGGGAGGCTAACTTGGAGGGCGTTCTGCGTTCAACTCTAGGGAGGTTTGAGGCGGTGGGCCCGAGCTGGTGCTCGGCGGTCCCGGGGTTTCACTGCGTTCGGCGTTGACGTGAGATGGAGGGGGTGAGGCTGATCCGACGCGGACCTTGACGGATGACCTCCCCACCCGGCCGCGCGGGCCGTCCTCTCGGGGCCGCGTGTTATCCTTCCCGCCGGTCAAAACTGCTGTCGGGAAAGGGGTTCGGTGTCGTCATGTCGAGCGAGCTTCACGAGCTTCTGTTCGGTCTCTACATCTTCGTCCTCGCTGGCTTCTTGGGGCATCACGTGATCTCCAAGGTGCCGCCTTTGCTGCACACGCCTTTGATGGCCGGTACCAACGCCATCGCGGGCATCTCGCTGGTGGGCTCTTTGGTCTCCGCGGGGGCGCACTACAGCAAGCTTTCGACCATCCTCGGGTTCGTTGCGGTGACTTGCGCGACGATCAACGCGGTCGGTGGATTCTTGATCACGGATCGAATGCTGCGGATGTTCAAGACCAAGCGGGGCGGAACGAAGTCATGAGGGACGCGATTCTCCACATTTCGTACCTGATCGCCTCGGTCTGCTTCATCCTGGCGCTCCAGGCGCTCTCGTCCCCCAAGCACGCGCGGCGGGGCAACCTGCTGGGGGCGATCGGCATGCTGGTCGCCGTCGTCGGCACCCTGCTGCACCACGACATCATCAGCTACGAGTGGATCGCGATTGGCTTGATCCTCGGTTCGCTGATCGGCGGCGCGATGTCGATCTGGATTCCGATGACCAAGATGCCGGAGCGGATCGCGCTCTCGCATGCGTTCGGCGGCCTGGCCGCGGCGTTGGTCGGCGTTTCGGAATACAGCCACCGTGGGGCGGAGCTGGGCACGGTGACGATCGTCGCTCTCGGCTTGGAAGTCTTCCTCGGCTTCTTGACCTTCACCGGCAGCCTGATGGCGTTCGGCAAGCTCCAAGGGTTCATCACCGGGGCTCCGATCACCTACAAGGGGCAGAACGCGACGAACATCACGATGTTCTTGAGCGCGCTGGTCCTTTTGATCGCGTTCGCCTTCCACCCGACGGCGGCGATCCTGTTCTACGGCATGGGCACGCTCGGTCTGGCGGTCGGCGTGCTGGCGGTCCTGCCGATCGGCGGCGCCGACATGCCGGTGGTGATCTCGCTGCTCAACTCCTACGCCGGCCTCGCTTCGGCTGCCACCGGATTTGCCCTCCACAACTACGTGCTGATCATCGCCGGGGCGCTCGACGGCACCTCCGGCTTCCTGCTTTCGATGAAGATGAGCAAGGCGATGAACCGGTCGTTCGCCAACATCCTGTTCGGCGCGTTCGGCACGGGCGACGCTTCACCGACCGACAGTGCCGCGGCGGCGGCGGGAGCGCGCTACAACCTGGCGACCGTGGATGACGCGGTGGGCGTGCTCGACGCCGCCCAGACGTTGATCGTGGTCCCCGGCTACGGCATGGCGGTTTCCCAAGCGCAGCACGCGCTGCGGGATCTGACCAGCGCGCTCGAAGCCAAGGGGGCGAAGATCCAATACGCCGTCCACCCCGTGGCGGGGCGCATGCCGGGGCACATGAACGTGCTGCTGGCCGAGGCGAACATCCCCTACGACCAGATTTTCGACCTCGACGAGATCAACGACGAGTTCTCTCGCACCGACGCGGTTCTGGTGGTGGGAGCGAACGACGTCGTAAACCCGGCGGCCAAGACCAACCCCGGCAGCGCGATCTACGGCATGCCGGTGTTCAACGTCGACCAGGCGCGCGCCATCATCGTGCTCAAGCGGAGCATGAATCCGGGGTTTTCGGGGTTGGAAAACGACCTGTTCGGGCTGCCGAACACGATGATGGTGTTGGGCGACGCCAAGGCGACGATCAAAGAACTGACGGCGGGCGTCCGGGGGTAGGGGGGCGAAGCGAATTTCGGACCCAGGCCGATGGCCTGGGGGCCCTTCTGGCCTAACGCTCCATGGCCGAGAGCTGTCGACCAATAGGACCGTCAGTCGGCGAAGCTCATTGCGCTCGGCTTGACTCAGGTCCGTCCGCTCGTTCTTGGCGTAGGCGCTTGGGCAAGTCGTCAGGCAAAAATCCGCGGCGCCTCCTGGACCGGCCGGGCCTGCTCGGCTTCGTGGATCTCTCCCCCGATCGCTCGGTAGTTGCCCTGGCCGAGGTTCCAGAGCACTTGGTTGCGGCCCCGGCGCTTCGCCTCGTAGAGCGCCTCGTCGGCAAAGACCAGCAGCTCCGCGGGCGCCTTGACGTGGAGCTCGGGAAAGGCGGCGACCCCGGCGCTCATGGTGATCGGCACCCGTTTGCCATCGACGATCAGGTCGATCTCTGCGATTTTTTCGCGCAGGCGTTCGGCGAGGGTGAGCGCCGTGCCGCCGTTGGCCTCTTCGAGCAGAATGGCGAATTCCTCGCCGCCGTAGCGGGCGCAGAGGTCGTCGTCCCGGCGGTGATTTTCGAGCACCGTGGCCGCTGAAATCAGTGCCCGGTCGCCCACGTCGTGGCCGTAGGTGTCGTTGATCCGCTTGAAGTGGTCGAGGTCGCAGAGGATCACCGCCATCGGCGCCCCGCCCGAAACGGCGCGGGCGTACGCCTCTTGAAGGCGGCGTTCGAGGATGCGCCGGACGGCGACTCCCGTGAGCGGATCTTCGCGCGCCTCGCGGTCGAGCAGGGCGTGCTCGACCGAGGTGGCCATCTGCGGCAGCAGGCGGTCGAGTCGCTCGATCGCCGGGGCGTCCACCCGGCGCGGATCGCACCAGAGGCGCAGGTGGACGACCGAGGCGCGCTCGGTCTGTAGGCTTCGCTCGACGATCTGCCAGGGCCGTCGGCGATGGAAGCCGAGCAGGGCGGGCGGGTGCTCTTCGGGCTCCGGCGCGCCATCGAACACCGCCGTTCCGCCGTGCGACCACCAGCTGCGGGCCGGGGCGGAGAGGGGGGCCAGCTCGAACTGGAGCCACCCGTAATCGAGCACCCGGCTGCATTCGAGCGCGATCTGCTGGATCACCTGCGACAACTCGCCCGCTTTGAACATCTTCTGCCCCGCCAGGCCGATCGTTTCGAGGTCGGTGGCCCGCAGCTTTTGGCTCTCCGCGGCGTAGGCCTGACGCGCGGCTTCGAGGGCGAGCAGGGCGAGCATCAG
The DNA here is from genome assembly GCA_038250865.1 of Thermoanaerobaculia bacterium. Lineage (GTDB taxonomy): Bacteria > Acidobacteriota > Thermoanaerobaculia > Multivoradales > UBA5704 > DASYKS01. Next base: position 26,009 of record JBBSBW010000063.1, on the reverse strand, counting down.
CAGGATCATCCCCGCCATCCGCCAGCCGATCGAAAGGCCGATCGACAAGAGAATCGCGCCGCCGATCCACCCGAGCGCGTCGAGGCCAAGCGGCAGCAAAATCGGCCGCAGCTCGACCGGCCGGTCGGGACGGCGCAGCAGGCGGTCGGCGGCTTCGAGCGCCACCCAGACCACCAGGTAGATCAGCGACCCGGCGAGCACCGACGCCGCAACGGCGGCCGGATCGCCGGCCGCGGGGGGCCGTCGCGCCGCGGCGAAGCGAAACGCTGCTCCCGCCGCTAGAACGGCGAGCACGATGCGACCGGCGCTTTCCAGGGCGCGGACCGTGCCGCGTCGCTCCTGGGTGGTCGACTCCAGACCGGGCGCGCGGCTGGCGAGCCGGGCGAGGATGCGATACGCCAACTCAACCGCCAGGAAGCCGGCCGCGGCGAGCAGGGCGGCGGACGCCGGACGCGCCCGGAACAACAATAGAGGAAGAGCGAGCGCCCCGAGCCCGAGGGTCCCGGTGCCGGCGAGCGGACGGTGGGACGCCGAGAGTGCCAGGGCGGCCGCGACAAAGAGCAGCTCGGCCCAGCTCGCCGTCCGAGACCCGGCGCCGACCGCGAATCCAAGCGCGATCGGTGCGCCAAGCAGCGGCACCAGCGCCGCCCAGACGTCGCGCGGGATCGCGACGGACGGCCGCCCGGAGGCGCGCGGGGCAAGCGGCGAGGACTCGGTCATCGGAAATTTGGAACGCTACGGTCGATTCTAGCCCGCCCGCCTCGATATGCTGCCGCCCGGAGGGATCAAAGAATGGAAGTCGTCGATCTCGGCGCCAAGCCGGGCTCCGGCCGATCGAGGCTCGCCCCGCCTTTCGCCGCGATCGGGGCGGCCATTGCCGCGCTTGCGGCGCTCACGGCGATCGCCGCCGCCCTGTTGCAAATCCCCGGGTTCAACGGCCCGGCCGAATGGCAATGGCCCTACCGGCCGATCGGGCTCGCTCCGCTCCCCTTGCTCGCGGCGATCCTCTGCGCGGGAGTTCTGGTCGCCCTGCTGCTCTACGGTCCTTCGGGGCGCCGCGGGGCGCTGTGCCTGGCGATTGCGGGCTATGGCTTCTCCCTTTCGCTGATCGCCGCCCAGCCGAACGGCTTCGTCCGAGTGGTCAAGGTGCTCGCCTCGCGCCACAGCTTCAGCTATCTATATGACGCGGCGCTCGCCCCGCCGACGCGCGACCTGATGGCCGATTTTCCCGCGGCTTCCTCGGCGCTTTCGATGCACAGCCGGACCCATCCGCCGGGGGTGCTGCTGGCGATCCGCGGGCTCGATCGGGTCGCCCGCGCGCTTGGACCGGCGGGAGCCCTTGGCACTTCCCTTTTCCGCAAGGCGGCGGAGGCGTTCGCTGAGGAAAGCTCTCGGGCCCGCGAGCGGGGCAAGCCGGTTCCGGCGATTCCCCCGAGTCCGTGGAGCCCTGTTCTGCTCGCCTTCCTGCTGCCTCTCGCCGCGGCGGCTGCCGCGTTGCCGCTCTATGGGTTGGGGCTCGGATGGGGACTGTCGGATGGGGCGGCGCGGCTGGGGGCGGCGCTTTGGCTGACGGTTCCGGCCGCGACGTTGTTTACCCCTTCGGTCGATCAAGCCTTGGTGGTCTTTCCGCTGGTCGGAGCGGCGTTGGTGGTCGGAATGGGAAGACGCTCGCTCGGGATGACGGTTGGGGGCTGGAGGGCTCTGGCGGCCGGGGTGGTGGTTGCTTTGGGGTGCCTGATCTCCTATGGCCTTCTGGTCGCGGTGCCGTTCGTCGCTTGGGTGGCGTTTTCGTCGGGAGAGGATGAAGGATGGTTCTCGCCGCGGCGGTTCGTTCGGGCGGCGCTGGTGGGAGTTGGATTCGCGTTGCCGTGGGTGGCGCTCGCTCTCTTTGCCGGGTACGACCCTTGGACCAGCTTCCGGACCGCGATCTCGGCGCATCGGGAGATGGCGGTCGAAACCCGCTCGTACACGACCTGGCTGCTTGGCAATCCCTACGATTTCGCGCTCTTCTGCGGTCCGGCGGTGGCGGTGCTCGGCGCCGTCGGGTTGGTTTCGCGTCGCGCTCCGGTCGCCCTGCGGCGCGGCCTTCTAGGAGGCGCTATCCTCTTCGCGCTGCTCTGGCTTTCGGGCAGCGTGCGCGGCGAGGTCGGCCGGATCTGGCTGTTCGCGATGCCGTTCGTGGTGCTCGCCGCGGCGGCGGTCGACTCTTCAGCAGAGCCCCCATCCAACGCGAGGCACGCCTTGCTGGTAGCGGCTCAGGCGCTCACCACGATCGCTTTCGCCGCGAGCATGATCTTCGTCGACTGATTTCGGAGGAATACCCTGATGCTTGCCGCACTTCTCGCCTCGACGCTTCTCTCGGTCGCCTCTCCGGCCACCTCGCCCGCTCCCGCCGTACATGCCGCCCATGCCGCAGACGTCGCGAAACGCTACCGGATGAAGCACGAAACCGAAATCGTGCGCGATTTCGTCGAGCTGCTGGCGATTCCGAACGTTCCGAGGTACCCCTCGGCCCCGGACGGCTTGGCGAAAAACGCGGACGAGATCGCTCGGCGGCTCGAACGGCGCGGCATTCACACCCGCCGGTTGGAGGTCCCCGGCGCCCCGCCCGCGATCTACGGCGAGCGGGCAACGCCGGGGGCCAAAACGACCGTCGTGTTCTACGCCCATTACGACGGCCAACCGGTCGATCCAGCGCGCTGGACGAACGGCGATCCGTTCCACCCGTACCTGACTGACCGGGCGCTCGCCGACGGCGGCAAGCCGATCCCTTTTCCGGCCGAGGGCACCCCGGGCACCCTGGCGGTACCGTTCGACCCCGAATCCCGCCTCTATGCCCGGTCGGCGGGCGACGACAAGGCACCGGTGGTCGCCCTGCTCGCGGCTCTCGACGCGCTCGACGAGGCGGGCATTCAGCCCACAGTGAACCTCAAGTTCTTCTTTGAAGGCGAAGAGGAGCAGGGCTCGACCCATCTCGCCCAAATGCTCGCGGCGTACCGCGACCTGCTGGCCGCCGATCTTTGGCTGTTCTGCGACGGGCCGGTCCACCAGAGCCGCCGGCCGCAGATCGTCTTCGGGGCTCGCGGCATCACCAGTTTCGAGCTGACCGTCTATGGCGCGCGGCGCGAGCTGCACAGCGGCCACTACGGCAACTGGGCGCCGAACCCGGCGTTCGACCTCGCCCGCCTGCTCACCTCGATGAAGGACGCCGACGGCCGGGTGCTGGTCGCCGATTTCGAATTGGGTCTAGAGCCGGTCGGCGACCTCGAACGCCAGGCGCTGGCCGACGCTCCGCCGATCGACGAGGACTTGAAGAGCGAGCTCTGGCTCGGCCGCACCGAACGCTCTCCCGAACGGCTGGAGGAGGCGATCCTTCATCCCTCGTTAAACGTCCGGGGTCTGGCGAGCGCCGCGGTGGGCGATGCGGCGAGAAACGTGGTCCCCGACCGGGCGACCGCGGCGATCGACATCCGCCTGGTCAAAGGACTCGATCCGACGACGATGGTGGATCGGGTGATCGCCCACGTCCGGGCGCAGGGGTATTTCGTCACCGAAAACGAGCCGACCGCCGAAGAGCGGACGAGCCACCCCCACGTCGCCCGCGTGGCGCGCGAAGAGGGGGGCTATCGGGCGATCCGCACCCGGATGGATCTGCCCGAGGCCAAGCGCGTGGTGGCGGCGCTCGAAGCCGCGCACGGCTCGATCGTCCGCCTGCCCACCTTGGGCGGCAGCCTGCCGCTCGCGGCGTTCGACGACGTGCTCAAGGTGCCGCTGCTGATCGTGCCGATCGCCAATCACGACGACAACCAGCACACTCACGACGAGAACCTCCGGCTGCAAAATCTCTGGGACGGGATCGAAACGTTCGCGGCGCTGTTCACGATGTAGCGCGGGTCAGGAAGCGGTGTCCAAAACGAACGGGCCTCCGTTGCCGGAGGCCCGTTCGAGCGAATACCCGCCGCTATTTTTCTAGATTTGCTTCGGTCTAGATTTGCTTCGGCGTCACCTTCACCTTGAGGTTCGAGTAGACCCAGCCGAGCGGTGGGAAGTACGCGCCGTCGGCGACGCCGGTCATGCCGAAATCCAGCGTCACGCGGCGCCCTTGGCCGAGATCGCGTAGATCCCGGTTGTTGATCTCGCCGCCGAGCGTCTGGACCACCTGGGTGCCGCGCAGTACCGTGAGCGTCACCCGCCGGGCCACCGCGTCGTAGAGGAACTTGACGTGGTACTTGACGCGCTCGCGCCACGGACCGGTGTTGCTCTTGATCAGCTCGCCTTGGCCCGTCCGCGGATCTTTGCCGATGTCGAGGATGGTTTTGAAACCGCTGCTGCCGCGCAGCAGGAAGCCCAGATAGAGCACCCGCTGGCGCCGATCGGGATCGGAGCGCTTGAATCCCATGATGCCGTGGAACAACGCCGTCCGCCACTTGCCGAGCTCCAGGTCGTACTCGATCTCGGCCGTGCCGTACTCCAGGCTCTGCACCAGAGGCAGGGTATAAGCCTTGAACGAGGCCCCCTGCTTGACCCGCAGGAATTCGCCCGGGACCTCCATCGTGAGGGTGCCGTTGGCGGCCACGTCGGCCGGGGCGAGCGCCAAATCCGCGGCCCGCAAGGCCGACTCGTCCGGCTCAGGGTAAGCGTCGCCCTGCGGTAGATCGGTGTCGAGGCTTGCGAGCGAAGCTGCGCGGCCAACCGTCGCCGAGGGGCCCACGACTTCCATCTCCGTCGTGCCGGGCTTCTGCACCCGGGCGAAGGCGTAGAACGGCTTGTTGCACGAGACGGTGAAACGCGCGTCGGACAGCTCGGTCTGGCCCAGAACGCTGAAGGCGTCGTCGAAGCTGCGCAGCGACAGCGCCTTGATGGTGATGTTCATGTTCTGGGCGATCTGCTGGCCGTTGCTGCGGAACGCCTTGAGCACGCAGGTCCCCGCCTGCTCCGAGGCGTTGGCCACGTGAATGCTCGTGGCGAGGCCGTCGGCCCGCCGGGCGAGGCCCTGCAACACCTGGATCGAATCGGCGACCGCCACCTGGCGGCCGGTGACCGCTTGAAGATTCGCCGAAGCCAGGGCGCCGCCGCCGCTGAAGGCCTCGAGCCGGGCGGAGACCACCAACTGCGGCGCGCCCGAGACGATCAGCATTCCGGGCTGCCCCATCGGCGCGACGTTGGTCAACAGGACGGTCGAACGGGGCGCCACGGTGATCTGGGCCGAAGGCCGCGCCTGCGTACCGAGCGCCTCGACCGCAATGAACTTGGTGGTGAAGCGGCGGGCGGTGCCCGCTTGGTTGGTCACCCACAGCTTGGTCAGATAGAGCGTGTTGCCGACGGTCTGGTTCGAGGCGATCGGAATCAGGGCGTCGCCGGCCAGGGCCGGTTGGGCCAGAAGGGCGCCGAGCGCGGCCGCGCCGAGCAGCAACGTCCGGCGCAGAGGGGAAAAGCAGTTGGAATTCGCGCGTCGCATGGGCTAGTTCTCCTTCGGCTCGAACTTGACCTGCAGATTGGAATAGACCCAGCCGATCGGCGGGAAGTAGGCGCCGTCGGCGATCCCGGTCTGGCCGAAGTCGACGCTGATCGCATTGCCGTTGTCCACCAGCTCGGGCGTCTGGGGCGGGCCGTCCACCGAGAAAACACGCTGGCCGTCTTTCGTCACGGTCAGGGTCACGCGGTTCACGGTCAGGTCGTACTCGAAGTGCAGGTGATACTGCGTGCTCTTCTTCCAAACCCCGCCGCCGCTTCGGACCAGCACCTCGTCGCCGAGGTCCAGGTTGGTCTTCTTATTGTCGTTCCGGATCTGGATGCCGTAGTACAGTTTCCGCTGGTGCCGGTCGCGGTTCGCCCGCCGGAACGAGGTGACGCTGGTGTAAAACCCATTCGGAAACTTGTTCAGGAACATATCGAAGTCGATCGTCGCCTTTTGATAGACCAAGTTCGGCACCAGCGGGATGTTGTAGGTGCGGTACGAGTCGCTGGCCTTGGCGATCAGGAAATCGCCCGGCGCATTGAACTCAACCTCGCCGGGGCGCGAAATCGGCTCCAAGGTTCCGTCGAGCACTCCGCCGGGGGTGACCGCCGCGGTGCGCGGCCCGCCGACGTCGAACACCAACGCATAGGCGCCGAACTGCTTGTTGCACGACACGTTGATTCGCGCATCGGCGATCTCCGGCACGCCGAGGGTGACCCACACTTCGGGAAACTCGCGCAGCGACAGGGGAAACAGGCTGAACGTCGCCGCCGATCCGATCGACTGGCCGTTCGAGCGCACCGCGGCGACCGTGCAGGATGCCGCTTCGCGGGTGAGGTTGGCGATCCCGAAGTCGGTGAGAGGCTTGCCATCGGCCCGGCGCTCCAGCGCCTGGAGATAGAGGGTCTCACCGGCCGGAGTGACCCGCTCGGGGGAGATGACCGGGACCCGCGTTTCCGACAACAGGGCGCCCTGACCGCCGGTCGTTTCCAAGCGGGCGTCGATCAAGAGATCCGAAGGGCCGTCGATGCGAATCATGCCGCTCGATCCCGAAGGCACGCTGGTCGCAAGCTGGACGGTCTGCCCGGCGCCGACGGACAACGTGGTCGACTCACCGGGGTGGGCGACCCCATCCGTGCCGGCGATGAGAAACTGCGAGATGAAGGTTTTGGCGGTCGTCGCGAGGTTCGACACGAAGACCACGGTGCGGCTCGTGCCGCCCCCGCTAGGTTGGTTGCGTGCAATGGGAACGAAGGACTCGCCCGCTTCGAGCGGCGGCGCCGCTGCGGCGATTGCCGCGAGCACCAGAATCCCGGTCAACGTCGGTCTTTTCATGCGAATACCTTTCACAATTGCTTACTACGATCGCAGGAAAGGCCCTAGGGCCGGCGAATTGTGCAGTCGATTGTACAACAAACTGTGCAAGTTTTTCCTGCGGCCTCCTCGAAACCGCGGTCTGCTCAGGGTTTCGTGATCTCGATCAGCTCGACGTCGAACACCAACATTCCCTCCGGTTTTCCCGGCGAGCCGCGATAGGCGAGCGACTTCGGAATCCAGAAACGGCGGGCCTCGCCCTCGGTCATGAGCTGCAAACCTTCGGTCCAGCCCGGAATCACTTCGGTCAGCTTGAACACCGCGGGCGTGCCTTTGGCGAGCGACGAATCAAACATCTTCCCGTCGACCGTCCAACCCGTGTAATGAACGCGCACGATGCTCTGCGCCGCGGGCTTGCGGGTGCCGGTGCCGGGGGTGAGAACTTTCCAAGCGAGCCCCGACGAGCTTTTCTGTGCATCGGCGGGCGGCGCCGCGACGTCCTGCGGGGTCGGCGGAACGCGGAGGACATCGAGCAGCTCGACGTCGAACACCAGCATTCCCTGCGGCCGGTCGGCCACCCCTTCGTAGGCGAGCTTGGCGGGAATCCACATCCGCCGCTTCTCCCCCTTGACCATCAGCTGCACGCCCTCGCGCCAGCCGGGGATCACCGCATTCAGCGGAAAGACGATGGGCCGGTTGCGGGCGACCGAGGAATCGAACATTTTGCCGTCGACGGTCCAGCCGGTGTAATGCACCTTCACTGAATCGGAGAGTTCGGGGTGGATCACGCCGGTGCCGGCCTGGATCACTTTCGAGGCGAGGCCCGAGGCGGTCGTCACAGCATCCGCCGGAGGGGCCGCGACGTCAGCCGGCGCGGGGATCGGTTCGGGGGCCGGCTTGGCGGCGGGAGCGGCGGCCGGTTTGGCCGGCGGGGCAGCCAGTGCAGAGAGGGCCGGCAGGGCGAAAAGGGCGGAAAGCAAGAGCGCGATCTTCGGACGGTTCATAGGGCGCGCAACCTATCAGACAGGCGAACCGGAAGGCCCCCGACAAAATGGGCAGAAAAATCTAGCCGCCCTCTCCTCGAATCGGCGCCGCCTGGACCGTGTCGTAGCGGCCGAGCTGCACCTTCCCCGGGGGAAGACCGCGCGGTTTGCTCACCTCGTCGCAGGTCGTCCAATGGACGGCGACCCGGCCGCCGTGGCGCGCCTTCGAATACCCGGCGGCGAGTCCCGCGGCGAATTGCAGCGTTTCGCGCGATGGGCGCGACAAGTTGTCGGGATTCCGCACCACCACGTGGGAGCCCGAGTCGCCCGCGACATGAAACCAGAAATCGCGCGGACTGCCGAGCTTGAGCGACAAGACGTCGTTGTCCTCGGCGGTCTTGCCGACCAGGACGATCAGCCCGTCGGGCGAAACGAACCGCCGGGCGATCGACCGGCCCTGGAAGATTCCGGCGTCCGGATCGGTCGGCCCCGGCGGCCCTTTGCGCTCTTCCCGTCCCATGGCGGCGGAAGGTTAATCTAGACTGAGGTCAAAACGTCCGAGGTGAGAAGTCATGAGCGCGAACGGCGACCAACGGGTCTGGGCGGAGGACCTCGAAGTCATCACCCCCCACTACGGGATCGAAGACGTTCCGCCGCTCGGCCCCCGCCTGATGCGCTACCTCTTACCGACGACCTTGAGGCTTGAAAAGCGCCAGCCGAACGGCGGGAAATACGCCTGGTCCGCAACGCCCGGAAGCCCGAATTCGAGCATCGGCACCTCGGCGCCGACGGCGTTCAGGTCGTCGTTGAAGAGGCCGCTCGAGACGTTGAAGATCGCCGCATTGTTGCTGTTGAAGATCTGATAGGTGATCAACTTCTGATCGGCGTTCAGCTCGATGTGGAAGTGCAGGGCGCGCGGTCCGCTCAAATCGAGGAAGCGCTTGATCGTGGTCTCGATATAGGGCGTTCCAAGGTCGACGATCATCTTCGGACCCCCGCCCGCATCGAGCCGGTCGAAGTTGCCGAAGAAGAGCGTCTTGCCGAACCGCCGACCGCCGTTGCGCAGCAGACCGGTGATGTTGCGGATCACGGTGAAACCGGTGGGATCGGCCGTCTTGGCGTCGAAGTCGATGGTCAAGGAGCGATAGCGCGGCCCGTTGCCGGTGCCGCCCGGGGCGAGCTGGAGAGGAATCGGCACGCGCTCGAAGGAGTTGCCCTCGACGACGTGGAGGAACAGGCCCGGCATGTCGACCAGCGTGGTCGTGGTCCCGGCGGTGGGAAGCGCGTTGGCCGGGTAATAAATCCGCGACCGGGTGCGGTTGGTGTCCGGCAGGGCGCCGAGCGCATAGAACGGTTGATCGCAGGTAACAGCAGCCACGATCCCACCGCCAACCGCAGAGAGCCGGAGCACGTCGTCGATGCGCAACGCCCCGATCGCCGGGACTCGAAGGCCCGACCGCGAGTCCAGCTGCGAGCCTTTGGGCCGCAAGACCTTTACGCTGCAGGTGGCGGTGACCGTCCCGAGGTTATAGAGGCTCAGGTTGCTCGCGAAGTCGGCCGTCTTGGTCAAATTCTGCACGTAGGCGGTCGTGCCGGAGAGGAAAAGGTTCGAGGGACCCAGCAGCGGAAGCTCCCAGCCGCTGTTGCTCGGCGCCTTGCCCAGCTCCATCGACACCTCATTCGAGGTCAGTCCGTTTTCGGCGTCGAGCACGATGAGCCCGGGCACTTGCGGGGTGATGTCGAGCAGCGGAAATTTCGTCGAGGTCGACGGTCCGATGTAGACCTGCTGCCGAGAAGGCGTCACGGTGGCACCCGCGGCCCCCTCGGGGATCCGCGTCACGTTCACCTTCTTGACCGTCAGGTCGGTCCGGCCATACTCGGTGACGATCCTGATCGATCCCGCCCCCACGAACGGCACCGGCACGTAGCGCACTTCGGCAAGCGCCGGAGCGGCCAACAAGGCGAGGCAAGACGAGAGGAAGACGAACGGTCTCTGCATGAGTTGAAATCCTCCTGGCTGTGGAACCACACTTCTGGATGAACGGCCTGGCAGGACTTGTACGCTTCCCGAGAGGAAGTCGTCGCAGTTGAGTTTGCACGCCGGCCTGGGCCTAGATATCGTTGAACCCGCGGAATCGCGGCTTCCTGCGGTCCCCGCCCTTCGCTAATGATCCTCAATCAGACCGTGGCTTTTTTGCGCCTCTCGGCCCTCCTCGCCGCGATCCTCTTCTCGGCGTGCGGATCAAAACCTCCTCCTATCCGCCCCCGGGTCCTGTTCGTCGGCCTAGACGGCGCGGATTGGCAGCTGCTCGACCGGTTCGCGGGCGAAGGCACGATGCCGAACCTCGCACGGCTGGGCAGGGAGGGGCGTTCGGGCATCCTCGAAACCGAGCAGCCTCCTCTTTCTCCCCTACTTTGGACGACGATGATGACCGGGGTCTCGCCGCTCGCCCATCGGGTGCTCGACTTCACCCGATTCAGCCCCGAGACCGGCCAACGAGAGCCGATCACCTCGTCTGAGCGGCGGGTGCCGGCGATCTGGAACATGGTTTCCGGCGCCGGCCGCAGCGTCGCCGTGTTCGGGCTCTGGGCGACCTGGCCGGCGGAGCCGGTGAACGGCCGTCTGGTCTCGGATCGACTGTTCTCGTTCCAGCTCCGCGAGGGCGATCCTCCCCCCGGTTTGGTCTGGCCCAAAGACCGCGAGGCTTGGGCTCGCGCGGCGCGGCAACGAGCCGAGCAGGAGATCGGCGCGGAGCAGATCGCCGTCTATCTTCGCGGGCTCTCCGCGGAGCAGGTCGAATCCGCGCTCGCGGCTCCTCCCGGCCCGGAGAACCGGGTCGAGGGGCTGCGCCGGATCCTGGTCCAGACCCGGCTCTACGATGGTTTGGCGCGCGAGACGATCGCCGAAACGCATCCGGATCTCGCGATCGTCTATATCCAAGGGACCGACGCGATCGGCCATCTGTTCGCACCGTACCTCTCACCGCGGCGGCCGGAGATTTCGGAGGCGGAGTTCGCGCTCTATTCCGACGTGCCGCGACGCTATTTCGTGGAGATCGACCGCCTGCTGGGCGCATACGCCGAGATCGCCAAGAAGGAGGGGGCGATCCTGATGCTCGCCTCCGATCATGGGTTCCGTTGGCAGAAGGGCCGACCGGTCCACGCCGGAAGTGCCGAAGCGGCGACCGCCGGGCTCTGGCATCGGGAGGAGGGGATCTACCTGCTCGCCGGCCCAGGGATCTCGCCCTCCGCCGAACGGAGCCGCGGCCGGATCGATCAGATCGCCTCGACTCTGCTTTCGCTGCTCGGCCTGCCGCCGGGGAAGAGCATGGCAGGGCCGGGACTTCCCGGAACCCCGCTCTCTCCGATCGCTCCGGCCCGCGAAGCGGTGGACTACGCGGCCCATTTTCGCCCCGTGTCGAACCCTGGAACCGCTTCTAATAAAGCCAAGCCGGCGGGCGAAGAGCTGGCTACGCTCAAGGCGCTGGGATACCTGGGTGCGGACGAGCCCGAGCAGGCGCCACGCGCCGTCCCCGCCGGAACCGACCCGACCCGGACGCCCGGCTCCTACAACAACGAGGGGTTGATCCACCGCGCGTTGGGCGGGAAGGGCGTTCCGGCCGAGACCCGCGCCGCGGCACAGGCGTTCGAAAAGGCGATCGCGCTCGAACCGCGCTCCGCTTCGGCGCTCTGGAATTTGAGCGACCTGCTGGCATCGAGCGATCCCAAGAGGTCCGGCGATCTGCTGCGCCGCGCCGCGCGGGTCGGGCTGCCGGAGGCGCTGCCTCGGCTTCTCGGCCGGGGAAAAGAGCGCCTGGCCCTCGGCGACTGCGCGGAGGCACGTGCCGATTTCGGCCTCGCGACCGAGCTTTCGCCGAAAGATCCGATCGCCTGGGGCACAGTGGCGCTCGCCGATCTCTGCGCCGGAGACCCGGCCGCCGCCCGCCGGGCGCTCGAACGATCGCTCGCGCTCGATCCGAATCAGCCCGAAATGATCCGGGCACTCGCCGAGCTGCGTTAGCGCAGCCATTCTCTGAAGCCGGACTCCAACCCGCCGAGGGGAGTTCCAGAAGCGTCCTGCCTGAGGGGGTGCTACGATCAGTGCTCGCGGATAGTTGTAATTTGGCGCCTGTTGGACCGTCAGCCGAGGTTAGCGTGGTTGGGGCGGTCCAGGTAATCCGCCGATGGTAGGGGCATAGGACGTCATCATGGCCACGGCTGACCAGATCAAAGCGCTCATCAAGAGCCATCTAGGGGACGACGACGATCGCTTCGTCGCGGTTGCCATGCAGGTGGCTGCACATGCAGCCCGCCAAGGACATGCGCGGATGGCGGACGAGATCCGGACACTCGTGGATAAGGCCAAGAAGGACAAGCCTCTCCCGGTTCGACCGGTGGTGCCCATCGCCCGGCCGCGAGGAGACGTGGCTGCCCTTCTGTCCGTTTCGTATCCAGCTACGCGCCTGACGGACATGGTCCTGCCCCAGGAGATCCGAACACGATTCGAACGGATTCTCCGAGAGCAACGTGGTTCTCAGAAGTTGTTGTCCCATGGACTGCGACCACGAAGGAAGCTGCTCCTCGTGGGGCCACCCGGCTCAGGCAAGACCATGACTGCTTCGGCGCTGGCGGGGGAACTGCGGCTGCCCCTGTACACGCTGCTGCTGCATGGAGTAATCACCAAGTTCATGGGTGAAACAGCGGCGAAATTGAGGCTCGTGTTCGATGCCTTGGCGGATCAACGAGGTGTGTACTTATTCGACGAGTTCGATGCCATTGGGGGGCAACGTTCTTCGGCCAATGATGTAGGCGAAATTCGGCGGGTCTTGAACTCGTTTCTTGGTTTCCTAGAGCAGGACGATTCTCAGAGCCTCATTATCGCTGCGACCAACCACCCTGAAGCTCTCGATCGAGCCCTCTTTCGCCGCTTTGACGATGTCATCGAATACACGGCGGCGCCGAAGGAGTTGGCCCGCCGGGTACTTCAGAATCGACTCGCTCCATTCGACGTAGTAGACGTCAACTGGAATCTGGCTTCCGATGCGGCTGATGGTCTCAGCTATGCCGACATTGTCCATGCCTGTGAGGCTGCTGCGAAGGATGCTGTGCTCGACGATACTCTCCGTGTGACGACTACGGCTCTCGTGGAAGCACTTTCCGACCGCCGTAAGGACGCGCGTTAGTCACAGTTCGGAACGTCATGGCTGAGGAAGCGCGAAAGCCGCTGCCGCATCTGTTGGTTCATGGAACCGCCAGCGCCGAGCCCTATACATATCCGCGCAAAGTGAGGGGGCCGGCGTTCGATTTGCCCTCTCGCAATCGCGCCGAGCACGGCGAGCGACTATTGGCTGCTCTAAGTACGGTTCGCCTTTCGCTAGAGGAACTTCGTGAGCGCCGGGCCGCACTCGGCATCGCAGAGGATCGAGGCCTGTACCTCGAGTTCGAGAGCGATCCCGGGTTCGAGCTGATGTTCAAGAGCCTTGACCGTATGCGGGACGGAATCGAGTTGGTGGCCGTTCGAGAGCGCGGAGACATCATGCTCGCAGTGGTCTTCGTGGCGGAGGGCAGGCTCCAAAAACTAGAGCGGCTGATCGTCGCCTACCGCGACGAAGACGATCCGCGCTCCGGCCAGGCAAAGAACAAAAAACTGGTCGAGAGCATTTCAGATATTCGAAGGGCAGCGTTGGAGTCATTCTGGACTGACGACGATGCGCTCCTACCGGCATCAGGCTCGGCCATTTGGTGGGAAGTCTGGCTCCGCGTGGGAAACGATCGTAGTGAAGTCGACTCGGTGTTCGCCGAATACGCGAAGGTTGCGGGCGTACGAATTCTGGATTGGCGGATCAAGTTTTCTGACCGTACCGTCCTCTTGGCGCATGCCACCCCTGAACAGATGAGTCAGTCGGCGGAGCTTCTCGACTGCGTGGCAGAGCTGCGCCTGGCAAAAGAAAAGCCCGAATTCTTCATGGGTCTCAATTCCCGTGAACAGGCCGAATGGGTAGAGGATTTACTCGCCCGCATTGAGCGGAGCGACGGAGACCTGCCCGCGGTTTGTGTTCTCGACACGGGTGTGAACAACGGACACCCTCTGTTGCGCGACAGCCTTGCAGATGAAGACCTTCTCACGTGCGACCCGGCTTGGGGATCTTCCGATCATCTTCATCACGGGACCGAGATGGCTGGGCTTGCCCTTCTCGGCGACTTGACCGATCCCCTATCCCGTTCTGGCTCGGTGTCCTTGGAGCACTGCCTCGAATCGGTGAAAGTCTTACCGCCTCCGAACTTCTCACCGAACGACCGAGAACTCTACGGCTCCTTGACCCAAGAAGCGATGGGACGAATTGAAGTGCAAGAGCCAAATCGGAAGCGCGTCTACTGCATGGCGGTCACCGCTCCCGATGCCCGGGATCAAGGTAAGCCGTCGTCGTGGTCGGCGGCGATTGATGCTGCTTGCTGTGGCGTTGAAGATGAGCATCCGCGACTGGTCGTGCTCGCGGCCGGCAACGTCGAACGATCCAATTGGCGTTACTACCCCGACCGAAACGATGTCGATCAGATCCACGATCCAGGCCAAGCCTGGAATGCCGTGACCGTAGGTGCAGTGACAGAGAAAATCCAGTTCGACACGGTGCGATTTCCTGAGTGGACGCCGGTGGCACGCCCCGGCGGCCTCAGCCCAAGCAGCACTACATCGGTCGCATGGACCTCTCCGTGGCCAAACAAACCCGACGTCGTTTTCGAGGGCGGGAATGGCATTCGAGAACCGGCCACGGGCTTCGTGGATACGGACGATCCCCTCTTGCTTCTTACGACTCATTGGCGACCGACGGAGCGCCTCCTGACGACCATGGGAGACACGAGTGCTGCGACCGCGCAAACGGCGCGTCTGGCTGCCATACTCCTCGCGCGCTACCCCAGCTTTTGGCCGGAAACACTTCGAGGGCTTCTAGTGCACTCGGCGGAGTGGACCCAGGAAATGCTGGCTTCAACGGCTGGCCATTCACCCTCCACCGGAGCGCGACTTCTCTTGCGAAGGTACGGCCACGGAGTTCCTGACTTGAACCGGGCCTGTTGGAGCGCTTCAAACGCCCTTACTCTTGTAGCACAGGACTCTTTGACTCCGTTCGAGAAGCGCGGCGCGAACATCGCTACGAAGGACATGAACCTACACACGCTACCTTGGCCGGAAGCAGAGCTGTCGAGCCTGGGTTCGCAGCACGTTGAGCTTCGTGTGACGCTCTCGTACTTCGTAGAGCCAAACCCGGCACGCCGCGGCTGGAAGTACCGCCACCGCTACCAGTCGCATGCCCTTCGTTTCGCCATCAAGGCGCCGACCGAAGAACTTGACGACTTCCGAGCCCGCGTTTCGAGAGACGCACAGAACGAGGAGCGAGGTGCGAAAATGCCCGAAGATCCCGGCTGGACCATCGGGCCGCGGCAGCGAAACCAGGGTTCGATCCATTCGGATCGATGGGTGGGTACGGCCGCCGACTTGGCCGAACGGGGTCATTTGGCGGTTTATCCAGTGGGCGGATGGTGGAAAGAGCAGGCCAACCTCGGGCGGTGGCATCGATCTGTTCGCTATACCTTGATCGTGACGATAAGGACGCCAGCGGTCGAGGTGGACATTTACACACCGGTTGCCAACCAAGTCGCGATTGCGGTGGCGACCGAGTAGCTAACCGGCCGACCGCAGCCAGCCCGCAAACCCCGCCTCCAACCCGCTCCACGCAACCCTGAGCGCCGCGCGCAGCTTCTCCGGTTCGTAGCGCTCGCCCAGCGCAAGCGCTTTGAGGTATCCCTTGAAGCGGAGGGCGAGGTCCGGATCGTCGAGCAGCAGGTAGCGCACCAGAAGCGCGCTCTGCTCGTAGTCGAACGAGCGAACTCCGCGATCGAAGCCAGTGCGCGGCAGGCCGGTCAATTCCTGAATCGGACGAGCCCATCCCCGACCGAGCGCTCCGCGTAGGCGCTCGGCGAGCGCTTCGACCCCGGAAAGGCCCCGGAGCGGCCCGATCCCCTCTTCCGTGGTGCCGTAGCCGATCGCGTCGGCCAGTCCTTCCGACAGCCAGGGCGGCAGGTTCGTGCCCAGCGCGCGGCGATGGACCAGGTGGGTGAGTTCGTGCGCCAGGGTGGTGATCGCGGTTTTCCTACCGCTGCCCGCATGGAGAACGACCAGGCCGTCGACGTCGCTCGCAAATCCCGCGTAGCCCGCCGCGAGGCGGCCGTCCTTCTCGACGTAGGCGCGATAGGTCGAAAGCTGGCTGAACAGGACGATCCCCTCGGCGGGCGGTCCCGTCGGCGCCACCCCGAACCGCTCGGCATAGACGCCGTCGAGCGAGGCGCCGATCTTTTCGCAGGCGGAGAGCAGGCGAGAATCCGAACTGTCGGTAGTCAGCCCATACGGACCGCAGCGCCCTTCGCGCGGATGCCCCATCACCTGGCGCGCGAGCGCCAAGCGTTGCGGGTCCGGGGAGTTGGCAGGACGGGCGGCGCGGCCGACGGTACCGGGCGGCTTGGGGCGCGATCGATGTGGATGGGGCGGCCGGACGACGACCGGGGGCGGGGCCGGCTCGCCGCAGCCGAGACTCAGCCCCAGGAACGCCAAGGCGCCCCAAATGCAAAGCGCCCGAGAGGCTCGGGCGCTGAAGTTCTCGAAGTTTTGGTAGCGCATACGGGATTCGAACCCGTGTTCCCGCCGTGAGAGGGCGACGTCCTAGACCCCTAGACGAATGCGCCGTACAACCTGCGGCGCGTTTTATAGCACAACGCTTCGGGCGACTTCAAATCTCTCGGGTTTACTCGCTGCGCAGCGCCTCCACCGGATTGACCTGCGTCGCCCGGGTTGCGGGCAGATAGCTCGCGACGATCGCGACTCCGGCGAGCAGGCCCGCGACGGAGAGGATCGAGACCGGATCGTAGGGCTCGACGCCGTAGAGGATTTTCGACAGGCCCATAGAGAGGAGGATGGCAAGGGGCACGCCGATGGCGACGCCGAGCAGCGCGAGCTTGGCGCCCTGGCCGACTACCAGGCCCAGGACCTGGTTGCGCCGGGCGCCGAGCGCCACGCGGACGCCGATCTCTCTCCGCCGTTGACCGACCAGGAAGGAGAGCACGCCGTAGACCCCGATCGCCGCGAGGAGGAGCGCGATGCCCGCGAAGATCGAGAACATTCCGCCGAAGAAGCGCTGGTCCCAAATCTTCGAGTTGAACAGCGCGCGCAGGCTTTGGACCTCGAACACCGGCAGGCCCGGATCGGCGGCACGAATCTCCCGACGCGCCGCGAGAGCGATCGTTTCGGGCGGGCTGCTGGTCCGGATCGAGAATCCGGTGTTCGGCGTCGGCGCCCACAGATACGGGAGGAACGCCGCGGGTTCCACCCCTTCGTGGCTGGGGTCGAAACCGTCGTAGTGGAAATCGGGGACCAGGCCGACCACCGTGATCCAGGGCTTCCCCTCTTCCTCCAGCAGCCGGAAGCGTTGGCCGATCGGATTCTGTTTCGGCCAGCGTTTTTTGGCGAAAGCCTGGTTGATCACCGCAAAAGGTGCCTTGGCCGCGCCCTCGGAGTCGGTGAACATGCGACCTGCGACCAGTTTCACTCCGGACGCGCCAAAGAAATGCGCCGTCACGCCGGCCCAATAGGAGTGCGGCTCTTGGCCCGGCTGTGCCGGATGGCCGGCGATCTCGATCGCGCCCCCCGCGCCGCCGCCGCCGAGCGGGATCAGGTTCGAAGCCGCCACCGCCTCGACCCCGGGCAACGATTCGATTCGCCGCGCGATCTCCTCGACCCGCCGCGCTTTGGCCTGAGGGTCGGCGTAGGTCTCTCCGGGAAGATAGATGCGAAGCGTCATCATCTTGTCGAGGTTGAAACCCGGATCCGCGCCACGTACCGCGAGGAAACTGCGCATCATCAGCGCGGCGCCGACCAGGAGGACGAGAGCGAGCACCAGCTCACCGACCACCAGGACGCTACGCAGCCGGGAGCGGCCGCCGGCCTCGGATCGGCCGCCCGACTTGAGCACCCCTTGCAGATTCTTGCCCGTCGCCTGAAGCGCCGGGGCGAGTCCGAACAAAATGCCCGTGGCGATGGCGGCGGCGGCGGTAAACGCCAAGACCGGACCGTCGATCACGATCCGAATCCAGTAAGGCGGCTGGTTGTCCGCGGGGATCGAAGCCATCATCCAGAACACGCCGAACTTCGCGAGCGCCACTCCCAGCAGGCCGCCGCCCAAGCCGACGAGGACGCTCTCGATCAGAACCTCCCGCACCAGTCGCCGACGGCCGGCGCCAAGCGCCGCGCGCACCGCGAGTTCGCGCCCCCGGGAACTCACCCGCGAAAGGAACAGGTTCGCCACGTTGGCGCAGGCGATCGCCAGGACGAACAGGACCATGAACATCATGATCAGCACCATCCGGTTCATGCCTTCGCCGACCATTTCTCGCCGCAGGCTGCGAATTTCGGCGCTCCAGCCCTTGTCTTCCGGGTAGTCGGCGGCCAGTTGGGTCGCGAACGCCTCCATTTGGGCGCGCGCTTCGCCTTCGGTCGCATGGGGAGCCAGGCGGGCGAAAATCGAGATGACGCGATCGGTGCGCGGATTCTCATGGTGGTCGAGCGCCAGAGGCTGCCAGGCCAGACATTTCTGCGAAAACTGAAAATTGGGAGGCATCACGCCGATGATGGTGGACGCCCGGTTGTTGACCCGAATCGAGGTACCGATGACGTGTGGGTCGCCGCCGAAACGGCGCAACCAAAGCTCGTGCGAAATCAGGAGCGTCCCCGGCGCCCCCGGCCGATCATCTTCCGGCCGAAGCAGGCGGCCGAGCACGGGTTTGACCCCGAGCAGAGGAAACAGGCTTGCCGACATGTCGAGGCCGATGATTCGTTCCGGCTCTTCCTGGCCCGCGAGGGTCAGGCTCCGCTCGGTGAACCCGGCGACCTCGGAGAAGGCCCCCTTGTGCTCGACCAGCTGCCGGTACGCGGGATAGGAAAAGTCGGCGTGCTCGATGTCGTTTTGTGGCTGTGCCGTATGGAGGGCGAGAATGCGGTCCGGGTCGGCGAACGGAAACGGCCGGAGCAGGATCGCGTTCACCACACTGAAAATGGTGGTCGTGGTCCCGATCCCGAGGCCGATACAGGCGATGGCGGCGATCGTCGTGGCCGGGGTTTTTCCCAGCATCCGCAAGGCGTAGCGGATTTCGCGCAACAGGCTGTCCATGAAGCGGCCCTCCCCGAAGATCGAAACGGCAACAAACTCTCTCTGAGCCGTCTTACGGGGCGGGTTCGGGCTTTGTTTCGCCGCCGGTTCTGGTTGACGTAGTCTTCCCTCTGTCGCTCACCGAAACCTCCTGCCAAGCACGACGCTCCCGAAAGGACATCCTTGTTGAGACACCGCTGGGCCCTACCCGCTATCGCAATTCTTCTCGCCACCTCTCCCTTCGTTGTCCCGTCTCGGATCTTGGCGTATACGCAAAGCGGCGTCGGCGGCTTTATCTTCAACACCATCCCTATGGGGCACGAATGGGTCACCCGCATGGCGGGAATCGAGCTGCTTGGCTATGCACCCCCGAGCGCTCCGGACATCGTCGATCCGAAGGATCCCCGCTCCGGCTGGACGATGGGGAAAGCCAAGAACCTCAACCTGTCGTCGCCCGGCGCTCAGGCTGAGGTTGCCCGCATCAAAGGCATTGCCTGTCCTCAGTCGGACGATGCGTGTGCCCGCTATGCCTCGCGTTACAAGCCCGTCTACGATGCCATCATCGGGGAGCGCTGGGTCGACATCGCCGGCTACAACGTGATTGCCGGTAAGGTGCCCGCCATTGCCAGCGACTGTTGGGACGCGGTCGCCCAGGAACCCGTCGAGGTGCAGTACGACCACTTCATGCGCCGTTACGACGACAGCAATGGAGAGGGCGGTTCCGGCGCCGCCTATCGCTCACAGGTTCGCTTCATCAAATATTTTGTCGAGGCGGCGATGGCCCCCTCAAGCGTCATCTCGGCCTATGACGGAGGCGCCGCCGGATCCACCGCGGTCCAGGTGGACCGCAACTACTTTCTGTTTGGCCGCCCGGCCCATCTGTTCGAGGATTCTTTCAGCTCCGAGCACACGGTTCGCGTCGACGTCGACAACTTCACGAAGGTGCGTCAGGTGAAGAGCTACCTCTGCGCGAAAGGCTCCGAGCAGCACACCCACTCAAACGTAGCGACTCTGAGCTACGCGAGCGGCGATGTGGTCTGGAACAAGGGCACGGGGCTGAATCCTTTCTGGGGCGGCTACAAGGCCAGCAACATGAAAACTCCCGCCCTCGTGGCCGTGGAGGCCACCAAAGATTTGTGGGCGGCTTTCATTCGCACCATGGGGACACCGCTTGCCCAGCGCGAGGCCGTGGCCGTCGCAGAAGCGACGACGCTGGTCAACAACTGGCTGAGTTTCGACCCGCAAGAGGTGAACGGCTGGTATACCAACCCGGCGAACCGTCTCGAAAACTACGTCCTGGCCGATGGCGACAGCGGCCCCGGCGATACCGTGCAGCAATGCATGGACCGTCTGAGCAAGGGCACCACGCAGCAGGCTTACGTGGCCAAGCTGCAAGCCTTGCAGAACTTGTGTCTCTACAACGCCGTCCCATGGCCCGGCTACGAAGATCTCTTCGACACGTCGATGCACACCTTCTTTTCCTGGCAGTGGAGATCGCCGCTTACCTACCAGCAGCCTCCGGCGGGTTGGACGATCCCCGACCTTCCCGCGGACAGCGGAACCCGCGTTCGCATCAAGAGCGTCGTCAATGGCCAATACCTGACTGCGCCCAGCGGCCTTGGCTCGGGGAGCTACGTCTACGCCAAGGGGGGAAGCGCGCCGCTCGAATTTACGCTCGTCGGCGCGAGGAATGCGCTCGGTGTCAGGGACAATGCAACGCTGCGAATGACCGACGCGCCGTTGCTCTTCCTCAGCTACACCGCCGTCACCGGCGCGGGCCAGCTCTTCGCACCCGGGTGGATCATCTCCCCGACCAACTATACGATCACTCGGATCGGCGACACGCAGAATTCGGCGATCAAGAGTATTTTCTGGAACGAGTACCTCTACCTCAATGCCGCGACTCAGTCGCCCTACATCGACAATAGCGGCAATCCAAGCAACGCCAACGCCCAGTGGTATTTAGAACCCAAGCAGAACGTCACGTCCGGCAACCAATGCTGTTGGGATCGTCTGATCCAAGGCTGCTCGAAGGACTCGCAGTGCGATCCCGGCGGAGAGGGCTGCGTCTATTCCGGCACGAAGACCGCTCAATACGGAGCCTTCCAATGCAATGTCACCAAGTGTTGCTGGGATCGCTTGTTGCAGAGCTGTTCGCAATCGTCCGAGTGCGACCCAGGTGGCGAAGGCTGC
The DNA here is from genome assembly GCA_038250865.1 of Thermoanaerobaculia bacterium. Classification (GTDB taxonomy): domain Bacteria; phylum Acidobacteriota; class Thermoanaerobaculia; order Multivoradales; family UBA5704; genus DASYKS01. The sequence continues at coordinate 4,869 of JBBSBW010000063.1, read as the reverse complement.
ATCGCCTCCGGCACCCCGACGTTGACTTACGGTACCTTCCAATGCAACACCTGTGAGATGCAGGGCCAGGTCTACGACCGCGCAACCAGTTCCTGCAAACCGAAGTAGTTCGCCCCGGCGCCCGCCGCGCGGCGACACGTCGACGGCGGGCTCGTTGTCTACTTCAAAGCCTGGGCGAGATCCTCAATCAGGTCGTCCGGATGCTCCAGGCCGACCGAGACGCGCAGCAGCCCTTCGGGTGCGCGGGTGTTCGCCCCCTCGACCGAGGCGCGGTGCTCGACCAGGCTTTCCACCCCGCCCAAGGAAGTCGCACGGGTAAAGACCTTCACCTTCGAGGCGACCTCGAACGCCCGCGCCCGCCCGCCGGGGACGACGAAAGAGAGCATGCCGCCCCAGCCGGACATCTGGCGCTTGGCGATCTCATGCCCCGGATGGTCGGGCAAACCGGGGAAGAACACCCTTTCGACGCCTCGGTGCCCGGCCAAGAACGTCGCGAGGAGGGCCGCGTTTTCACCGTGCATTCGCATCCGTGCCGGCAGGCTCCGCACACCTCGCAGCACCAGCCAGCTGTCAAACGCCGAGGCGCCCGCCCCGGCGCTCGCCTGAAGCCGCCGCACCCGGGCGAACAGCGGGTTCTCCTCGCGGGCAACCAGAGCGCCGCCGAGGACGTCGCAGTGCCCCCCGAGATACTTGGTCGTCGAGTGGAGGACGAGATCCGCTCCCAGGGTGAGCGGTCGCTGGAGCACGGGAGTCGCCCAGGTGTTGTCGACCAGGGTGAGTGCGCCGTGCGGTTTGGCCCGTTCCGCCACGCGCGAGATATCGGCGATCCCGAGCAGCGGATTCGATGGCGTTTCGAGCCAGACCAGCCGCGTGGTCGGGCGCATCGCCCGCTCCACCGCGTCGAGATCCGCCATATCCACGAAGCTCGATTCGAGACCCCAGGCTCCGAACGTCTCGGTCAGCAGGTTGCGCGTGCCGTAGAACACGTCGTCCGGAGCGATGACGTGATCGCCGGGGCCGAGCGCCTGGAGCAGGGTCGCCGTGGCCGCCGAGCCGGTCGCGAAAGCCGCCGCCGTCGCCCCTCCTTCAAGCGCGGCCAGGCACTGTTCGAGATCGGTGCGGTTCGGCTGGCTCTCGCGCGAGTAGATGTGGCCCCTGGGGTAAGAGCCGTCCTCCGCCCGCTCGAACGTCGTGGCGAGATGGAGCGACGCAGAGACCCCGCCCGAAGCGGGCTCGATCCGACGTCCGGCGTGAATGGCGAGGGTTTCGATGCGCATCGCAGCCTCCCGGGAGATCTTCCCATCTTATGTTTTTCGCCAGGCCGACTAGGGACCGAGAGCGTTTACAGGCTTGGGGAGCCGGTGTTAGGGTCGCCGCGGTTTTGCGTTATCCACCCAAAAGTCTCGGAGGATTTCCATGCGCCGATCGGTCCGGCTCGGTCTCGTTTTGCTCTTCGCCGTTCGTATTGCTCATGCCGACGGGACCCCGCCCGCCACGCTGCTCGGCTTCTCGACGGAGCGCTCGACCGCCGAACGGGCCATCGAGCAGCAGCTGGACCGATCGTTCGACGCCGCGGATCAGCGCGCCTGGATGAAGCGGCTCTCCGCGCATCCGCACCACATCGGCTCGCCCTACGGCAAGCAGAACGCCGAGTTCATCGCCGAACTCTACCGCTCGTTTGGATTCGATACCCGGATCGAAGAGTTCCGCGTCCTCTTCCCGACCCCGAAGCTGCGCAAGCTGGAGATGCTGGCGCCGACATCCTTCGTCGCCTCGCTCGCCGAGCCTCCCATTCCGGGCGATTCGACCTCCGGCCAGACGGCCGAGATGCTGCCGCCGTACAACGCCTACTCGATCGATGGCGACGCCACGGCCGAGCTGGTCTACGTCAATTACGGCATCCCCTCGGACTACGACGAGCTGGAGCAGCGCGGCATCGACGTCAAGGGCAAGATCGTGATCGCCCGCTACGGCCACTCCTGGCGCGGCATCAAGCCGAAGGTCGCGGCGGAGCACGGCGCGCTCGCCTGCATTCTCTACTCGGACCCGGCCGACGACGGCTATGTCCAGGGCGACGTGTACCCCAAGGGTGGAATGAGGAGCGACCACGCGGTCCAGCGTGGCTCGGTGGCCGACGCTCCGCTGCGTTCGGGCGATCCGCTCACTCCGGGAATCGGCGCCACGGCCGACGCCAAGAGGATCGACATCAAGGACGCGACGACACTCACCCAGATCCCCGTCCTGCCGATCTCCTACGCCGACGCGCTTCCGCTGCTCCGCGCGATCGGCGGTCCGGTGGCACCCGAGTCCTACCGGGGCGGCCTGCCGATCACCTATCACCTCGGTCCCGGGCCGGCGAAGGTCCATCTGGCGCTCGCATTCAACTGGGACATGGCGACGGCGTACGACGTGATCGCGACGCTTCGTGGCTCCGAGCTGCCCGACGAATGGGTGATCCGCGGCAACCACCACGACGCCTGGGTCCACGGCGCGAGCGACCCGCTGTCGGGCCAGGTCGCCATGCTCTCCGAAGCGAAAGCGATCGGCGCGCTCGCCAAAACCGGCTGGAAGCCGCGCCGGACGATCGTCTACGCCTCCTGGGACGGCGAAGAACCGGGCCTGCTCGGCTCGACCGAATGGGTCGAAACCCACGCGGACGAGTTGCGCGTCAAAGCGGTTGCCTACGTCAACAGCGACAGCAACTCCCGGGGGTTCCTCGGGCTTGGCGGCTCGCACTCGCTGGAGGCTTTCTTGAACGACGTCGCGCGCGACGTGGTCGATCCGGAAAAAGGGGTGAGCGTCCTTGAACGGACGCGGGCCATCCAGCGCCTGACGGGTTCGGCGGACGAGAAGCGCGAGGCGCGCGACCGGGCGAACTTGCGGATCGGCGCGCTCGGCTCCGGTTCGGATTTCACCCCGTTCCTGCAACACCTGGGCGTCGCGTCAATCGACCTGGGCTACAGCGGCGAGGAGGAGTACGGCCAGTACCACACGGCCTACGACAGCTTCGACCACTTCGTTCGCTTCGTCGATCCGGACGGAGCCTACGGCGTGACGCTCTCTCAGACGGGCGGCCGGATCATCCTGCGGCTCGCCCAGGCGGACGTGCTGCCGTTTGAGTTCACCGGTTTTGCCGACAACGTCGCCCGGTATGCCGATCAGGTGCGCGAGCTGGCCGACAACCTACGCAGCGAGACCGAAGAGCAGAGCCGGTTGATCGCCGACGGCATCTATGCCCAAGCGTTCGATCCGCGCCACACCTACGTGCTGCCCAAGGCCAAAGGCCCGGTGCCCTTCCTCAACTTCGCGCCGCTCCAGAACGCAGTCGCCGCGGTGCAAAAGAGCGCCAAGGCCTTTGCCGCCGCCGCCGCGGATCGCGCCCGCTCGGGCCGACCCTACGAAACGGCCGAGCTCAAGAACCTGGGCGACCTGCTGATCGGCAGCGAGCGAGCCCTCACCCGCCCCGAAGGGCTCCCCGGCCGCCCCTGGTACGTCCACCAAATCTATGCCCCCGGCTTCTACACCGGCTACGGCGTCAAGACCCTACCGGGAATCCGCGAAGCGATCGAAGCCCGGAACTGGGACCTAGCGGCCCGCGAAACGGAGATCGTGGCGGAAACGCTCCGCGGCTACGCCGCGCAGATCGACAAGGCGACGGCGGCGTTGGGGGGACGGTAAAAGCGGCTTTTGAGGAAAAAATCTCGCTTGGCGCCCGCGCAGTAGCGGTTCCCCGGCGGGCCGGCGCTTTTCACGAGAGATAGCGAATGGGGGGACGGTATAGGGGAACTTGGCCCGCGCTAGCAGCTTGCGGCCGCCGCAAGCCCAATTCTGGGTCGGATCGCCGCTATCCACGGCGGATAGTCCCTTCCTGGGACCGTAGTTCCCTTCCCGGGACGGATATTCCTTTCCTGGGACGGTAGCTCCCTTCCTGGGACGGTAGCTCCCTTCCTGGGACGGATATTCCTTTCCTGGGACGGATATTCCTTTCCTGAGACCGTAGATCCCATTCGGGGACCGCTGCTCCTTTCCTGGGACGGATATTCCCTTTCCGGGACCGATTGCGGTTTCCCTTCGCGGATCGAGGCTCACCGAAGCGGAAGGCCGCTTTCGTCGACCAATAGCGGCTTTCCGCGAAGGCAAGCAGGATTCGGGAAGGGAGCGGCGCTTTCGATTTTCTATCTTCCTCAGACCGAGGCGACCGGTGACTGCGCCGGCTCCAAGCGCTTGGAGAGGGATGCCGCGCGAAGGTGCTCGACGTATTCGGCGCCACTCGGCATTTCGCGATCCTCGGCCCAGGAGCCGATCTCAGGCGAGGCGGCGATCTCAGCCGCGGTCAGGCCCGCTCCCCGAAGATCTTCCTCGGTCAACACGAGGGCCTCTTTTGGCAACGGCTCCAGGGTCACCGAGACGGTTCCCGCAAGACGCCCGAAGGCAACTCGACGTGAAGCTGCCCGTCTTCGGTGACCTCTCCTTCGAACTTCAGCGCCATCGCGGTTTTCATGGTGGATCCCTCAGGAAGAGGTTACCACCGTCGCCGCAGGCTGTTCCTGGGGAAGCCCCCAAGGCCTCGTCAAAGTCCGCGCCTGTGGAGCCCTCACCCCCTGTTACCGGTCACCCAAACCCGTAGAAATCTGGACACTTTGGTCGGCCTTGGCTCGCAGGTAGGCCAGGTATCCGGGGTCCGGCGAGGACTGGAGCACCTCGTCGACCAAAGGGAGAAAGTAGGCGAGCGATCGAATGGGCGGGAGAGGCGTCGCCTGCGGGCTGCGGTGAGTGCGCCTTGCGAGGGCGAGCAGGAAGGCGGTTTCGAGGACGTCGAGAGAGATGCCGCGGTCGAAGAGCTGGCCCGCGAGGCGCCGGTCGTAGAGG
>JBBSBW010000062.1:0-34907 GCA_038250865.1 Thermoanaerobaculia bacterium | reverse complement strand
TCGGTGTCGCGATGGCCGTGGCGGCGGGTCAGGCGTTGCGCGGCGCCGTGGGGGTCGCCCTGTTCGATCCGCCGCTGCGCCGCGCCGCTCTGCTGCCGGTCGATTTCCTTCGTCTTTTCGGCGCCGCGGCGCCCGCGCTCGCCGTGGCGCTCGGGTTCGCGGTTTGGCCGGGCGCCTCTCCCGCCTGGCTGGTGCTCGGCGGGGTGGTGCTCGCGGCGCTCGCCGCCGCTTCCAGGCCGGCGGCGGTGGCACTTCGCTCTTTCTTCTCCGGCGCTCGCCGCGAGCGAGCCGGGCGGCCCGAAGACCGCCCGGGTAGCCGTGCCGGGTAAACCGGCGGCGAGGCTAGAACGTGCAGGCGGCCGGCACGCAAGCCGTGGGCGAAGCCGTGCACTGCGGCAGGCAGGACCCGAAGATCGAGCAGCGGACGCAAACCGACACCTGCTGCGTCGGGAAGGGGCCGGCGGCTCCGCCGTTTACGCCTTCCATCACTTCGAGGTGGCGCAGGGTGTCACGGTGCAACTTCAGCTTCCGTTTCATGATCGTTTCTCCGAGATGAGCGCCGGGGGAGCCCCGGTCTCTGGATAGAGAGACGATCGCGAAACCGGAAGGTATTAGACCGGATCCCGATGGCCCGCGACCAAGGCCCCCTTAAGCAACGCCGCCAGACTCGCCACATGAGGCGGGTTGAGCATTTGGATGTGATCTCCGGGCACGTCGATGATTTCGAGCGGCCCGACCAGCCGGCGCGCCCAGCCGTTGTCGCGGGGAACCAGCCGGCTCCAGAGGCGGGCGGAGCCCGGTCCCAGAGCCGCGCGCATCAGCACGACCCGGGTGCCCGGCAGGTGGGCGGGCGGTCCGAAGCGGAAGCGGCTTCGCGCCGCCATCGAAACCCGTCGCACCTCGTGGATTTCGTGCTCGACGAGAGTGTTTCCGATCCGGCGCCTCGCAGCGCGCTGGATCAAGTGGGTGAGCGCTCGCGCTGCGGCCGGCAGCCGCCGGCCGCTGGTCCGCCAGATCCGTCGCGCGGCGAGCGCCAGCAACTCGACGTCGCGGACCCAGCGCGCCGCGAGCGACACGGCATCCGGCGTATGCGAATCGCACATCGCGAGCAGCGCCACCTGCTCGCCGCGGGCGACCAGGCTGCGCGCCATCTCATAGGCGACCAGGCCGCCATAGGAATGGCCGAGCAAGTGGTAGGGGCCGCTCGGCTGAACGGCGCGCATCCGCTCGATCAGCGTCGCGGCGAGCTCTTCGACGGTCGCCAGCGGCGCCCGGCCGCCGTCGAGGCCGGGAAACTGAAGCACCAAGAGCGGCAAGTCGTCGAGTAGCTCCGCCGACAATGGCCGATAGACGAAGGCATAGCCGTCGACCGCCGGGATGCAGAAAAGAAGCGGCTGGCCGGCCGCGCCTTCCCGACCGAACGAAAGGACGGGGAGGAGCGCATCGCGTCGCACTCCGTCGCGCAGGTGATCCGCGAGGCCGCGCACGGTCTGCGCCGTAAACAGCAGCGCAAGCGGCAGGGCGGCGCCGAAGCGCCGCTCGATCTGGGTGAACAACCCAACTGCCGCGCGCGAATCGCCACCGAGATCGAAAAAGCTCTCGTCGATCCCCACTACCTCTTGCCCCAGCACCTCGCACCAGAGCGCGGCGAGCCGGGTTTCGATCGGATCGCGCGGGTAGGTGAGCGTTCGCTCGGCCGCCAGCTCGCGCCCGGGCAGGCCCGCGAGCGAGCGCCGGTCGAGCTTGCCGTTGGCGGTCATCGGCAGCCGCTCGACCTGGCGGAAGTGCTTCGGCACCATCGGTTGCGGGAGCCGCTCGGCGAGCGCATGGCGCAGCTCGGCGCGCAACAGGGGCCGCCCGCCGTCGGCGACCAGATAGGCGATCGGCTGCGGGTCGGCAGGCACATTCCCATCCTCGGCGCCCGGCGGTTCCGGGAGCGCCACCGCCGCGTCGGCCACCCCGGGTAGCTCGGCGAGCGCCCGTTCGATTTCCGCCAAGTCGATGCGCAGGCCACGGATCTTGATCCGATCGCCCGCGCGTCCGAGGTATTCGAGCGTGCCGTCCGCGCTCCGGCGCGCGAGGTCGCCGGTACTGAAACGTCGCCGGCCGTCGCCGGCCGGATTCCCCTCGCGCCAGTAGCCGGCCACCAGGTCCGCGCCGGAGACCTCGATTTCGCCCGCCTCGCCCGGCGCCACGGGATGGCCCGCGGCATCGAGCAGCGACAGCTCGACGTCCGCGGCTTCGCGCCCCAGAGGGACCCGCTCGGGCAAGGGCTCGTCATGGCCGTAGCCGCAGTTGGTGAGGGTGCCGGTCTCGGTCGTGCCGAGGCCGAAGAAGAGCCGCGCCGGTTTTGGGAACACGCGCCGGAAAAGCTCGATCTCGCGCCGCCCGACCGCCTCGCCGCCGAGCCGCACCCGGCGGATCGTTCCGAGCGAGGCCCCTAAAGGAATCGTTGCGGCGAGCTGGCGAAACAGGGTGACGCCCGAGGCATAGACGGTCGCCCCGCTGGAGGTGAGCCAGGCGCAGAGCTCGTCGATTCCTTGCTGGGTGACGAGATAGGGAAGCAGCTCGGCGCCGGACAGCAGCGCGGTCGCGAGGTCGCGCAGCGCGGGGTTCACGCTTGGCGGGTAGAGGAGGGTGCAGCGATCGGCCGGCTCGACCCCGAGCAGCGCCTGATTGAGCGCGGCGTTGCGCATCACGGCGCCGTGGGTCTGGATCACCCCCTTGGGCCGACCGGTCGAGCCGGAGGTGTAGGTAAGCGCGGCGATCGCCCGGCGGTCGACCGCGACCGGCGGCTCCGGATGGGCACCCGCCTCTCGCCAACCGTCCAGATTGAGCGGCAGGCGAATGCCCGGCAGGTCGCGCTCCGCGTCACTGAGGACGATTCCGGGATCGGAGTCGGCGGCGATCCGGGCATTGCGCTCTGCGGGCGCCGCCGGATCGAGAGCGACGAAGAACCGGCCGGCACGCCAAACCCCGAGCATCGCGGCGATCAGCGTCAAGCCCGGGTCGGCGATCAACAGCACCGGCTGATCCGGCGGCGGCGCCGCTTCGAGCAGGATCCGGGAGCAACCCGCCGCCAACCGGTCGAGCTCGCCGTAGGTCGCAGAACCCTCCGCCGCGCGAACCGCCGGACGATCCGGATGCCGGGCCACGATCTCTGCGAAAGCCTCGCCCAGCCCCCCGAGGGTCTCCATCTGGCTAACCCCGCACGAGCCGCACGGCTTCGCGGAAAGGCAGCCGGACCGCGGCCCGGGCGATGCTGCCCGCCCCGAACCGCCGCCCGGAGGCATTGGCCGCCGCGAAGCGCGGATCGTCGCCCAGGTGCAGGGCGCGTAGCGCGTTCTGGTACAGAATCCGATCGAGCACCGCCGGCCGCCATCCCTGAAGCAGAAAGCGATCGACCGTCCGCGACAGGCTGCCGCAGAGCGGAAACGCGCTGCCGAACAGGAATTGGTCCGCGATCTGCCCCCGGTTGACCGCGTAGACCCATTCGCGGCCGCTCGGAGTGAACAGATACAGATCGGGGGAGGGGAAGACGTTGGCCCGGCGAACCGTGACCGCAATCATTTCGCGCACGAAAGGGTACGCGCCGTGGCCGCAGATCAGATGCAGACCGGGGAAGTCGTGCGCCACCCGGTCGATCCACCGCGGATGCGCATGGTCGAGGCTCTCGCCGCCCCAGATGCCGGAGGTCTGAAGGAACAGGGCGACCCCCATCTCCTGCGCCTTCTCATAGAACGGATAGAGGCGCCGGTCGGCCACGTGCTCGGAAAGCATCGGCGCGCGACCCGGCTCGATCGCGATCCGCTTCAGTCCCAAAAGGGTCACCACCCGCTCCAGCTCCGCCAGCGGATCGTGCCGCGCGCCGGAGACGTCGATCCCCGCGGCGCCCAGGAATCGCCCGGGGTACCGCACTTCGAGGGCGGCCAGATCGTCGTTGATGGTCCGCCGCGGCGGCAGCTCGCGCGATCCCAGTTTCAGCCCGTCGTTGTTGCCCGAGACCGACACCGCCGTTCGAACCCCCGCCCGGTCCAGCTCGGCGAAGAATCCCTCGGGCGACAGGCCGGTCCAAGGGGCAAAGCGGTGACCGTCCGGACGCCCGGAAAGGTAAGCGCCGTCGGAGGCGGAGGGCAGGCGACAGCGGACGTCGAGGATCACGCGAGGGTTTGTCTCCGGAAGAGGGTAGGGGTTCATTTCGTCCCGCAGCGACTGGCTGCTGCCGAAGGCGCCCGAAGGAGCGAGGAGACAAAATGAACCACTGCCCGGAGCAGAGGCGAGCAAGCCGCGGATTGTATCGCGGTCGGCGGGTGGCGCCGAAGCCTTCGAAACCCTGTGCTAGCATCCCGTCTCGCCGCATTCGTCACAGATTCGTTACCCCCTCGTCACAGTGAACTGGAGCCTTGGAGCGGAGGGCGCCTATGAGTAAGGCCGATGCGATCATCAAGTGGTTTATGCCCAAGGAGGAGCGCTTCCATGAGCTTCTCGGGCGCGGTGCGGTCAACCTGGGGGAGGCCGCCAAGGTCTTCGCCGCGCTCGCCCACACCGAAGACTTCGCGGTGCGCAAGGGCCACACGCAGCGGCTGCGCGAACTTGAGAAGACGGGCGACGGCATCATCCGCGAGATCTTCGACGCGCTCAATTCGACCTTCATCACCCCGTTCGATCGCGAGGACATCCGCTCGATCGCGGTCGACATGGACGACATCCTTGATTTCCTCGAAGCGGGGGCGAACTCGCTGATCCTGTTCGATCTCTCTGAGGCGCCGGAGCCGCTGCGCCAGTTCGCCGACATCCTGGTCGACATGGTGGCCGAGGTGATCAAGATCACCGAGCTGGTCTGGGACGCGAAGAACCAGGCGCGCATCCACGAGGCGATCGTCCGCGTCTCGGATCTGGAAAACCGGGCCGACGAGCTGTTCAACCGGGTGATCGCCGAGCTGTTCCGCTACGACAGCTCGCGGGCGATCGAGATCCTCAAGTGGAAAGAGGTCTACCAGGTGCTCGAAGACGGTTGCGACGCCTGCAAGGACTACACGCACATCATCGGCAACGTTCTCGTCAAGAACGCCTGAGGCCGATCGTGGGGACATCCGAACTCGCACTCGCCGGCATCATCCTCGTCGCGCTGGCCTTCGATTTCCTGAACGGCTTCCACGACGCGGCCAACTCGATCGCGACGGTCGTTTCGACCCGGGTTTTGACGCCGCAACAGGCGGTGGTCTGGGCGGCGGTCTTCAATTTCGTCGCCGCGTTCGTCCTCGGCACCCATGTCGCGAAGACGATCGGCAAGGGGATGATCAATCTCGACATCGTCTCGCCGGACGTAATCCTCGCCGGCCTTCTGGGCGCAATTTTCTGGAACCTGATCACCTGGTACTACGGCCTGCCGGTCTCTTCCTCCCACGCGCTGATCGGCGGCTACGCGGGAGCGGCGGTGGCCAAAGCCGGCTTCGGCGCGCTGCTGCTCTCCGGCTGGACCAAGACGCTGCTGTTCATCGTGCTCGCCCCGATCATCGGTGCAGTGCTGGCGTTTATCCTCTCGATCGCCGTCACCTGGATCTTCCGGCGCTACGCACCCTCGCGCCTCGACCGGGTGTTCCGTCGCCTCCAGCTCCTGTCCGCGGCAGCCTACAGCCTCGGCCACGGTGGCAACGACGCGCAGAAGACGATGGGTATCATCACCGGCCTCCTGGTCGCCTCGGGCAAGCTCACCGAGTTCGCGGTGCCCCTCTGGGTCATCCTGCTCTCCCACGCCGCCATCGCCTTCGGCACCCTCTTCGGCGGTTGGCGGATCGTCAAAACGATGGGCACCAAGATCACCAAGCTCCAACCCTTCGGAGGCTTCTGCGCCGAAACCGCCGGAGCGATAACCCTGGTCGGAGCCACCCTCGCGGGCATCCCCGTCTCCACCACCCACACGATCACCGGAGCCATCATCGGAGTCGGCTCCACCCGCCGCCTCTCCGCCGTCAAATGGGGAGTCGCCGGCCGCATCGTCTGGGCCTGGGTCCTCACCATCCCAATCGCCGCGGCGGTGGCGGCGTTTGCGTACCACGTGATCCGGACGTTTCAGGGGTAGGGGGAGGGCCTCCGCGCCGCCCGCGGAACAAATTTTTGCCGATCATCGAGAGTGGCGACCCGTTTTACGTCTTTTATCCAGGTGAATGGGCCTCACCCGTTGTCTCACCCCTTCGAGGCCCGAAGGAGACACCTGGATGGCGGGCGGACACGATCAACTCTGGAAGGAACTGATTCGGGCATTTTCGGTCGATTTCCTGCAGCTCGTCGACGACGACCTCGCAGGCAGGCTTGAGCTGTCTTCGCTGACCCTCGGGCCGGCGGAAGAATTCCTCGACCAACCCACGGGCGCCGAGCGGCGCCTGGACCTGGTGGGCGGAGCAAGGACGCTTGAGGGCGATGACCTGGTGGTCCATGTCGAGATCGAGCTTCGTTACCGGGCGCCGGTGCCGTCGCGGCTCTGCCTGTACAACCGGTTGCTCAGCTTGCGGCGTTGTCGGCCGGTTCACACGATCGTCCTCTATCTTCACGGCGGACCGGCCAAGCCCGAGATCTCCCGATTCGCCGAGATCTCCTGCGAGCGGGAGGTGTGGGTCTTCTCCTATCGAAGTTTCGGCCTGTCTGGTTTGCGCTCGCGCACCTACCTGGCCCGGCCCGAGCCGCTCGCCTGGGCCATTGCGGCGCTCGCGCGCGCCGAAAGGGGAGATCGCCGCGCGCTCCGCCGGGCCTGTCTCGCTCGCATCGCGGCGTCGGAAAGCCTGACCGACGCCAACCGATTCCTACTGTTCAACTGCGTGGCAACTTATCTACAATTGGGCGGCGGAGCGGTAGAGGAGTACGCCGCGCTCCGTGCCCATTTCGCGAAACCGGGGGTCGAGATGAAGCCAGTGACCTGGGAAGAGAAGATCGAAGCACGAGGCCGGGAGCAAGGTCGAGAGCAAGGCCGGAAGCAAGGCCGGGAGCAAGGTCGGGAACGGGGCAAGGAGGAAGGCATGCGCGAACTTCTCCTGCGCCAGCTGCGCAGTCGCTTCCCGAACCTTACCGGCCCAATGGTCGAACGGATCGAAGCGATCCGGTCCCCGGACGAGCTTGGTTCGCTCGCCGAGCGGCTGCTTACCGCCCGTTCGATCGAGGAGCTTGGACTGGCGTAGGCTTCAAGAAGCGTTGCTTCTACCTTCGGGCCTGCGGCGCGACGGTCGTTTCGTCGTTCCAGCGCCCGTTACAGCAAACCGGAGGTCGAGATGAATCCAGTGACCTGGGCAGAGAAGATCGAAGCACGGGGCAAAGCGAAGGGCATGCGCGAACTCCTCCGCGCCAGCTCTGTAGCCGCTTCCCGAATTTCACCGGCCGGGCGATCGAGCGGACCCCAATCCTCCGAAGAACTGGGCTCGCTGGCCGAGCGGCTTCTCACCGCCCGTTCGATCGTCGAGCTTGAGCTGGCTTAGGGTGTCGGCGCGTCCTGATGCCGACCTTGCTGCCACTCACCCCCGCCCCGCCGCCCCCCGCCCTTCCAACCCTTCGGCCTCGCGCAAAGCGCGCGTGAGTAGATCGAGCGTCGCGGCGTCCTGCTGGGCACCTTGGTCGAGCAGGATGACGGACGCCAGAGCCTCCCGATCGATGCCGAGGGCGAGGAAGGTGGAGAGCGCTTCGGAGACGGCGGCGCGTAGCTCGTCGGTTTGTTGCGAGTGGAGCCAGATGGTGCAGAGCTCCAGGTTCACGAGGGCGATGTAGTAGGGCATGCACTCGTCGTCATCGAAACCTTCAACCCGGAGGCATCATGCCCACCTTTACCCTCGCGCAGCGCGCTCGCATGTGGGAGCAACTCACCAGCCGTTTGAATCCCGACGCAACCGACCTCGGTCACACCAAGAAGGACCATGCCTTGCTGGCCGCCAAGCTGGCGGAAATCAAGGAGATGGACGACGAGCAGGAGTCGCTGCGAGGCCAGCGGGCCTCCACCGTCGACCGGCGCCAAATCCTGGAGCTGGAAGCCGGACAGGTCTACAGCCGGCTCTCCTCGGCGCTCAAGGCGCATTTCGGCCCGACCAACGAACTGCTGCGGGAGTTCGGCCTGGCGCCCCGGCAGAAGGGGCGCAAGGCGGTCGCCGCGGAGGCGGCGGCCGGAGTTCCGTCCAACTCGGTCGTCGCGGCGCTTGAAGCGGAAGCGGCGGCTAAGAGCGCTCCCAAGTCCTGAGGCCCTGCCGGGGTTCGCAGCCGTTCGCGAGCCCCGGCGGTTTTTCGCTTCGAGGGAAAGAACAAAACGGAGCGGCGGAAGGGGGGCTAGGCGGGATAAGCTTGCCGCTCTTCAACGTTGGACCGAGGGCATTGCAATGAGAGACCTAGAACGCCGCAGCGTCGACCTACTCAACCTGGTTCTCGATCAATCCCGCCACAAGCGCAAGGAAGTGGATGAGCACGGCGACTACTGCCGCGGTACCACGAGCCAGATCCTGATGGGGAAGATCGAGCTCAAGCTGCGCCACATCCTCGACATCCTGGAAGTCTGCGAGGTCGAGCCCCGCGTCTTCTTCCGGGCGGTCACCGCCGACTTCAACCACTCGCTGGAGGGCCTTCCGCCGCTCCAGGAGCAGATCCGCGCCGCCGCGCGTACGTACGGGCTCGATCCGGAAACGGCGATCGTCGAAGCGGACCGCCGCCTCGGAACGAGTCCTGAGATCCCGATCGAAGACCTGGTCGCCATGGTCAGCCGGCACGTTGCCCTTGCGCTCGAAGACAAGCGAGCCCTAGAGGTGAAAACCCAGAAGGCCTCGGCGAGGTCCGCGAAGCGGCCGGCACCGAAGAAGCGCGCGGCAGGGGGGGCGGAGTAGGTCTGGGCATGGTCCCGAACGCCTCCACCCTCGATTGGCGGCGCGACGACGGCTTCGTCGTCACGACCGATCCATCCCGGTTCCAGATCGATGAGATTCACGCCTTCCTCTCCCGCTCGTATTGGGCCGCGGGGATTCCGCGCGAGACGGTGGTGGCTTCGATCCAGGGCTCGCTCGCGTTCGCGCTGCTCGATCCGGAAGGGCGGCAGGTCGGTTTCGCCCGGGCAATCACCGACGGGGCTACGTTTGCCTACCTTGCGGACGTCTACGTGCTCGAAGGGTTGCGGGGCCGCGGGCTCGGGACGTTTCTGATGGAGTGCGTCACCGCCCACCCTGGGCTTCAAGGTCTACGCCGCTGGTCGCTGGTGACTCGCGACGCCCATTCGCTATACCGTCGTTTCGGGTTTGGCGAGCTTTCACGGCCGGGGGGATGGATGGAAAAGACGGACTCAGAGGTCTACAAGCGAAAGAGAGCATCGTGATTCTGACGCCGATCGTCCTCGAAGGGCCGTCGATCCGGCTGGAGCCGTTGACGCTCGACCACGCGGCGAGGCTCTTCCGCTACGCGAACCCGGAAGGCTTCGAATGGATGGTCGATTGGCCGATTGACGAGAGCCTCGATGCCTATCTGGACTGGGAGCGCCGGGGGCTTCAAATTCCCGACTCGCAGCTGTTCGCGATGGTCGCCAAAGAGACCGGAGAGCCGATCGGCTCGACCGCCTTCCTCGACGCACGCCCGAGCAACCGCGCGATCGAAATCGGCCGCACCTGGATCGGCAAGGCCCACCAGGGAAGGGCAGCCAACCCGGAGAGCAAGTTCCTCCTCTTGACCCACGCCTTCGAGACGCTCGGTGCCCTGCGGGTCCAACTGAAGACCGACTCGCGGAACCTCCACAGTCAACGAGCGATCACCAAACTCGGCGCCGTCCGCGAGGGCACCCTCCGCAATTATCAGGTCCGCGCCGACGGCCGCCCGCGGGACACGGTGATGTACTCGATCACCGCCGAGGAATGGCCGGCGGTGCAGGCAGGGCTTGAACGGCGGCTGGCGAAGCTCGACGAATCCATCGGCTCTCCAGGTTAAGCGCGAGCCTCGGGCGAAGCGGACAGGGAGCAGCAGATAGGGCGCAGCATGCTGCGCCCTGTTCTGCCGCACCCTGTTCCTACCGAACGCCGCGCCAATTTTCCCCCTCCACCCGCCCTGCACCCGATTACAATAGGCCCCCATGAGCCCTACCGCACCGGTCGCCGAGCCGTCCGCTCCTACCCTCCATCTCCCTCGCACCGTCCGTGCCCCGCGGGGGACGGAGATCTCCTGCTTGGGTTGGCAGCAGGAGGCGGCGCTGCGGATGCTGATGAACAACTTGGACCCGGAGGTGGCGGAGCGGCCGGAGGAGCTGGTGGTCTATGGCGGGTCGGGCAAGGCCGCTCGAAACTGGGAGTGTTTCGATGCGATCGTCGCGACTTTGCGGCGGTTGAAGAACGACGAGACGCTGCTGGTGCAGTCGGGCAAGCCGGTCGCGGTGTTTAAGTCGCACGAGGAGGCGCCGCGGGTTTTGATTGCGAACTCGAACCTGGTGCCGCATTGGGCGACGGCGGATGAGTTCCGGCGGCTGGAAGGGCTGGGGCTCACGATGTATGGCCAGATGACCGCCGGTTCGTGGATCTACATCGGCACCCAGGGGATCTTGCAAGGGACGTTCGAGACGCTCGCCGAGGCGGCGCGGCAGCATTTTGGCGGCAGCTTGGCCGGCCGTTTGACGGTGACCGCGGGCTTGGGCGGGATGGGCGGCGCGCAGCCTCTGGCGGTGACGATGAACGACGGGACCTGCCTGGTCGCCGAGGTCGATCGGACGCGGATCGAGCGGCGGCTGGCAACGCGTTATCTGGATGAGGTGGCGCCTGATCTCGAAAGCGGGATCCGCCGCGCTCTCGAAGCGCGCGACCGGAGGGAGGCGGTGTCGATCGCGGTCGAGGCCAACGCGGTCGATCTGTTGGAGCGGTTGATCGCCCTGAACATCGTTCCCGACGCGCTCACCGATCAGACTTCGGCGCACGACGCTCTGCTCGGCTACGTGCCGCAGGGGATGACGTTTGCCGAAGCGGTCGAGCGGCGTAGAGCCGAGCCCGAGGCGTACGTTGCCCGCTCGCTCGCCACGATGGTCGCCCACGTGCGGGCGATGCTCGCGCTCCAGGAGCGGGGAGCCGTCACGTTCGATTACGGCAACAACCTGCGCGGCCAGGCGCTCGCTTCCGGCGAGACGCGGGCGTTTGAGATCGGCGGGTTCGTGCCGATGTTCATTCGGCCGCTGTTCTGCGAAGGGAAAGGCCCGTTCCGTTGGGCGGTGCTGTCGGGTGATCCGGAAGATCTTCGCGTGACCGACGAGGCGATTCTCGCGACCTTTCCCGAGGACGCGGCGCTCGCGCGGTGGATCACGCTCGCGCGGGAGCGTGTGGCGTTCCAGGGGCTGCCGGCGCGGATCTGCTGGCTGGGCTACGGCGAGCGGGCGAAGGCCGGCAAGGTTTTCAACGAGCTGGTGGCGTCGGGCAAGGTGAAGGCGCCGATCGTGATCGGCCGCGATCACCTCGACTGCGGCTCGGTCGCGTCGCCCAACCGCGAGACCGAAGGGATGATCGACGGCTCCGACGCGATCGCCGACTGGCCGATCCTGAACGCGATGATCAATGCGGTGAACGGTGCCACCTGGATCTCGCTGCATCATGGCGGCGGCGTCGGCATCGGCTACTCGCAGCACGCGGGGATGGTGATCGTCGCCGACGGCACCGAGAGCGCCGCGCGGCGGATCGAGCGCGTGCTCACCAGCGATCCTGGCATGGGGGTCGTCCGCCACGCCGACGCGGGATATCCGGACGCGATCCGGGTCGCCCGCGAGCGCGGCGTCGACCTGCCGATGCTGTGAAGCGTTCGCCGGCTCGCGCGCTCCGTTTTCTCCTTCTCGTCGGGGGCCTCGCGGCCCCTCTCCTTCCTCCGTACCTTGCCGCCCTGGTGCTCGGCGGCCTGGCCGTCGGCGGCTTGCTCGGCTTGCGGCCGCCGGGGCGCGAGCGGTGGATCGCTCTTTTGGCCTCCGTGGTCGCGGTGGCGGCGCTCGCCCGGCAGGGTTGGGTCGATGGACAGGTAGAGCCGTCTGCCGAGCAGCTCCGCGCCAAGGCTTCCCGGGCATTTTCCGCCCTCTGGGCCGATCTCGACCGGGAAGCCACGGCGGCGACGCTCTCGCTCGCTTCGGCCGAGACCGATCTCCAGCGCTTCGAAGCCCTGGGTGCGTTGACGCGCCGCGAGGCGGGCTGGCGCGGCGAGCTGGAGCGCGCCTGGGGTGGTTGGGACAAGGGGCGCCGTTCGATCTTGTTGATCGATCGGGACGGCCAGGCGGTCGCCTGGGCGGGGGAGGGGTTGCTCCACGAGCTGGCGCCGCAAGCGTATCCGGTCCAGGGGCGACTCGCCGCGGCGAGCTTCGGCGCCGCGACGCTGCTTGCGATCCGGCCGATCGGGAGCGAGGCCAGGCCCCGCTGGCGGATCGTCGTCGGCGCGAGCTATCCGACCCACCAGCTGCCGTTCCACTACGCTTGGCGGCGGCATCGGTGGGCGGTGATCGGTTCCGAGACGACCCTCTCCACCTCGCGAGGAGACCGGCTGGACATGCCGGCGGGAACTCCCGAGCTGGCGGTCCGACGCCGGGATCCCAACGCGGTCCGGACGCCGCGACTCGGTTTCTCTGCCGGCGCGCGGGTCGCCTGGGGGGCGCTCGGCCTGTCGATTCTGGCGCTCGCCGTGCTCCGCAGCTCGGGCCGCGCCCTGCCGAGCGCCACCTCCGCGCTCGAAATAACCCGCAGGCCGGTGATTCCGCTCGCCCTCGGCGGCACCCTCGCCCTGGCCGCCGCGGCGGGGGCCGGCGGCGCCGCTCTCTCCATCCTCGCCGGAGGGTTGGGGATCGCGGCGCTGGGGCTTTCTGCGGGTTCGCCGGGGTTGGCGGCGAGGCCGTTCGGTCTCATCGGCGGTCGCATCGACGGTCGCATCGGATGGGGTGCCGCGATGGGGGGCTCGGTCCGACGGTTGGCGGGGCCGCTCGCCGGAGCGGCGAGCCTGCTGCTGCTGGTGGTCGTCGCACTCCTCGCAGAGCGGAGCTCCGGACCGATCGATCTCGGCGCCAGCCTGCTCGGAAGCACCGACGCGACCGCTTGGCGGGTCGGTTTCGCGCTCGCGACGCTCGGCCTGCTGTTCGCGGCCGGCCGGTTCGCCGCGGAAGAGCCCGAGCAAGAGCGTTGGGGCTGGATCGCGTTCGGTCTCGCGCTGGCGAGCGGCGCTGCGACCGACTTCGGCGCGCTGGCGATTCCCGGGCTCGCCGCGGCGGGCGCGGCGGCGGCTCGTTGGGCGGGTCCTCGGGGGGCGCGCGAGCGCACGAGTTCGGGCGAGGCCCCCGGCGAAGGGCGTCACCAGGCGGCAGCGCTCGCCGGCCTGGTCGCCCTTTCGTGTCTGCTCGCGGGAGGGGTGCTCGAAGTCTCCTACCGCGCCCGCCTGCGCGGCGTGGTGGCGAGCGACCTGCCGACGCGCCTTGCCCCGCCGCAGCCGGGCGAAATCGTGGCGCTCCGGCGGCAGATCGAGAGCGGCCTGACGTCCGATCTCGATCGGTTGGCGCTTTCCGGGCCTTCGAGGCTCGAACGGGAAGACTTGGCATTCGCGCTCTGGGGCGGCTCGCCGCTTGCCCGCCGGGGCGCTCTCTCCGCCCTCGCGGTGCGGCCGCTCGACGGCTCGCCGACGTCGGTCTTCTCCTTCGGCCTGCCGCTCTCTAAGGATCAGAATCTCGATCGGACGAGCGAACGCTGGCGCGCGCTCGATCTGCCGCCCTGGCGGCAGGGGTTGATCGACGGGGAGGTGCCGCTCTCGTGGGCCGGCAAGCCCTGGGCAATCGCGCGTTTCTGGTTCTTGCCGCGGCCGGGATTCCATCTCGCCGACGAGCGGCTGTTGGAGGAGATCGATACCGGCCTGTTGCGCGGCGGCCCGGCGGCGGTGGCGGTGGCGGAACTCCCGACTCAGGTGCAGTTTGCACTCTACGACTCGGAAGGGCGGGCGCTCGCGCCCTGGGATGCCTCGCCGCCGCTGCCGGCCGCGCTGCGGCGAGCCCCGGCGACGATCGAGCCGCGGGTGCAGATGCCGGGCGGGACCGCGCTCGTCGCGGTCCGCCGGACGGGGACCGGCTGGTCGGTGCTCTACCTGCCGCGGCTCGATGCGGCGGCCGCCCTCGAACGGGTAGGCAACGCGGCGGTCGGCGTCGTTCTGCTGTTTGCCGGGGCGGCCCTGCTCGCCTTAGTGGTCGTCCTGCCCCGCGCGGCGGTGCGCGAGCTGCTCGCCCGCACGGTGCGTTCCTATTCGCGTCGTCTGCTGCTGGTCTACGGCGTCCTGCTGCTGCTGCCGCTCGCCCTGCTCAACGCCGTGCTGGTACGCGGGGTCGAACGCCGGCTCGCCGAACAGCAACGGGCGGCGGGCGAGGCGGCGCTCGCCTCGGCGCAGAGCCTGCTGGCGGAGGTGCTCGGCTCGCTTGCGACCGGCTTTTCCGTCGAGACGACGCTCGACGACGCGCAGCTCAGCCGAATCGCCGGCCTGGTCCATCACGAGGTCAACCTCTACTGGGTGGCCAAGGTCTACGCGTCGAGCAAGCACGAGCTGTTCACCGCGGGCCTCCTGCCGGAACGGATTCCCGGCGACATCTATGCGCCCTTGGCGCTCGGCGGCGAATGGGTTTCCTCGCGCATCAACCGCGCCTCGGGCGGCGCGGAGTACCTGGAAATCTACGCCCCGGTCCGGCCGCCGGGAGGCTCGGCCGGAGCGCCGCGGCTGTTTCTTTCCGCGCCTCTCCTCGCGCAGCAGGAGGAGGCGGCCGTCGAGGTGGACCGGCTGCGCCGCCGGGCCTTGCTGGTCACCGCGGCTCTGATCGCCTTGATGATCGCCGTGGGCTCCCGCCTGGCGCGCAGCTTCACCCATCCGATCCGCGAGCTGGTCGCCGGCACCGCGCGCATCGCGGCCGGCGCGCCGACGCTCGGCTACGCTCCGGCCGAGCTGGAGCTGGCGGCGTTGGGCCGGGCGATCGACGACATGGCGCGGCGGATCGCCGAGGCGCGCGAGGGGTTGCTGCGCGAAAAACAGGTGGTCGAGCGAATGATCGAAAACATCACTTCGGGCGTGGTCTCGCTCGATTCCTCTGGACGCGTACTGCTGCACAACCGGGTGGCGGCCGATCTGCTCGGCGTGGCGGTGGGGGAGCGGCTCGATCGCACACTCCGCGCCGCGCGGCTCGCCCCGGTGCGGGCCTTCCTCCGCGAGACGCACGCGGGAGAGGCGGCACGGCGCACGATCCGGCTGGCGCCTCCGGTGGCGCCGGAGGCGAAAGCGGCGTCCGCCCCGCTCGGCGACCACCCGGTTGACCACCCGATGGGCCACCCTGTCGGCGACCCGGGAGGCGAACGCGAATGGACCATACTGCGCGTGCCGGTTCCCGGCGCGGGCGAGCCCTCCGAGCTGCTGGTGGTCGAAGACGCCACGGAAGAGCTGCGCGCCCAGCGCCTGCTCGCCTGGGCCGAGATGGCGCGGATCATCGCCCACGAGATCAAGAATCCATTGACCCCGATCCGGCTTTCGACCGAGCACCTGCGCGAGGTGTGGAAGCGCGATCGCGAGCACTTCGAGCCGGTCTTCGAGCGCTGCACCACCAACATCCTCACCCAGGTGGACGAGCTGCGGCAGATCGCGCTCGAATTCTCGACCTACAGCTCGATTCCGCGCATCGATCCGGCGCCCGCCGACCTGGTGGCCGCGATGGGCGAGCTGATCGAGGGCTATCGCGCGGCGCCGCCGCCCGGAGTCGAGGTGGTGTTCGAGCCGCGGGTCGAGACCCTGCCGGTGCGCGTGGACTCGCGACTGCTGGGCCGCGCGGTACGCAATCTGATCGAAAACGCGATCCGCGCCTCGGCGGGCGGCGGGCGGGTGACCCTGCGCCTCGAAGCGGAAGGCTCGCGCGCCCGGATCGCGGTGCTCGACGAAGGTCCGGGCGTGGCGCCCGAGCTGCTGCCGCGGATCTTCGATCCCTACTTTTCGACCCACGACACCGGCACCGGCCTCGGCCTGCCGATCGCCCGCCGGATCGCCGAAGAGCACGGCGGCGAGATCGCGGCGCGGAACCGCACCGAGGAGCCGGGAGCGCGGCGCGGCCTCGAGGTGGCGATTACGCTGCCGGCGGAGGCGGGGTAGGCGCGATCTCGCGGCTTGCCGGTGCAGAATAGGCCATGAGAATCGAGAGACTGCAGTTTAGGATCGCCCTACGCCGGCCGCTCTGGATCGGCCTTTCGCTGCTCTTCGTCGGAGCCCTGAGCTCGCCGGCAGAAGAGCTTGCGAGCCCACGCCTCGGTGCCTTGCAGAAGGCGATCGACGCCGGAGAATCCGGAGGCCTGGAGCAATTCTGGCGGAAGGTCGCCGAGGATGGCACGCCGCTCGTCGAACCGATCGAGGGAGCGAAGGGCGACGTGCTCGTCACCTATCTCTGGCGCGGCGGCGACGAGACGAAGAACGTCCTGGTGGTGATCTCGCCGAACGACTTCGCGACCGCAGAGGGGATCGCCGGGGCGCGGCTCGCGCGTCTACCGGCGACCGACCTCTGGTACCTCTCGCGCCGGATGCGGAGCGACGCGCGCTTTGTCTATTCGCTCTCGGTGAACGATTCGCTGGCTCCGCTCGCGCAAGCTACCCCCGCCGAGGAGGAGGCGCGCTGGAACGCTTTGGTCGCCGATCCGAAGAATCCGCGCTCCGCCCTCGATCCCCAGGCTTCGCTCGCGGAGCTGCCGGGGGCTCCCGCCCAGCCGTGGATCGTGCCGCATCCGGAGAACCCCGCGGGCCGGCTGGAGGATCGCAATTGGAAGAGCGAACTTCTCGGCAACGAGCGGCTCGTCCGGGTCTACACCCCTCCCGGCTACGACCCGAAGTCGGCACCGTACCCGTTCGCCGTGATTCTGGACGGCCGGACCTACACGGCGGAGATTCCCACGCCGACGATTCTCGACAACCTGCTCGCGGCGGGGAAGATCCCGCCGCTGGTCGCGGTCTTCGTCTCGAACCCGAGCGCGGAATCCCGCTTGGGGGACTTCACCTGCAACCCGAAGTTCGCGGAATTCCTCAACAAAGAGCTGATCCCCTGGGTGCAGAGCGGTTGGCACGTCACGACCGATCCGGCGCGGACGGCGATCGCCGGCTCGAGCCTCGGCGGCCTCGCGGCGGCGTGCGCGGCGGTCTCCTCTCCGCAGATCTTCGGCAACGTCCTTTCGATCTCGGGCGCGTTCTATTGGCAGATCGCGGGCGACGCCGAACCCGAAGGGGTCGCCCACCGAATCGCCTTCGGACCGAAGCTGCCTCTGCGCTTCTACCTCGAAGCTGGCCTGATGGAAGACCGGCAGCGCCCGGGAATCCCCAGCCTCCTCACCGCCAACCGCCACCTGCGCGACGTGCTCGAAGCCAAGGGCTACACGGTCGACTACCAGGAATTCAACGGCGGCCACTCGGTCCTGAACTGGCGCGGCTCGATCGCCGACGGGCTGATGGCGCTGTTTCCCCGGCTGGACTAGGGCGTATCGGGAAGGGTCGTTGACAGCCGCAGCCGTCGGCGTACAATCCATCCCAGTTCTCTTTCAGACAATCTGCTGAAGTGGCACTCTGAGAGTGCTCGGCGTGCGCCAGCGGCCTGACCGAATCCCGAAAAAAAGGAGCCGCTATGTACCACTGCGCTCTGCCCGCCCTCCGAAGCCTCCGGTTGATCCTGCCGATTCTGGGTCTCGGCCTCGTTTCTTGGGGGTGCCCCGGTCCGAAGCTTACTCCCGGTCCGACTCCGGGCGGTCTCTCCCCCTGCACGGTGACGGTCGGCACGCCCGACCTCAACTGTGCGGCTCCCCCCGACACGTTCACTACTGCGGGCCTGGTCGGACCGGCCAACGCCAACGCTTGGGATGCCTGGGCCTGGAGTTCGTTCGCCGCGTTCAACTGGCCGGCGTTGGCCTCGACCGATTCCACCGCCTATCCGAGCGGTTTCGTGCGCGGTGTCCCCGACACTACGAAGAGTTTCTCCTCCGCCCAGTCGACCGACGTCGCCGTCTGGGAGACGTTCAAAGAGAAGCGTGAGCTGTTCAACTCGACGGCGACCCCCGGCGCCTGGCAGAACCTGACCTTCGATCCCCAGTACGCCCCGGATTTCAACGGCGGCCAGGTCCAGATGTGCGCGGGCACCGACCTCGCGATCCTGGCGCGGGTGAAGCTCCACCCGCGGGTGATCGCGCAGCTCGGCAAGCAGGGCCCGTCGATCAATGGCGATAGCTCCGGTGACGAGACCGCGGAAGTCGCCTCGCCTCCGCAGGAGAGCACGGACGATCTGTGCGCCGGCTATACCGCCACCACCCAGCCGACGCTTCAGGCCTGTCAGTCGATCCTGTTCCCGGCGCCCGCCAGTGGGACGAACGACACCGAATACACCGCATCGGGGCCGAATTCACGCCGGCCGGTCGGTCCCCGGGTCTTCAAAGGCACCCCGTCGGTCGATCACTTCATCTACTACGAGGTGAAGCTCAACTACGACTATTACTCCTACGTGGCGGCCAACGGCTTGAACGACTACGCAACCGCCATCGCCAAAGCATCGGCAAACCAGATCGAGCTTC
Organism: Thermoanaerobaculia bacterium; assembly: GCA_038250865.1. Lineage (GTDB taxonomy): Bacteria > Acidobacteriota > Thermoanaerobaculia > Multivoradales > UBA5704 > DASYKS01. Next base: position 16,353 of record JBBSBW010000062.1, on the reverse strand, counting down.
CTTTCCGCACCAGCGCGTCGCCCAAGGCCACCGGCAGCGGCAACACCAATGCGCTGGTCGGCTACAACAGTGCGAACACCCAGGCCTGTTATCAAAACCAACTCTCGGGTTGCGCCGACCTGTCGCCGCAAACGATCTCTCCTTCGATGTTGCCGGCGATCGGCTCGACCCAGGTCAAAGCCGCATGGCTGCCGGCGAGCGAGCTCAACGGGGATCCGAGCACCTATCACCTGACCGACGCGGTCTATTACCAGAATTCCCCGCAGCAGCCGGGCGGGCTTTGCTACAGCGTCCAGCAGTTCGGTCTCATCGGTCTGCACATCATCCAGCGCGTCCACGGCGGCGCTGCGGGTGTGGCGCCCGAGGCGATCGGCGGCACCTACATTTTCGCCACCTGGGAGCACGAGTCGATCGCCCAGGGCGCCGGCTACTCCTACGTCAATTACTCTGCCGACTCCTCACAAGAACAGACCGACCCGAGCCCGTATCCCAATACCGCGGCGGGCATCCAAGTCGCGCGCTTGAAGCCCTATCCGCTGCCCGGCACGGCAACGATCGACGCCTCGGTCAAGTCGCAGCTGCCGAATTCGGTGTGGCAGCACTACCGCCTTATCGGAACGCAGTTCCAGTCGATCGGCAGCGAGAGGGACTCACTCGCCCTTGCCCAGCCCTACTACCTGGCGAACCTGGTGATCGAAACCAACCGCGGCCTGCAACAGTTCCAAGGGCAGCCACCGGGCCAGACCCCGAACGCGAACTTCAAGAACAACGGTGTCCCGACGAACTACCAATTCTTCGGACCGACCTCGCCGAACATGTCCTCGGCGGGAAAGGCCGTCTTGATGGGCGGCTGCATGGGCTGCCACGGCGTCGCGCAGTCCCAAGGCTTCGCTTTCAGCTTCGTCCTCCAAGACGGCAGCCACGGCACCAAGCCCGACACGGCGGGAACTATCATCATCCCGCCGAAGGCGCCGCCTATGCCGTCGACCGAGACGAAGAAGAGATAGGAGCGATTCCGAGGGATTCTGGCTAGCGGCTCGCCGAGATCGCTTTTCTGGCCGTCTTCATTGCCGGCGGATCGAAGCTGGGAAGTGGCTTCCGAATTGCACTGCTCCGAACCGAGCACGCGACACATCCTCTCGGCTCTAACGGAGATCCAAGCCATGAACAAGGACGAGATGAAGGGCAAAGCCCACGAGTTGAAAGGGCGGCTCAAAGAAGCGGTCGGGGTCGCCACGGCCAATCCCAGCCTCGAAGACGAAGGCGCCTCCGAGCGAACCCACGGCGTAGTCGAAGGGAAACTCGGAGAAGCTCGCCGCAAAGTCGGCGAAGCGATAAAAGACCTCGGCACTGCGATCAAGAAATAGGCGTCGAGTCCTTCAGTTAACGGTCGCCGACGCTCAGATTCAAGCGGCGGAGCGAAGAAACCAAAGAACCCGCTCGGTGGAAGCCGAGCGGGCTCTTTTGCTTGCCTCAAAGGAAACGGCGAAAGTCTCAGCGATCGGATGACGGTGGCGGCCGATGGTCGTCTCCGTGATCCTTGTCCTTTTCTTTGTTCTTGTCTTTGTTCTTGCCTCGCCCCCGCTCCGGCTGCTGTGCGGGGGGCGCCTTAGGAGCTTTCTCCGCGCTCGCCGCCTCTGCCTCGCGCGCGATCTGTTGGCGGGTCCGCAGTTGCTGCTCGCCGCGGTCGTGCTCTTCCTGCTGAACCTGGACCTCGGCGGCGTGCCGTTCCTTGACTTCCTGCGACCGGGCTTGGCCGGGGTTCCGGCTCATCTCCTGCTTTTGGATCTTCTCCAGCTGCCGCCGATCTTCGTCCTCTCTCCGATTGAGCTCGATCTGCTCCTGCCGCTGTCGGCGATCGACGTTCTCGCGCGGCATGGGCGTGGCGCGCGGCGCGACTTCGATTCGAGGCGCTCCATGAGGCCGTGCCGGCTCAGGCCGCCCGTCCCGCTCCCGCGGTTGGGGAGGCGCCTGCCGCAGACCGGCGTTGTTGCGCTCCGCCACCCGCACCGTCTCCAGCCGGGTGCGCGAGGGCCGGTAGATGCGGAGCTGGTCGTTACGGATCCCGCCGGCACTGCCGGCGGATGAGGCGGCCTCAGCCACCCGAAGGCGATGCACCCTCCGTCCGGTCGCCCTTTCGATCCGCTCGATCGGCACGCCATGGTTGACCACCCGGTCGCCGTCGAACGTGTAGTTGGTGATGTTCAACGTGTTGTGGATGATCGTGACGTTGCGGGCCGGAGGCAGGATGAAACCCGAGACTCGAGCCTCAAGGAATTGGCGCTCCTCGACGAACGAATAGCGGGTGGGTTGGATCGCGAAACTCAGATTGAGGCCACCGAGCCGAAGCCCGACACCGATCTGAAAGCCCACCTCCGGCGGGAGCGGCGCCCAGCCGACATACCCGCCGCCCTGCTGCCAAGCCACCCAGGCCGGTCCCCATACGGTACCCGGCACCCAGAGCCAGCCGATATCGGAGTCCCAGGCCCAACGACCGTAGTGATAGGTCGCCCAGCCGAAAGGCTCGTCGGAAGCCCAGGTCCAACCGTAGTCGCTGTCCACCCACCGGCCGTACGAGTAAGGGCGCCAATCGGCGGGCACATGGCGCGGGAACCAAACCCAGCCATAGGGGTAGCGGTGGACCCATTCGCCGTAGGGCGACAGCTCGCGATAGAAGAATCCGACCTCGACGTTCGGCACCTGCCGGCCTGTATCGTTGTCGTAGTCGTCGTAGTTGTCGTCGTAGGAATCTCGACGGTCGTCGCCCTGATCATAGGCGCCGAACCGGGGGTCGGAAGGATCTTGATAACCCGGCTGCCTCTGATTGTAGGGCTGACCTTGGTCATAAGGGGAGCCCTGAGGTTGCGGGTCGCCCGCCGGGCTCCTGTAGCCATCGCTCTGGCCAAAGGTCACGCCGCCTGCGAGGGCGGCCGAGACCAGCGCCAGCCCTGCGGTTCTGTACCATTTCATTGTCTGTCTCCATCGATCGAGCTTGGCCTTGCGACGGCGAATTTCGCCGTGCGCCAAGCCAGGACCTCAGCACCTCCTATGCCACCGCTCTGCACCGAAACGAACGCTTCACGGATCGAGATCGTGCATATGTTTCAGGTCGGGTATACCTCCTCGGCAAACGGTTCCGAGAGGGGGCGCCGGTCACCCGCGAAGAGAGAAGGGTGCGCGAGAAGCGGCGCCAAGGTTGCGGCGAGGCGCTGCCCTCAATACCCCAACCGCCCCTTCGCCTCGCCGATCGCCTCGTCGATCTTCTCGATCGAAAGATTCTCAGGCCCGCGGCCCGCCGGGTAGTAGGGCTTGCCGTACATGGAGAAGGTCTCCGTGCGCAGGTGGGCGAGCATCTGGTGGCCCCGGCGGGTGGTCCGCTCGTGGCGTAGCGCCGAAATGTCGATCGGTGCCACGACGATTTTCTCGCCCGGGCCGGGGTCGGCTTGGGCGAGGAGGCGGCCGTCGAAATCGACCACCATGCTGCCGCCCGGCCAAGAGAACGGGGGATAGTGCGACAGGCTCGCCGCCTGGTTGCTCGCTACGACGTAGGCGACGTTTTCGATCGCGCGGCAGCGGTTGACCACCGTCCACCAGTCCATCGGCGCGGTCGCCCCCCAGGGGTCCATGTAGGCCGAGACGCGGATCAGCACCTCGGCACCGTTCGCCGTCAGCTGGCGGAGCGTTTCGGGAAACAGCCAGTCGTAGCAGATCGCCGCGCCCAGCCGGCCGATCGGGGTGTCCACCACCGGGTACATCTCTTCCGCATAGCCGGGAATGTCGTGCGGGCTCGCGTGGACCTCCCACGGAATCCACGGGTTGACCTTCCGGTATTTGGCGAGGATTCCCTCCGGGCCGATCAGGCAGGTGGTGTTGAAGACCACCGGACCGTACGCGTCGTCGCGCTCCAGGAAGGTCCCCGTCTGGATGTAGACATCCAGCTCCTTGGCCTTGGCGACATAGCGCTCGGTATGCTCGTTGGGGATCGGGATCGCGAGCTTGTCGAGCAGCTCCTGTGCGGTGTGATAAACCGGCGCCGCGTGCGCGAACTCCGGGAACGCGAGCAGGCGAACAGGAAGAAACGGCGAATAGCCGCCCACTGCATGGTCGATCATCGTGAGCATGCGGTCGACGTGGCGCGCGATGCCCCTCCGGTCGGGCGGGTTGGGAAAGTCCACTTGGCAGGCGGCGGCGGCGTAGCGCAGGCGGTCGGTGTCGCTCATGAGCCCTCAATTCTCCTGGATGCGCGCGGGTGGGCGTGGAGGGTGCAGACGACCCGTAGCGGGTCCGATCGGAACTCCGCCGGCGGGCACCCGGCGGCCGCGAGCGCCGAACGGATCGTACGGGTTCCTTGGCCCTCGGCTTCCGCATACCCGAGCCTTGAGAGGAACCAGGCCAAAGTTTGGTTTCGCCAGTGCGGAGCCGCCGTCCCCGCGGCCAATTGCTGGGCGTCAACCCCAAGCGGCAGGGCGCCCGGCGAAACGATCTCGATCCGCTCGCGAAACGCCGTCACCCGCAACGGATCGACCATCGAGTAATCGCGATAGGCGAACGCGTTCACGACCGCTTCGCGAATCGCGCGGGCAGGGTATTTGAGAACGCTAGGCTTCTCCAGGTCCGTCTTGTCGTACAACGTGACCGCCTCCGCCTCGACAGCGGGCAGGAGCAGGCGCAGCTGGTTCAGCAGGGTGTCCGCAAGGTCCAGACGTTGGCCGTGCGAAGAATCGCGATCACTGCCCTCATATTTTGAGAAGAACGAGACGGCCCCGGGGATAAAGCGCTGCACGTCGATTCCGAACAGGAGAACTGCGAAGTTGCGCGGGCGCAGCGTGTTCGTGAGAGGTTCCCGGACCAGCAACGGCGGTACGAACGCGGTGAGCGCGACAGAGTCCGACAGATAGCGCGGGGCTTCCGCGGCGGCACTTTCCGAGCCCAGCCGCCTCAGAATTTCCCGCAGCGCAAACAGATCGAGGTCGTCCTCGGTCGCCGCGGTGCACGGCCGCCGGTCCCAGGGCTCCAGCGCGCCCTTCCTGACCAGCAGGTCCCTCAACAGCCCGTTGCGCGCCTCGATCGTCGAGCGGCTCACCCGGACGAAATGTTTTGCTCCCTCGTGACCCCGGCGGAACATATGTGCTGAGCCGGTGGCAGGCTGGAGGAAGACGAGAATTCTCCGCTGCGGATCGGCGGTCGGAAGCTCTTCCACCAGCGGCGCGAGCGGCGGCGAGACCCGATCGCGGCAGCGGGCGAGCACCGTCCCCTCGACCTCCTTGAGCCGCTCGGCGGTGAGGCCCGCGCGCAGCAGCTTGGGGAATCCGTGCTCGTCCTTCGCCTCCCGGGCGCCGCACACCACATAGCCGCCACCGAGGTTCTGGAGGTCGTTCGCGAACGCCGAGAGCGTCGCCACCACGTCATCGACGTCGGCGACGTTTTCCTTCCACTCGGTCTGTTCGTTTTCGCGGCTGGCGAGCTCCTGGAGATCGATGCGACCCGTCATGTTGACGCCGCCCCCGTGGCCCGCTCGAATGGTCGGTTGCGCATAACCAAGCCATCGTAGCGTAGCTGGGTCCGTTCGACCGGAGTTTCGGCATCGGATTCGGTGCGGCGGTGGTGCGGCGGCCCGGGTTGTAGCGCGGGAGGCGCGAGACGTGAGATCTTTGGATGATCGAGCGCCATGAACCCTTCGACCGAGAGAACGTCTCGACTTGGAATTGCCTCCGCGGTCGTCCTGCTGCTGTTGCTGATCAACACCGCCTACGTCGCGGCGTTTGCCGAAGCGTCGCTCTTCTACATGGGCAACGCCGCGCTCCACCTCGCGCTTGGGTTGCTGTTCGTGGGCTTGGGGGCGCTCCTCCTGCTGCGGCGCCCGGCGCTGCGGCGCTCGTTCGCCCCGGCGGCGGCGCTCTTCTTGGTGGCGCTCCTCGCCGCGCTCTACCTTCTCAAGTTTTACAATCTGCGGGAAAACCGCTGGGCGCTCTGGCTTCACATCGCGACCGCCTCGCTCGGTGTGGTGGCGCTGTTGATCGCCCTTTCGTCCCGGGTCGCCTCGGCGTTGCCGACGTTCCCGGGCAGAGCGCGCTTTCGCCGGGCGCTTCTGGGCGCGGCGCTGTTGGCGCTCCTCTTGCCGATCGGAGTCACGCTCTTTCGCCACCTCCACCCCGATCCGTCGCTGCGGATCGTCAATCCGTCGGTCGTGCCGGCCTCGATGGACGACGAAGGCGGAAGACCGAAATCGCCGTTCTTCCCGTCCTCGGCGCAGACGAACGTCGGGGGCATCATCCCGTCCAATTTCTTCATGGATTCCGCCACCTGCGGCCGGTGCCACGTGGACATCTACCGCCAGTGGCAGAGTTCAGCCCATCGGTTCGGCTCGTTCAACAACCAGTTCTATCGGAAATCGATCGAATACATGCAGGACGTAGTTGGCACGGGCCCAAGTAAGTGGTGCGCCGGCTGCCACGATCACGCGGTCTTCTTCAACGGCCGCTTCGACCGGCCGATCAAGGAGCAGATCGACACGCCGGAGGCGCACGCCGGGCTGGGCTGCATGTCGTGCCACGCGATCGTCCACGTCGGCAGCTCGATGGGCAACGGCGACTTCACGATCGAGTACCCGCCGCTCCATGAGCTGGCGAGCAGCAAGGACCCGACGATCCGGCGGCTCGACAAGTTCCTCACCTACCTCGATCCCGAGCCGCATCGCCGGACCTTCATGAAGCCCTTCATGCGCGAGGATACGGCCGAGTTCTGCGCCTCCTGCCACAAGGTCCATCTGGATGTACCGGTGAACAGCTACCGCTGGGTTCGCGGCTTCAACGACTACGACAACTGGCAGGCGAGCGGCGTCTCGGGCCAAGGGGCGCGATCGTTTTACTACCCGCCGGAGACGAAGACCTGCGGTGGATGCCACATGCCGCTGGTCGATTCGCACGATCCGGGCAATCGCAATGGCAAGGTGCATTCGCACCGTTTCCCGGCGGCGAACACGGCGTTGCCGTACGTCAACCACGACACCGAGCAGCTGGAGACGGTCACCCAGTTCCTGCAATCCGGATTCATCACCGTCGATCTGTTCGCGATCGCCCCGGCCTCGGCGCCGCTTTCCGGCGAGGGAATGGTGAGGCGAAGCGGCGAGGCGCCGCTGGCGATGTCCACGTTCGCGGTCGGCGAAGAGGCGGAAGGCGGGGGAGAGACGACGCTGCGCGAGGTGTCGGAGTTTTCGGCGCCGCTCGAATCCGCCGGAGCGCGGATCGTTCCCGGCTCGACCGTGCGGGTGGACGTCGTCGTCCGCACCCGCGGCATCGGTCACTTCTTTCCCGGTGGCACGGTCGACGCGTTCGATGTCTGGCTGGAGCTCCAAGCGAAAGACGCCACCGGCCGCATGCTCTTTTGGAGCGGCCGGGTGGAGGACGGCGGGCGTGGCGCAGTTGAAAAAGGCGCTCACTTCTACCGCTCGTTCGCGCTCGATGCCGAAGGCAATCCGATCGACAAGCGAAACGCCTGGCAGGCCCGGAGCGTGCTGTACACCCGCCTGATCCCGCCCGGGGCTGCGGACACGGTCCACTATCGCGTCCACGTCCCGGCGGATGCGCGCGGGCCGATCACGCTCACCGCGAAGCTCAACCACCGGAAGTTCTCCCGGTACTACACGGAGTTTTCCTACGCCGGCCAGCCGAAGCCGGGCCAGCCGACCAGCCTGCTCTCGGCCCACTTCAACTCGCAGGAGTACTCGTTCGATCCGAAGAACATCCCGGCGAACGTCTCGGGGATGATCAAAGGCGCCATCCCCGACCTGCCGATCACCGAGCTGGCGCGCGATGAGGTGACGCTGCCCCTCAGCGCCGCGAGTTCGGCGCCGCAATTTGCGGCCAGGCCGCTTCTTGAAGACCGCGAGCGGTGGAACGATTGGGGCATCGGTCTTCTGCTGCAAGGCGACTTGAAAGGCGCGGAACGGGCGTTCCGCATCGTCACCGAAATCGAGCCCGAGTATGCCGACGGTTGGGTGAACGTTGCGCGGGCGCTCATCCGCGAGGGGGAGACGGAGGCGGCGCGACCGTTCGTCGAACGCGCGTTGAAGGTGAAGCCGCAGCTCGGACGGGCGCTGTTCTTCCGGGCGATGATCGAGAAGGCGGCAGGCGACTACACGGGGGCCGAAGCGTCGCTGCGCGCGGTGGTGGAGCAATACCCGCGCGACCGGGTGGTCCAGAACCAACTGGCCCGGATTCTCTTCCTCGAACGCCGGTTCAAGGAGGCGCTCGCAGTGCTGGAACAGGTCCGCTCGATCGATCCCGAGGACGTGCAGATGCACTACACGGCGATGCTCGCGGCGCGCGCTTTGGGAGACATCGCCCGGGCGGAGCGCGAGGCGAAGCTCTTCCGCCGCTTCAAGGCGGAGGAATCGGCGCAGGCGATCACGGCGACGCGGCGGCGGCTCTCTCCCGAGGACAACAATGAGCGGCAGACGATCCACGAGCACGAGAGCGCGCCGCTGCCCACTCCAGTGTCCGAGACACCGACCGCCGCGGCGACGGGAGGGTAGCTGAGATGAAGCGTCTGGTGTTCGCGTCTTTGGCCCTCGTCGCTTCGATCCTCGCGGCGCAAGTCGCAAAACCCAAGCCGCCCCAAGTACCGGGTGTCCGCTTCACCGACGTCACCGCCGCCGCGGGCATACGCTTCGTCCACGAGAGCGGCAGGGCAGGCAGGAAGTGGCTGCCCGAGACGCTTGGATCGGGCGTCGCGTTCTTCGACGCGAACGGCGATGGCTGGCTCGACCTGTTTTTCGTCAATGGCCGGAAGTGGACGAAGGGCAAGGGCGCCAAGCCTTCGCTGCCCGCGCTCTATCTGAATCGGAAAGACGGCACCTTCCGCGACGCGACGAAAGGGAGCGGGCTCGACGTCGAGCTGTACGGGCTGGGCGTTTCGGCTGCCGACTACGACAACGACGGCCGCGACGATCTTTACGTGACGTCGCTCGACAGCGACCGGCTGTTCCATAACGAAGGCGGCGGCAGGTTTAAGGACGCGACCGCGGCGAGCGGCATTCGCAATGCGAGCTTCGGCACCAGCTCGGCCTGGCTCGATTACGACAAGGACGGCAAGCTCGACCTGTTCGTCGCCAACTACGTCCAGTGGAGCGCGGAGAAGGATCTGCGCTGCTCGCTCGACGGAACGAGCAAGTCGTACTGCACGCCGGAGTCGTACAAGGGGACGCCCTCGAAGCTGTACCGCAATCTAGGGGGAGGCAAGTTCGAGGACGCGAGCGCCAAAGCCGGCATCGCCGATCCGAACAGCAAAGCGCTCGGCGTCGCGGTTCTCGACTTCGACGGCGACGGCTGGAGCGACCTGTTCGTCGCGAACGACACCCAGCCGAACAAGCTCTATAAGAACCGGGGCAACGGCACCTTCGTCGATCAAGGTCTCGAGGCCGGCGTCGCCTTCGCCGAAGACGGCACCGCGCGCGGCGCAATGGGGGTGGACGCCGCCGACTACGACCGCTCCGGCCGGCCGCACCTGCTGGTTGGCAACTTTTCGAACGAAATGCTGGCGCTCTACCACAACGAGGGCAACGGCCTGTTCATCGACCAGGCCCCCGCCTCGGCAGTCGGCCGGGCGAGCCTGCTCACGCTCACCTTCGGCGTCTTCTTCTTCGACTACGACCTCGACGGCCTGCCCGACATCTTCGCGGCCAACGGCCACATCGAAGAAGAGATCGGCCGCGTCCAGCCGAAAGTCACTTACCGCCAGCCGCCGCTCCTGTTCCGCAACTTGGGCGGCGGACGCTTCGAGCCGGTCGGCCCGTCGATGGGCGCGGCGTTCAACCGGGGCATCGTCGCCCGAGGGGCCGCCTATGGCGATTTCGACCGCGACGGCGATCTGGATCTCGTGATCGCGACCAACGCCGGGCCGGCGGTTCTGTTCCGGAATGACGGCGGCGAAAAGAATCGATGGCTTCGGGTTCGGACCGTCGGCGCGCGGTCGAATCGGGACGGCATCGGTACCGTGGTGAAGGTTACGAGCGCGTCAGGCACGCAGTGGCAGATCGTCCACAGCGGCTCGTCTTATTGCTCGCAGAGCGAGCTGACGCTTACGTTCGGGCTCGGCAAGGACGAGAAGGTCCAGGCGGTTGAGGTGGTCTGGCCGAGTGGGGCGAAGCAGAAGCTCACCGGGGTGGGGGTGAACCGGGAGATCGTGGTGGAGGAGACGAAGGGAATCGTCGGGCGGTAGGGTGGTTGCGCGGCCGTTCAACGGTTCGGACCCGCTTTTCCTGGGACCGCCGGCGTCCTCGCCGGCGTTGTCGAGGCGCAACCGTTGGCGCTTCGAACGCCGCCGGGGACGGCGGCGGTCCCAGGGATCCCGTGGACGGAAGCCTTACCGGCCCGCCTTCTCCAGCGTCTCGATAAGGAAAAGGATTTCGGCGGCCATCGTGTACCTCAAGTCCGTCCCCTCGGCGAGCGAGCGGTCGCGACTTCCGGTGACGATGGCTTGAAGGGCGCGTATGAAACCGCCGAAGCCGGCGGCCTCGAAGCGTGGGAGCTGTTGCTGGAGGAGAGACGCGGCTTCGGCCGGTTCGTCGGCGAGTAGGGACTTGCTCACGGCGAGGGTGAGGCGGCCATCGGGGTAGTGGTTCTCACCGCCGTCGCGGCGGTAGGCGAGGTAGCCGGCGACGGCCTTGCTCCTCGCCTCCGCGGCGGCGGCGAGGTTGCCGGCGTCTGTCTCAATGTCGGCGAGGATGGCCCATGGCATCCATGGAAACGCAGCGTGGCCGAACTGCGCGCCGCATCCGATCGCCCGGTGGACTTCCTGGCGCGCTTCGTCCAGGCGGCGGAGCTTCCGCAGGGTCTTGCCAAGGTTGCTTCGGGCTCTACCTTCGTTCGCCGCATCGCGAGTATCGACATACTTGTCCGCGGCTTGTCGGCAAAAGGCGGCGGCTTCTTCCAGACGGTTGAGGACATCGTCATACAAATTTCCCAGTTGAAGGAGCGAGCCCGCTTGCCCCTCGACATCTCTGAGCCGCACACTGATCGCGAGCGATTTCCGGTAGGCATCCTCCGCCGCGTCCGGCTGACCCGCCTCCTGATACACGATACCGGTCTGATGCCAGATTGTGGCGACGGTGCCCGGTTCGTCCAACTGGGTGAACCGCTCGCGCGCTTCGAAGTACGCCGCTAGCGCCTCCGGGTAGCGGCGCTGCAGCATGCGGACGGTCCCAAGCTGGCCCTTGCCTACGGCGACCTGCCGTGCGTCTTCGATGTGCTCGGCGCGCTGGATGTTCTCTTCGTAGGCCGCCGCCGCTTCCTCGAACCGGCCCAGGTCGCGAAGACACTCACCTCGTTCCGCGAAGCAGACGGAGGCCATCCTTTCCGCGCCCTTGCCGGGACGCGCCTTGGCCACGGCCTCGAAGCGCTCGCGGGCCTCGTCCAGCAGCGGCAGGGCCTGTTCCGCGCCGCCAGCCGTCTGCAACACGCGGGCGAGAAGCCAGCAAGCCCCTGCCAGGTCGTAATCGGCACCAGGATAGGCTTGCCCGCCCGCCACCCGGGCGCTCCCCAGCAGAGATTGCGCGCTAGCCAACGCTTCGCGCATCCCCCCACTGGCGAGCTGCTGCTCGATGCGGCTTCGCGTCGCCTCGAACCGCGCGTGATTCCAGGCGTCGCCCAGCGCCGCCGCCGCGGCGTCGTGCACCTGTCCCACGCGCTCCAGCAGCCGCGGTTTGCCCAGCCTTTGCAGCAGGCTATAGAGCGACGTGGCGAGATCGATCGTCGCCACCGCATCCCCCGCACGCTGAACGAGGTCGAGCAGCGCAAAGAGGTTCGGCAGCTCCAGCAGCGTCAGCGTCGCCGCGACTTCGGTGTTCTGGCTCTGCTGCTGCACGAGGAAGCGGACATATTGGCCCATCGCCGCGACCCAGCGGGCCAGGAGGGCTTCGCGCTCCGTGCTTTCCATCCGCCCGCGCAGGTAGGGGCAGAGGGCAGGGTTGAGCGTCAAATGGTCGTATCGGTTCAGCGTCGCGAGACCGGTCTCGATCAACTCGCCCGCGAGCGCGCCGACGTCCGCCTTTTCCCACTGCATCATCATAGCGAGAACGTCCAGATCGACCGCGCCGTGAAACACGCAGAGCACGCGCGCCCTCTCCCGATTCGCGGGGGACATGCGGCGGAGGGAAAGCTCGACGCTCGCGAAAGGGGAGTGCTCGCGGCTGCCGGGGAACTGCCGCTCCATCTCGGTCATCAGCTCGACGAGCGTTGCGCGGGTGGCCTCGACGCCTTGGCTGCGCAATGAAGGCGCCAACAGGGCGAGCGTGCGGGCGTGGCCGTGGACGGCGTCGACGAGCGCCTCGATCGCCTCGCGCGCGGCATCGAGCGCCGCTCCCGCTCCGGCATCGTCCTCGGCATCGTCCGCATTCAAGGCGCGCTCGACGAGCTTCACGGCGTCTTCGCGATCGAGTCGGTTCAGCTCGCGCCGGTTGCGGGGCTTGTCGAACGGCGCGGGGAGCGCCTCGCGGTTGGTGAAGACGAGGCGCGTGTCGCCGATTTGATTCAGGCCTTCGCACAGGGCGAGGATAGCCTTCAGCTCACGGCCGGCCTCTGCCGAGAGTGCCTCGGGCGTCTCTACATAGAGCGGCAGGAGGACGCTCTCCATGTTGTCCACAACGAGCAGCGTCGCGCGTTCGCGGAGCGCGCGCTCGATGGGGAGGAGGGCCTTGTCCTGCGTCTCGAACGTGGCGACGGAGTACTTCTCACCCACCAACTGGCGGCCGAGGGCATCGAGTACCGCCTCGACGTGGCCGTGGGTCTCGACCGAAACGAACGCGGCACGGCGGATCTGGTGGGAGCGGACCATCCAGCGCGCCAGCTCGGCCGCGAGGGCGGTCTTCCCCTCGCCCCCCTGACCGCGCAGCACGGCGTAGCGATCGTGGCGCAGCAGCCGTTCGAGAGCGAGCAGTTCTCGGCTGCGCCCGACGAAGCCGGTCGCGGGCTCGGGCGGTAGGTCGCCGAGGCGGCGCTTGAGTGCGGCCTTGAAATCCTCGACGGTCTGCCGCGCTGGAACGGCCTTGAAAAGCTGCGGATCGTCCTTTTCCTGAAACAGGACGGGAACGAACCAGTCTTCCAGCCGCAACTCGCCCGCGCCAAAGATGCGACCGCGAAGAGGGTCATCCTTGAGCCGGCGCTGCCCTTCGAGCATGGCGTCGCCCACGCGCGCGCCGCGGGCGAGCGTCTCGTAGAACGACTCGACGAAGCGACTCGCGGTTGCGACCAAGACGCTGTGGCTCATTGCGACCACGGAGGCGACCCCTTCGCTCAAGAGCTTGGTGGCGACCGATTCGGAGGCTTGCTCCGACATCGCGGTCTGGCACGCTTCGAGGAAGACGAGCGGCACGCGGTGGTCGTGGAGCAGCGCGCCGAGTTCCGGCGTGTAGATGGTGACGTGCCGGCGCTGCTCCAGCTTTCCGGCATCCTGCGGGTCCTCGAAGCAGAGACCGCCGAGGCCGACCGTCTTGTCGTAGACACCATGGCCGTCGAAGTGGACCACGTGGTACGCCGCCTTGGCGCGGCGGGCGCGGTCGAGCTCCTCGCGCAGGGCCGGGAGCGTCGGAGGGCTCAAGACGTGAATCTTGACCAGGCCGGGAAGGGCCTCCATCGCCTCGACGAGCGGCAGAGCGCTCGCGCGGTGGTCGAGGTAGCCGCAGGCCTCGTCCTCCGGCCGCGCCGAGACGAGCAGGATGCGGATGGGAGTCTTGACGACCGGAACGTCGCGCGCCGTGAAGCTAGGCAAGCGACGACGGACGCGCGTGGGTTTTCCACCTTGGAAGAGGTAGACCTGGCCATCGTGGAGCAGCTCCCACGGCAGGCCGAGCAGCAGAGTGGCGGCTTCGCGTGCGGCTTTCCCGTCCGCCTCGGGCGCGCCCACCTCGACCGAAGAGTCGACCTGGACGGAGAAGCGGCGGCCGGCATATTCGTCGATCCGAGCCCAGGCGTGAAGGACGCTTTGCCGATGGACGGCGGGGAGCGCGGCCTCGTAGAGAAGCTGCCCCCATTGGACAAGATTCGCCTCCACCTTGCGGGCGCAGTCACGGAAGTAATGGCTCGGCCAGACGGCGTACTTCTCCAGGTACCACTTCAGTTCCCCTGCTTCGATCGGGCCGAGCGGTGCCATGAAGCGCCAGCTCTGCTCGCTGTGGACCTTCTCACCGCCGAGGGCTGCGGGCTCATAGACCAGGCGGGCACGCGCCGAGGCGCGGCGAACGCCTTCCTGTTCGACGAATTTGAGATCGGTCAGCTCAAGGACCAGCTCTTCCAGCGGCTCCGCCGGGGGCTGCGGTGCCGTGCCGACATCGGCCGCCAGCCGTTCGCCCATCGCGACGAGGAGGTCGTCGACCGCCGCTTCGACACCTCCTGCATTGCGGCTCACCGAGATATAGACCGGCTCCTCGCCGAAGAGCGTCTCCATCACTCCGAGGTTCTTGCCATCCAGAGAGAGAGGGATAACCGGATATTTGTCCTTCCCGCGCTCGCCCCGGAGTTTGAGCGCGTGTTGCAGCTCCCGGCCTACCCACTTCGATTGCAGAGAATCCGCGCTCACCACCACCGCGAAGCCCGACGCCTCCTGGATACTCTCTTGAATCTCCGACCAGAGCGCATCGCCGCCGCGCAACTCGCGCGAATCGATCCACCCCTCATGCCCAAGGTCGGCGAGCATCTGCCGAAGCTCACGCACGAACACGTCGTCCTTCGAGCTGTGCGAGATGAAGAGCTTGCTCACGATAGGGACATTGTACCCTTTGCGCGAACGGGATTCGGTAGACCTGGCTTCCCGCTGGCCCAGCTCGAGCGTTCCGTCCAGGATCCCTGGGACCGCTGGCGTCCTCGCCGGCGCTGTCGAGGTGCAGCCGTTAGCGCACGAACGCCGCCGGGGACGGCGGCGGTCCCAGGAATCCCGTGGACGGAAGCCGTTCGCCAGTTCGAGCGGAAGGGGAAATGGGCCCTCAAGGCCGGCAGGGCGCCCCTTTCGCGTAGAACGCGAGCTTGCCTTGAAGTCCCTCCACTTTTGCGTCGAACCCTTCCGCCCGGGCCGCTTCGATCGCCTTCTGCTGCCACTCCAAGGCCTGGCCGCATTGGCCGGTTTCGGCGAGGGCCAAGGCGATCGTTTCAGCGTGGGAGCTGCTCTGCTGCGCATTCCAGACCGCGACGGCCAGCTCCAAAGCCCTCTTGCCGTCACGCACGGCGGTGTCCGGGCAGGCGGCGAGCAGGCGGGCCAAGGCGTGGCTCAGTTGGCCGCTCCCGGGGATCTGGTTCAATCCCTCTTCTAGCTTCTTTCGCGCTTCGGCGTACCGGGCGAGGCGGACGAGCGTTTCCGCCTCTCCCAGGCGGGCGTTCTCGTCGTCCGGCGCCAGGGCGATCGCGCGATCGTATTCGGCGAGCGCCTCGTCGAGGCGGCCGGCGTCGCGCAGGAGCTGGGCGCGGAAGCGCCGGGCCTCGGCGTCGTCGGGGCGCGCGGCGAGGACCGCTTCGAGGTGGGTGAGCGCCTCTTGCCGGTCGGGGCCGGCGGCGAGGAGGGAAGCGAGGTTGAAGTGGGCGGTGGCGTTTTGCGGATCGCGCTTGAGGGCCTCGTGGAACTGTTCGATCGCCCCGGCGCGGTCGCCGAGATTCGCGAGCATCGAGCCGAGGTTTACGCGCGCCTCGACGCTCTCCGGCTTCGCGGCGAGGGCGCGGCGAAACTGCTCGGCCGCATCGGCGAAGCGCCCGGCGCGGGCAGCCGTCTTGCCGCTCGCTATCGCGAGTCGCTCCCCCTGGCGGAGCGCGGCGACGGCGGCGAGCAGGGGGTCGGGCGGTTTCAGCCCCACCTGCCCGGCGAGCGCCAGCTGCTCCTCGGCTTTTTTGAGATCTCCCTGGCCGCGGTAGGCGAGGGCGAGCGGATGGTGCAGGCGGTTCGCGTCGGGCACGGCGGCGAGTGCGGCTTCGAGGTGTTCGATCGCCGCGGGGTAGTCGCGGCGCGCGAGCGCGGTCTGGCCGAGCAGCGAGTGCGCGGCGGGGGAGAGGGCGGTCACCGCCAGCAGCGGCTTCAAGATCGCCTCGGCCTCGTCCGGCCGCCCTTCGAGCAGGCGGATCTCAGCGAGGTGGATCGCCGCGACCTTCGCCTCGGGCGAGAGGTTGAGCGCGCGTTGGAACGCCTCGGAGGCTGCATCGAGTCGCCCGGCCGTCTGTTCGGCGGCTCCCAATAGGTAGGGCCAAGATACCTCTTGGCCGTCGAGCTTCTCGGCGAATCGAAAGCAGTCGGCCGCCGCGTCGTGGAAGCCGTACGCCAGGTAGACCTGCCCCAGGTCGCCGTAGGTGGCGGCGGTCTCGCGCGGCTCGGCCCCGGTTT
>JBBSBW010000061.1:0-35193 GCA_038250865.1 Thermoanaerobaculia bacterium | reverse complement strand
TCGACCGCCTGATCCTTGTCGAGCGGGCGGGCTTTGGAGAAGGCCACTTCGGTGGCGATCGAGCTTTTTCCCGGCGGCACGGTGTCGGGGCTGAAGGTAGCGGGAAACGACAGCCGGTGAAACGGGAATGGCTCTTCGTAGAAGTAGACCCAGTGCTTGTCCGAGACGTTCGGGCGGTCTACCCCCAAGTTGATGCAGTAGATCCCCTGGTATTGGAGACCCTTGCAGGCGCGTTCGACTTCCATAGGCAGGTTCGGGATGAAGCGCGGCAGGAAACAGAGCGGCAGAGAGAAAATCAAGTTCTCGAACGGGACGACCTCGCCGTCGGTAAACACCACCTGTTTTTCGGGCAGCTCAATGCGCTCCATGGTCCGGCCGAGCTGGACGTTTTTCACCCTTGCACCGAGCGCCTTGGGCAGCGGCTCGATCGCGCCGCTCTTGGTGTACCAGAAGCTCGAGGTCGCTCCGACCTGGGCCACGTCGTCAGTGAGGGCCCCGGCGATGATCCGCTCGTAGTCGGGAGTCGGCACGCGGCGGCCGATCCAGCTGAAATCCATCGTGCTCGGCTCGACGGCCCAGATCTTCTTGGCGTACGGGATCATCAGCCGATCGGCGATGCCGTCGCCGAAGAAGCCGCGCATCCATTCCTCATAGTTGGTCGGGGCAAACTCCCCCCGCGCTTGGGCACGCGCCGCGTCAAACAGGCCGACCAGGCACTCTTTGACCAGCGGCACGGGGAGCCCGTACAGGTGCGCCTGGAACGGAAAACGGGTATAGAGGTCGGAAGCCAGGTGATAGATGAACGCCTGGCGCTCTTGGGCGTGGAAGTTGTCGCCCAGCAGGTCGCGGATCAGCGCCTCCATCTCGGCGTCGATGGTGAACAGGATGTGCGGCCCGAAATCGAACAGGTAGCCGTCGATCGCGGTCGAACGCGCGAGCCCGCCCACCCGCTCCTCGCGCTCGTAGATTTGCCAATGATCCTCCCCCGCGCGTTGCAACGTGTAGGCGGCGGTGAGACCCGCGAGGCCGGCTCCCAGGATTACGTCTTTTCGTTCGCCCATCCGATGTTTGGCTCCGTAACTAGGTTCGTCCTTCTCCCCCGCTTCTCCGGGGCGCACCATTGTGGTCCGAGAGCTTCGCCGGGGTCAAAGCTACGACATCAGCTGATGGAACTCCTTCGTCGTCTCGTCGAGCGGTTCGAGGCCCAGCTCTCCGAGCAGCAGGTTGCATAGCCGATCGTACTGGCGCCGCACCAGGTCGCGCCGCCCCTGTTCGCCGTAGAGGCGCATGACGGCAACGTGTACCCTTTCTTCCAGGGGATCTTCGGTGAGGAGTGCACGGTAGGCGTCGAGCGCCGGCTCGGGGTGCCCGAGCTGAAGCTCCAGATCGCCCAGCGATTTGAGCAGCTCCAGATACATCCGTTGCGACTGGTCGCGGCGCGGCGCGGCCCAGTCGCCGTCGACCCTCGGCAGGAAAGACCCGCGGTACAGCGACCAGCCACGGCGCAGGTGCTCGACCGCGGTCTCGGGCCGCGCCACCGAATCGGCCCGGGCGCGCTCGACCAGCGCCTGAAGCTCGACCCAATCGATACGCCAGTCGATCTCCGGGTTCAGCCGGTAGATCCCCTCGTGCAGCAGCAACGGCACCACCCGCGGCTTCAGTCCGGCCGAGAGCGAACGCCGCAGGTGCGACAGGGTGGGGTGAAAGTTCCGCAGCACGTCGGCGGGGCTTTCGCCGCTCCAGATCTCTTCGATCAGCTCATCCCGCGAGGCGGAAAAATCGGTCGAGGAGGAGAGATACGCGAGCGTCTGAAACGACCGCCGGAGCGGAAACCGGATCGCCACAGGGCCGGTTTCGGTCAAGCGTTCGACCTGCGGCCGGCCGAGCAACGCGACGCGAAACGCCGGGCGATCTGAAGCGGCTTGCGAGATGGCCGGAGCGACCGGAGCGGCCGGAGCGGCCGGAGCGATAGACGAGATCGGAGCGGTGACGCCGGGGTCCGGACGGCGCGGCGCGGCGCTCCCCCGCGGGCCGTGCGGACGGGCCTTGGCGTCGCGGCTCCTTCGCTCGGCCCAGGCGCCGAGCAGGCGCGGCAGGCGGGGATTCGCCTCATCGCCCAGCGCCAGCCCCGAGGCGACGAGCGCGGCAAGGTCCTCGTCGTCCCAGCGCTCGAAATCCAGCGCGGGCAGGGCCGTCGCGACCTCCGAACGAAAAAATCCAGCGAGCGCGGGATCAGCGTCGAGCAACGCCGCGGGCGAAACCTCAGCGGGCAGCTCGCAACCGGACGAGGCCAGGAGGCGCAAGGGGCCCAGCCAGCCGTCGGTCGCCGCGCGGAGCGCCGACGAGTTCTCGGGAGTCAGCTCGCCACCGCGAACCGTGCGCCAGAGCGAGAGGACTTCCCGCCCGTCGAGCAGCAGCTCGGGCGGATAGACGTACGCGGTCCGGATCGGCAGGACCGCACGATCGACCCCGGCAAACGCCAGCCGCAACCCCGAAGGGAGCCAGCGGGCCGCCTGATCGAGCGCCGCGGCGGAGGGTGGCGCGGCAAGCACCACCCAGGCCGCCCCTTGGTCCCTCGCCCGAGCCAGGGCGCTCTTCCAGCTGGTGGCGCTTTCGGTATCGCCCAGGGCCAAGCCGACGCTGCCCGCCTGGCCCACGAGCGCCGCCAAGATGCCGCTCTTGCCCGTCCCCGGCCAGCCCCACAGCTGCACCGCGGGCGCTTCAAGCAGCGCCATCCGGCGGAGGATCCGCGCGGCGTGCGGCAAGGCGGAGGGAGGTTCCGTTTCCACTGCGTCTACTGTAACCGACGCCCGGGAAAGGGCGGACTCC
This sequence comes from Thermoanaerobaculia bacterium, assembly GCA_038250865.1. GTDB lineage: Bacteria > Acidobacteriota > Thermoanaerobaculia > Multivoradales > UBA5704 > DASYKS01. The sequence continues at coordinate 32,364 of JBBSBW010000061.1, read as the reverse complement.
GTCAAATGCCTGCCGTCATCCCGAGCGAGAGCGAGGGATCTGGGTGGCGGGCGGCCTTGAATCCCTTCGCCTCCATGGGATCTCAGCCACCCAACCCCCCAGATTCTTCGCTCACGCTCAGAATGACGGGATCACGATGTTTTCGTGGGCGGGTTCGTTCTAGTCGGTCAAATGCCACCCCAACCCGGAGAGCGCCGCGGCCAGCTCCTTGCGCGCACGGTGGATGTTGGTCTTGACCGTGCCTAGCGGCTGGCCGGTGACCTCCGAGATCTCCAGGTACGAAAGCCCCTGGCGAAAGCGCAGCAGCAGAACCTCGGAATAGTCGGCGCGCAGGCCGCGCAGACCGCGATCCAGGGCGCGCGCCAGGTCGTAGCGACCGACGCCGGCCTCCGGGCTTTCGCTCTTCTCGTCCGCCAGCACCGAGGCGAGATCCGCCTCGTCGTCGCCGTGCGCTTCGAGCGGCAGGGTGTGCAGGCTCGGCCGGCGCAGGTGATCGAGCGTGGCGTTGTGGGCGATCTTGAACAGCCAGCTTGAAAACTTGCGGGTCGGATCGTAGGTGTCGAGCCGGCGAAATGCCTTGAGGAAGGTCTCCTGGGCGATGTCTTCGGCTACGTCCGAGTCGTGGACCATGCGCACGATCAGACTGAAGATGGGCCGTTCGTAGCGCCGCACCAGATCGGCAAACGCCCGCTCGGACCCGCCGAGCGCCCGGGCGACGAGATCGGGATCGGAAGGAACCGAAGGCGCGGCACCGCCCGGACGGACTGCGCCCGAGGCATCAGGTGGGCCGGACATTCCGTTCTCTCCTCACGCGACTGTTACGGCGAGGCATGGGGAGAGGTTGCGCGGCCGGTCGCCGTCGGCCTGCTACACTCCGAAGGAATCGGGCCTAGAGGCGCCGGGATCCATCCCTATTTGAAACTAGTGGAGGTCGACGATGCGTAAGCTCAACCTGGCCTGTCTCGCGTTCATCTTGACTCTTTCCGTCCTGCCGATTCCGGCCCATGCGGCGACCGTCGCCGGGGTCAACGTCCCCGACAAGGCCGACGCCGAGGGTACGGCTCTAATGTTGAATGGCGCCGGCCTGCGGACCAAATTCTTCATCAAGGTCTACGTCGGCGCGCTCTACCTCCCCGGCAAAGAGAGCAACGCAGTCAAGGTGCTCGCCGCGGACACGGCGCGCGAAACGCGGTTCCTTTTCCTCTACAGCGTCTCCAAAAGCCAGATGTGCGATGCCTGGAGCGAAGGCCTGGAGCAGAACACGCCGAACGCCTCGGGCCAGGTGAGCAAGGACTTCAAAACCCTCTGCACCTGGATGGAAGACATCCCGAAGGGGAACCAGATGGCACTGGTCTACGTTCCGGGCAAAGGCACGACGCTCACGGTCAACGGCAAGGTGAAGGGCGTTCTCCCCGGCAAGGCGACCTCCGACGCGATCCTCGCGACCTGGATCGGCGCCGATCCGGCCCCGGGCGCGGACTTCAAGAAGGCGGTCCTGGGCGCCAAGTAAAGCCGCAGCGTCCGATTTGCATATTGACAACTGGCTATTGATCTGCCAAGGTTAGGTTGCGGGGAGGCAAGATCCTCCTCTCATCCCTCCCAAGAGGAGCGCCAAGGCGCTCCTCCTTTTTTTTGCTCGGTGGCCTGCACCCGTAGCGTTTGTCCCACTTCTGTCCCCCAAACGCACCGCTAATACTCAAGAGAGGGGCGCACTGCTCGCCAGGAGGAGCCTTGACCGCCGGGAAACAACCCGACCCAGTTCCAGTCGCGACAGAGAACCCAAATCAGCACTAACCTCTCTAAGGAGCTGTCATGCAAAAGAAGACCCGGAAGCTCGTGCTCGGCCGTGAAACCCTCCTCAACCTCGAAGAGGCATCCAAAGGCCTGGTCGTCGGCGGCTTCACCCAGGGTGCCGGCACAGCCTGCCAAGACACCTTGGTCGAGAGCTGCGGCGGAAGCTGCGGGACTCGCTGTACGGCCTGCTGCTGCGTCTAGCCCCTGGACTCATCGGGGAGCCCGGGCTCTTGAGCCGGCGGGCTCCCTTTTTGCCTCGCCCTTAGCGCCAGAACAGCCCGACGATCACCACCGCCAGAATCAGTCGATAGACTCCAAAGACTGTGAGGCTGCGCTGCCTCAACCAGCCGAGCAGCTAGCTGATCACCAGGTAGCCGGCGACCGCGGAGACCGCGATGCCGAGCAGGGTCGCGGGCCAGCCGACTTCGGGGGCGTGACCCTTGAGAAGGCCCAAACCCGAATGCCCCGCGGCGAGAATGCCGATCGGGATCGAGAGCAGGAACGAGAACCTTGCCGCGGCCGGGCGGGCGAGGCCCAAGAAGAGCGCAGCGGTGATCGTGATCCCCGAGCGCGAGGTCCCCGGGTTCAGCGCCAGCGCCTGGGCGAGGCCGATGATTGCGACGTCCCCCCAGGAGAGATCCGCGATCCCCCGCTCGCGGCGGCCCCAGCGGTCGGCGGCGAGCATCAGCAGGCCGAAGATCGCGGCGTTGACTGCGATTAGTAGCGGATTGCGGGCGACGGTCGAGATCGAGTCGTGAAACAGCAGGCCGGCCACCGCCGCTGGAATCGTCCCGACCGCCAGCTGGAGCGCCAGGCGGCGGGGAACGAAATCCTCCCCTTCGACCTCGCGTCCGGTGAAGAACCCGACGATCAGATCCTTCAATTCGCGGCGGTAAAACGCGATCACCGCGAGCAGCGTCCCGGTGTTGGTCGCGATGTCGAATTCGAGCCCCTGGTCCGCCCAGCCGAGCAGGCGCGGCAGCAGGATCAGGTGGCCGGATGAGCTGATCGGCAGAAACTCGGTGATCGCTTGGACGAGGGCGAGGATCGCGGCGTGATCGAGGCGCAAAGGATGCCTTTCGTTGAGGTTCGGCGTCGCCGAAGGAGCTTGAGGAAGAGGGATTCTAAGGCATGCCGCCGGGAATGCTCAGGCGTCCTTTGCGGCTATACTTTCGCCGCCTGCCGCCCCAGGTTCGACTCCGGGGGCTTTTCGAGGAATCCCTGATGCGCACACTTTTCGTCACCGGCGGAGCCGGTTTCATCGGCTCCAATTTCGTGCGGCTCGCTCTGGCCGAAACGGGCGATCGAGCCGTCGATCGATTGGTGGTGTTCGACAAGCTGACCTACGCCGGCCGGCCGGAGAACCTCGCCGGTTTGGCGGCCGATCCGCGCTACGCGTTCGTCCTCGGCGACATCGCAGATCGCGAGGCGGTGCGGCAGGCGTTTGCCGAGCACAAGCCTTCCGCCGTGCTCAATTTCGCCGCCGAGAGCCACGTCGACCGGTCGATCGAAGATCCGGGCGCGTTCGTCCGGACCAATGTCACCGGCTGTTTCGAGCTGCTCGACGCGGCCCGCGGGCTCTTCCGCGAGCTGGCCCCCGCCGATCGGGAGGCGTTCCGCTTCCTGCACGTTTCGACCGACGAGGTCTATGGGAGCTTGGGGCCGACCGGGGCGTTCACCGAAAAGTCCGTCTATGAGCCGAACTCCCCCTACGCCGCCTCGAAGGCGGGCGCCGACCACCTGGTGCGGGCCTACCACGAGACGTTCGGCCTGCCGACCCTGCTGACCAACTGCTCGAACAACTACGGCCCCTACCAGTTCCCCGAAAAGCTGATCCCGCTGATGATCTTGACCGCGCTCGAAGGCAAGCCGCTGCCGATCTACGGCGACGGCGGCAACGTCCGCGATTGGCTCTACGTGGAAGATCACTGCCGCGGCCTGCTCACGGTGCTCGAAGCCGGGGTGCCGGGCGAGAAATACAACCTCGGCGGCCGGAGCGAGCGGACCAACCTTGAGATCGTCGACGCTCTGTGCGCCGCGCTCGAAGCCGAGCGGCCGGCGGCCGAAAACCCGGCGCTCGCCGGACGTGGAATCGCCTCCTATCTCGACCTCAAAACCTTCGTCGCCGACCGGCCCGGCCACGACCGGCGCTACGCGATCGACGAAACCAAGATCCGCACAGAGCTCGGCTGGCAGCCGCAACACGATTTCGAAGCCGGCCTCGCCGAAACCGTCCGCTGGTACCTCGCCCACCGCGATTGGTGCGACGCCATACAATCGAGCTACGGCAGAGAGCGCCTGGGGCTGGGCTGAATAGGACTTCCGATGATCTTCACTCCAACTGAAATTCCCGAGGTCGTCCTCGTCGAGCCGAAAGTCTTTCCCGATCCTCGCGGCTTCTTCTTCGAGGCGTTTCACGCCGAGAAATTCGCCGCGAATGGTCTCGTCGAGCCGTTCGTCCAGGACAACCAATCGCATTCGATCCGCGGCACGCTGCGCGGCCTCCACGCTCAGCGCCTTCAGCCGCAAGGCAAGCTCGTCCGCGCTCTCTCCGGCGAGATCTTCGACGTGGCGGTGGACATTCGGCCCAGCTCTAAGACGTTCGGCCGTTGGGTGGGCCGAACCCTCTCCGCTGAGAACCGGCTCCAGCTCTGGGTTCCCAAGGGGTTCGCGCACGGCTTCCTGGTCCTCTCCGAGACCGCCGACGTGCTCTACAAATGCACTGCGCTCTACCGCCACGACGACGAAATCGGCATCCTCTGGAACGATCCGAAAATCGGCATCGAGTGGCCGCTCGAAGGTGAGCCGCTGCTTTCACCGAAAGACGCCGTGGCGCCGCGGCTCGCCGAGATCCGCGACCGGCTTATTGGCTGAGGAGCGCAGCCAAACCGATGACCGATTTTTCTCCCGACGACCTCGGCCAGCTGCGCACCCGCGGGATCTCCCAGGAAGAAGCGGGGCGCCAGCTTCACCTTCTGCGCAATCCCCCGCCGCCGGCCCGCGTGATCCGTCCCTGCTCACCCGGCGATGGCATTCACCAGATCGACGAGGCGAAAATCGCCGAGCTGGTCCGGGCCGCGGAATCGGTCGCGCGCCACGGGCGCGCCTCGAAGCTGGTCCCCGCCTCGGGCGCCGCAAGCCGGATGTTTCAAGCCCACGCGGCCGATCTCGAAAACCTTTCGAAGGACAGCGATACGAAGGGCAACATCGCCGGCTCTCCGGACGCTTCCGGCGCAACCCCGGCCGAGTCTTCCGCTGAAACCGTCAGGCTGCTCGCCGAACTCCACCGCCTGCCGTTCGCCGATCCGCTCGCCGCGGCGCTGGCATCCGAAGGGCACGACCTGGCGGCCCTGCGCGAGGCCGGCCGGTGCGGCGAGATTCTGCGCGCCCTCCTTCGCCCTTCCGGTCTGGGATTCGCGGATCTCCCGAAGGGTTTGATCCCGTTTCATCGCGCGGAGCCCGCCGGGCGCACGCCTTTCGAAGAGCACCTCCGGGAGGCGGCCGCGCTGATTCGCGACGACTCGGGAGTCTGCCGGCTCCACTTCACCGTGGCGCCCGAGCACGAGCCGCGGTTCCGGGCGTTGCTCGACGAGCTCGCGCCGCGTCTCGCGGCGGAGCTTTCCGCCCGGTTCGAGGTCGGCTTTTCGATCCAACATCCGAGCACCGATACGCTCGCGCTCGATCTTTCGACCGGCGCGCCGTTCCGCACGGAAGACGGCAAGCTCCTGTTCCGTCCCGGAGGGCACGGCGCGCTGATCGAAAATCTGGCCGACCTGGCCAACCTGGGCGCCGACCTGGTGCTGATCAAGAACGTCGACAACGTGCTGCCCGACGGCGGCCCGCCCGAGGTGCTGGTCTGGAAGCAGGTGCTGCTCGGCCTCGCGGCGGATCTCGCCGAGCGGGCCGGCAACCTGCGCCGCGCGCTCGAAAGAATGGTCCCGGCCGAAGATCTGCTGCATGCCGCAGAGCGCTTCCTCGAACAGGAATTCGGCCGCGCGCCGAACTCTGGGGCCTCCGCCGAGGAACGAAAACAGGCATTGATCGCCGACCTCTCCCGGCCGCTGCGGGTCTGCGGCGTGGTGCAAAACACGGGAGAGCCGGGCGGCGGCCCGTTCTGGGTCGCGGGAGAAAGCGGCGAACCGGCGACTCCGCAGCTCGTGGAAACGAGCCAGCTCGATCCAGAAGAGCGCGCCGACCTGCTCGGCGCGGCCACCCACTTCAACCCGGTCGATCTCGTCTGTGCCCTGCGGATCGGCAGCCGGCGGCTGGACCTGCTCCGCTTCGTCGATCCGAACGCCGTCTTCGTGACCGAAAAATCGCAGGCCGGCCGGCCGCTCCTCGCGCTCGAACGTCCCGGCCTATGGAACGGCGCAATGGCCGGCTGGAACACCCAATTCGTCGAGGTCCCGAACGCCACCTTCGCGCCGGTGAAGACGGTATTGGATCTGTTGCGCCCCGAACATCAGGGGTTGATGTAACCGGACCCAAAGTTCCGGCACAGACCTCTTCGAGCCCACCGCGATAGGATCGCGTCCAGAATCGACCGGGTACCGTAGTGGGCTGGTGGAGGCGAACGTCCGCCTTCGGGAAGGGACCTACATGAACGCATCGACCGCGCCCGCCGCTTCGAAGCCGCCGGCGGCGAAATCCAAATCCAAGACGATCCTGCTGATCGTGGTGGCCCTCGCCGTGGTGGTCGGCCTGGCGTTGGGCGGCAAACAGTTGAGCGGCGCCGTGCTCCGTTTCGCCGAGTGGGTCCAGAGCCTCGGCGCCTGGGGGCCGCTGGTCTTCATCCTCGGCTACGTCGCGGCGACCGTGGCGTTCGCTCCGGCTTTTCTGCTCACGCTCGCGGCGGGCGTCATCTTCGGCCTGGTGAAAGGCGCCCTCTACACCTTTATCGGCGCCACGGTCGGCGCCTCGCTCGCGTTCCTGATCGCGCGGTACGGCGCGCGCCGGGCGATCGAGAAGAAGATCGCGGGCAATCCGAAATTCGCGGCGATCGATCGCGCGGTATCCAAAGAGGGCTTGAAGATCGTCGCGCTCCTCCGCCTGTCGCCGGTCTTTCCGTTCAACCTGCTCAACTATGCGCTCGGCCTCACCAAGGTCCGGTTCACCGACTACCTGCTGGGCTGCTTCGCGATGATCCCGGGCACCCTCCTCTACGTCTACTACGGCACGGCGGCCGGTAGCCTCGCGGAAGTCGCGAGCGGCAAGGCGGGGGGGCAAGGCGCCACGAAGTGGATCTCGCTCGGGATCGGCATTCTCGCCACCGTCATCGTCTCGACCTTCATCACCCGTCTGGCGAGCAAGGCGCTCAAAACCCAGCTGGATTCGCCCGAGGCCCCAAAGGACAAAACCCGCTCATGAACGAAGCCCGCGCGTTGGTCGAACCCCAGGACGAGCACAACGTCAAGCTGCTCGGCTACGTCCATCCGTCCACCTGGACGAACCCGACCCCGAAGGAGCGCTACCACCTGGTGGTGGTGGGCGCAGGAACCGCGGGTCTGGTCTCCGCCGCGGGCGCCGCGGGCCTGGGCGCCAAGGTCGCCCTGGTCGAGCGCAACCTGATGGGCGGCGATTGCTTAAACGTCGGCTGCGTTCCGTCCAAAGGGGTGATCAGCGCGGCCCGCTCTTGGGCTGCGGCGCGCGAAAGCCGCGAGCGATTCGGCGGCCCGGAAGCCACCGGCGACGGCGATTTCTCTCACGCGATGGAACGGATGCGCCGCCTGCGTGCCGGGATCGCGTTTCACGACAGCGTCGAGCGGTTCTCAAAGCTCGGCATCGACGTATTCCTCGGCGACGGCAAATTCACCGGGCCGAATTCCGTCGAGGTCGGTGGAAAAACCCTGCGCTTCAGGAACGGCGTGATCGCAACTGGCGGCCGGGCGATCGCCCCGCCGATTCCCGGGCTCGCCGAAGCGGGGTATCTCACCAACGAAACGATCTTCGAGCTGACCGAGGTGCCGAAGCGGCTCGCGGTGATCGGCGGCGGCCCGATCGGCTGCGAGATGGCGCAGGCGTTCCGCCGTTTCGGAACCGAAGTCACGCTGCTCGACAAGGACGGTCACGTCCTGATCCGGGAAGACGCCGACGCCGCGGAGATCGTCCAGAAGGCGATGATCGCGGTTGGCGTGAAGCTCGAATTCCACGCCAAGATCTTGAGCGTCGCCCGGCGGGGAAACGAAAAAGTGATCACCTTCGAGGCGGCCGGCGGCGCGAAGAAAGAGCTGGCGGTCGATCACCTCCTGGTCGCCGCGGGCCGTGCCCCGAACGTCGAAGGGCTCGGCCTCGAGGCGGCAGGGGTCAAATACGGCAAGACCGGTGTGGAAGTGAGCGATCAGCTACGCACCACCAACCCGAAGATTTTCGCCTGCGGCGACGTCTGCTCCAAATTCCAGTTCACCCACGTAGCCGACGCGCAGGCCCGGATCGTGATCCAAAACGCCCTCTTCTTCGGCCGCAGCAAGACGAGCGCGCTCACCATCCCCTGGGCCACCTACACGACCCCAGAGATCGCCCACGTCGGAATGTACGAGAAGGACGCAAAAGAAAAAGGAAACGAAGTCGATACGCTGACCGTGAAAATGGACACCGTCGATCGCGCGATCTTGGACGGCGAGGACGAAGGCTTCCTCCGCATCCACCTCAAAAAAGGCACCGACCAAATCCTCGGCGCAACGCTGGTCGCCGAGCACGCAGGCGACATGATCGGAGAGCTCTGCCTCGCGATCACCCACAAAATCGGCCTAGGCAAAATCGCCAGCGTCATCCACCCCTACCCCACCCAAGGCGAAGTGATCAAAAAAGCCGCCGACGCCTATCGCCGCACGAAACTGACGCCGGGGGTGAAGAAGTTCTTTGAGCGGTGGTTCCGGGTGTTCCGGTAGGGGTGAAGACGCGAGCCGACACACCGTGCCCGGTTGTGGTTTTAGGCCTGAAAGGCCGTCTTACGTCAGCCCAGGCTGGAGGCCTGGGTGGCACAGGCCAGACTTTTGGCTGGAGACCTGCCGCGCATAAGGGGTAAGATCTCACCCATGATGACGCTTACGGGACGTCTGCAGGGAAATCTGATCACCCTCGAAGAAAAGCCGGCACAGCTTGAAGGTCGCCTTCTCCGGATCGTCGTCGAGCCGATCGAAGACTCCGAGCTACAGCTCTCGGCTGATGAGCAGCGCGCGGCCTTGAACGCCTGGATTGATCATGGCCCGCAAGGTCCGCTTGCCGACGACGACGATTCTTTCGCGCCGTGATTCAGCGCGGCGATATACGTTGGTTCAAGTTCTCGGCCCCTGATAAACGTAGGCCGGTGCTGGTCCTGGGGCACGCCGCGACGCTCTCGCACTGGTCTCGGATCCCGGTCATCCCCATCTCCACTCAGGCACGTAGCCTCCCCTGGGAGATTCCTTTTTCCCCGATGGACGGCCTTATCGATGTTTGCGTCTTGAAGCCAGACTGGATTCAGTCCGTCGAACGAAAACTCCTCGGCCCGTGGATCGCCTCGCTTTCAGATCACCGATGGCCGGAAGTGCAGGCCGCCCTCCTCGCTGCTTTCGGATTTGTCGATCCATAGCCCCGCCCGGGCCTCTCGCTCCGGCCCGGGCGGGGATTCCCAAATCAGCAGCCGCCGAGGCAGGCCTGGTAGGCCCGGGTGTTCCGATGGCGCGGAATTACCGCGGAATCACCAGTGCCCGCTCGATCCGCCGCCGGAAGTGCTCCCCCCTCCGAAGCTGCTGGAGCTGGAGCCGGACGAGCTCGATGAGTGGGATGAATGGTGGGACGGGTAGGAACGGTTCGAGGTGTCCGCGAGCTGTGGTGTTGAATGGGTGGTCGAATCGGTGTAGTTGCAGTTCGCGCAACGCTCATCCACCTGGACCATTCCGCCGTGGGAGGTCGTCGCCTGCCGGAGGACCGTCCTGATCTCCGACGCCGTCACGAAGTTGCAGCCCGCGCAACGATGATAGCTGGTGAAGAATCTGCCATGGCGGAGCCTCGTGACCTGGTCGCAAGCGGGACAGGCCCAGACTTCGTAGTCGACGCTCCGCACCTTCTCCTCGGCGATCTCTCCCCGTTCGAGATGGGCATCGTCCTGAGTCTCATCCAACTGCACCATCGTCACCCCGCAGGAAGGGCACACGCGAGGTCCGAGCAATCCGCGTCGGAAGATCCAAAATACGAAAAGCCCGCAGAGGGCGACGAAGCCGACCAAGATTCCGAGTACCCCGAGTCCGCCGGTTTCATCCCGCGCCGGACCCGGAGTCGGGTAGACCGGCAGCGGCTCGGCCACGGGTCGGGGCACAGGGACGGCGGCCGCCGTTGCAGATGCGGGCCCAGAGGGAACCGGAGCGTCCAGGCCGTAGATGCGCCGAGCGCACTCCGCAACGCCCTGCGCCAGCGCCTCGCCGGGATTTCCCGCCTTGAACTGCGGCACCATCACCTGCTGCACGATCTCGTCGCTCGCACTCTGTCTCCCAGGATCGTCGATCCCGCTCCCCAACAGCAGCTCCAGGCGGTGATCGTCGAGCGCCGCAAAGATCAGCAAACCGTCGTCCTGCTTCGCGCGGCCGATTCCCCAGGCGTTGAACAGCTCGGTGGCGAACGGCCGGGACTCTTTCCCTCCGAGCGTGCCGAGCACCACCACGACGAGCTGGCCGCCGTTCTCGCGCTCGATCCGATCCGCCGTGGCTTCGATCTCCGCGACCGCGGAAGAGGGAATCGAAGCGGTGAGGTCGGTCACCCAGCGCTGCGGCTTCGGGATGTCGGAGATCTCAACGCCGAGTCCGGGACCCGCCGCACCGAAGGCGAGCAGGCCCACTCCGAACAGAATGTGCCCAAGCGCCCGGAACCGGACGTTGCGGCCCAAGTTTTCGCCGAACATTTCCTGCCCCTCCTCACCGAAAGATCTTGGACCCGAGTTTGTCGCATCGATTCGTCTGGACCAAGCTTCTGAGGCTAAAGACAGCGAACCGGCAGAAGGGTGTGGTTTCGCGAAGCCGCACGGCGCCCGATGCGTCCGTCTCATCAGCAAGAAGTGAAACGTTTGGGCCGCCTCTGACGCCCACCTTAGAATGCGTAAAGCTTCTCGCTTCGGGAGACGACCGTGAATCGAATCGGATTGCCGTGGATGGTCCTCGTCCTCGCCCTGCTCGGCTGGCAGATCGGGGGCTCATCGGGAGGAGGCGCGGCAAAGCCGGCGCCGGTCGCCGAAGCGGTCAAGGAGCCTGTGTCCTCCGTGCCCGCGGTGAAGGCCGGCGAGCGCCCCACCTGGAGCCAGCTCGACGATCTGGTCGCGGACTATTTCGGCGCCCCTAAAGCCCCGGCGGTATCTAAGGACTCCAAGGACACCGAGGCTCCGAAGGAGAATCCGCAGCGGGATCTGGTGCAGCTCGCCAAGGACGCCGGATACCAGCCGCCGGAGGTCTACATCGCCCTCGTCGCCGACCCGATCGATTCGTTTCTTCCCGCCCGCTTCGACCAGACGCTCGCGGGGATTCAGGAGGGGTTTGCCGAGGCCGGATTCCTGCTCGACCGGATCGACCTGCCTTGGGCCATCCAACCCGCCGAAGCGAAAGAGGGCGAGGTCAAGGCCTACCGGACGCGGCCGGGCATTTTAATCTTCCGCCATCCCGACAAGGTGGGCCAAGGCCGCCTCGCGATCGTCTTCCTGGTCGGCGAGACGGCCAAGGGAGGGGTCCACAAGGCCGCCTTCCGGCTCGCTCTCGACACGGCACAAAGCCTCACCACGTCGCGCCGGCTACGGTCCGGGAAATTCGTCGAGCGGATCCGCATCCTCGGGCCGACGTTCTCAGGTTCCCGCGAATCCCTGCGGCTGGCGTTCGCCGCCTGGAAGCCGAAGATCACCGCCGGCCACGAGCGTCCGGAGATCTGGTTGGTGAGCGGCTCGGCGACGTCCCCCTGGCTCGACCTCTGCGCCTTCGATTGCGGGCAGCGCATTCGCTTCTTCCGCACCGTGATGGACGACGAGCAACTGCTCCTCGCGGGAAAGACCTTCCTCACCGAAAAGCTCGGTTGGAGCCTCGACCGCATGGCCCTGTTGACCGAGGCCGATACGGCGTACGGCCAGAACGCCAACCAGCTCGCCGGAGGGTCCGGCCAGGAGGGCGAGTCCTTCGTGCTCAAGTTTCCGAGCGGCCTGTCCGGATTGCGCAAGGCGTCGGAGGATGCCGCGCGGGGAACTACCCCGAGCAAGGACCAACCGCAGCTAGGTCCTTCGACGCTCGCGATCAGCCTGGCCGATCAGAGCCGGCCGATCGACGTGGTGCCCGAGTTCTCGAACCTGACCACGCCGACCAAGGATCTCGCCTTGTCGAACCTGCTGGCCGTCCTGTGCGGCGAAGGCAAGAAGAGCTATCTCGGAATCGTCGCCACCGACTCGCGCGATCAGATCTTTCTCGCCGAACGGGTCCAGGAGATCTGCCCCGACCTCCAGCTCTTCTTTCTCGACAGCGACCTTCTTCTCGCCCACCCGCAGAACCGCGCGGCGCTGGACGGCGCAATCATCCTGTCGTCTTCGGCGCTGTTTACCCGCGGCCTTTCGTGGCTGGAGGCCACCTCCTCGGAGAACTCGAAGAATCCAGGGCTCGGCGTCCGTCAGTTCCAGAGCGATCTGCACGAGGGGGTGGTCCACGCGGTCGAAGCGCTCGAAGCCGACGCCGAACATCCCGCGGCGAACCGGCCGGCGCGGCTCGAAGCGCCGCATGCCTGGGTCTCCGCGATCGGCAATGGCTCGATCTGGCCGCTCGCCCAGCTCGAGTGGCTCCCCGGGTCGAGGCCGTCGAAAACGGGGCCTCCTTTCGACCTGAAATCGACGTTTCAGACCGGGGCGACGTTCAGCAAGTCGAGCGCCAAGGCGAACGCCCTCACCCTCACCTGTCTGCTGTTCATCGCGGCGCTGTCGATCTGGCTCGTGCGGGTCGCCCGGCCGCTGCGCGAAATCGCCGACCTGCCGAAGGACCTGCGCGACCGGTTCCCGTTCCTGCTCGCTCTCGCTGCGATTCTGATCGCCTGGGGTGTGCTCGAAGTGGTCGGCGGCCTGCCGTTGTGGGCATTTGGCCGGAGCTGGGAGGAGCAGGAGGTCATGGCCTGGAGCGCATTGTTGGGCGGATCTCTGATTACCCTGGTCGGCCTCACCGCGTTCTTCGAGCGCAACCGGCTGCCACCCCGGTTTCCGCGGCTCCCCAAGCTCGGCGTTTCGCTCCGATGGATCGCGATCGTCTGCCTGGTGGTCGCCGCGGGCGGCCTGCTCGCCTGTCCGTTGCTCTATGCCTGGATGCCGGGGGGGATCGAGCTATTCCATTTCCGCGCCCGCAAGTTCAGCGGCGGGATGTCGCCGATCGTGGCGCTCTCCTGGATCGGCGGCGGCAACTTCCTCTGGTCGATTCTGGAGATGAAGCGCCGGGCGCTGGTCGCTTTTCAGGGCGCCAAGTTCCCCATTCCGGAGCTTCCCGGCGAGGACCCGGTTCTCCCGGGCTGCCGCCGGATCGCGAAATCGCTCGAACAGCGTATGTTGCACACCTTTCCCACCTGGCGCTTCTGGGTGGTGTGCGGGCCTCCTCTGGTGCTCGCCGCGATCTACCTTTACCAATTCGTCCAGCCGGTCGCCGAGACGCGCGCCTATGGCCAGGTGTTCGCCGGGCTCGCGATCGGCCTGTTCACCTTGGCGCTGGTCTCGTTCCATCGCTTCCTCCGGCTCTGGGCGGAGCTGTCGGGACTGCTCGACCGGCTGGAGACGCTCGACATCGCCCCGGCACTTCGCAAGCTGAAGACCGAGGTCGATTGGCGGCCGATGAAAGCGTTCGCCTGGCTGATCCCGCCGTTCAAGATGACCGAGCTATCGATCGCCAAGCTCGTGGCCATCGGCGGCTCGGCCGAGCCGGCGGAACTGCGCCGAGGGCTCGGCCTGGCGCTTGAAGGTCATCGCCTCGGCGACCCTAGGATCGAGGCGGAAGGCCGCAATGTCCTCCAGGCGCATTTCGACGCCGCGCTCGCGGAGGCCAAAGATTGGCTCTCGCCCGGACCGCTCCAGGATTTCGTCGCAGTGCGGCTGATCGCTTACGTGCGCATGGTCTTCGCCCACCTGCGCAATAGCCTGCTCGGCACTCTGGTGCCCGGCTTCCTGCTGCTGGTGGCGATCACCACGTACGAGATCCAGCCGAAGCGGGTGCTGTTCCTGTCGATCTGGAGCGCTCTGGCCGCCGTGGTGATGACGACGATCTGGGTTTTCGTCCACATGGACCGCAATCCGACGCTGTCGGCGATCGGCGACACGACGGCGGGCGAAGCGGATCTCTTCAATCGCAGCTTCGTCCAGAGCGTGCTCACCTACGGGGTCCTGCCGCTGCTCGGCCTGGTGGCCACCCGCTTCCCGCAGATCGAGCGGCTGTTCCAAAGCTACCTGAACCCCTTGATGCGCTTCGTCGGCGGGGGCGGCGGGTAGCGCGAATTTGCCTATTGCAGCTGGGCGTTGAGCGTGCCCGATGCGGGTAGATCGATGACCAGCCGGCGGGTGGCCCCCGCGGGAAAAGTCGCTTGCAACGTCTTGACCTGCGCCGGTCGGCCCGCGGGCGTCACGTAGACCCTGAGCTGGCCCGTCGTACCGGCGGCCACGGAGATCGGGCGCTGGAAGCTGCCGCCGGTCGCGCGGGAACGCAGAAATCCGCCGGTCTTGTAGCGAAACGACTCGCGCAGGAGCGTGCGGCTATCGAGATAGACGATCACCACCCCTTCGGCCATCTCGGTGGTGAACGACACCGCGAGCACCGCGTCGCCGGTCGCCGCTTCCGCCACAGGCGCCGTCTCGGCTTTCGCCGCCTCGACCGGCATTAAGTCCGCGCCGATTTCGCCCTCGACCGGCCGATGGGGGCCCAAAGGACGGCCGAGCCGCCCGCCCGGCGGCGCGGCCAGGGTTTTGGCCTGCTCGACGGCGGCGAGGATGTCGTTGGCCGCCTGGTTGTTCGGCTGGCGCGTCAGCACGCCGATGGCCGCGATCGCCGCCTCGGCGTAGCGCTTTTCCGCCAGCGCCGCCTGCGCCGCTTCGAGACCGGCCTGGACCTCCGCCGTGCGACCGGCGGCCCCGGCAAAAGCCACCGCCTGCTCGTTCGCCTTCTTGCTCAGGTCGCGCAGGCCGACGTGGTCCGGCGCCAGCTGAACGGCCCGCGCGAGCGCCGCCGCCGCGCCCGCCGCATCGCCCGAAGCGAGCCGCTGGAGCCCCTCCTGGCGCAGGCGGATCACCTCGCTCTCCACCGCCTGCACCTCCGGCGCGAGCGAACGGAAGAGCGGCGTGCCGACCCAGGAGAGGGTGAGCAGAAACGCCGCGGCGGCCACCCCGACGACCGCGAGGGTCCCGGCGGCCAGCGCGAGCCAATGCCCGATCCCCGGGCCGGTCCGCCGCGCAGCCGGAGCGGCCGCAGGAGGGGCGCCGGCGGGAGCCGCCGGAATGACCAGGGGTACCGAAGGTACCGGAAGCATCGGGAGCGCAGGCTCCACCCTCGGCGGGGCGGATTCAGCGACCGGCGCAACGACAGGGATCGGCGGGCTCGGCGGACTCGCCACTCCGGTCCCTTGCGATGGCAGCTCGAGGGTCGCGGGCGGCGTAAAGATCGTCTCGTGAAGCGACGCGTCCGAGGAGTCGGCGTCGCGGGAATCGCGGGAATCGCGGGAAATGAACAACGCTTCGGTCGCCGGAAGGGGCGGCGCGGGGGGCAGGTCGGGCACCAGCATCGCCGGAGGGAAGGCGTCGACGCTCTGGGTCTCGTTCAGGTCCCGGTGCTCCGACCGGTTGCGTCCGGCGACCGCGGCCGAAAGGTCGCGCGCCAGGTCGCTCGCGGTCGAATAGCGGTCGGCGGGGTTCTTCTCCAGCGCCTTGGTGAGCACCGCGCGCAGGGCGGGCGGCAGGTCGCGCACGAACTTTTCCGGCGGGGTGAACGGCTCGTAGACGATCCGGTGCGAGACCTGGGTGAGATTTTCGCCCGCGAACGGCTTGTGCCCCGTGAGCATCTCGTAGAGCACCACCCCGAGCGAGAACAGGTCGGCGCGATGGTCGACGTCCTTGCCCATCACCTGCTCGGGCGCCATGTAGTTCGGGGTGCCGAGCATCTGACCTTCCTGGGTCAGATTCGAGCTGTCGAGCCGGGCGATGCCGAAATCGGTCAGTTTCACCTTGCCGTCGCCGGTCAGGATCACGTTCGCCGGCTTGACGTCGCGGTGGATCACCCCATGGGCGTGGGCGTAATCGAGCGCCGCGGAGATCTGCGAGATCACGTCGGCGACGAACGCCAGTTCCAAAGGCGTGTCGCCCTGGAGCAGCATTTTGAGGTTGGAGCCGCGGACGTACTCCATGGCGATGAAGGCGAGCCCCTCTTCGCTCCGCTCGACCACGTCGTGGACGGTGACGATCCCGGGATGCGACAGGATGCCGGCGCTCTGCGCCTCGCGGATGAAGCGGGCGCGGAACTACTCGATGTCGCGGTCGCCGACCGAGAAACCGAGCCGGAACGTCTTTAACGCCACCAGCCGCCCGATCAGCGGATCGCGCGCCAGGTAGACGATGCCCATGGCGCCCTTGCCGAGTTCCTCGCGGATCTCGTAGCGCCCAAGCTGTTGAGGAATAGAGGGGGGCATGCGCTCGATCGTCTCGTCTTTGGGAAACGGGGATTGTAGCAGCATCCGGGATCCGCGCCGGATGCTCGTGCCCAATCCCGACCGAACACGGTCCGAACTCCGGAAGCGCGCTGCTAGACCGCGCCTAAACCTCTCCGAACAGGCGATTTAACCCGAGTCTTCGGAACCTCTGTGCTATCATTCCCACCTCGATTTCAGCCGCGAATGCACCAGCCATCCGATCCGCGCTTCGCACCGCGATTCATCTGATTGCCAAGGAGGCACCGGGATGCAGGTCGACAGCTCCGACAAGATTCGCAACCTCGCGTTGGCGGGTCACAACGACACCGGAAAGACCACCCTGGCGAGCGCACTCGCCTTCACCGGGGGGATCACCACCCGCTTGAACCGCGTCGAGGACGGCAACACCTTCACCGACTTCGACAAGGAAGAGATCGAGCGCGGCATTTCGATCGGAATCGCGACCTCCTTCGTCCCGTGGCGCGGCCACAAAATCAACCTCATCGACTGCCCCGGTTACGGCATCTTCTTTACCGAGACCCGCGCCGCCCTGTGCGCTTGCGACGCCGTCCTGCTGTGCGTAAACGGCGTCGCAGGAGTCGAGGTCAACACCGAGAAGGTCTGGCAGGCTGCGGCGGAAGCGGAGCTGCCGGTCGCGATCCATCTCGCCAAGATGGACCGCGAGCGCGCGGATCTCGACCGCTCGCTTGCCAGCCTGCAAAAAGCGTTCGGCCGCGCGGTTTTGCCCATCCAGCTGCCGATCGGCAAAGAGGCGGGTTTTTCCGGCGTGATCGACCTGGTGCGGATGAAGGCCTACCGCTACGCGAAAGACGGCAACGGCAAAGCCGACGCGAGCGAGATTCCGGCCGAGCAGCTCGAAGAGGCGCAAGCCGCCCGCGCCATTCTGGTCGAAGCGGTCGCCGAAGCCGACGACGAATTGATGATGGGCTACTTCGAACAGGGGACTCTCTCCCAGGAGAACCTGGAGCGGGGCATCAAAATGGCGATCGCCCACCGCCAGCTGTTTCCCCTCCTGCTCGGCGCCCCTGGGCACGGCGTCGGCTCCTCCGCGCTGCTCGACGCGGTGGTCGACTTCTTCCCCTCCCCCGTCGGCCGCCACTTCTCGACCTCCGGCGCCGAGGGGCACGGGGAGATCCTTAGCGACGCCGCCGCGCCGCTCGCCGCGCTGGTGTTCAAAACCCTCTCCGACCCGTTCACCGGCAAGATCTCGATCCTGCGCGTCATGTCCGGCACGCTCCCGGCCGACGCCGCGGCGTGGAATTCGCGCGTCGGCGACACGGAGAAGGTGGGGCACCTGATGGTGCTCCAGGGCAAGCAAGCCACCCACGTGCCGCGCCTGATCGCGGGCGACATCGGCGGCGTCGCGAAACTCAAAGGCACGGCGACCGGCGACACGCTGCTCGCGCCGAATGCCAAGGACAAGACGCTCAGCCTCGACTGGATCGCGGTCCCCGAGCCCGCGATGAGCTTCGCGATCGAGCCGAAATCCAAGGGCGACGACGAGAAGATCGGCGACGCGCTCCACCGCCTGATGGACGAAGACTTGACGCTGGGTTCCAGCCGCGATCCGGAGACCCACGAGATCCTGCTCTCCGGCACCGGCCAGCTACACATCGAGATCGCGGTCGCGAAGCTCAAGAACCGCTATCACGTGGAAGTGAACCTCCATCCGCCGAAGGTCCCCTACCGCGAGACGATCACCAAGCCGGCCGATGGCCACGGGCGGCACAAGAAGCAGAGCGGCGGGCGCGGCCAGTTCGCCGACTGCAAGATCAAGATCGAACCGATGGGGCGCGGCGAGGATTTCGCGTTCGTCGACGAAATCTTCGGCGGCGCGATCCCGCAAAACTACCGGCCCGCGGTCGAAAAGGGCATCCAAGAGGCGCGCCGCCGCGGCTACCTCGCGGGCTACCCGGTGGTCGATTTCCGCGTCCGCCTGCTCGACGGCCAGTACCACGACGTCGACTCCTCCGAGCTGGCGTTCAAGATCGCCGGCTCGCTGGGATTGAAGGACGCCCTGGCCAAAGCCGGCGTCACACTCACCGAGCCGATCATGAAGGTCGAGATCGACACGCCGGACGATTTCACCGGCGAGGTCATGGGCGACCTGTCGCACCGCCGCGGCCGCCCTTCGGGGATGGAGACCACCTCGTCCGGCCAGATGATCAAGGCGCAGGTGCCGATGGCCGAAATGCTCAACTACGCCCCGGCGCTGCGTTCATTGACCCAAGGGCGCGCGAGCTTCCACATGGAGTTCTCGCACTACGAAGAGGTCCCGCGCCTGGTGCAGGACAAGGTCGTAGCCGAGGCGAACCGCCACCGGAAGCACGAAGAAGAAGAATGACCGCGGAACTTCGTGGCTCAACTTGGCCCGCAGCGACTGGCTGCTGCCGAAGGCGCCCGAAGGAGCGAGGAGCCAAGATGAGCCACGAGCCGCAGCACGAATCCAAAAAACGGAGAGAGCTTTGATTCCAGCCACCCAAATGCGCGTCGGCATGTGCATCCTGTTCGAAGGAAACATCTGCCGCATCATGAGCGTCCAGCACGTCACCCCCGGCAACTGGCGTGGATTCGTCCAAGCCAAAATGCGGGGTCTAAAGACCGGCAACAGCTTCGAGCACCGCTTCGGCTCGACCGAAAAGGTCGAGCGGGCGATCCTCGACACGAACCAGATGGAGTATCTCTACTCCGACGGTTCGGGCCACCACTTCATGAACCAGGAGACCTACGATCAGGTGACGCTCGACGACGAGACCCTCGGCGACTCGATGCTCTATCTGCTCCCGAACATGGTCCTCCAGGTCGACTTCTACGAAGAGAACGCGGTCGGCGTCGAGCTGCCGAACACGGTCGTCCTCGAAGTCGTCGAGACCGAACCGGGCATGAAGGGTGCCACCGCCAGCTCCTCCTACAAACCGGCGAAGATGGAAACCGGCCTGATGGTCAACGTGCCGCCGTTCATCGAGCCGGGGGTGAAGATCATCATCGACACCCGAGAGAACAAGTACCTGTCGCGGGCGTAGAGATTCGGGGATCGAAACGATTCTCCAGGAAATCCCGGCGGCGCGCCCAAAAGGCCGCCGCCGGTTTTGCTTTCCAAGAAAATGACTGGGCGGCAGTTAGTGACAGCCTCCCACCGGAGCGGTGATCTTGCCGCCGAGGCTCAGGCCGGTGACCGAACCGCCTGAATCTCGAAGCTGGACCTGGACGCAGTTTTGTCCGGCGACGAAGAGCCCATCCCCCGCCGCCCCGCTGCGCTGCACGGTAAGGGGCGGGCCGGCGTAGCCCCCTCCGAACGGGCTGAGCGGCTGGTTGTTCAACAGCACGCGGGCGCTGTCATCGGCCAGGAACTTGAGGCTCAGGTTGATGTCGCGCGCCGAGGGGTCCAGGCAGAAGCATCGCTCCAGCGAATAGTCGACGACTCCGGGGATGGATGTCCCCGCTTCGGCCTCGGAGCCGATCCACCGGCTGCCCGCGACCGGCCCGGTCCAGTTCGAGTTCGGTGTTGCGATCACCAGCGCAGGACGAACCGGGGCAGGCGAGATGATCTTCCAGTCGTCGTCCGCGAAACGGGCCGGTATCGGAGCTCCGGCGTTCTGGTCGAATCCTGTCGAGAGGTCAACTTCGAGCCCGTGGGACTTGGGGCACCCGCCGGGGGCACCGTTGGCCGGCACGATGACGCACTGCCGAATCGAGCAGCAGCTTTGGAAGTTCGCCGTGTGCAAGCTCGCCCGGAAACAGACCTGCTGCCCGGGAGTTACCTGGCCGATTGCCGTCGTGATCGTCTGCGGGGTACCGGTGAAGGGAATCACGCTCGGGGCAAAGGTCGCCGTGGTCGGCGTGTCCGGAGTGATCAACACGTAGGCAGGGGTCGCCGAGGTGAACAGGTTCTGCAGCGAGAAGGTATAGGAGTAGGTCTGCCCGGACGGAGCAGAGTTGCAGCTGAGAGTCTGATTCCCGACGATCTGGGCGCAATTGCAGCGCGGCAGGGTGATCGTCTGCCGGGTGGTACAGCACTCCTCCAGCTCCTGGTTGTGAAGGGTAACGTCGAAAGTGATCTGTTGGCCCGAGGTCGCCCCGTGGACGGTCGTCTGGAAGACCTGGCTGGTAGCTCCCGCGGCGAGGCCGTTCGCACCCAGACTGAAGTAGTTGGGCGTTGCCGTGAAATTTCCCTGAGGGACCAGGAACGCGTGATACACCGTGGCCGCCGAGCGGTTCTTGATCTGGAAGGTGACCGTGAAATCTCCCGAGCCGTCGGTTTTGCACAGCACCTTCACCGAAATCAGCTCGGAACATTTTCGATCGCAGGCGTTATACACGTCGACGTCGCCGATCTGGGTTTTGTCGTTTACCGTCGTCAGGCCGTCGAGATCCACCTGGTAGCTCGTGTTTTTACCGCCGCCGGTCGGGGGCATGAGCTGGAATCCATAGACTCTTGGGTTTGACGGTGAGCTTTGGCTCGGATAGATCAAGGCGTCGCCGGTGCCAACCACAAAGCCACCGGTCGAATCCGCCGGGCAGACGTAGTCGCCGCCGCCGGCCGCGCTTCTCGAAAGATTTGACGGTTCGCCGAGCGCCGCCCCTCGAAGGTTCCGACGCCCCACAGCCGCTCGCCCAGGGGCGCAAATCCGCCGGCGGTGTTGGCATAGCTGCCGAAAGCTTGAAACGGATCATAGGTACCCAGCAGCAGGCCGGTCGAGCTGATCCGGTGGACCCTTCCGTCGTAGAAATCGGTGACGAAGAACTGATGGTTTGGAGCGTCATAGGCAATATTGCCGAGGCCTTGACCGTTCGGATTTGAGCCTTGAGGCAACGTGGCAAAGACCGTGACGGCTCCGCTCGTGCCGTCGAGTTTGAACACCTTGCCCGTGCCGGGGGCCGACTGGTTGACAGAGGAACTCTTGTAAATCGCCGTTGAGGTCAGATAGATGTTCGGGTTCGGCGCGTCGTCGAGCGCGATGCCGAAGACCTCGTTACCCTGAAGGTCCGCCCGCGACCAGGTCAACCGGTGCGGCAGATTCCATGGACTATTGGTACTGCCGAGCGGAGCGCTGTGCCCTGCCGGATCGCGGATGTCGAACGTCGCGACGACCGGACCGTTCGTTTTTTCGTCCGAATAACAGGTGACCACCGCCTCCCCGGGAAACAATGCCGCTTCGGTCCTACCCAGGGTGATCGTTGCTGCAAGGAGAACCGCGCCAAACCTTACCCACTTCGTGAATGTCATGACCGACTCCTTTCTGGGAGCTCAAACTTCGGCTAGACATTCGTCGAGTGGCCTATGGATCTGACAAAACGGCGGGCGGATTCGGCACCAGCAGCGGATAGGGATCGATCGCCCGACTGCCGATCCGGTAGACCCCGAAATGCAGATGAGGCGGCGTGCCGTTCGCGTTGCCCGACGTGCCGACGTAACCAAGCAGGTCGCCCACCTCCACCCAATCCCCCACGTCAGGCGCATCGAACGCATCGAGGTGGGCGTAGTAGTACGACCGCGCCCCGGCGCCGAACACCTGGATGAACCGGCCACCCAGCCGGTTCCAGCCCCGCCCGGTGACGAAACCGGGCGTCGCGCTCGTGATGTGGCTGCCGCGCGGGGCAAAGATGTCGATCCCTTCATGGTGCCGGCCGCCGCTGCGAATGCCGCCCCAGGTGTCTTCCAGATCTTCGGCCTTCACCCCTTCGACCGGGATCGGCAAGACGATCGGCGCCGGATCGAACGCAAGGAATAGCGCGCGGCCGGCATTGCTTAACGGCCGCCGGATCGGCCAAGCGATCACCGCAAGGAGAATCACCAGGACGAAGCGCCGGCCTCCCTGGCGCCTGGGTTTCGCTGGAGATTTCGGCTTCGGAGCCTTCGGAGAACCGGTCACGAAAGCGAGGGTACAATTCCCAGCATGCTCCGGTCGATGCCCCCTCGGGTTTTCCTGTTTTGCGCAGCGCTCGCGTTAGGCTCCGTCGAAGGGATTGCGGCCGGAGCCCCGAAGCCCTCCCCCCTCTCCCCGACCGACCGGGCGCGCTTGGAAAAAGGCGAGATCCTCCTCGCCTCGATCGAGATCCCGGGCACGAGCTTCAAGGAAGGAGTCGGCCGCGCGCTGATCCCGCAGCCGATCGAACGCGTCGAGCGGGCGATGGCCGACGTCCTCCACTACCAGGAGTTCATGCCCTTTCTCGAAGCCTCGACCGCCGAACCCCAACCCGACGGCTCGATCCTCTCCCGCCAAACGCTCGACCTTCCCACCTTCCTTGGCACCCGCCACCTGACCGCCCGCTACCGCTTCGCCCGCCCGACGCCCACAACCTACACGGTCACCTGGGTCTCCCTCCCCGGCAGCGAAGTCCGCGACCAGCACGGCTACTTCCTCCTCGAACCGCTAGGCGATGGCAGTCGGGGCACTCTCGTTACCTGCCACTTCTTCTTAGATCCCGGGGGAGCCGCAGCCTTCCTCGTGAACCCCCAGACGGAACGCTCGGTGGGCTGGATTCTCGACGGGCTGCGGCAGCAGGTGAACCGGGGGCGGTATGAACGGGAGTAACGCCTGGGGATCACTCCCAGTCTTCGAACTGTAAACCTTCGACGCGCTCGAATTCCTTCACGTTGTGGGTCACGAGCGTAGCACCTTGCGCCCGCGCGATGGCAGCAATCAGGAGGTCGTTCGGGCCAATCGGCGCCCCTCTTGCCTCAAGGTTCGCTCGAATCTGCCCGTAGATCTCGGCGGCTACGTCGTCGAATGGGAACGAAGTCAAACCCGCTAGAAAAGCCCACGTTCGTTCGAGATTGGCCGACACCCGCTCGCTCTTCATCGCCCCGTAGATCAGCTCCGCGCGAACAACCGAGCAGACCGCCAGGCTTTCCGGCGTGAGGCTTTCAAACCGCCGCCGGATCGAATTCGACCGGGCGTTGAGATAGCGAATGCAGGCATTGGTGTCGAGAAGGTAAATCACCCGAGATCGTCTCGGGTCTCGAACTCACCCTGAGGGCCGCGCTCGATGGGCGCATCGCGGAGGCTTCCGTAGGTTTCGGCAACGAAGGCAAGCCAGTCTTCCCTGCGCGGGAACTTCCGGACAGATTCGCCAGGCGTCCCGTTCAGAGAGCGCAGGGCTTCCCTCGCGAGGTGTACCGTTTCCTCGTCGAGCTGTTCGATCTCGATGCGTAGAAGCTCTCTTTCAGCGGACGCAGTGGGCATGGCGCCTCCTAGACCCTGAGATTTTACTCTGGAAACCCGATCACAGACACTCGCGCCGAGGACCGACACCCCCGTTGCCGCCTCGCGAACGCGCAGGAGCGCTGCGCGGAAACCCGGAGGAGGCGGCCGAACACACCGAGGGACTGCGCGAACGCGCAGACCCGGTTCCCGAACGCGCCGACCTGGGTGCCGAAAGCTGTGCAGTGGTACGCGAACGCTATGCACCGCTGCACAGACGCAACGACGAGAATTTCGAACGCTACGACCCGGATCGCGAACGCTACGGAGCGCGCAGCGAACGCTCGGATCCGGTCTCGGAACGTTCGGCACCGCTTTCCGCACTCGGCGGAGCGGGTTCGGGACGCTGCGCAGCGGGGCTTGTGTTCGCCGAAGCGGTGCTTGCGTTCGGTGCGGAGGGACTTGCGCTCGCCGAGCCGGGTCCCCGCGTCTGTGCAGTACTTCCCAGCGTCTGTGCAGTCCTACTTTGCGTCGCAGCAGCGCTTCTTGCGTCTCAAGGAGCGCACCTTGCGTTCCAACAAGTGCAACTTGCGCTCGGCGAACCGGCTTCGCGCGTCAATCGACCGCGGCCGGGATCTCGCTTTCCACTCTCCGGTACTGGGCAGGAATTCGCCCCTCGCCGCGCGCCACCCTCTGGATGTGTTTATCGTCCATCAAGCGTTCGAACAGCCGGAACGTCACCCCGCGATCCAGTTCGTAGCCGAGCGCCTGGCAGACGTCGTTCCTGTCGAACGGGTCGGGAAGCCCCGGCAGAATGTCGACCACGTTCTCCACGACCTCCCAGAGAACCCGCCGCGGCGCCTTGACCGGCGGCGCCACTTTCCCCGGCATGGCCGAAGAGACCGACAGGAGAATCGCCTCCTCCGCGGGAACAGGCGGCAGAGAGCGCCCGAAGACCCCCTCCGCCGTCGTCATCCAGACCAGCTCCAACGCCCGCAGCTCCTGCTGCCGGGCCGCCTCGATCAGCTCCGAGCTGAACCGATGGTGCGCGTCGATCCGCCGCTTGCGCTCTTCGTACTCGTCTCGCGTCATTTGTGCTCGGATTGTAACACAAGAGACGCGAACGCAGGAGCATGAGAGCACCACCAAAGACGACGATCGCTGTAGTAGAGACGTCCCCAGTACCTAACCACCAACCTCCCCGGGTGCTGGCTGTCGGGGCGTCTCCGCCGCAGCCACGATCGGTACGATTGGCAAAACACCCGGTAGGCACACCCATCCCTGGATGGCGCGCCCGGTCGACGTCATTGCCTGCTGTTGCCACGCCTTTCGGCGGAGACGCCCCGACGATGGTGGACCCGGTCTTTGGGTGGTTGGGTACTGGCGCGTCTCTACCGCCCTGCGGGTTTTAACGCTTCGAACGGCCCCGTGTCACAGGTGGTAGATCAACGCCAATAGGCGCCCCCTACTCCTTCGGTTCCAGATTCCGACGATCGCGCGGCACCGGCCCATAGATCGAGACGTCGGAAACGGACGGTGGAATCAAGCGGCGGTCGTCGCCGCCGGGGCCGGCAGATAGCCGCCGGGGGTCAAGCGGGCGGCGATCGACAGGCGGTTCCAGGCGTTGATTGCGGCGATTGCGAGAGTCAGGTTCGACAGCTCTTTCTCGTTCAGTTGCTCGCGCGCCGCGGTGTGGACCGCGTCCGGCACGTGCCCTTCGGCCACCAGGGTGACCGCTTCGGTCCAGGCGAGCGCGGCCCGTTCCTTCTCCGTATAGAACGGCGTTTCGCGCCAGGCGTCGAGCGAATAGAGGCGCTGCTCCGTCTCGCCCAGCGCGCGCAGGTCTTTCCAGTGCATGTCGAGGCAGTAGGCGCAGCCGTTGATCTGCGAAGAACGCAGGCGCACCAGGTGGAGCAGCCGCTCGTCCAGGCCGCAGGCGGCGAGGTAGGTGTCCAGGGCATCCATCGCTTCGTACAGTCCGGCGGCGGCTTTGGCATAGTTGAGGCGCGGTTTCATCGGTCTCTCCAGGTCGGTTTCGGTTCGATTCACGAGAGCGAAGATAGCCCGCGGGTGGCCTACTCAGTAGATCCATTTACGGTATATTGACTGGACCAATCAGAAGAGACACGACGTGCCGAAGACGACCTCCTCGCCCATCCTCGCCCTGCCGTCGCGCGAGCCGGGAGAACCCGCCGCCCTGTGGCTCTCTTCGGCCCTACGCACGGAGATCCTGGAAGGTCGCCTGCGCCCTGGGGCGCGGCTGCCGGCGACGCGCGATCTCGCGAGTCAGACGGGGCTTTCGCGCGGCACAATCGTCGCCGCCTTCGAAGCGCTCGCCGCGGAGGGGTATGTCGAGGGTACGACCGGCTCGGGAACCTACGTCAACCGGGTCCTTCCCGACGACCTGCTCGAAGTCGGCCGGCGTTCCGGCCGCGAGGTCCATCCCCCACACCCGGTTCGCCGCCGCCTGTCGGCGTTCGGCCGCGCGGCGCGCGAATTTTCGGGGCTCGAAGCGCAACCCGCCCGCGCCTTCCGCACCAACCTTCCCGCCCTCGACCTCTTCCCCGTAACCCTCTGGGCACAGCTCGTCGCGCGCCGCCATCGGAACGCCCCGGCGAGCCTCCTGCGCGGCTGCGGGCCGATGGGCTACCCGCCGCTTCAAGAGGCGCTGGCGGAATACCTCGCCACACGCGGGGTGAAATGCGCGGCGCCGCAGATCGCGATCGTCTCCGGCGTTCAGGAAGCGATCGATCTTTCCGCCCGGCTGTTCCTCGATCCGGGCGATCGGGTCTGTATGGAAGATCCGGGCTACCCCGGTGCGGCGCTCGCCTTCGAAGCCTTTGGCGCAAAGATCTCCGCCCTGCCGGTCGACGAAGAAGGGATGACGCTCCCCGGCCGACGGGATAAAGACGCCCGGCTCGTCTACGTTACCCCCGGGCATCAATTTCCCACGGGCATCGGCATGAGCCTGCCGCGCCGCCTCGCCCTGCTCGAATGGGCGCGCGGCGCACAGGTTCCGATCCTCGAAGACGATTACGACAGCGAGTTTCGCTACTCCGGCCGGCCGGTCCCAGCGCTCCAGGGGCTCGATCGCCACGGACTCGTGCTGTTCACAGGCAGCTTCAGCAAGGTTTTATTCCCCTCGCTTCGACTGGGATACCTCGTCGTCCCTGAGGATCTGGTCGACACGGTCGCCGCCATCCGCTCAATCGGCAGCCGTCACGCTCCGCTTCTGGAGCAGGCCGTCCTCTGCGATTTCATCACCGAAGGTCACTTCGGCCGCCACCTCCGCCGCATGCGAGAGATCTACGCCGAGCGCTCGACTGCCCTGGTCACCGCTGCCCGCGAGCGGCTGAGCGGACTTCTCTACCTCTCCGACCTCGAAGCCGGCTTGCAGACCGCGGGCTGGCTGGGCGAAGGAATCACCGGAGAGGCGGCGGCCCAGGCAGCTGAAAAGCGCGGAGTGGAGGTGACGCCGATCAGCCGATACACGCGCGGCAAAGTGGTGCGCGAAGGGTTGCAGCTGGGGTTCGCGGCGGTCGATGTGAAGGAGATTCGGCGAGGGGTGCGGGAGTTGGGGGTGGCGCTGGAGGGGTTGTCTAGCACCGCCGCGAAGTATCCTTGAGCCTATGCCGAAGATCACACGGCTCGTCTTCTTTCGCCAGGAGTTTCTCGATGCCCTCGTGGCTTGACGGCTCGCTTTACCCGGACATCGAAACGCCGGACTCTCTCGGCTCGCTCGCGGATCGGGTGGATTTTCTCGTGCGGCTTTGCGGGGCTTGGGATTTCGGCATTCTCCCGAACCAGGAAACGGTCGTCGAGATCCGAACTCCGGATTGGCGTCAAGTGGTCGACGAAGCTCAGTTCCTCACTTCGTCGAGCTACCACCTGCTGCGCACCTGGCACGGCCTGCCGGAACTCCCCTACCTCGGCCAACAGCTCGCCTACATCCGGGACGATCCGTTTTTGAGCTGGGTCTGAGCCCACCTCGACGCCCCTTGCCTTGGCCAACCGGGCTCAGAATCGGCGACGCAAACTCTCCAATTTCTTCCGCAAAGGCTTCCAGTACTCCGCGTCGCGTCGCCGCTCGGCGTCTTCTTCGGCTCGCAGCTCCCCTTCAAGGTCAGTGGAGCCATCTCGCCCGATCGCCCGTTCCAAGAGTGGCCTTTCTTCAACCAACTCCCGGGAGATCTCTATATGGTCCTTCGCCACCTCGACCAGTAGATCCGGAGAACGCAGCTCTCGCAACCAGAAGGCGACTCTTTCCGGGGTCGCCTCGTGCCGAAAGCTGAGGTAGTTGGAATCGACCAGACGGCGGATCATTGGCCAGTCCTTGTCTCGTTGCGTCTTCTTCGCGGCGACAAGATCGGGAAGCGCCATGACGTCTACGATCTCATTCCCAAAATCCAAGGTGGTCCGTCGAGCCCAAAGCTGCGGAAAAGGCGCAACTCCACGCATGTGGGTCATGACGTCAATTCGCAAGCCCGCCGTTTCGGGATGCTTGCACCGGAAGTGAACGGCGAGGCCCTCGTCGAGAACTTGCAGCGACAGGGGAGGCACGTCAATTACGCTCGCCTCCAACTCGGACAGTGCCGCTTCGAGGCGATCGAGGTTTTCCGGGTCCGGCAGCAGAGCCAGGTCGAGGTCGCGGCTAAATTCCGCTGCGCCGTACAACACGCACGCCTGGCCGCCCATCAACAGGTGGTCGACCCGATGTCTCCGGATCGTAGAAAGGGCTTTGAACATCGGGCTCGGGATCAAGGGAGCCTCCCATGGCCACGTAGATCGGGCGGGCTTTCAGCCCTTGTGAGACTTGGACGGACCGCGAACCCAGGGCGTTGCCCTGGGCTGTCATGAGGCGGGCCTTTGGCCCTCAAAAGCGTCAGGCGACCTCTTGCATCGGACGTACACGAGGCTCCGGGAGCGACCGGCCTATTCCTTCGAAGTGACGGATGACGTCGTCGACAACGTCCTGCAACTCACCAAAAAGCCTCACGGGGTCATCGCCGTGAATCCCGGTGATTAGGTCGGGACACTTGCCAAGATAGACCGCATCTTCCTGACTCCACTCGATCCATTTATGGTAGCGATCTCCAGGTTTCATATCCCGCTCCGCCGAATCACCGTTACGCCTGGCCGCCCATCAACAGGTGCTCGACCCGATGTCTCCGGATCGTAGAAAGGGCTTTGAACATCGGGCTCGGGATCAAGGGAGCCTCCCATGGCCACGTAGTGATGCCAGAGCTTCGCGCTCTCTTCCCAGCGTTCCTGAGGAGTCAGGCGGAACCAATCGACCCACTCGGGCTCGTAGATGTCTTCGATCTGGATCATCGGGAGAATCGTAGCATCGGCCGGGCTTGAGCTGGATTTTCAACTCGCCTCCGCCACCCCTTCGAGCAACTCCCGCGCTACCCCCATCTCCTCGTCGTTCACCGTGTGCGGCATGCCGGGATAGCGGCGGAGATCGACTTGCGCCCCCATCCGGCCGAGCACCTGGGCGGTTTCTTCGACGCGCCAGAAGGGGACGTGCGGATCGGGATCTCCCGCGCCGAGGAAGACCGGCACTCCGGCGAGCGATCCGGGATATTCGCGCGGCGTGCCCTTTGGCCCGAGCAGGCCGCCGGTGAAGCCCACCACCGCGCCGTAGTTGCGGGGGGTGCGCGCGGCGGATTCGGTCGCCAGGCAGGCACCTTGGGAGAAGCCGAGCAGGATCGTTCGCTCGGGCGGAATGCCGGCCGCGCCGATTCGATCCACCAGGGTGTCGATCACGCCCAGCGCCGAGAGGAGCCCCGGCTCGTTGCTTGAGAGCGGCGAAAGAAAAGTGAGCGGATACCAGGTCGATTCGTGCGCCTGGGGCGCCAGGTAGGCGACGCCAGGCACCGCCATCCGGCCGACCAGGGTGAGGATGTTTTCGGCCGAGGCGTAGCGGCCATGGAGCAGGATCACCGCGGCGCGCGCCGAGGCGAGCGGCTCGCCGGCCGTGGCGACCCTTCCGCCGCGATGGGGATCGGCCGGATCGGCCGGATCGATCTCAGGGGTCACGCCGCGCCTTCTTCGGCAATCGCCACCACCCTCGCTTGCGCGTCGCTCGCGATCGCGGTGACGTGATGAATGCCCTCGATCGCGGTTTTCGCCATGATCAAGCCTCCATCCAAGCCATCGGGACGGCGATCGCCGCGCCGCAGGCGAGCAGCGTGCCGGCGAGCCATTTGAACAGCGGGTTCTCGACCGCGGCGAGCAGCATGGACAGCCATTGCTCCCCTCCGGCCGTGTCGCTCAGGAGAACCCAGGCGAGCACCGCCAGAGCGAACGCGCCGACCATCGCGAGGGCAGGGCGCCAGATCGCGCTCCCGGAGAACAACGGCGGCGGCACGAGGTCGGGAAATGCCGGCCGGGAAGGCGCCGCATGCCGGGCCTCTTGGCGCACCGCGGCCATCACCGAGACACTCAGATCGGGCGCGGCGTCCGGCGCGCGCGCTTCGAGCAGCCAGGAGTCGAGCACGGACCGTTCGGATGGGGGAAGCTCTAGGTCGGACATACCCTCTCCTTCGTTCCCGCCGCCCCGAGCAGCGGAGCCAGGCGACGTTCGAGCAGGTGGCGGGCGCGGTGGAGCTGCGATTTGAGCGTCCCCTCGGGGATTCCCAGGCTCGCCGCCGCCGCAGCGAGATCCATCTCGTGAAAATAGAACAGATGGACCGCTTCGCGGTAGTGAACGGGCAGTTCCTCGACCGCGCGGCGCACCCAGCGCTGCCGCTCCCGCCGCTCCGCCGGATCGGCCGCCGGGGGATTCGCCTGACCCTCGGCGGCTTCGATCGGCAGACTCTTCGGTCGCTGCCGGCGCAGCCAGGAGCGGTAGCTGTTGGTCGCGATGGCGAACAGCCAGGTCGAAAACGCCGCCTCGCCGCGCCAGCGGGGCAGCGCCCGATAGGCCTTCAAAAACGCGTCCTGCGCCATCTCCTCGGCCGCGCCGGCCTCGTCGCTGAACCGGTAGGCGAGCTGGTACAGGGGACCCTGCCAACGACTCACAATCCCGGCAAACGCCTCCGGGTCGCCGGCCAGAATCCGGGCCACGTCGCGGGCGTCCTCCGGGGCTCCGGTTTCTAGCTCGGCGCTGATCATCCTTCCGGTTGGACGCGGGAACGGCGCTTCGGGTTGCATTCATCTCCCCTGCAACCGAATTCGTTCTCCCGGCGTCTCACCTCATGACACCCAAGCTCGGCCGGCCTCAAGCCCCCGGGACGCGAAAGGAACCTCATCATGCTCGACGGCTTCGTCCAAATCTTCACCCTGCTGATACCGGTCTTCGCCGTGATCGGCACGTTCGTCTTCCTGACGTTTTGGGTCATCACCCACCAGCGGCGGCGCGAGCGGGAAGCGTACTACCGCTACGAGCTGGGCCGAAAAGCGGTCGAGAAAGGGTACGTGGCCGAAGACAAGCTCCTGGAGCTGCTCAACAACGAGCGGCGCAATCAGTGGCTGGGCCGGCGCGAAGGGGCTCGCCTGGCCGGGCTGATCCTGTTCGCGCTCGGCATCGGCATGATGATTGCCCTCGGCAATCTGGACACCCACCTGGTCGGCCTCGGCGCGATGCCGATGTTCCTGGGGCTCGCGTTGTTCGTCTACGGCCTGTTCTTCGCTCCGAAAGACGTCAAACCCGACCCCGCGGACGCTCCGGCAGCGCCCCTCGACCCGAGCCCAAGCGCCTGATTCAAAACCTCTTGTCGTGGGTTCCGTTACCCCACACGTCGTACAGCTCGCGCAACGCCGTTCGGACGTTGCCGCCGTTCCGGCGATGGATCTCGGCGAAATCCAACCCTTCGACCTCTTCTCCAGCCAGGTCGCGCGCCAGGTCGTGGAGCAGCTCGACCGACGGATCCAGCTCAATCAGCGTCGGCAACGCCCGCTCCGCGTGATGGCTGGTCGCGAGCAGGCCGGCGATCTTCGCCGAACGGCGCAGCAATCCGAACCGGGCGATCCGCGACAGGTGATCGAAGCCGTCGAGCAGCAGCAGCTCGCCCGGCGCCATTTCGCGCAGCAGGGCGCGCAGCCGGGCGGCGGCCTGCTCCCCCGGCCGGGCCGCGAAGCGGCGGACCGGTTGGCCGGCTTGCTCGAAGGGTGGCGCCAGCCGCGCGAGCAGCGTGCTCTTACCGCTCCCTTCGGCGCCGACAAGGACCGCCCGGCGCCCCAGCTGTTCGAACCGCGCGATCAACCCTGCGGCACCGCCGGGCGGAAACCGAAATTCGAGCGCATGCACCCGTTCGACGCGGAACGGGTTATCGCGCGCTCGCGTCGGCCCCTCCGTTCGGCCCGTCGCCGTAGAGCCTCAGCTCCTTACCCGTCGGCGAAACGACCAGCTCCACCCGCCCGGCCCGATCCCCCGGCTCGGCCACCAGCTCAATCGCCCAGAGGAGCGAGACGAGTTTGCCCGAAAAGCTCGACGGGACGAGATCGGGAAGGCGAAACCGGCAGGTGCGATGGCCGCTGGTGCCGCCGGTGCCTCCGACGCTCGGGTCGATCGATTCGGAAAGCACCAGCTCGGTGTCGCGATCCCCTTTCCCTTCGGTGTACCAGAACAGGCGGATTTCGAGCGACTCGGGCGCTTCGTCGAGCCGCCAGACCGCCGCAGCCTCGATCTCTTCGCCCGGCGCAAACGTCGTCCGGCCGCCGGGAAGCGTGACTTCGAGCCAATCCATCAGATCCTCCACGGGGGGGTGGATTCGTTCGGCTCCTCGCTCCTTCGGGCGCCTTCGGCAGCAGCCAGTCGCTG
>JBBSBW010000060.1:0-35244 GCA_038250865.1 Thermoanaerobaculia bacterium | reverse complement strand
AGTGGTTCTTCCAATAGAAATAATTGAGCACGAGCACCCGCTCGGCCCCCGGCCGGTCGTCGTTGGCGTCGAGCAGCCGACCCAAGGAGGCGGGCCGGGCGAACAGCGGGAAGTACTCGCCGCTCACCGCCATGCCCCAGGCGTGGAGCGTCTGCTCCTTGGCGACCACCGTGGAGCCGAAGATCTGAAAGGCGGGTAGCTGCGAGAACGTCCGGGCGCCGCCCGACCGGAAGTCTTGCCAGTCCAGATAGGAATTCGCGCCGTCCGGTGCCTCGCGGGTCCCGGTGTGGACTTTCACGACCCGCCCCGGCTCGGGCGCCTCGATCGTCGGCGCGAGGAAATAGCTCGCGTAACCGAAAAACGCCAGGTTCGCGCCGATGCCTACGGCCAGTGTGACGATGACCGTCAGGGCAAAGCCCGGCTGGCGGAAGAGCCCGCGCAGCGTCAGGCGAGCTTCGAGGAGCAGGTTGTTCATGGCCATCTCCCGGGGCGAAAGCGCACGGAAAGAATAGCCCGATTCGGCTTCAAGGGCCGGACGAACGCCGGCTTTCAGTTCGCCTTACGCCCCAATCGGGTCGGCTCCTCGCCGGGTTGCAGCAGGTACAGCACTTGGGACGGCGCTTCCTCACCGTCGAGCTCAAACCGGAAGCCGTAGCCGAAGGGAGCCCCTTCGATGCGGAGATCGGTGGTAGAGGTTGGGGTGAGGCGCAGGTTGGGCTGGAACGGGGTATCGGCGAACAGCAGCCCATCGGCTTGGCGGACCGTGATCTCCATCGCCGGTTCTTTCGAGACGTAGGTGCCGGGATAGCGGCCGAGCTGGGCCGCGTTCAGCTCGACGGCTGCGGCCGGCGGCGCGGTGGGGAAGGGGGGCCGGCGAATGGCGGCGACGCACGCTTCCGTGTCGAGACCTTGGAAGTCCCCTTGGTCGACGAACCGTTGTTCGAGGTCTTCGATGCACTTGAGCCCTTCGAGGCCGTTCGAGCTGTGGCCGCCGTCCGGCACGATCATCGTCCGGCTGTTCGGCAGCGTCTTGGCCACCAGGAGGGTGTCTCTGGCCGGGGTGACCGGATCGCGCTCGCCGGTTACCAAGAGCGTTGGGATCGTCGAGCGCAGCGGTTCCCAATAGTCGGACGGCAGCGGCCCCTTCGGCCAGAGCGCGCAGGCGTCGCGCTGCTGGCGCACCCGGTAGTCGCCGAGGTAGGTGCCCTGGACGGCCGGAGCGACGTCTTCGTCGTGAATGCGCGCCACGTATTCCGGGCAGGTGATCGAGAGGTAGATGCCGTCCGGCAAGCCGCCGAGCGCGCCGCCGTAGACCGCGGCGTTCCGCGCCAGGACCGAATAATCGCCCTGGGCCGCCAGATGCAGGCCGAGCGGGATCTCCTGCGCGCTTGCCGAGGAGTAGCTCATGTAGCGCAACGTCTGAGCCAGGGTCGCCCAGGTCAGCTCGCGCTCGACGTTCTTGCCGGTCTTCGGGTCCATCACCGTGGCCCGCGCCGGATCCGCTTTTGCGCGTTCGAGGACGGCCTTCAGATCGCCCGCGAGGTCGGGGAAGGCCGCCGCGCAGGTCGCCTCGGCGGCGCATTCGGCGAACAGTCCGTCGAGCGCCTTCTGCGCGTCGGCCGCGAAATGGAGCGGCAGGCGGGTGTCATACCCCACCACCCCTTCCAGGATCGCCGTCCGCACGCCTTCAGGATGGCGCTTCATGTAGACCTGGCTCGCGAAGCTGCCGTAGGAACCGCCGCTGAGGTTCACCCGGGCATACCCGAGAGCGGTGACCACTTCATGGACGTCGTCCACCAACACCGGCGTCGTGTAGGTCGTAAGGTCGTTGTCGGCTTCGAGCTTGGCGCGGCAGGCTTTGACCCCGGCCAAGGGCAGGAACTCTTCCAGCAAGCCGAGCTGACGGGAACCGTCCTGCTGGTAGGGGCAATAGAGCGGATTCGACCCTCCCGTGCCGCGAACGTCGACCAGCACGATGTCGTGGCGTTTGAGCAGCGCGTCGCCTGCCAACCCGGTGGCGTACTCCGTTACCGACTCTCCCGGTCCACCTCCGAAATAGACCATCGGCTCGGGCGCCGGATTCGGGCCGGTCGCCGGCAACACGACCACTTTGAGCCCGATCTTCCGTCCGCTGTGCATCTCCCGATGCTCGAAAACCTCGTAGGTGCCGCAGCGAACCGGGACCGAAACCCCTTCAAGGGTGCATGGCTTGAGCTCGAAACGGGTGGCGCCGGCCGGCTGTGCCGCAGCGGTTGATCCCACCTTGCCGTTGGCGGTTGTTCCTACGGTGCCGGTGGCGGTTGTTCCCGATGTGCCGGTGGCGGTTGTTCCCAATGTGCCGGTGGCACAGGCGGCAAGGCTGATCGCTCCGACCGCAGCCACCGCGAAGATCCCAAGCCTCCCTCCCGCTCTGCCGCTTCGAACCGTCAAGCTCTTAAGAGTGGTCGCGCGCATCGGTCTTCTCCTCAGCCGTTTCTCGTGGCTTCAAATCCAATTCTCTTACGATATGGCTGGGCGGCGGGTTTCGGCAGTTCGTCCCGGCGCGGGAGGCGTCCGCCGTTGGGTTGGCGGCATGGACTAGGGCTCCGAACCTTAAGGGTGCGGCGCCGTTCCCTCGACCAGCAGCCGGTGGCCATCGGCCGCGCGGGGGGCCACCACCGCGGTGATCCGGTCGCCGGCTTTGAGAACGGTGTCGCGATCGGGCACCACGCTTTTTCCTTCGCGTTCGACGGTGATCAACAGGCAGCCCGCAGGCAGTTGCAGATCGGCCACACGGCGGCCGTCAAACGGCGCGCCCGGCCGAATCGCCCTCTCGAACAGGAGGGTTCCCTCCAGCTCGGGCGCGTCCTGGCCGCGTAGCGATTCGCGTTCGAGCAGCGCCTGATAGATCGGCCGGTCGCCCAGCAGGTCGGCCAGGCCGTAGGCGATGAACGTCGCGGCGAGTAGCGGCAGCATCAGAGAATAGTTCTCGGTCATCTCCAAGATCAGCACGATCGCGGTGAGCGGCGCGCGGACAATCGCGGCGAACAGGGCCGCCATGCCGACCACCGGAAACGCCGAGGAGGAACCCGGAGCGCTTGAGATCGAGGCCCCCCAGCGTCCGGCCGCCAAGCTCACCGCCTGGCCGAGCAGCGCGCCGATCACCAGCAAGGGGGCGAAGATCCCTCCGGCGACGCCGCTGCCATAGGAAAGGATGGTCATCCCGAAGCGCAGCGCGAGCAGGGCGAGAAGCGGCGCCATCGCGATCTGTCCGGCGAATGCGCCTTGGAGCAGCGAAACACCGCCGCCGAGCGCTCCGGGGAGAAACCAGCCGACGATGCCGATCAGCAGCCCCACGAGCGCGGCCGGCAGGCCCACGGGCCAGGCGGCGAGGCGCTCGAAGCCGCGCAGCCCCGCGAGCAGCGAACGGTTGAAAAGCACGCCGAGAAGACCGGCGAGCGCGCCGAGTGCGAGGAACGCCGGTAGGCTGCCGAGCGGCGGCGCCGGGGCCGCCGCGAGATGAAACACCGGCAGCTGGCCGAGCGCCAGGCGCGACACGAGATCCGCGGTGAGCGAGGCGACGAACGACGAGGTGAGCACCCCCGGCGCGAAATCCCCTTGCAGCTCTTCGAGCACGAAGATCACCCCCGCGAGCGGCGCGTTGAACGCCGCGGCGAGCCCGGCGCCCGCGCCGGCCGCGATCAGCACCTGGCGCTCGCGCGGCGTGACGCCCAGCCAGCCGCCGATCAGGTGGCCGGAGGCGCCGCCCATCTGCACCGTCGGCCCCTCGCGCCCGAGGGCGAGCCCGCTGCCGATCGCCAGCAAACCGCTCGCGAACTTGACCGGCACCAGCCGCGCCGAGCGCAAGCCGCGCAGGCGATGGAGCACCGCTTTCAGATGAGGGATGCCGCTGCCGGCCGCCTCGGGCGCGAAGCGGCGGACCAGGTAGAGCGAGAGCCCCGCGGCCAGAGCGCAGGCGAGCGGCGGCAGCGGGTAGCCCCAAGCTCCCAGCGCCCGCGCGGCGGAATAGAGCGAAGCGCGGAGGTGCTCGGTCCCTTCGATCGACAGGCGAAACGCAATCGCGAGCAGCCCGGCGCACAGGCCGACCAGCGCCGCGCGCGGCACCAGCCGCCGCCGCCGCTCCTGGCGACTGACGAAATCGCGGATCTCGCCCGAGACGTCCTCTGGGGTGACGCCGAGGTCGGGCGCCGGGTCTTTGGGGACTTCGCTGTCGTCGCTGTCGTCGCTCACCGCGCCTTGGTATCGCAAATGGGCGGTGGTGTGCAAATCGTCCGTCGTGGCGGTCTGCCGGCGGACCGGCGGCGGTCGCTCCGAGAAGAACCGCACCGAGCGGGGACCGGGCGCGGCGCGCTGATAGGCTCTCCGGGTGAGAGAAGCGGCGATTTCCGATCCCTCGTTGACGATCGCGCTCGCCCTCGCGGCGGGGATGATCGCCCAGGTGACCGCGCGTCACTTGCGGGTCCCCGGCCTCGTTCTTCTGCTCGGCGCGGGGGTCCTGCTCGGTCCCGATGGCCTCGGCGTGGTGCGTCCCGCCACCCTCGGTTCGGCGCTCCATACCCTGGTCGGCTTCGCCGTCGCGGTGATCCTGTTCGAAGGCGGCCTGGGGCTCGATGCGCGACACCTGCGTCGCCAGGCGCGGAGCATCCGCCAATTGGTCACCTGGGGCGCGCTGGTCACCGCCTTGGGCGCCGCGCTCTCCGCGCGCTGGATCCTCGGCTGGCCCTGGCGGATCTCGGCCCTTTTCGGCACCTTGGTGATCGTCACGGGCCCCACCGTGATCACGCCGCTCCTGCGCCGCATCCGAGTTTCGCCGAGGGTTGCGACCGTCCTTGAAGCGGAGGGGGTGTTCGGCGATGCGATCGGCGCGCTGCTCGCCGTGGTGGCGCTCGACGTCGCGCTCACGCCGTTTACCCGCGCTTCGCTCGTCTTCGGCGTCGGCGCGCTCGCCCTACGCCTCGGCACAGGCGCCGCGATCGGCCTGCTCGGCGGGCTGGTGCTCGTGTTCCTCCTGCGCGCGCCGCGGCTGATTCCCGAAGGCCTCGAAAACATCTCGATCCTGTCGCTCGTCCTGCTTCTCTTTCAGGCGAGCAACGCGGTCCTGGCCGAGAGCGGAATCGCGGCGGCGATCGTCGCGGGGCTGGTGGTCGGCAACCTCCCCTCGCGCGTCGATCGCGACCTGCGAAACTTCAAAGAGCAGCTCACCGTCCTGTTGATCGGCATGTTGTTCGTATTGCTTGCCGCCGACGTCCGTTTGGCCGAAGTGCGCGCTCTCGGCCTGGCGGGCATCGCGACGGTGGCTGCGCTGATGTTCGTCGTCCGGCCGCTCAACACCCTGGTCGGCACCTGGGGCTCGGACCTCACCCTGCGCGAGCGCGCTTTCATCGCCTGGATCGCGCCGCGCGGCATCGTCGCCGCCGCGGTCGCCTCTCTGTTCGCCGAGGCGCTCGCAGAGGCCGGCATCGCGGGGGGGCGGGAGCTTCGCGCCCTGGTCTTTCTCACCATCGCGACCACGGTCGTGGTTCAAGGCCTCTCGGGCGGCCCGGTCGCCGGCTGGCTCGGGCTGCGCCGCGTGCCGAGCGGTTACGCGGTCCTCGGCGCGAGCGGCCTCGGCCTGGCGGTCGCCCGCCTCCTGCGCGATGCGGGGCTCGAAGCGATCCTGATCGACTCGAATCCGGACGCTCAGCGCCGCGCCGAGGCGCAGGGGTTTACCGCCTTTTTCGGCAGCGCACTCGAAGAGCAGATGCTCACGCGGATGGGGATCGCGGATCGCCTCGGAGCGTTCGCGGTGACCACCAACGACGAGGTGAATCTGTTGTTTGCGCGAATTGCGCGGCGCGAGTATCGGGTGGCAAAGGTTTGGGTCGCGTTGCGTCTCCACCAGCGAAGCGTCCGATCCGAGATGCTGGATCGGCTGGGAGTGCACCTGCTGTTCGGGACCCCCCGCCGGCTGGAGCTATGGTCCGGCTGGCTCGAGACGGGTGCTGCCGAAGTCGAGCGTTGGCGGCGGGATCGGCCGGCTGAGCCTTCGTTGCCGGCTGCCGAAGACCAGCCTCACTTGCTGCCACTCGCGCTCAGCCGCGGCAAGAACCTCTTGCCGTTCGACGAGACGCTGCGCCCGCAAATCGGCGACGAGCTTCATGCCGCGGTGGTCGGCGCGGAGCGACCGCGAATCCATGCCGCGCTCGCCGCCGCCGGTTGGGCGCCGGTCACGGAATCTGCGCTGCCGCCGTTCGGGGCGATCTCTTCCTAGGGCTTCTTGGGCGATCGGTTCTTGTCGATCACGCCGGTGATGATCAGGGCGAACGCGACCAGGCGCAGCAGGTAGAAATAATGGCGCGATTCGTTCGCCACGTCGGCGAGGCCGAGCAGTACCCAATGGAGGCTCAGGGTCCAAAATCCCAGCGCGAAGATCAGGAACAACCGGTCGCGGCTGGTGCGCCAGAAGCGTAGGAAGAAGATACCGATGAACAGGCTGACCGTCGCCGACGCGCCCGTCAGGAATTGGCTCATCGTTCCTCCCAGATCAGGCCGAAGAGAAGGATGGACAGCGCCGCGAGGCCGATCATCGACCGCCAGAGACCGAAGTCGACGCCGGGCACGACCACGAGATCCACGAACAGGACCAGGTTGTTGAGCGCGAGCCCGACAAAACACAGACAGGTCCACAAGGCCAGTCGCACGCGTGTCCGACGATAGTTTCGAACCAAGAGCCAAGCGCAAAACGCGCTTGCGAGCGCGCAGAGGAGGTAGACGACCCTAGCCAACATCGTGCGGTCCTCGGATGCGGAAACAGTCGGCGAAGGTTCTCAAGGCGGAGGCGCGTACTCGTTCGATGGAGTTCTTGGTCATGATTTCGACCAGTCGAAGCGTGTTGTCGCGGTACTCCGCGGCGAGCCGTTCGAACAGCTCGCCCCGCGCGCGGAAGTCGTCATGGAGTCGAAATTCCGGATTGGAGATCTCTCCTCGCCGCGCGAGCAGGCCCACCTGGGCCAGGCGCTCTAGAGCGGCGCGACTCCCGTCCTCGTCCAGCTTGCAGTCTTTCGCGATCACCGCTGCCGATCGCCATTCTTCCGGAGCGCCCCCAGGCAAATCAGCGACTTGAGTTCTTCGTAGCTCTCGACGTATTCGCCGAGGAACGACTCCAGGTCGAGCGGTGTTTTCGGTTCGGCCAACCTCTATGCCTCCCTCGGGTCAGAAAAGCCGAAAGGCGAGCGTCGCCAGAAGCGTTGGCAGAAGCGCCGCGAGCAAAAGCTTGAGCGGTGAGATGCCGCCCTCGAAGAATCTGCCGAGCAGCGCCTGGCCGGCGGGGTTCGGGGCGTTGGCGATCACGGTCAGGCCGCCGCCGGTGACCGCTCCTTGGACCACGGCGATCTCAAGCGCCCGGGGTAGGTTCGGAACGAGAGTTGCCAGATAGGTGATCAGCGCGTTGTCGTTGAATGCGGTGAGGAACGCCGCGCCGAAAAAGAGCGGGGTCTCCTTGAGGCTCGCGAGCACCGGAGCGATCCACCACCCTTGAAGGCCGCCGTGGATCACCAGGCCGCCGAGAAAGAAACCGACCATCAGCGGCCCGCGAAGCTCGACTTCGGTTTGGTAGTGCGAGGTCGCGCTCACGAAGCCGAGGAAGAACAGGAAGCCGCCGAGAAACAGCACGGGGGAGTGCGCGTTCAAGACCGTCCACGCCATGAACGCGACGTGGACCGCTGTGATCCAAAGCGGCACCGGCAGAAGCGCCGCGGGGGGCGCCGTGTCGGCGGTCGGTGCGGTCTCGTCCGACGGCTCGGGCACCTCCAGGTCGGGCATGTCTGGACGCGTGGCGAGCGCGCGCAGCTCTTTCCGGAAGATCAGGGAGTAAAGGAGCGTCGCGCAGAAGACGCCGACCACCGCTCGTTCGCCGAAATGCGTGAGCAGGAACGGCGTGTCCCAGCCCCAGGGGCGCGCAACCATCAGGATCGGCGGCGCGGCGAAGTGGGTGAGCGTGCCGCCGATCGAGACGTTGACGAACAGCAGGCCGAGCGTCGCGTACTTAAGCCGCGAGCTGGGCGAGAGGTCATAGAACTGCCGGGCGAGCAGGATGGCGCAGATGGTCATCGCCGCCGGTTCGGTGATCAGCGAGCCGAGCAGCGGCCCGAACGTGAGGATCGCGAACCACCAGGCGAGGGGAGTGCCTTTGCCGAGCGCCGCTACACGCGCGAGCGCCCTCCGGGCGAGGCCGATGATCGGGCGGGTCGAGGCGAGCGCCATGATCACCACCACGAACAGCGGCTCGGTGTAGTTGACCGTGTGGTTCAGGTAGTTCGCGGCGACGTCCCAGCCTTCATAGATCGTCAAGGCGACGAACAGCACGAGCGCCCAGAGGCCGAACACCACCTCGACTTCACCGAAGAAGTGGAGGATCTCCGCTGCGACGCTCGGAGTGGGGGGGAGTTTCGCCAAGCGAGCCCGCTCGTCGTGCCGGTGTTGAAGGGTGTGGGCGTAGGCGGAAAAGCGGGCCGCCGCGAAGGTGTGGACGATCGCGAGAAGGAAGATCAGCGCCGCGATGCCGTTCCATGGGTCGGCGTGGAGCCGGTCGGACAGAGTCGCAAACAGGCCGTCGGCCGAGGGTGGGGGATATTGGCCGAGCGGAGTCGGAAACGCATGCGCCGCGGCGGCAGCCGCCAGGCTGGAAGTCATTGAGCCACCATACCGAACTTTGGAACCGACCGGCAAGGCTCCAAAACCGGGATCTTCGTCGTAGCATGGCACCGTTCCAGGATCGAACGCCCATGATCGAGTCCGACCGCGCCTCCGCGGAAATCGCTCCCCCCCGACGATTTCGACTGCTCCGCGTCTATGCGACGGTCGCCCGCGTACTCCTCGACTACGGTGGGGTCCTCGGGTCCGCCCGCTGGCGCGGCGAGCGGCGGCGCGCCGAGCTTCTCGCCGCCTGCCATCGGCGCAGCTCCCGGAGGATCAAGACGACGATCCTCGAAGTCCAGGGACTGTTCATCAAGGTCGGCCAGCTGGTGAGCGTCCTCAGCAACTTCCTGCCCGCCGACTTTCGTGCCGATCTCGAAGCGCTTCAAGACCGCATTCCGGCGCGGCCGTTGGCCGAGATCGAATCGCGGCTCCGCGCGGAGCTCGGGCGAGGGTCGTCCGAGCTGTTCGCCGATTTCGATCCGGTGCCGATCGCGAGCGCCTCGCTCGCCCAGGTCCACGTCGCCACCTACACGGGCGACCCAGGCGGTCCGGTCCGGGTCGCGGTCAAGGTCCAGCATTTAGACATCGAGACCACCGCCCGACGGGATCTCCGCGCGCTCGGGCGCATCCTCCGTCTGGTCCAAATCCTCCTGCGCATCCGCGGCCTCGTCGACCTCGCCGAGCAGGTACGCGAGACAATCGAGGAGGAGCTCGACTTTGGTCGAGAAGCGGATTCGCTCGAATCGATCGCGGCGAATTTCTCAGCCGACGGCGCCGACGGTGCGCGGGTCGCGATCCCGCCGGTCTTTCGCTCCCGCTCGTCCCGGAGGGTCCTCACGACCGAATTCCTCGTCGGCGAAAAGATCTCTGACCGTGCCGCGCTCCTGGCCGCCGGCCACGATCCTCGCGCTGTCGCCGAGCGTCTGATCGACATCTGGTGCCGGATGGTGTTCCGTCACGGCCTCTACCATGCCGATCCCCATCCCGGAAACATCCTGGTGCTGGCCGACGGCCGGATCGGCTTGGTTGACTTCGGCGCGGTGGCGCGCCTTTCGCCCGCGATGAAATCGGGGGTCGGCCGGCTGCTCGCCGCGGTGCTCAAGAGAAACCGCCCCGAGATCGTCGGCGCGCTCGAACAGATGGGCTTCGTGCGCCGCGATTCCAATGACGACGGCGTTGCCGACCGCGCGATCGATTACCTCTATGGCCGGCTGCTCGCCGGGCTCGAC
Organism: Thermoanaerobaculia bacterium; assembly: GCA_038250865.1. Lineage (GTDB taxonomy): Bacteria > Acidobacteriota > Thermoanaerobaculia > Multivoradales > UBA5704 > DASYKS01. The sequence continues at coordinate 25,339 of JBBSBW010000060.1, read as the reverse complement.
TTCGAATCCTTCAGTCTCAAAGATCTGGAAGTCGACGTGCGGATGAAAGCCGAGATGATGGCCGACCTGTCGAAGCTCGACATCTCGCTCCGCGACCTCACCGCGACGTTCCAGGTGCCGCGCGAGTGGATCCTGCTCCAGCGCACTCTGCTGCTGCTCACCGGCATCGCCAACGAACTGCATCCGGACCTTCAACCCGCGGGAATCGTCCGTCCCTACGTCGAAGAGCTACTGCTCGGCCCGGGCCGCGATTGGGTGGGGCTCGCGAAGACTTTCGGCAAGGAGCTGGCCGCCTCGCTGCTCGGTGTGCCGGGCGAGCTGCGCGGCCTGCTCGCCAAAGCCAACCGCGGCGAGCTGTCGGTCGGGATTCGCGGCTTTGCGGACGGCGTCCAACTGCTCTACGCCGCGGGGCATCAAAAGCTCTACGCCGGGGGCGCGTTCGGCTTTGCCGCCTTGGGCCTCCTCGCCCACGCCTTCGGCCTGCCGCCATTCGACCGGATTTCCGCGGGGCTCGCCGTTCTTTTCGTTCTGATCTATGGGCTCTCGCGCCTGCGTGCCCGGCGCCTGCTGCGACGCCTGCGGCGGGCGTCATGAAAGGCGGGTCCACTGGCGATCGGTGGCTCCCGTGGTTCCAGCGAAGGGAGACGCCCCGACGGTGGTGGACCCGGATTGTCTGAGGTTGAGGACTGGGGCGTCTCTACAAAGTGAACCTGGACCGAGATGTGGACCATGCACCGATGGTTCGCGTTGAGACTCACAGCAAGCCGTGCCGGCGGGCGTAGGCCGCCAGCTCCAGCCGGCCGTTCACCTTCAGCTTCTGATAGATGTTGTGGAGATGGATCTTCACGGTGGCTTCGCTGATGATTAGCTTCTCGGCGATCGTGCGGCTGCGCAGTCCGCTTTCCGCCATGCGCACGATCTCCAGTTCGCGGCGGGTGAGCACCTTGGCGGTTTCGCGGGCTGCGGCGCCGCGGTGGACCAGGCGGTCGAGCGTGCGGCCGAAACTCTCGTCGAGCCAGAGCCCGCCGGCATGCACCGTGCGCACGGCTTGGACCAGGATCTGCGGCGCCACCTCCTTGAGCACCACGCCGGAGACGCCGAGGTGGAGTGCGCGGGCGAGCTGGTCGTCGTCGATCGCGGCGGTGAGCACCAGCACCTTCCCGGCGAGCTTCTCCTCGCGGATCGCGGCGAGGACCGCGAGCCCGTCGGTGCCGGGCATCTTCAAATCGAGCACCAGGACGTCGACCGGACGCTCGCGCAGCAGGCGCAAGGTTTCCTCCCCGTCGCGGCACCGGGCGACGACCTCGAAGTCTTCTTCCAGGCGGAAAAGTTGGGCGAGCCCGTCGAGCACGATCGGGTGATCGTCGGCAAGCGCGAGCCGGATCGGCGGGCTCATGCGGCCTCCGCGATCGGTAGCCGGATGTCGAGGCGGCTGCCCGCATCGCTCGAAACGAGCAGGAGCGTTCCGCGCAGAGCGGCCACCCGCTCGCGCAGAGACCGGGGGCCGAGGTTTTGGGCCGCCAGCTCCGGCCCGGAAAAGCGCCCGGCGAACGGAAAGCCGCGGCCGTTGTCGGCGACGCTCAACGCCACCGACCGGCGCGCGCCGGCATCGATCCCCAGGCGCACCGAGGAGGCCTGGCCGTGGCGCAAGGCGTTCACCAGCGCCTCGCGCACCAAATGGTAGATCTCACGCGCGAGGACCGCGGGTAGCGGCCGGTCGAGCCCCTCGGCGTGCAACTCGACGGCGACGCCCCATTCGATCTGCAGCCGTTGGCGCAGATCGGCGAGCCGGGTCGCGAGATCGAATCCTGCGTCGTCGTCGGAGGTCACTTCCGGGGTCAGCTCACGGATGAAGAAACGCAGGTCGCGCTGCTCCAGGGCGACCAGGCGCTGGAGGTCGACGAGTCCCCCTTCCTCGCCCGGGGGATCGCTGCCGCGGACGGCGATCTGCCGGCGCAGCGCCTCCAGCCGCAGGCCGATGCCGGTGAGCGATTGGAGCACGCCGTCGTGCAGGTCGCGCGCGAGGCGGATGCGCTCCTCGGTGGCCGCCGTTTCGCGCAGGCGTTGGGTTAGATAGAAAAGGTCGAGCCGCGCCCCGACGCGCTCGCCGACCACCTCGCCGAGCAGCAGGTCATCCGACGTCATCGCCGCCTTGTCGAGCACGAACAGGCGCCCTTCGAACGTCTCGCCGCGCAGCCGGAGCGACAGGACCGAGCGGGCGTGGAGCCGTTCTGCCAGGTCCGGATGGAGCGGTCGTTCGCGGCAGCGCTTGAAACCCTCGGCCGTGCGCGCGAGCGCCACGGGCGCTTCGGCGGCGACGTCCGAGCAGAGAAAACTCGCCTGAGCGAGCGGCTCCGGCACCAGCGGCTCGAAGCTCGTGGGCGCCTCGCGGTCGAGGGTGAACCGGCCGTCGTGCCACGTCGCGAGGTAGAGCCAGGGCTCCTCGGGCTCGAACCAGGCGAGCGCCGCGCGCGGTGCCTCGAAGGTCTGTGCGGTGTGGGTGAGCAGGTCGCCGAGCGTCGCTTCAAGAGCGAGCGGCGCGCTGTGCGGCCAGGCCGCGAGCGCGGCCATCTCGCGCCGGGTGCGCTGCTCGTGAACCCCCAGGTAGCCGAGCAGGACCGCGACCACCAACAGGTAGACGCCGCGGACGATGAACGGCGTGGGGGCAAACGCCGGATCGCGCAGCCCTTCCGCGAAATAGAGGCCGAGCGCCAGGAACGTCGCGAGCGACGCGACCGCGGTCCACAGCGCGCCGCGCCACTGCCAGCGCAGGGTGGCGCAGATCATCGAGAAGACGAAGTAGGTGGTGAACGGGCTCGCCGGCCCGGCGGTGAAGTAGACGAAGAGCGAAAAGAAGACGAAGTCGAAGGCGTGGGTGATCAGCCGCTGGCGGCCGGCGGGAGCGTCCGAGCGCCAGACCAGGGCGGCGATCGCGACCGCGTAGACGACATAGAGGGCGAGCAGCGCGTAGGCGACCGCGGCGTAGTTGGCCGGCTCGGAAGGGTCGATCCACACCGCGAACAGCGACGAGGTGGCAAGCGTCACGCGGCCCGCGGCGATCAGCCGTTCGGCGCGGTTGTGCGGTGAATAGAGCGGCTCCATGGGGTGGCCGATGATACGTCCTTGACCGGTGCCGAAGCACTCGACCGAAAGATCTAGAAAGATAGACCCAACCGCCGATTCAAGAGCCTCAAGCTGCTGCCTATACTGTCCCGCGACACCTTGCGAGGCCCGCCTCCGGGCCTTTGGACTCAGAGAGTCGAGCCTTCCGACTCGGGAGAAAACCCATGTCTTATCGTGCATTGACCCCTTTGCTTTGCTTCGCCCTCCTGCTCGGCGGAGCCGCCGGCTGCCGTAAGAAGGTGACGCCGGTCACCCCGCCCGACATCGCGCCGACGATCGAGGCGACACCCGCGCCGCAATCTTCGCCGGCCCCGGAAGCGGCGCCCGCGCCGGCCCCTGAACAGGATCCCTTCGCCGGCGATCTCGAATCGGTCGCCGCCTATGCGCGCGCCCAGGGCCTGCTCGGCGACGTCTATTTCGACTACGACCAAGCCGAGCTGAGTCCCGCCACCCGCGACCGGCTGGCCGCCAATGCCAAGTTCTTCCAAGATCATCGGGAATTGCAGGTGACGATCGAAGGGCATTGCGACGAACGCGGCACCAATGAGTACAACCTCGCCCTCGGCGAGCGTCGCGCCAATTCGGTCAAGCAGTATCTGGGATCGCTCGCGGTCGCCGCCGACCGGCTGCGCACGATCAGCTACGGCGAAGAGCGGCCGTTCTGTTCGGACAACGAAGAGTCCTGCTGGCACGAGAACCGGCGCGCGCACTTCGTGCTCTCCGGCCGGCGCTGAGGTTCCTGGGAATTGGGGGGCCGGCGAGATCTCGCGCGGCCCTCTCTTAAGGACGGAGCGACGGGACGGCGGGCTGGGAATCTAGGTTGGGGCGTCCCGCTTCGGGCGATCATCGACACTAAAATTGATGCCGAATCTTTTGTCGGTTCCGCCCCGAAGGCCTTCGCATGCTTCGGACTTACTGGCCAAGCCTGCTTACCCACTTACGATACGCAGGCCGGTCTCATTGGGATTCATGGAGGCTCCCCTATGTCTCTGCGTCCACCTTTCTCCCGCCACACCGGTTGGATTTCTACCTTTGCCTGCACCGCACTGTTCCTGTTCGGAATTCCGGCGATCGCCCGTCCGCCCCTCGACACCCTCACTCCGGTCGAGTTCTCGTCGATCAACGGCTCGGGTCACAACCTCGCCCATCCGAGCTGGGGTGCCGTCGGCAGCGAACTGCGCCGAGTGGCGGCTCCCGCTTACGACGACGGCGTAGCCGCCCCCTCGGGCGCCGACCGGCCGAGCCCCCGGCTGATTAGCGACCTGGTCGTGGCGCAGCCGCCAATCGCGCCCTCGGCAGCAGGTCCGTCGAACTTCGTCTGGCTCTGGGGCCAGTTTATCGATCACGACATCGACCTCACGAATACCGGCTGCGCCGAGCCGTTCAACATCTCCGTGCCCACGGGCGATCCGTTTTTCGATCCGCAGTCGACCGGCACGCAGGAGATTTCCCTCTGCCGCACGCTCGCCACTGCCGGCACCGGCACCGGCGCCGGCAACCCGCGCCAGCAAGACAACGTCATCTCCGCTTGGATCGATGCCTCGAACGTCTACGGCTCGGACGCCGCGCGCGCCTCGGCGCTCCGGATGAACGACGGCTCCGGCCGGCTTAAGGTCCAGGCCGGGCCGGGCGGCCGCGCCTTGATGCCGTTCAACTCCTTCGGCCTGCCGAACGCGAGCAATCCAGGCCAGGATCCGACCTCGATGTACATGGCCGGCGACGTGCGCTCGAACGAGAACCTGGCGCTCACGTCGCTTCACACCCTGTGGGTGCGCGAGCATAACTTCTGGGCCAACCAGTTCCGCCACACGCGAAACGGTGCGAGCCTTTCCGACGACGAGATCTACTTTCGCGCGAGGGCGGTCGTGATCGGCGAAATCCAGGCGATCACGTTCAACGAGTTCTTGCCCGCGCTGCTCGGCAGGAACGCGTTGCGCCACTACACCGGCTACCATCCGAACCTCGATCCGACGATCGCTACGACGTTTTCGACCGCCGCCTACCGCTTCGGTCACAGCATGCTCACCGCGAAGTTGTTCCGCCTCGACCCCAGCCTTCACCCGGTCGCGGGCGGCAACATCGATTTGAAGAGCGCCTTCTTCAATCCGGCCGAATTGGTCGCCCAAGGGGGCATCGAGCCCTTGCTGCGCGGCGCCGCCCACCAGCGGGCCAACGACGTCGATCCGTTCATCGTCGATGACGTGCGTAATTTTCTCTTTGGCCAACCGGGGCAGGGCGGGTTCGACCTCGCCTCGCTCAACATCCAGCGCGGCCGCGACCACGGTCTGCCGAGCTATAACGAGGTCCGCCAGGCGTTCGGCCTGGCGCCGAAGCCGGACATCGCATCGATCAACCCGGGCAACTCGATGATCGACGGTCGCTTGACCGATGCCTATGGCAGCGTCGAGCGGATCGACCCCTGGGTGGGCGGCTTGGCCGAACGGCCGGTGGCTCCGGGGCTGGTGGGGGAGCTGGTGCGCAAGGTGCTGGTCGACCAATTCACCCGGCTGCGCGACGGCGACCGTTTCTTCTACCTCAACTACTTCTCGCCCGACTGGGCCAACCAGATCGGCCATACGCGGCTCTCCGACGTGATCCGCCGCGACACACCGATCGGACGCGAAATTCAAACCGACGTGTTCGCGGTTCGCTGAGCCTCGACCGGGTGCCCTTGTTCTCACTCAAAGCGCGCCCGTTGCGCGTTCCCCGGGCGGCAAGCGTTACCATGCCGCCCGGCACTTTTTGCCCCGAAAACAGCGGCTGTAAGCCTCGTCGTCGAAGGCGCTGCAGGCTTCGATTTGGCGTCGAAGTTGCAATTCGCTTGGCCTCGTCCGCCGGTTTCGCATACGATCCCCCGACTCGGAGCAACCATTTGCAGCGAACCGATCCTGAAACCCGCAGCCGCGGTCCGCGTTTCGCGCGTCCCGCGGGCGCCGCGTCGATGAAATCCGCATTCAGCCCCACCGACGGACGGTTCGTCCCCGGTGGGGTAGAACCGTCCCAGCGAATCCTCTTGCGGGCGATAAAGCGTTGGAATCTATGGCCCATAGAGCGGGCTCATCCGGTCCCGAACGGGCTTGACATGAACGGGGGGCCGAGTAGACTTCCCGCCCTGAGCTCGGGGTGGAAAATGCACTTGAAGGCCGCGCTACTGTGGGAAGTCAGGCTAATGGAGCGTTCGTCGGAATGGTTGTTTTTTCCACCTGAAGAGAAGCTCGGGAACCAAACGGCAGTCTCACCCTTCTAACACGTCGGGGAAGCGGCTCTCATGCATAAGTGTTCGATCGCCATCGCAGTGACCCTCTTGATGCTCCCGGCCTTCGGCTGCAACAAGGTCAAGGCCCGGATCGAGATGAAGCAGGGCAACGAGTACTACGCGAACGAAGAGTACAAGCAGGCTCTCGCCGAGTTTCAAAAGGGCCTGGAGAACGATCCGGATGCCACGTTCGCCTGGCGCTCGGTCGGTCTTTCGGCGCTCGCTATGTTCAAGCCGGGCGACGAGAGCCCGGCGAACCAAGAGCTGGCGCGCGTGGCGACCGAAGCTTTCGAAAAGTACCTGGCCGACCCGGAAAACGCCGCCGACCAGAAGGTGAAGGACTATCTGCTGTCGATGTACATCAACTCGAAGCAGTACGACAAGGCGCTCGCCTTCGTCGATCAGGAAGCGCAGGCGGATCCGACCAAGGCCGGCGATTTCATGCGCTCGAAGATCAACATCCTGAACCAGGCCGACCGCTATGAAGAGGCGGTCAAGCTGGGGATGGCGTTTGAAGGACCCGATGCGCCGGAGATCCTGTACACCCTGGGCGTGTCGGCGTGGGACAAGTCGTACAACGACCCGAAGTACAGCCTGGCGGATCGCGACCACATCGTCGATATGGGCCTCGCCGCGACGGACAAGGCGCTCAAGCTCAAGCCGGATTACTTCGAGGCGATGGCGTACTACAACCTTCTCTATCGAGAGAAGGCCAAGATGACCACCGATCCGGCCGGGCGCCAGGGCTACCTGGACAAGGCCGAAGAGTGGAAGCAGAAGGCGATCGAGCTGCGCAAGAACGCAGCCGCCAACCAGCCGAAGAGTCCGGCGGAAGGGTAAGCCGATGTTCGAAGCCTCGCTCATCGATCTGGACAAGACGAGAATCTTCAGTAAGTACCGCTATCTGTTCCTACCGATAGCGATCGGCCTCCACCTCGTCGCGGCGGGGGGGTATCTGTTCGCCCACTATTGGAACATCGATCCGGTACCCGAGCCGCCGATCAACGTGGTCTTCCTCTCCGCGTCGGCGCCTCCGCCTCCTCCGCCCCCACCGCCGCCGCCGCCGCCGCCGCCGGCTGCCGCGCCGAAACCGGTGGTGACGAAGGTCGAGCAGGTGGTGACGCCGACCGAACCGGTGCAGCCGGTCGAGGTCCCCGAGGACATCCCGAAGCCGACCGAGGAGCCGTCCTACGATCCCGGCGTGGTAGGCGGTGTCGAAGGGGGCATCCCCGGGGGCGTTGCCGGGGGAGTCGAGGGCGGCGTTCCGGGCGGCGTTTTAGGCAGCACCGGCGTCGCTCCGGTGGTCGACGACGCTCCGCTGCGCGTCGGCGGCGGAGTCTCGCGCCCCGAGTTCATCACCCGGGTGAATCCGGTCTATACCGAGATCGCGCGCCGCGCCCGCCTTCAGGGCACGGTGATCGTCGAAGCGATTATCGACGAGCGGGGCAACGTCACCAACGTGCGGGTGCTCAAGGGCCTGCCGATGGGGCTCGACCGAGCCGCGGTCGACGCGGTCGAAAAATGGAAATTCCGGCCGGCGATGTTCCAGGGACGCCCGGTCAAGGTCTACTACGTACTGACGGTCAACTTCCAGGTCCAGTAAACCAGGTCCAGGTCATCAAGACTCGAGTCAAGGCTAAAGTCGAATCCGAGAAAAGGAGAACAAAGAATGGATCTTTCCCCCGCTGGTCTTTGGGCATCTATGGGCTTCATCGCCCGGGCCGTCGCCGTCATCCTGCTCATTATGTCGATCTGGTCGCTGTACATCTCGGTCGAGCGCCTGCTCCTCTACAACAAGGCCCGCAAGCAGTCGCTGGCGTTCGCGCGGCTCGCGACCGATCACATGAAGCATGATCGCGCCCAGGCGGCGATCGACGCGGCGTCGAAGTTCCCGCAGAGCCACCTCGCGCGAGTCGTTTCCGCCGGCCTGCAGTCGTACCAATTCGAAAGCGAAACCAGCCCGCTCTCCGACCCGGAAGTCGTCGAAGCCGCCGCTCGCGCCGTCGACCGCTCGGCCCTGCTCACCACGGCAGATTTCAAGCGCGGCATCGGCACTCTCGCAACGATCGCGACGACCGCTCCGTTCATCGGCCTGTTCGGCACCGTCATCGGCATCATCAACGCGTTTCAGGGCATGGCCGCTACCGGTTCGGGCGGCATCGGCGCAGTTTCCGCCGGCATCTCCGAAGCGCTGGTCACCACCGCGTTCGGCCTGTTCGTCGCGATTCCAGCCGCCTGGATGTTCAACTACTTCACCGGCCGCATCGAGCGCCTCCAGGTTGAGATGTCAAACTCCTCCTCGGAGCTGGTCGACTTCTTCATGAAGCGACAGAGGACTCGAAATGCACAAGTTCGCTAGCCGACAGCATCCGATTGCCGACGTGGGCGTCCGAGGTGACATCAACGTCACCCCGCTGGTTGACGTCTGCCTGGTGCTGTTGATCATCTTCATGGTGGTCACGCCGCTACTCCAGAAAGGCGTCGACGTGCAGCTGCCGGAGACCGCCTCTCCCGCGAAGATGCCCGAGAACGAGAAGCAGCTGAACGTTGCTCTCAAGCTCGACGGCACAGTCTTCCTTCAGGAGAAGTGGATTCCCGACAACCAGCTCGTGAACATGTTTGCGGACATTTACGGCCGCAACAATGATCGCGAAGTGGTGGTCAAGGCGGATCGGCGGTTGAAATACAAGGACGTGCGGAAGCTCATGCAGACGATCAACGAGGCCGGGTTCACCCGCGTCGGGTTGATCACCGAACGCAAGGCGCTCGCGGGCGCTTAAAGTAAAATAGAATCGGTCCCTCACCGGACCCGAAGAGACGAGGTACTTGCAATGGCTATGAGCGTCGGCCCCGCCGGGGGACCCCGGAGCGACATCAACATCACCCCGCTGGTCGATGTAGTCCTGGTGCTGCTGATCATTTTCATGGTGATCACGCCGCTGATCCAGATGGGCTACCCGGTGCAGGTGCCGCCGAAAGTAGAGTCGGCGCAGCCGCCACCGTCCTCCGATCAGCTGATCGTCCGGATGGACGACAAGGGCACCACCTTCATCAACAAGGTGCCGGTGCCGTTGGCCGAGTTTCCGGGCAAGCTCAAGGAAGCGTTGACCGGCCGTTCGTCGAAGGTCATCTTCTTCGCGGCGGACGGCGATCTCGAATACGGCAAGGTCGCGGATTTCATGGACATGTGCCGCGACAGCGGAGCCGAGAACCTGGGAATCGTCTTCGACGATCTCGATGGTCCCGGCGCCGCGGCAACGGCGGTCGGCGCCACGTAAGGCCGCCGCTCCTTTTCTCGCAGGTTCGATTCCGGCAGACCTCCTGGACCTGGAAGGTCAACCCGGACTAGAAAGACGGCCCGGCGGCAACGCCGGGCCGTTGGCTTTGGAGGAGGGGTGAACCGGGGTGGACCGGTCCGCAGCGCAGGCTCGGCAGGCTGCTGATAAGCTCCGTCGTCGGCAAAGGAAACGTCACGCCGAATCCAACCTCAAGCGGAGGTATCCGATGAACCCGTTTCGATCCTCGTTGCGCTGTGCGGCCCTGCTTCCCCTCGCCTTGGTTCTTGGGCTGGGGTGCGCCAAACCGCCGACCGGAGATCTGCAACTCGCCCAGAACAGCCTTGGCGAAGCGAAGAGCTCGGGCGCCGACGCGTACGCGCCCGAATCGTTCACCAAGGCGCAGCAGACTTTCGATCAGGCGAAGGCCGAGGTTGCGGCGCAGGATGGCCGGTTCGCCCTTCTGCGCAGCTACGGCAAGGCGCGCGCTCTGCTCGCTCAGACGCGCACCGATGCCGATACGGCGAAGCTTCAGGCGGTCTCCGGCAAGGAGCAGTTCAAGGGACAAGCGCAGACCACGCTCGATCAGGCACGGCTGGCGATTGAAACCGCGAGGACTTCGCTGGCGACCGCGCCGGTCGGCAAGGACAGCCGCGCCGATTTAGAAGCGATGAAGGGCGACCTCGACGGGCTCCAGACGGCGCTCGGCGACGCGGACACCGCGTTTGCCGGCGGCGATTACGCGGCGGCCAAGCAGAAAGCCGATCAGATCCTCGAACAGGCCAAGGCGATCGAGGCCGACATCGCCCGCGCGCGCGAAAAGTTCGCGAAGCGGTAGTGCCCGAGCCGCCCCTTCCGACCCCGGCCTCCGATTGAGCCAGAACCCCCCTCACCGCGGCGAGCTTTTCATCCTGTCGGCCCCTTCGGGGGCCGGTAAGACGACGCTCATCAACAGCCTGCTGCACGGCGGGCTATTAGGGCTGTCGGAGATCGCGTTTTCGGTCAGTCACACGACCCGGGGAGCGCGCCAGGGGGAGAGTGACGGGACCGACTACCATTTCGTCGACGTCACGACCTTCCAAGGGATGATCGTCGCCGAGGAGTTCCTGGAGTGGGCCGAGGTCCATAACAACTACTACGGCACCTCGATGGCCGAGGTCTTTCCGCGGCTGGAGGCTGGGATCGACGTCCTGATGGACATCGACGTCCAGGGGGCCGAGCGGGTGCTCGCGCGCTACCCGGAGGCGCACAGCATCTTCATCATGCCGCCGAGCTACGCCGACCTGGAACGGCGGCTCGCCGGCCGGGCGCTCGACGACCCCGACGCCATCGCCCGGCGCCTGGCGGTCTCGCTATGGGAGATCCGGCGTTACGATCGGTATCGATATGTTATCGTCAATGATGACGCCCGCCGTGCGAGCGAAGCGCTCGCCGCGATCCTCCTGGAGAAGCGTCACCGCCGAGAGCGGATGGAAAATCGCCTCCAGGGCATCCTAAAAGACTTCCAGGAACGGGGCGCGCCCTAAGGTCGCCGGGAAATGCCGTACCTCGGCGAAAGCGCTTTTCGCCTCCAGAACTTAGAGATTGGAAGAGATCGACATGGCCACGAACATCGACAGCAAGTTCCGTTACGTCCTCGTTGCCGCTCGCCGCGCGGAGTACCTCATGCGCGGCGCCCGCCCGAAAGCCGACAATCCGCAAGGCAACAAGCCGACGCGGGTCGCCATGGGCGAGATCGACGCCGACATGGTCGCCTGGGGCATCGGTCCTGCACCGGTGGTCGAGCAGCCGGCCGAAGAGTCGGTCGAGCCCGAGTCGAACTAGAAGCGCGACTAAAATTCCGGCTAGGGAGCCAGACGCTTGAGTCGCAGTCCGCGCGTTCTGCTGGGCGTCACCGGGGGCATCGCCGCCTACAAGGCCGCAGAGATCGTCCGCCGGGCAAAGAGCGCCGGAGCCGAGGTTCGCGTGGCGCTCACCAGGAGCGCTCACGCGTTCGTCTCGCCTCTCACCCTCGAAGTCCTCTCCGGCCAAGCGGTCTACGGCGAGGAATACCTCGAAGAGAACGGCAGCGGCGAAGAGCTGCACATCACCGCCGCCGCCTGGGCGGACGTGCTGTGCGTCGCCCCCGCGACTGCGCATACCCTTGCCCGGCTGGCGCTCGGGCTCGCCGATGATTTTTTGACCACCACGGCGCTCGCCTTCTCCGGGCCGCAGGTGATCGCCCCGGCGATGCATTTCGAGATGTGGGAAAAGCCCACCGTCCGGCAGCATGTTGCGGACCTCGAAGCGCGCGGCGCACGCCTCGTCGGTCCGATCGAAGGGCCGCTCGCCTCGGGTGAGGTCGGCATGGGCCGGATGGCCGATCCAGAGCGCATCGTCGCCGCGGTGCTCGCGGCGGTTGCGGGGATCGTACCGGGGCCGCTGGCCGGCCGGACGGTGTTGATCAGCGCCGGGCCGACGTTCGAGCCGGTCGATCCGGTGCGTTTCCTGGGTAACCGGTCGAGCGGCAAGATGGGGTTCGCGCTCGCCGCCGAGGCCGCCCGCCGGGGCGCCCGCACGATCCTGGTCGCCGGGCCGGTGGCGCTCGCCACACCCTCCGGCGTCGAGCGGATCGACGTCGAGACGGCAGCCGAGATGGCCGCGGCGGTGGCGGCGACGGCCCCCGGCGCCGACCTGGTGATCCTGGCGGCGGCGGTCGCGGATTTTCGCCCCAAGGTGCCGGCCGGGCAGAAGATCAAGAAGGACCAAGGGGTGCCGGTGTTCGACCTCGAACCGACCGAGGACATCCTCGCCGGGCTCTCCCGGATCGCGCCCTCCGCCGTCCGCGTGGGCTTCGCCGCCGAGACCGAACGTCTGGAGGAAAACGCCCGCGGCAAACTGATCCGCAAGAACGTTCACTTCATCGTCGCCAACGACGTCTCGCGCGGAGACATCGCGTTCGGGCGCGACGAGAACGAGGTGCTCGTCCTGCCGCGCGAGGGCGAGCCGGTAGCGATTCCGCGGCAGGGCAAAGCGGGAGTCGCCGCCGCGCTGCTCGATCTGTTCACTCCGGCGCTCGGCGCCGCGGCGGTCCGCCGATGAGTCGGCCGGAAGTCGATCCTGCCCTTCGCGACCTGCTCGGATACTTGGCCGACATCGGCTACGGCGATCTGTACGTCGCTTCTCCGGCACCAGGCTCCGGATCCGCGGCCGGGGCGGAGCGTTCGGCAGCGTCGGCCGACGGATCGGCCTCGCCGGGTCCGGTCACCGACGTCGCCCCTCGCACCGATCGCATCGGGCGTATCGCCCCGGCCGATCTTGCCGCGCGCGTCGCCGAGCTGGCGGAAATCGAGCAGCGCGTCTCCGTCTGCACCCGCTGCCGCCTGAGCGAGGGCCGCACCCGGACGGTGTTCGGATCGGGCAACCCCGCCGCCGAGCTGATGTTCATCGGCGAAGGTCCGGGGGCCGAAGAGGACAAGCAGGGGCTGCCGTTCGTCGGCCGGGCGGGGGAGCTGCTGACCCGCATCATCCAGGCGATCGAGCTCTCCCGCGAAGAGGTCTACATCGCCAACGTCGTCAAATGCCGGCCGCCGGGCAATCGCGATCCTCAGCCCGACGAGGTGGTCGCCTGCCGCGGGTATCTGGAGCGCCAGGTCGAGCTGATCCAGCCGCGGGTGATCGTGGCGCTCGGCCGGATCGCGGCCCAGACGCTGCTGAGCAACGAGGACCCGATCGGGCGGATGCGCGGCCGGTGGTTCAAGGTGCTCGGCGTGCCGACCATGGTGACGTACCATCCGGCCGCCCTGCTGCGCAATCCGGCGCTCAAGCGCCCGACCTGGGAAGACATGCAGCTGGTGCGGGACCGCCTGCGAGGGAGTGACGCAGGCGCTCTCGCCCTGCCGTCGGCCTCGTGATACCGTCTTCGGAAACTTTTGGACAAGACAAATGCAGGATCAACAGCCAGCGCCGGTTGCGAATTCGTTCGAGGAACTCTTAGAACGAGTCGAGCCCCGGCTCAAAGGTCTGCTCTGGTTCTATCGCATCCCCACCGACGACGCGGCGGATCTGTTCCAGGACACCTTCTTTTCGCTCCTCTACAGCGCCCACGAGGTCAACGACCCGGAAGCCTGGCTGCTCGGAACGCTCAAGCGCAAGTGCCTGATGTACTGGCGCAAACGGCGCCGCGGCCTGTACGACGCGGTCGACGAGACGCTGCTCGAATGGCTGGCGACGCCGATGGCGCCGCCCCAGGAGCGCGAGCAGCTGCTCGCCGATCTGGAGAGCTTGATCGAGCGCCTGCCGCCCAAATGCCGAAAGGTCTTAAGGCTCCGGTTCCTGCTCGGCTACGAACCGCAGGAGGTGGCGGAGAAGCTCGGCTACAGCTCGGGCAGCATCGGCAAGATCACCCATCGCTGCCTTGCCGCGCTCAGCCACCAAATGTTTCTCTCCCAACCGGTCAACCGCGTCCGCCCCGCGATCGCCACGAAGCTGACCGGCCTAACGGCCCCGCTTCGGCGCTAGCGTCTCCCGCGCCCGGACTCCAGGGAGCCGCCGCGAAGGACACCACCCGGCGAGCGACACGGAAAGCGACGAAACTCGGAGCGACCGGCCGCCGTAAGGCTCGGTGGAGGATGCGATGAACCGTTCGACCCCTGAGCTTCTGACCCGCTGGCTTGCCGCCGAAGAGGACCTTGATGACGAGGCCGCTGAAGCGGCGCTTGCGGCGTTGGCGGCAGAGCTTCCCGACCGTTCGCCCTCGCCGGGCTTTGCCGCCCGGGTGATGACCGACGTCCGTGCCCAAGCCCGACCGCAAGGGGCCTTTGCCCGGCGTTGGGCGCGAGCCCTGGTGCTCGGCGGCGTGACTCTGTCCGGGTGCGCCGCGCTCTGGCTGGTGCCGCTCGTCTGGTGGCTCGCGCCGCGCCCCTCGGCTTCGGGAAGCGTGGGGCTCGCCGCGGATCTGGTGCGCCGGTTCGCCGACGCGCTGGTGGTTCTCGCCAGCTGGGCCGACGCCCTCGGTGCGATGCGCCGGACGCTGGCGGCGCCGTTCGGACAACCGACGGTGGTCGTAAGCCTGGCCATTCTGGTCGCCGTGGCGGGCGGTGCCCTCACCCTCCTCCAGACCCTGATTCGACGTGAGAGGAGTTGGTCCTATGTGGATCTCTAAACGATGGATCTCTAAACGATGGATCTCTGAACGATGGTTCTCTGAGCGATCCGCCCGGCGATCGGTTCGTCGGGCTTTGGCGGCGGTGGCGGCGGTGGCGGCGATGGCCGCGTTGTCCTTTCACCTCAGCACGGTCCCGGCGGCGGCGCAAACCGGAGGTTCGAGCCGGTCGAGCGCCGCTCCGTCGGCCAACCCCCTGCGGCAAGAGTTGGAAAACCGCTACGAAATCCTGCCTCTGCGCGAAGGCGTAATGCTGCGTCCGCGGGTCGAGCGATCGGGGGTCCGTTCGATCGAGGTGAGCGGCTCCTCGATCGCGGTCAATGGCGAGCGGGTGAGCGACAGCGTGCTCAACGCCTGGCTGGGGGCGGATGCGGCACCGCTGCTTCGGCTGCTGGCGCTGCCGGTGGCTGAGCGCCGAGCGCTCTTCGGCTTCTCGTCGTCTGGCGGATCGTCTCCTATAGCCTCCTCTGCGCCCTCTGCGCCCCCTTCAACATCGCCGAGTGCCGACGCTGTTGAGGAGGGCGGCGCCGATGCGGCCGATGCAGCGGAGTCGACCGACGAAGCGGTCACCGAGTTGCCGGCGGTGCCGGTGCCCCCCAGCACTCCGGGCACTCCGGGCGCTCCTGAGTTGCCCAAGGGGACGAACCGCGGCGACGGCTCCGACTCATCCAATCGGGTGCGGATCGGCAAAGTCTTGCGCTTTTCCGGCAGCGCCCACGTCGATTCCGACGAAGAGGCCGACATCGTCGTCGTGATCGGCGGTCCGGCGACCATTGACGGTTCGGTGCGGCGGGACGTGACGTCGATGGGCGGCGACGTGAAGGTGAACGGCCACGTCGGCCGCAATGTGCTTTCGGTCGGTGGCGACGTACACCTCGGACCCAAGGCGGAAGTCGACGGGGACGTCACGAGCGTCGGCGGTACGGTCGAACGGGAGCCGGGCGCCAAGATTCATGGTCGGATCAACCAGGCGGCCGGCCCGGGAATCCAGATCGGCGGCAATCACGATTTCGATTTCTGGCCTTGGTTGAGTCCGTTCGCCGGAGCCATGCGCTTGATGTGGTCGATCCTCACGCTCGCCCTGCTCGGCCTTCTGGTCGCGGTCACCGTGGCCGTCGGCCGCGATCCCGTGGCGCGCATCGAGGCGAAGCTGACCCACGAGTTCTGGCAGGCGGGCCTTGCCGGCTTTCTCGCCCAACTGTTGTTCATTCCCCTGTTCGTCCTGGGGACGGTGATCCTGGTGGTTTCGATCATCGGGATTCCGCTGCTGATCCTCTATCCGTTCCTGGCTCTGGCGCTGATCATCGGCGGTCTGATCGGCTTTTCCGGCTTTGCGTTGCGGATCGGTCGGTTGATCGAGCATCGGTTCGACCGGCACTTCGGCAGCGCGGTGGCGACCGCTCTGGTCGGCCTGTTCGCGATCGAGGTCTGTCGAATCATGGGGCGTCTGCTCGGTCTCGGATCGGGACCGCTCGACCTCTTCGGCTGGTTCTTTTCGATCACCGGTATGTTGCTGACCTACGTCGCCTGGACGTTCGGATTCGGCGCGGTGATCCTCACCCGGTTCGGTATGGGGCCGCGCCGGCCGCGGGGAGCGGGGAGCGAGATTTCCCCCTACGAGTCCTATCCGATGGCTCCAATGGCTCCAGTCCCGCCGATTCCGCCGATCGATCCGATCCCGGGGTCGCCGATCCTTCCGCCTTCGGTAGACGCCGCGAATGCCACGAATGCGGGGGACGCCGAGGGCGCCGAGGACGCAGAGGACGAAACTTCGAAGCCTGACGAGACCGGCGCCTGACGCAGCTACCCGCGCAACCGTTCGGCCAGGCGGGTGAAGCGCGGCTCGCTGCGGCGGTTGGCCACCGCCGCGGCGAGCGCCTTGGGTTCGCCCACCAGCACCGCGAGCTTCCTGGCCCGGGTGAGCGCGGTGTACAGCAGGTTCCGCTGCAGCAGCAGGTGGTGCTGGCTGTGGAGCGGCACCACCACACACGGATATTCGCTCCCTTGCGCCTTGTGGATCGTGCAGGCGTAGGCGAGCTGCAACTCGTCGAGGGTCGCGAGGTCGTACTCGATCTCGCGACCGTCGAAGCTGACGGTCACTTTCGACTCCTCTTCGTCTAGCCCCGAGATCCGCCCAAGGTCGCCGTTCCAGACTTCGAGGTCGTAGTTGTTGCGGATCTGCATCACCTTGTCGCCGACGCGTAGGAGCCGTCCCCCCCGTTCGATCTGCGCGCCGTGGGGATTCAGCCGCGCGCGCAGCTCGGCGTTCAGCCGCTCGGTGCCGAGCAGGCCGCGGTTCATCGGCGCGAGCACCTGGATCTCGGTGAACGGATCGAACCCGAAGCTCGCGGGAATCCGCTCCGCCACCAGATGCACGACCATCTGGAGGATCTCCTCAGGATCGCGCCGTTCGATGATGAAGAAGTCGCCGCCGGCCGGCCCGGACTCCGGGATATCGCCCCGGTTGACCTTGTGGGCGTTGGTCACGATCGCGCTTTTCTCGGCCTGGCGAAAGATCTCGGTCAGGCGGACGACGTCGACCGCTCCCGATTGGATCAGGTCGCCGAGCACGCTGCCGGGGCCGACGGAAGGCAATTGATCGACGTCGCCCACCAGGATCAACCGGGCGCGCGGCGGCAGCGCGCTCGCGAGGCTAAAGGCCAGTTGGGCGTCGATCATCGAAGCCTCGTCGACGATCGTGATCTCGGCTTCGAGCGGCAGATCGGCGCAGCGTTGAAATCGCCGCAACCGGGGGTCGAATTCGAGCAGGCGATGGAGTGTCGAAGCCTCGGCGCCGGTCGCCTCGGAGAGCCGTTTCGCCGCCCGTCCGGTCGGGGCGGCGAGCGCGATCTTCAAGCCTTTCTTGGTCAAAATCCGCACGAGGCCGCGGATCAGCGTCGTCTTGCCGGTTCCCGGGCCGCCGGTGATCACCAGCAACTGGCTCGCCAAGCCCCGCCGGATCGCCTCGCGCTGCTGGTCCGCAAGCTCGATTCCTTGCTTCGCCTTGAGCCAGGCGAGCGCGCGCTCGGGATCGATGTCCAGCGGTTGTGGAGCGGGCGGTCCCAGCAAGAGCTTTCTCAGCCGCTCCGCGAGGCCCGTCTCGGCGGCATGGAGGGTCGACAGATAGACGGCGGTCTCGCCGGGGCGCTTCGTTTCCCCCTTCGATTCGGCCTTTTCCGCAAGATCGGCTTCGGCCACCGCCCGGCCGTCGCCCGCGATTTCGGCGAGCGCCCGGGCGAGCAGCTCCGGATCGACTCCGCCGAGCAGAGTTGCCGCGTCATAGAACAGGCGCTCTTTCGGCAGATACAGATGTCCCCGGTCGCTCGCCTCGGCGAGAGCGTGGAGCAGGCCGGCCTCCAACCGGCGCGGCGCGTCGGCCGGCAAGCCCAGCGCGAACGCGATCCGGTCGGCGGTCTTGAAACCGATGCCGAAGACGTCCGTCGCCAGGCGGAACGGATCTTCCCGCACCACGGCGAGCGCGTCCGACCCGTAGCGCTTGTAGATCTTTACCGCGTGGCCGGTCTGTACCCCGTGCGACTGGAGAAACACCATCAGCTCGCGGATGCCGCGCTGTTCGTCCCACGCCTTGCGGATGTCGGCGCTTCGCTTGCGGCCGATGCCGGACACCTCGGTCAGGCGTTCCGGGCTGCGCTCGATCACGTCGAGGGTTTCAAGGCCGAACACCGCGACGATCCGCTTCGCCATCTCGGCGCCGACGCCCCGGATCATTCCGGAGGCGAGATAGCGCTCGATCCCGGTCAGGGTCGAGGGGGCGACGGTCTGGAACGAGTGCGCCCGGAACTGGCGGCCGAACTTCGGATCGTTGAGGAACTTGCCTTCCAGCCTCAACGTCTCGCCCGCGCGAACCCCGGCGAGCGCGCCGACCACGGTCGTCGGCTCGCGCTCCCCCGAGACCGAGAGGCGCAGCACGGTCCAGCCGTTCTCGGGGTTGTGGAAGACGATCCGCTCGATCGCGCCCTGCAAGCTCTCGACGTGCTCGCCGGGGGGAGGGCCGAAGGGGAGGTTCATCGTGGTTGGGGAGTCTACGCTGCCGAAGGCGCCCGAAGGAGCGAGGAGGCAAACTGAAATACGACCCGCGGGCGCGCGTAGATCAACGGAACGTGCCAAAATGACCTCTATGGCTTCAGCTCCCGACCGTCCTCTCGTTCTCGTCATCGACGATGAAACCGGCTCCCGCGAATCGATGGCGATCGCCTTGGAAAAGGCGGGCCTCGCCGTCCGCACCTTCGACGATGCGCGCAAAGCGCTTGAATTTCTGGAAGAAAACGACGGCGCGAGGCTCGCCATCTGCGACCTGCGCATGCCGCACGTCGACGGCCTCGCGTTTTTAAACCAGGTGCGCGAGCGCGGCTACGAGCTGGCGGTCCTCTTGGTCACCGGCTATGGCTCGATCGAGTCGGCGGTCGAGGCGATGCGGGTGGGCGCCGACGACTACCTGACCAAACCGGTCGACCTCTACGAGCTGCGCAAGCGGGCGATGAACCTGATCGAGAAGGATCAGCTCCGCCAGGAGGTTACGGTCCTCCGCGAGCAGCTCGACAAACGCTACGGCTTCGAGAGCATCATCGGCCGTTCCGAGGCGATGGAGCGGCTGTTCGAGCAGATGAAGCTGGTCGCCCCGACCCGCTCGACGGTGTTGATCCAAGGTGAGAGCGGCACCGGCAAGGAGCTGGTCGCCAACGCCCTCCACCGGGTGAGCCCGCGGAGGAACGAGCGGTTCCTGGCGATCAACTGCGGCGCGATCCCGAGCGACATCCTGGAGAGCGAGCTGTTCGGCCACGAGCGCGGCTCGTTCACCGGCGCCGTGGCGCGGAAGATCGGTAAGTTCGAGCTGGCCCATCGCGGCTCGCTGTTTCTGGACGAGATCAGCGAGCTCTACCCGGAATTGCAGGTCAAGCTGCTGCGCGTGCTCGAAGAGCGGCGGGTCATGCGGGTGGGCGGCAGCGACCTGATCGACGTCGATTTCCGCCTGATCGCCGCAACCAACCGCGATCTGGAAAAAGAGATCGCCGAAGGGCGCTTCCGCGAGGACCTCTATTACCGGCTAAAGGTCGTCACCCTGCGCATCCCGCCGCTGCGCGAGCGGCCGACCGACATTCCCCTCCTGCTCGAGCACTACCTGAAGGCGTTCGGCCAAGAGCACGGCAAAGAGCCGAAGAAGGTCGCCCCCGAAGCCTTGGAGCTGCTGGTCCGCTACTCCTGGCCGGGCAACGTGCGGCAACTCAAAAACGCGGTCGAGTCGATGGTCATCTTCGCGGCTTCCGGCACGATCGGCCTGCGCGATCTGCCGCCCGAGGTGCGCGACTCTTCGGGCGTGGCGCTGCCGGTTTCCTATGGTCCCGGGACGGGAGGATCGGCCTCGATCGGCCCGGCTTATGTGAGCCCGGGTCCCGAGGCTTCTTATGAGCCGACCCCCGCCGCAAGCACTCCCACGGCGATGACGCCGGGCGGGCCGAAGACGATGGCCGACATCGAGCGCCAAGCGATTCTCGAAACCTTGGAGAAGACCGGCGGCCACCGGGCGCGCGCGGCCGACCTGCTCGGCATCGGCCTGCGGACGCTGCAAAGGAAACTCAAGGAATACAAGGACGAAGGCTTCTTTCACGACGACTAGGGCGGAGGTTGAAAACCCAAGCGATGGATCTGCCGGCAGAAGTATTCATCCACAACGAGTTGTTGGGCCTGAAAGGGCACCTGGGCACTCTGGTTCGCATCTCGGACGGCGGCTATTACGAGGTCAACTGCACATTCGGCGAGAAGCTGCATCGCACGATGCTGCCGATCGAGCAAACGGTGCTGATCGCCCGCGCGCCGGAAGAGACGACGGGAATAGAGCCGGAGGTCGAACGCTAGATGGGCGCGGATTCCGGGCCCTCGCCGCTGCGCCTGCCCCGTCTGTCCGTCAACGTCGATCACGTGGCGACCGTGCGCCAGGCGCGAATGGCCCCTTATCCCGACCCGGTCGAAGCCGCGCTCCTCGCCGAAGCGGCGGGGGCGACCGGCATCACCGTCCATCTGCGCGCCGACCGCCGGCATATCCAAGATCACGACGTCGAGCGGCTACGCCCGGTGCTCGCCGGCAAGCTGAACCTCGAAATGGCCGCGGAGCTGGAGATGTTGGAAGTCGCCCTCCGCGTCCGGCCGCACCAAGTCACCCTGGTCGCCGAGCGCCCCGAAGAAGTGACGACCGAAGGAGGTCTCGACCTCCGCCTCCACGGCGACCGAGTCCGCGCCGCCACCGAGCGCCTCGCGGCCGCCGGCATCGCGGTCTCGATCTTCGTCGATCCCGATCCGGATCAAATCGAGCCGCTCGCACAGTTAAAGGATGTCGGAGTCTCCGGCTTCGAAATCAACACCGACGCCTACACGAAAGCCGCCCCAGGCCCCGCCCGCGATCAGGAGCTTGCCCGAGTCGCCCGCGCCGGAGCCCTGGGCCGCGCCGCCGGCCTCCACCTCTACGCCGGCCACGGCCTGACGGTCGAAAACGTCGGCCCAATCGCGGGAATCGAAGGAATGGAAGAGCTGAACATCGGCCACGCGCTGGTCTCGCGGGCGGTGCTGATCGGGATGACGGCGGCGGTGGGGGAGATGCTGGGGGCGATGGCGGATTTGGTGTAAGGCGTGAAGGCGTCCTTCACCCATGGCGGATGCAAGGCCGCCCGCGCAGTGCTCACCGCAAAGGCCCGCTCCAGGCCGTGCCGGCAAGCAGGATAGGCCACTCGAATGTGGTGGTAAGGACGTCCTCGGGAAAGCCCTCGCCAAGCAGGTTGAGAAAGCTGCCTTTCTGAAATTCGGCGCCACCCTGAATCTCGTGGCCAGCCCAGATCGGCGGCAGAATGTAGACCGCCCAGGGGCCGTTTCCAAAGTCGAGCGTGCAATCCCGGACTTCGGGGGTATGGCAATACGGCAGAAATCGCGCACGGCCGGCCCGCAAGCGCCCTTCGCCATCCACTTCGACGGCCACCTCAATCTCTGGCCGCTCGAATACGGACGAGGTCTCACACGGCGCTGCCGGACAATCTTGAGAGTAGATGTAGACGTTGGCCCGATAGGTACCGGGTGCCTCGCCGCGAAACAGGACGACGTTGAAATTGAACTCGTCAGGCGGGTTGCAACTTTCCGGCACGGTCAGACATCGGGTCGCCCGCAAGGTTCTCGACAGGATTTCGAACATCCGCAGGTCGAAATCGGTTAGATCGCCGTGGCACGCCGCCGCCAGATCGTCGATCGCCAACCCCCGACCGGCGCCGTCGGCCGCGCCGAAACCGGAACTCCGGCTGCCGATCGAAATCGGGCTCCGAGGCAGGAACTGGTTCGGAACGGCCGGCGCGAGGTCGAGCGTCACTTGGAGCGTCGGCTCCGCGCCCGCATCGAGGTTCGTCGCCGCGCTTCGCCGAGCCAGGATCGCTTGCGGCAGCAATGATCGACGAGGATTGAGGAAGTCGCCCCCCGATTCAATCGAGAGATCGAGTGTGAGCTGCTTTTCATTTCGGGTTCTAGGCTCGGCGTCGCCCGGCCGTAAGCCCGGTGTCACCGCTAGACCTCCGAAATGCCCCCCCTGTCGTCCGGAGCGCCAGAGAATCAGGCTTCCCTGGAACGGCGACATCACCATCCGACTCTGCAGCCGTTCGAGCTGTGCCTGGTCGCAAGCGACCTGCTCGGAGGTGAGAGGGTGGGAAAGCTGGGAGATCTCGTTGAGTGCGAGCAGTTTTTCCGTGGCGAAGCCGAAAGCGATCGCGGCGAGGAGCGGGAGACATCGGAGGGTCCTAGGCGTGTCTCGCATCAGGGGTTCTCCACGACCGTGATCAGAACGTCGTAGGTGTACGATTCTATGGCAAGCTTTTGGCCTTGTGCTTGCCGAGGATTACAGGCCCTTGTCCCGGTCCATGGAGCATCCGGAAAGCTTTTTTCCACATTGGTTTCAAGATTCTTGATCTTCACCGTAAATTCACCACTTGCCGGACCGAGACAAAGGTACAGATTATCGGTATCATAGGAACCCAACACGGGTTGATAACCCTGGAACGCCAGGCCGGACCGAGTGCGGCTATGGTGGATGTAGGCGATGAAGCGGCGAGCTGTACCCGGATTTGCCTCCAACGCGGCCCAATGGACGTTCTCGTTTAGAGCTTCCAGGTGCGACTTGAGGCCGATCCAGGCAGGTGGATTGGCAGAGGTCTTCATTCCTACGAGATTCCAGGCGTCGAGGAAGCTGCGCAATGAGCCGAGCTGGGTCCGCACAGCCGCCCCGACCGGCGACGAATAGTTGTAACCGAAATGGTCGAACGCAGCGCCACTGCTGAGCATGAACTCCCAGGCTTCGGCGCGCACCGACCGAACTCGTGGTGCATCCGTGAACTCGCTGGCTGCCGGGGCGTTCGCAGGGGCATAGATACCCTGGCTTCCGGCGATCGCCGAGATCTTTCCCTCGTTGAACCCCTTTCCCTTCATTGTCGAAGCGTAGGTCTGCGCGAGAGTAATCGCCCCGAGGCCACCGTTGCTCGTAGCTACGGTGGTGTAATGACCGTTGATCACCATGATGTCCGGATTGTCCCTCGCCAGATTCGCACCGGCGGTCGAAAACGGCTGTACCGCGACCAGGTGGCGTCGCGTGAGGCCAGCCGCGGCGAGCTTTCCGTTCTCGTAGGTCTTCAGGTGATCGATCATATCAGCCTGCCAGAGGGCGACGTCGGCCGGCATGGCGGTCATAGGCTGTGGCCCGATAATGGTCGGATTCAAATCAGGGCCGCACTTGGGCGTGCTTGTTTTCGTCGCCTCAGGTTCGTTCGCGATTTCCCAGTAGACGTTGTCGAAACCGATCAAGGCGTCGACCGTCCAATCGATTACCTTTTTCTGATACAAGCGCATCTTTTCGTTTTGGATTGAGGTCGCCGGGTTCGTGTCTTTCTTGACGAAGTAGCTCCGGTCGGTGAACCCGATAGCGCCCGACGCATCCCGGCCATGGTCCGGATGCCAGGGTCCAAGCTCCCAGACCGCCTCCCAAGGAGCAAAGAACGTAACCTCGACGATCATCGGTGGTTTCAGGTTTCTCGCGTACTGGACCACTTCTTTCAGGTGGTTGAAATAGGCGTCGTTGTGTTGGTCCAGGCGCCATGTACCGATGCCGCGGGGACCGGCGGCGTTCGGCGTGTAGACGAACGGCTGATCCTCCTTGTTCGGCTTTCGAGTCCTGCAATCGGTGCGGGGATCCACGAAGTTGCCGCCGTTGATCGCCACCCAAAGGCGGATCTTGTTCAGCCCTTTCTGGTTGGTATCGAGGAGGACCTTTTGGTAGTTGTGCAACGTGCTGTTCGGCTCGAGTTTGTAACGACAGATGTCGCCGTTGCCGAGGTGCATGTGGCAGGCGGTATCGGCAGAAACGCCGACCAGTGGGGTCAGCCGACCGTAGTACGAAAAATAGTCCGTATCCCTAATCAATCCGAGCGGTATGACCGTGCCGGCAGGAACCTGGGGAGGTGGGTCCCCCGGCGCGAGAGGTTCGTCGAAAAAAATCGGATCGATGTTGCCGGCGTCGAGGTCCAGTCCGAGGGTGTCCGGCAGCTGGGCAGCAACGATGACCGGGTCTTCGTCGGTTCCTGGGTCGTCAGGCGTGATGATCGGATACTCGGGCTCTTCATCGACGGTCGCCTGCACCGTAAAATTGAACGGGTTGCTCGTCGAATCGTTGCTCCCGATCGACACCAGACCCGTGAAGGTGCCACCGGTGTCCGAAACGATGCTCACTTGGAAGCTGGCGACGCCTCCCATCGCGATGGTTGCCGGCAACGGCGGCGCGCCGAGCAGCGTCCAACCCGTGCCGGACACCACGATCGAGGTGATCGTGAGCGTCGCGTTGCCCGTGTTCGCGATGTTGAACTGGAGGGAGTTCACCGTGTTCGCCGGCACGTTCGGCGCGTAGATCACCACGCTGTCTTTCGCCACTATGGCGCCGGTCGCCGCTTGCGTCACTGTGATCTTCGGCGCGGGCGGCGGATCGACCGTTCCCACCCTGTAGAGACCGTTCCAGTGCGTTACCCGGCCGGTGTTGTCTCTGGCGCACAGGTAGAGCTGGTTTTCGCCGGCTGGCGCCGTGAGCGTTGCCCCTGATGAGGTCGCCGTGCCCGTCGAACACCCGGCATCGAGGGAGGTATTCCAGCTATAACGGACGTCCAGGAGTCCTGAATTGGCGCCCGCTCCGCCCGTGGCATCGCTTGCTGAAACCGTCGCTGTACGGTTTGGGTACCAAATGTCCGAGGCGTTGGTGGCGCTGATCGTGGGCGCGTAGCGGTCCACCCGCACATAGCGCGGCGTGTTCCAGGGACCCAAGATTCCCACCGAGTCCCGAGCCAGGAAGTAGTAGGCCCGCCGGTAGCCGTCCGTCGGCACGTGGGTCCCCGTGACCGTGTAGGACGTAGTCCCGTTCAGCGTGAGGATCATGTCGCAGCCGCCGAACCCGCCGGTCGAGTCGTTGCTGCGGCAGATCTCATAGACGAGGCTGCCCGTGCCTCCCGTGGCCGGAGT
>JBBSBW010000059.1:0-38289 GCA_038250865.1 Thermoanaerobaculia bacterium | reverse complement strand
GGCCTACGACGTCCAGATCGCCGGCCACACTCGGAGCTTGGGGGCCACGCTGGTCACACACAACCGGAAGGAATTCTCGCGCGTCCCTGGCCTTCGATGGGAGGACTGGGCGACTCTATGACGTGCACGCTCAAGCATCGACCAGTTGCTGGTTGCTGGAAGGACCCAGACTCAATGCGCGAGCTAGCCTGGGCAAACCAAACCCATTGGCGCGCCCCTGCATCCTGAGGTTGGTTCTGGCGTTCGCCCTCTGGGCTGCTTCGTTCGGCGCGCGAGCGGCGGAGCCTCCGCTCGACACGTTCGATCGGGCGCTCACCTTCCACGAGGACGGCCTTCTCGACGAGGCGCTCTCCGCGTATCGGCTCGCGGCTCCCGCCTTGGAGAAGATCGATCCGGAATCGGCGGGGACGGCGCGCAACAACGCGTGCGCGATCCTGAATGACCGGGGGGATTTTCGCGATGCGGTGGTCGAATGCACGGCGGCGGTGCGACTGCGGCGGCTGGGCAAGGATCCGATTCTGCTCGCCCGGGCGCTCAACAATCGGGGCCGGTCGCTCCAGTCGCTCGGGAGGACCGCGGAGGCCGAGGCGAGCTTTCGCGAAGCGCTCGCGCTCAATCGGCAGGGGGGCGACGCCGAAGGGGAAGGGATCAACCTCGCGAACCTGGGCGTCGCCGCCACCGAATCGGGGCGCTATGGGCGGGCGCTCGAAGCCTACCGAGAGGCCGCGGCGGTGGCGGCCCGGCATGCGGCCGAGCCCTGGTCGGCGGATCAGATTCGGATCGCACGGATCAACGAAGGGGTGGTGCTCGAAAAGCTGGGCGCCTATGAAGAGGCGCTCGCGCTCTACCGCGACCTGCTCGGGGTCCAAGGGACGGGAAGCGCGGGGGGCGATCTCGATCCCGGCCTGCGCGCTTCGATCGCCGCCAACGCAGGCGTGCTCTATCGCAACCTGGGCGACCCGCGCCGAGCGATCGCGGCGTTTACGGAGGCCGCGAAGCTCTACGCCCAGGCGGGCGACCGGGCCGGCGCCTCGAACGTGGCACTCAACCTGGGGCTTGCCCGTCACTTGAACCTGAACGATCGGCCCGGCGCGGAGGCCGACTTTCGCTCCGCGCTGAAGCTCGCCCAGGCGAGCGGCGACCAATCCGAGGAGATCCAGGATCTCTTTTACCTCGGTCGCCTGTTGATCGAAGTAGGGCGCTTGGCCGAGGCGGAAGATACTTTTTTCCGCTGCTTGAAGTCTGCCGTAGCGAGCGGCTCGGCCGAAGGGCGGTGGTCGGCGCGCGAAGGTCTCGGCCGAATCGCCGCCGCGCGCGGCGATCTGGCAGGTGCCCGAAACCAGCTCGATCAGGCGCTCGCCGAAATCGAGGCGACGCGCGCCGAGATCGGCACGAACAGCCTCCAGGCGAGCTATTTCGGCGACCACCGCTCGGTCTACGAGACGGCGGTCGCGATCGAGGCCCGGAGCGCTTTGGCCGGGGACGGGCAAGCCGCAGGTCGCGCGCTGCTCTTGGTCGAACGCGCCAAGGCCCGCGAACTGGTCGATGCGCTCGGCGTCTCTTCGGCGAATCCGGAATCCCTCGCGAGGTCGAAGGCCCTGAACCTCGCGGCGCTCTTGCGCTCCGGCTCCCCCGCCGAACCGGTGCTCGAATACTTCGTGGCCGAGGGAAACCTCTATCTCTGGCGCTTGGGCACGGCCGACGCGGCCGGCTCGAAAATCCAGCTTTTCGACCTCGGCCCGAGCGCGCCGCTTCTGCTCTCCGTCCGGCGCGTCCATCGCGAGTTGGCGGCGGGGCGCTCGCCTCTGGCGGCGGACCTCGCCGCGCTCTCCGCCGGCCTGCTCAAGCCGATCGGTGATTTCTCCGGGGTCTCCCGCCTGCGGATCGCGCCGGACGGCGAGCTGCGTTACCTGCCGTTCGAGCTGCTGCCCCGCCCGGCGACGAACGAGCCTTTGGTGGGGAAAATCGCGATCTCCTACCTGCCGAGCGCTGCGGTGGCGCTCGCACTCGCCGCCCGGCCGGAATCGCACCCCGAGCGGGCATTCCTCGGCTTCGGCGCACCGCTCCCGCCCGCTCCCTCGTCTCCCGTGGCTCTCCTCGCCGCCCGCTTCTCTCTTCGTGCGCTGCCCGGGGCGGCGCGCGAGATCGCCGAGATCGAGCCGCTCTTGACCGGCCGGCCGGGCTTTCCGGATTCGAGCTTTCTCGGCGCGCGGGCGACCGAAGCGGCCTTCCGCGCCCAGGCGAACCGCGGCGCGCGGGTACTTCATTTCGCGACTCATACCGTCCTCGACGAGCGGGTCGGGCGCGGCGCGGCGATCCTGCTCACCCCCGCCGGAGAGGACGACGGCCTGCTCGATCCGGCCGAGATCGCCGCCCAGCCGGTGCATGCCGACCTCGCGGTCCTGTCGGCGTGCAGCACCGCCCTCGGGGGCGATTTCCAGAGACGCGGCGCAGGCGCGCTTTCGTCGCTTTCCGGCGCGTTTCTGGCAGCGGGAGTTTCAGGGGTGGTCGCGAGCCTGTGGGACGTGGGTGATCAGGCGACCGCCGTGTTCATGGGCCAGTTCTACGCCCAACTGGCCCGGGGGCTGCCGCCCGCCGAGGCGCTCGCCGCGACCAAGCGGCGATTGCTCGCCACGCCGGGCTGGGACCGGCCGGAGGTCTGGTCGGCTTTCATCCTGATCGGCGAACCGCCGCCGGTGGTCTCTGGCGGCCCCTTCCGACTCCTTCGTACCTTGGGCTCCGCCGGGGTCATGGCTTGGGGCTTGGCCGCGCTGGCGGTTGCGGGAATCGCCGGGGCGGCTTTCAGGTCGATTCTGCGCCGGACTCCGGACGACGCGAAGACATAGCCGGCATCGCCTCTTCCATCCTCTCGGGCATCGGCCTACGACGCCGGAACGGCGCCAGCATTCGCTGGCGAAGCAGATCGACCTCCGCGAACAGCCAGAGCTTCAAGCCGCGCGCGACCATCTTCGCTCCGGCCGTACCCAGCTCGAAGCGCGCGACGAGGCGCCGGCCGTCGTTGCGCTCCCCGGCGGTGCCGAGCGCGCGCCGCGCTTCGGCGATCACTTTAAACCGCCGGTTGTACAGGTGGAGCATCTTGTAGCTGATGAACGCCTCTTTCGGCCCGAGCACCGGCACCCAATGGAAGCGCTTGAAGTACCGGTAGGCGGGGTTGACCAGGAAGATGAAGTACTGGCCGGTGTCGATCAGCATCGCGGCCGACGCCAGGTCGTACTCGCCCATGTAGTAGTACTTGTCGCGGTAGATCCCCTCGAAGAAACGCCAGTACGAGCGCAGGAAGACCCGATTGTGCTCGGCAATCCGCTCGGTCACGTCCTCGCCCGCTGTCTCGGCGAGCACGATCGCCACCGTCGCCTCGACCGAAAACGCCATGTGGTCGAGCCCCGGCGAGTAGAACGGATCGAGGAACACGGCGGCGTCGCCCAATAGAGCCCAGCCCGAGCCCATGTACTGCCGGGTTGCGTAGGCGAGGTGCGAGTACGACCGGAGATCCTCCGTGCGCATCCGCGCGCCGACCAACAACTCGGCGAGCGCCGGGATGCTTTGCAGATGCGCCTCGTATGACGCGGCGCGGCCGCTGCCGGCGATGTCGAGCGACATCAGACGGCGATCGAACACCACGCCGATCGAAGTCTCTCCGTTGTGCAGCGGAATGACCCACACCCAGTAGCCCCGACCCAGATAGTGGTTCGTCGCGAGGCGCCGGGCGCCGACGTTGCCGGCCGCTAGAGGGCCGCCGGCTCGGGCAGCGAGGTCGTCGATGTGGCGCACCCCTTCCCACCGCGCCCAGACCGCGCTGATCGGATGGGCGTCGTTGCGGTCGATCAGCCCCAACTTCTTGCCCAGAACGGTCGCGCGGCCGGTGGCGTCGAGCACCCAGCGGCAAGCGACCGTCTCGCGGCCGGCTTTGGTGTCGATCGTCACCCGGTGGTCGTACTCGCCGACCTCGACGTTCCCGACCCGCGCCGGGCGCATCAGCTCGGCCCCTTCGGCCACCGCGGTCGCGAGGACATGCTCGTCGAGCGCATCGCGGCGCAGCTGGAAGGTCGGCACGGCGGTCTGCTGGTACGGTCCGCATTCGCTCGCCTCGGCGTGGCTTTTTACCCGCGAATTGGAGAACCAGAAACGCAAGCCCTCCTTCCGGAGCTGCTCGCGTTCGAGGTGCTCCCAGAGCGCCAGACGGCGGGTCAAGAACATGGCCGACATCTCGGTCGTCGCCTCGCCGACTTTGGCATCGAACTCCGCCTGCTTTTCGACCACCAGAACCTTGAGCCCGGGACGCTCGCGCTTGAGCAGCAACGCCGCCGCCCCGCCGCTGATCGCGCCGCCCAGGATCACTACGTCGAATCGCCGCTCGCTCGTCATGGCCGCTTCTTCGGATTCATTCTCGGATGATAAACCGCCGACGGATTTTCGCGTAGACCTACCGGCCGACGGTCGTGGTTTCGCTGGTCCCGCCCAGGCCCAGATTCTACCCCGGGCGGATCGCCCAGGACCTCGGCGCGCACTACAGGATTAAGATGACATCGAATCTGACATCGAAACTGGCTTTTGAGTCATTTTGTCGGGAGGTAGCAGGGTGGATGCGGAACGAAGAAGATTTCCCCGCTATTCGGTGGCGGGGCTCAAAGGTGGTTTGACCGCGCGCAGCGAATTCGTCGTCCTGCAGCTCTCCCGTGGCGGAATGCTGATCGCGACCGATTTCGAACCCCGGCTCGGCCAGGGGATCGACCTCGACCTCTCCTTTCACGGCTCGGACTTCCGCCCCGGCGGCAAGGTGATCTTCGTCGGAGAGGACCAGCGCGCCCCAAAGACCCGGAGATTCCGCGTCGGCGTCGCCTTCGAAGGGCTCCCGCCGGATCAGGAGAAGACGCTGTCGGAGTTCATCGAGGAGGAGCTGGAGGGGCCGACGGTCGGGTAGGAGGTCAGGCGCCGACGTTGGCGAGCATCGTCAGCAGGCGTTCGCAGTGGGGTGCGCGCTTTCGGACCTTTACGGGATCGATCTTGGCGAGAAGATCGGCTCCGTGGCGGATCTTGTGGTACCTCTTCTTCTGAGTCTTCTCGGTGGCGCTCTTTAGAGCGCTCTCGATGTCGACCTTCGGAACCTCTTCGACGACCAGGCGACCCGGAAGCGCGTTCTTGCCGAACCCTTGGCCGTAGTACGTCGCCAGCGCTTCAGGATCCGCGAGGAACCAGGCCTCCATCATTTGGACCATCAAATGAAGCTGTTCGTCGCAGCCTGAGGGGATTTGCCACGACGGGTCGTTCTTCACAAGATGGCGCCGGGGAGTGGTGGAGACCGGTCCCTCGGAATCGACTAGGAGGACGTTGAACGCTTCCGACCGGGACGAACAGGAGGCATGCCACTTCTTGAACGCTGCATCCCGCCCCCCGCAAGCAACAACGTGACAACTCACCCCGGCCTTCGAGAAGAACCTGCTGAAGCCGCCGCGGAGCTGAGTTTTCTGATCGGGGTCCCTGCCGCCTCCTTCGACGAAGATCTGGATTCGCTTCACCAGCGGTTCCCGCCGAGCGCCCCTGCTTGCCAGGTGTGCCCCAGAGAGTACTCGTCCAGCCAATGGTCGAGCTTGTCGGGCTCCAACCTTAGCAGCTGTGTCCCCCTCTCATCTTTCTCGCAGACGACGACAGACTCGGGAACGTTCGAGAGTGCCGAAAGCAGGCTCGGCGAGTGAGTCGTCACGATCAACTGCGTCCGCTGTGAAGCTTCGACCAACAGCTCGCCGATCGCAGAAACGGCATCCGGGTGGAGGCCAAGCTCCGGCTCTTCGATGCAGACGAGTGGCGGCGGCTCCGGGTGAAGGAGGATGGCCATGAGGCAGAGGTAGTGCATCGTGCCGTCCGAAAGGCGGGTGGCCGGCACAGCCGACCTGAGCCCCTTCTCGTGCAGTGTTACCTCGACAAACCCGCCTCTCACATTGAGTGAGATGTCCTCGACCCACTCGTGGAGGAGCCGAAGCTTTTCGATCAAAGTCGCCCGCAACCCAGGACGGCTCAATAGATCGCTCAGGGCAAGCCCTAGATTTCTGCCGTCCTCAAGAAGGAATCCGCTAGCAAGGTCGGCCCGCTGCGCCTGATGGAGCTTATCGCCGGTTTTCCAACCGCCGAAGAACGAGATGGTTTGAAGCGCGTCGCCAATTGTAGAGAGGTAGGCGTATGCGCTTGGGTCCCGAATCTGCGAGAAGACTGACTCGTCATCCTTGACCTCAATCCTTACGTTTACGCTGTCGCCATCCATTCGAAGCAGTACCGCTTCGCCGTTCGAGCGGAAGACGATCGGGTTCGGCTTGGGATGCTCGGGGGTCGGCGTATCGAAAAGGCGCTCTTCATCGACCTTGAACCGGTCGTATCCAGGGAACCGCAATGCATGAAACCGAAGGAAGTAAGACAGCGGCGGCTCAATCACTGACTCGTCGAATGAAACCGCCAGCTCGGCGTAACCGCCCTCGCTCCCTTTCCACATCCACTCCACGATCCCACTGTTGTCCCAGCTCGGCGGGCCCTTGATGTCCCTCGGTGCTGCCTGGAGCAGCCGCAGCGCCTGAATCAGATTGCTCTTACCCGTGGCGTTCGCGCCGATCAGGACGTTCAGCGGCTCCAGCTCCAGCTTCACCCCCTCCGGTCCGTAGGAGAGGAGGTTCTTCAGCTCAATCGAGCGGAGGAAGCGCTTGCCTTCCATCGCGGGTTACAGCTCCGGCCAGCGGCGCGGGTCGCTTTCGTGGGCGATCGCGTAGACGGCGTCGAAGATCGACTCGCGGTTGGGCTTCGACCAGTAGTCTCCGTCGGAGCCGTAGGCGGGCCGGTGGGCTTCGGCGGCGAGAGTTTTCGGCGCGGCGTCGAGCCAGTGGTAGCCGCCCTGCATTTCTAGGATCTGCTGGAGCATCGACGCGGAGGCGCCGCCGGGGACGTCTTCGTCGAGGCAGAGGAGGCGGTTGGTTTTCTTGAGCGATTCGACGATCCGCGCGTCGCGGTCGAAGGGGAGGAGGGTCTGGACGTCGATCACTTCGGTTTCGACCCCCACCCGGGCGAGCGCTTCGGCGGCTTCGAGCGCGATCCGGCAGCAGGCGCCGTAGGTGACGACCGTGACGTCGCTTCCTTCACGCAAAACCTCCGGCACGCCGAGCGGGACGGTGAACTCGCCGATGTTTTGGGGCAGGCGCTCCTTCAAGCGGTAGCCGTTCAGCACCTCGACCACGATGCCGGGATCGTCACCTTGGAGGAGGAGGTTGTACATCCCGGCGGCCTGGGTCATGTTCCTCGGCACGCAGACGTGGATGCCGCGGACGAGATGGATCACCCCGGCCATCGGCGAGCCGGAGTGCCAGATCCCTTCCAGGCGATGGCCGCGGGTGCGCACGATCACCGGCGCCGCCTGCTTGCCCGCCGAGCGGTAGCGCAGCGTCGCGAGATCGTCCGACAGGATCTGCAAGGCATAGAGGATGTAATCGAGATACTGGATCTCGGCGATCGGCCGGATGCCGCGCATCGCGAGGCCGATCGCCTGGCCGAGGATCGTCGCCTCGCGGATGCCGGTATCGGCCACGCGCAACTCGCCGTACTTCGCCTGGAGGCCGAGGAAACCCTGGTTCACGTCGCCGAGCTGGCCGAGGTCCTCTCCCATCGCCACCAGCTCGGGGTAGCGCGCGAGCGCGGCGTCGAAACAGGCGGTCAGCACCTCGAATCCGTTCAATAGCGGCGAGTCGTCCGAGTAACGGGCCGGCACGATCGGCTGGGCGAGGGGCGAGCGCGGCGTCTCGCTGGTCAGGTGTGCGCCGTAAAGGTCGGAATTCGCGGCATCGAAGCCGCGGCGCCAGCCGGCCAGGCGCTCCGCCGCCGGACCGTGGGCGCGGCCCGCCCCCCCGGCGATCGCCACGCGGGCGGCGTGGGCGGCGGCCGAAACGTCGCGCCGGAACGCGGCCTGCTGGCGTTTGAGATCATCGGCGATCTTTGCGACCTCGGCGCCGCCCGCTTCGGCGCCGCCGGCTTCCGCCGCGACCTCGCCGAGCAGACCGAGCACGAACGATTTTTCGGCTTCGATCGGCGAACGGAATGCGTCCCAGGCGCGGCGCTGGGCGTCGCGCACTTCAATCCGCTCCTCTTCGTCGATCGCGGCGAGCTGCTCCGCCTCGGCTAATCCCTCGCGGACCAGCCACTCGCGCATGCGCTTGAGGCCGTCGAACTCGACCTCCCACTCCAAGCGCTCCTTCGACTTGTAGCGCTCGTGGCTGCCGGAGGTCGAATGCCCCTGCGGCTGGGTCATCTCGGTGACATGAATCACCGCGGGCACGTGGTCGCGCCGCGTAATCTCGGCCGCCGCGAGGTAGGTCTCGATCAGGGCGGGATAGTCCCAGCCCCTGACGCTGTAAAGATCGAGCCCGTCGCGGGTGTCCGGTGCGCGGCGGAACCCTTCGAGCAGCGCGGAGAGGTCCCCCTTGGCGACCTGGATCTCGTTCGGCACCGAAATACCGTAGCCGTCGTCCCAGATCGACAGCACCATCGGCACGCGCAGCACGCAAGCGGCGTTGATCGACTCCCAAACCATCCCCTCGGCGCAGCTCGCATTGCCGATCGTGCCCCAGGCGATCTCCCGGCCGCCGATCGAAAATCCCGTGCGGTCAGAGAGAGCCGGCAGCTCGCGATAGAGCTTCGACGCCTGAGCGAGGCCGACCAGCCGCGGCATCTGCGATCCCGTGGGCGACACATCCGCCGAGGAGTTGAAACGGTCGGTCTGGGGCAGAAACTCGCCATGCTCGTCCACCATCCAGGTCGCGAAGTGGGCGGTCATCGAACGGCCGGCGGAGCAGGGCTCGCGCTCGGAGTCGGCGTCGGCGTAAAGCTGGGCGAAGAACTGCTCGACCGAGAGCAGGCCGAGCGCCATCATCAGCGTCTGGTCGCGGTAATAGCCGGAGCGCACGTCCCCCGGCCGAAAAGCGCGGGCGAGCGCCAGTTGGGCGATCTCCTTGCCGTCGCCGAAGATGCCGAATTTCGCTTTGCCGGTGAGCACCTCGCGCCGGCCCAGCAGGCTGGTGTGGCGGCTGCGCACGGCGAGTCGAAAATCGGCGAGCAGGCTCTCGCGCGAGAGCTCGGGGGAAAGTCGCGGGGCGGACGCGGCGATCGACGACATCATGCGGGTTCCTCGAAGGCTTGACGCCGGAGCGAAAACCGGCGGGGATCGAATCAGTTCGGACCGATCGAGGATCGTAACATGGGGGCCGGAGCCCTCGAATTGCCCGTCCGTTTGCCGATCTGGCACAATCCAAAGGTGCCTTCCGAAGAACCCGCTCTCGAAGACCCCGACGGTTCGGCCGGCCGGGGAAGCGCCAGAGTGCGGCCCTGGCGGCGATCGATGCGGGCGACGCTGTTCGGCCTGGCGTTTCTGGCCGTCTTGGGGGCGATCGGCTACCAGCATTCGCGTCTGCTGGCACAGCCGGAAGAGATCCTGCTCAACGTCGTCCCGGACGACGCCTTCTACTATTACCAAATCGCGCGCCACTTCGCGGCGGGCGATGGTTCGACGTTCGACGGCACGAACCGCGCGAGCGGCTATCACCCCGGCTGGATGGCGCTGCTCGTCCCCCTGGCCGCCGCCTGGCCGTCCCCTTCGGTGCTCCTGCGCGCCGCACTTTCGCTCGAATTCCTGCTTCACGCGGCGACCGCGTTTGCCCTGATCGGCCTGTTCCGGCGCTATACCTCCCCCGGCCTCGCGCTGATCGGCGGCCTCTGCTGGCTCGCGAACCCACTGGCGATCCTGCTCTGCCTCCAGGGGGTCGAATCGGCGCTCTACGCGCTCGCTCTCGTGGTCCTGCTGCGCACCGTGGCGCGCTTCGTCGCCGAGCCGGGAGAATCGCTCGCGCTCCACGTCCAGCTCGGCGCCGCGCTCGCATTCTGCTTTTGGGCGCGCACCGAAGCGGGGATTCTCGCGGTCCTCACCCTCCTCGCGGCTCCCGCCCTCAAGGGTCTCCCTTGGCGGCGCTGCCTACGCTCCGCGCTGGAGATCGGCGTCGTGTTTACCGCCCTGGTCCTTCCCTGGTTCGTCTTCTGCTGGGTGGCGACCGGCTCGCCCTGGCAGAGCAGCGGCGCGATCAAGCTGCTCTGGGGCGACCTCTTCCTCGGCGTACTCGACTTCGGCGAACGGATCGGCCACGCCCTCTCCTTCGTCGGCGTCAAATGGCTCTCCTCGCCCTGGACGCCGACGATGGCGTCGCCGCTTCAGAAGATCAACACATTCACCTGGGCGGCCAAGCTGCCGGCGCTGCTGGGGCTGCTCGCGATCGGCCGCAAACCGGTGAACCGGCCCGCCCTCTTCGGATCGGTCTGGCTGCTCGCGGCGATGGTCTCGACCGGCCTGGTCTACGGCCTGTTCCATTGGGAAATCCAGATCTGGTACTTCGCCCAGCCCGCCCTCTTGATCTTCGTGATGACCTACGTCTGGATCGCCCGCTTAGGAGTGGAGCCCACCCGCCTGCGCCTGTTCTTCAGCCGCGCGCTGCCGGCCCTGCTCCTCGCGCTGTCGCTCTACGAAGCCCAGTCGTTTTACCAACATCCGCCGTCGCTTTACCCTTGGCAGTTTCAGTTCCTGATCTCCCAAGGCCAGTTCGAAAATCTCGTCCCGCCCGGCCAGGCGATCGGCTGCTTCAACGCCGGCATCCCCGCCTTCTACAGCCACCGGCAGGTGATCAACCTCGACGGCCTGGTGAACTCGACCGTCCTCCCCTACTACCGGGCGCATCGCTTCGACCAATACCTCGCCGAGCACGGCATCCACTACATCGCCGACGTCCAGCCCGTGCTCGACCGGACGGCGAAATTCATGCAGCACCCCCTGCGCCTTCACCCGATCGCGGCGATGCCGCTCAAAGGCTGGTACTCGCCGTACCGGTATTTGTGGCAGGTGGAGGCGGGGGTTGGCGGTCCTTAGAGGGTAAGCGGCTGCGCGGGCTGAACTTTCGCACATCGAAAGTTCAACTTTCGATGTGCGGAGATTCGCGCGATCCCGGACGCGTTTCCTGTATAGCCGACGACGTTAGCTATATAGACCTTCCTCTCCGACGCACGCCGAAGACCGATTCTTATATAGCCGACGCCAGCGGGCGGCTCCCCAACGGCGTCGGGTATATAGAGATCGTCGATGGCTATATAAGAATCGTAAATGGGCGACTGCCCGACAGGAATCGGTATATATCCGACACGAATTCTCATATACCCGACGCCGTTGGATATATAGCCGACGATGTCGGATATATAAGAATCTCTGTCGACCGGCCGAGCCGCCCAAGAGGGGCAAGCCCCCCTTGGGAATCCCCCCACTGCTCGGGCGGCTTACTTGATCTCCTTACCAACCTTCATTACAGTCGTGCCATGAAAGCGACGCTTACTTCCAAAGGCCAGATCACCATCCCGACGGCGATTCGGCAGCGCCTCGGGCTCAAGGCCGGCCAGATCCTTGAATTCGACGAGAGCACCCCTTACCTGGTGGCGGTGCCGGTATTCGACGAGACGGCGATGCGAGCGCTCATGGGCTGCACGAGCGGCCGACTCGGGAAGACCTCTGAAGAGTGGCTCGACGAGACCCGCGGACCCGCTCTCGTCGAAGAGAAATGAGACTCGCCCTCGACACTTCGGTGCTCCTCGCGATCTTCAACCAGGAGCCCGGGGCTGAGGAGTGGATGGAAGCTCTGATTCGGGCGCGGCGGCAAGGGCAGCTCATCCTGTGCGAGGTTGTCTACGCAGAGCTGGCGCCCGCCTTTCGAATGCGCGCCGAACTCGACAAAGTGCTCGACGACCTGGGCGCGCGTCTCGATCCCATTACAGGCGAGGCAGCCTGGATCGCCGGCCAAACCTTCAGGAAATACCGAGAAGGGGGCGGACCGCGGGAGCACCTGATTCCCGATTTTCTGATCGCCGCCCATGCCCAGGTGCAGGCCGATCGTCTCGCCGCCCGCGACCGCGGATACTTGCGCCGGTACTTCCCCGACCTGCCCTTACTAGGCCACGTCTAGCGAAGCAACCGATTCCGCCGCGGCGGAGTTGGGCTGAGCATTCGGCGGAGGTGGCCTCTCCCAGAACCGCTCCAGAACCGCCTATCGCCCCGCGCCGACCACCACATATCGAAGATTGGCGAGGCGGTGCGCACTGCGTTCCCCCACCGGCCGAAGCCGCTCACGGACCGTCCGAAGAACCTTCCCGGATCGTCCGGAAGGGTCCACGGGAAGCAGGGAAGAGCATCGGGAGTCGCCAGATCGCCCCCGAGGTCGCCCGGAGGGGTGTTCCGGAAAGTCGAAGAGCGCCACGCGACGCGCGGAGAGATCTCCTGCTCCTCCGAAGGAGCTCACCGCAGGTCTGTAGGAGAATCCCTACGAACCCAAGAGAGTTCCCTGCCACCCGTAACCCTTCCGGATACTCCGGAGATCCCTTCGCACAAGCGGTAGAGGTCTTCGGATCGCCCGTAGGTCTCTACCGAATCTCCGGCGACGCCTCGGGAAGGACCGTCGAATCCAACCGGGAGGACGGCGACGGCTTCTCGCCCGGCGGCGAATGATCGCCGCGCCGAGCACCAGCTCGGCTGCTTGGACGACCTCGCCGCTTCGAGTGCCGAGCTGGAGCTCGGCGCTCCCAGGAACCGCTCCCAGCCGCCCGGGTGTTAGGATTTCGGGGTCGTTTGAACGGAGAAACCCCATGGCACGAGCCGCGCCCGTCCACATCACCAGGATCCAGCTCGACAACATCCGCGGCTTTCGTGATCTCGCGCTCGATGTCCGCACGGCGGAGGGTTCGCCTCGGCTTCGCACGTTGATCATCGGCAAGAACGGCACCGGCAAGTCCACTCTGCTGCGCGCCGTTGCTCTTGGTCTGTTGCCGCCAGGGGAAGCCCTGAGCCTTTTTCAAACGCCTCTGGGAAAGCTCGACCCAGTTGGCCCAGAAGGGAAAATCGAGATCCGCCTGGCGGCGAACTTTGCGGACCGATTCACCAATACCTTAGACATTCATCATTCACCTCTCCCGTTCGCATTCGATCTCGGAGCCCGATATGACAAGTCTTTCGTCTGCGCCTACGGCGCCGGACGCTACGGCACGAAAACAGAACCGAGCCCGGGCTATCGCGCCTCGGCCGCGGTCTCTTCGCTTTTCCGGTACGAGCAGGCGCTACTCGATCCGGAGCTGACCCTCTACCGCCTGCAATCCGTTTTCGATTCAGAGATCTACGCCCGCACCCTTCTCGGCGTGAAGCGGGCTCTCGGCCTCACTCCAGAGGATTCCATCGAGACCCGCAAGGGCGGTGGAATCGAAGTCTCCGGCCCTTCGGTCGGCGGAACCATCCCCTTCGAATCGTGGGCGGACGGCTATCGGCTGACGTTCAGCTGGATTCTGGACCTCTACGGATGGGCGATGCAGGCCGAGGCGATCGACGAGGAGGGGCGTGTCGAGGGCATTCTGCTGATCGACGAGATCGAGCAGCATCTTCATCCTTCGATGCAGGCGGAGATCCTCCCTCGCCTTTCGGAGCTGTTCCCCAAGATGCAGATCTTTGCGACCACCCACAGCCCGCTGGTCGCCCTCGATGCACGGCCCGAGGAGCTGGTGGTGCTGAAGCGCGAGGGCGATCAGGTGGTCGCGGTCCAAGACGTTCCCGATTTTGCCGGTTACTCGGTCGAGGACATGCTGGCCGATCCGCGTATCTTCGACAGCGAGGTCTACGGCGGCGAAATGCGCGAGAAGTTGGTCCGCTATCGCGATCTCGCCGCGGTTCCCAAAGGAGAGCGCGGCCCCGTCGTTCGCGGCGAGTTGCACTCCCTGGCCACCGAGCTGCGCTCGCTCGAAACGTACTCGGAGCAGGAGAACGAGACTTCCAAGCTGCTCCGCGGGTTGGTCGCGAAGTACGACCTCTGATTCCCGCCACGCATGATCTTCATCGACCGGGATCGACTCGACGGGGAGGGCCAGCCGATCCGGCCCTCCGAGGCTTGGTTCACCCAGGCGGCACGATGGACTGCGCAGGCCGAGAGCGAAGGGCCGAAGCACGTGATCGCCGAACATGTCTATAAGAACGTTTCCGCGCTCCGCGCTCTCGAAGCTCTGTTCTACCGCAAGTGCGCCTACTGCGAGACGCCGCTGTTCGAGGTCGCCTGGGAGGTCGAGCATTTCCGACCCAAAGGGAGGGTCGCCGAGCGAACGGATCATCCCGGCTACTACTGGCTCGCCTACACCTGGACCAATCTTTACCCCTGCTGCGCACCGTGCAACAAGCGCCTGGAAGACAAGCCCACTTGGGAAGATCCGAAGCGAGGGGAGAAGGCCGGCAAAGCGAATCAGTTCCCGCTGATCGCGGAAGGCGATCGGGCAATGGACCCGCAAGGCAAAATAGCGCGCGAGCGTCGCCTTCTGTTCGATCCGTGCGCCGATCGCCCGGAAGAGCATCTCCTTTTTACTCCCCTTGGGGAGATCGAGGCCGCGGCCGCCGACCCACGCGCCATCGCGACGATCGACGTCTTCCACCTGGCCCGGCGGCGCTTGCGTGACCGACGCAAAGAACAGATCCTTCTCGTGGTCTTTCTGCTCAAGGCGCTCCACAAGTTCCAGGCATCCGATGAGGCGATGGCCTCAGACTTCGCGGCCGACCTTGAGGAGCGAGTCTTCGCCGACTCTTCGCCCTTCGCCGCCGCCGCTCGGCACGTCCGACGCGATCCGGATGCGTTCGGCGTCTGAGCAGCGTATGAGCGCCCCCCGTCTTGCAGCCAACGCCGTTTTCCGATCTGCTGTGCCTCGAACTTCATTTGCCTGGGAGAGCCCCTCGATGCGCCAAGCCTCCGCGTTGATTCTCACCTTCCTCGCTTGCGGCTCGGCTTGTGCCGGCGCCGCTCCGCCGAAAACGGCCGCGGCGACGAAAACGGCGACGGCCGCTCCGGTGGGGAGCGATCCGTATCCTTCGACCTATAAGCCGTTTCCCTCCGAGGTGACGTTGATCCGTGGCGCGACGATCTTGACCGCCACCGGTCCGCGGATCGAGAACGGCTCGGTCTTGCTGCGGGACGGCATGGTCGAGGCCGTCGGGACCTCGATCGAGGCTCCGGCGGGGGCGACGGTGATCGACGCTCAGGGCAAATGGGTGACGCCGGGGATCATCGACATCCATTCGCATCTGGGGGTCTACCCTGCCCCGGGGGTGGAGGCGAACTCCGACGGCAACGAGGCGACCGAGCCGGTGACCGCGGATGTGCAGGCGGAGCATTCGATCTGGCCGCAGGACCCGCAGTTTCCGATGGCTCTGGCCGGGGGCGTCACTTCGATGCTGATCCTGCCCGGCTCGGCGAACCTCATCGGCGGCGTGGGCGTGGCGGTGAAAAACGTGCCCGCCCGCACCGCGCAGGCGATGAAGTTTCCCGGCGCGCCCTACGCTTTGAAGATGGCTTGCGGCGAGAATCCCAAGCGGGTCTACGGCAGCCGCGGGCGGATGCCTTCCACCCGGATGGGCAACATCGCCGTCACCCGCGAGGCGTGGATCGGCGCCACCGAGTACCGCCGGGAGTGGCAGGACTATAAAGACAAGGTCGCGCGCGGCGAGAAAGGCAAGGACGGCCACAATCCCGATCCGCCCGACCGCGATTTGGAAAAGGAGACGCTCGCCAAGGTTCTCTCGGGCGAGATCCTGGTGCAGAACCACTGCTACCGGGCCGACGAGATGGCGAACATGATCGACCAGGCCAAGGAGTTCGGCTACAAAATCTCGGCGTTCCACCACGCGGTCGAGTCGTACAAGATTGCCGACCTGCTCAAGCAAGAGGGCATCTGCTCCGCGATGTGGGCCGACTGGTGGGGCTTCAAGATGGAGGCGCTCGACGGCATTCGCGAGAACGTGGCCTTGGTCGACCGGGCGGGCGCGTGCGCGATCGTCCACTCCGATTCGGCCGACGGCATTCAGCGTCTGAACCAAGAAGCCGCCAAAGCGATGGCCGCGGGCAACCGTCTGGCGCGCGACGAGGCGGCGGACGGCCACCCGGGGGGCAAGCATTTCACCGACGAGGACGCGATCCGCTGGATCACGATCAACCCGGCGAAGGCGATGGGTATCGCCGAGCGCACCGGCTCGCTCGAACCCGGCAAGATGGCGGACGTGGTGATCTGGAACGGCGATCCGTTCTCGGTCTACGCGCTCGCCGAGCAGGTCTTCATCGACGGTGCTCGGATCTACGATCGCAGCGACCCGGCGCGCCAGCCGCGCACCGATTTCGAGCTGGGCCTGCGCGATGCGCGCACCGGCCTTCCGGGAGGTGGCAAATGAGCTTCCGCTCTACAAAGGAACTGCCCGCGGGCGCGGCGGGATGCAAGGCCACCCAACCCCCAGTTCCCTCGCTCTCGCTCGGGATGACGGTCACTGCCGGCCTTCTGGCTGCCGCCCTCTGCCTCGGATCGCCAGCGCTCGCCGCGGGGCCGCCGGTGGTGATCGTCGGGGCGACGATCCATACGATGGGTCCCGCGGGCGAGATCAAGAACGGCGCGATCCTGATCCAGGACGGCACGATCCGCGCGGTCGGAGCCACGATCGCCGTCCCGGCCGGAGCGACCCGGATCGACGCCACGGGCAAGGTGATCACGCCGGGGCTGTTCGATTCGCTGTCGCGGATCGGCCTGGTCGAGGTGAACCAGGTGGACGCCACCGCCGATGCGGGGAGCGATAACGACCGGATCACCGCGGCGCTTTCTGTCGCCGACGCGCTCAACCCAGCGTCGAGCTTGATCGCGATCAACCGGATCGAGGGGCTCACCCACGCGCTCGTGGCGCCGGAGATCGGCAAGAGCCTGATCGCCGGCCAGGCGGCGGTGATCCAGCTTTCCGGCGTCGATCTCGTGCTCCGGACTCCTGCCGCGATGTTCGCGGTGCTCGGCGAGACGGGAGCCGAGAAGGCGGGCGGCTCGCGGGCAGGCGCGATCCTGCTGCTGCGCGAAGCGTTCGCCGACGCGCGCGATTGGGCCGACCACAAGGGCGATTGGGAAAAAGGCGCGCGGCGCTCCTATGCCCTCTCCCGCCTCGACCTCGAAGCGCTCGGGCCCGTGGCGCGCGGAGAGGAGCCGCTGATCATCCAGGCACATCGCGCGAGCGACCTGCTCGCCGCGTTGCGCTTCGCCAAAGAGGAGAAGTTGAAACTGATCCTCGCGGGCGCCGACGAGGGGTGGGAGGTGGCCAAAGAGATCGCGGCGGCGGACGTGCCGGTCTTGCTCAATCCGCTCGACGATCTGCCGGGGAGCTTCGAGACGCTCGGCGCGACACTCGAAAACGCCGCGCGAATGAAAGCGGCCGGCGTGCGGATCGCGTTTGCGACGTTCGACGCGCACAACGCCCGCAACCTGCGGCAGGCGGCGGGCAACGCGGTCGCTAACGGCCTTGCTTGGAACGACGCGCTTGCGGCGATGACGATCGAGCCGGCAAAGATCTGGGGCGTCGCCGACCGGCTCGGCTCGCTCGAACCGGGCAAAGAGGCGAATCTGGTGATCTGGGACGGCGATCCGCTGGAGGTCACGTCGTTTCCCGAGCGGGTGATCCTCAAGGGCGAACAGATCCCTATGCGCAGCCGGCAGATCGAGCTGCGCGATCGATACCGGACCCTTCCGGGCGGGCCGGAGTCGCCAAGCCGACCGTGACCCACGAGCGGTGTGTCACGGACGTGTTGATCGTCGAGGACGAGGAGATGCTGCGCGAGCTGGCGCGCGAGATCCTCGAAGCCGCGGGTTATGCCGTGCGGGTCGCGGACGCGGCGGAGGCCGCGCTCCCGCTCGCCGCCGAGGAACCTCCCCGCCTGCTGATCACCGACATCGAAATGCCCGGGCTCGGCGGCAAGGACCTGGCGGAGCAGCTTCAAGGAAGGCACCCGGAGCTGAGAGTGCTGTTCGTCTCCGGCCACCCCCAGCGCGACGCCCTGGGAGGCGGCGCGCTGGGCGAGGGCACCGCATTTCTCCAGAAACCCTACTCGCGCGCCGCGCTGTTGCAGGCGGTCGCCCGCGCGGTCGCCCGCCATCCCTGA
The DNA here is from genome assembly GCA_038250865.1 of Thermoanaerobaculia bacterium. Lineage (GTDB taxonomy): Bacteria > Acidobacteriota > Thermoanaerobaculia > Multivoradales > UBA5704 > DASYKS01. The sequence continues at coordinate 20,236 of JBBSBW010000059.1, read as the reverse complement.
AGCGTCCCCCTGGGGCTTGCCGTCTACACTAAAGACTTGATCCCGTGTCTAGTTCTATCGATCCCGAGGTTTACGATGAACCCGCCGCGTCGTTCGAGTCTGTTTTTCGTCACTGTGGCCGTGGTACTCGGCGGGTCCGGTTGCCGGCAGGCTTCGCCGCCATCGCCGGACGGCGCGGTGATCGTCGAGGCGGTGCTGCCGGGAGGTGTCGGCGAGCTTGCGGGGCTCCGGCCGGGTGATCGAATCGTCCGCCTGCGGCGTGCGGCCTCCCCGCCTTCGAACCCGCAGGCCGCGGATCTGCGCCCCACGGCGGCCCTGCCGGTCGCGGAATTCGAGTGCGAGCAGGCGGCGCGCGGGCCGGTTGAGATCGATGTCGAGCGCGGTGCGAACGAACGAAAGACCCTTACCCTCGCGGCCGACGAGTGGCGCATTCGCCTCCGCTCCGAGCGGCCGACCTCCGCCGCAGCGCGCGCCTGGGAGCTGTTCGAACGGGCCGAACAGCCGGCCGCGGAACACCGGGTGCCGGAGGCCGAGACCGCGTTTGCCGCCGCCGAGCAGGCCGCGCGAAAGCTTCCCAATCAGCGGCTCCTCGCGCTCCTCCTCTCTCGCCGGGCGGAATTCCGGCTCGAAGCCGAAGACGTCCGCGGGGGATTGGCCGACGCCCAGACCGCGCTCGAACTGCGCACCGCCCTGTCCGCAGCACCTTCAGGCGGCGGCGAGGTCGGACCGGCCGCAGTCGAGCAGAGCCGCGCGCTGGTCGGACGGCTGCTCGCGCTCAACAACGACGGCGCGTCGGCGACCGCGGCGCTAGAGAAGGCCGCCGCCGTGCAATCGACGCTGGCGGAAGGCAGCCTGGCGTACGCGGCCACCCTGCGCGCCTTGGGCAACGTGGCGCTCGACCGCGACGACGTCGACGGTGCGGAGGTGCAGTTCCAAAAAGCGCTCGCGATCGCGCAGGCGAAAACCCCGACGGGCAAGACGACCGGCATTCTGCTGATGAACTTGGGCGTAACCGCCCGGCATCGCGGCCGGCTGGACGAAGCCGCGCGCCTCGCCCGCCGGGCTCTGGAGGTCATCCGCCACGCCGATCCGCGCTCGCCGAAACTCGAAGACCTGTTGATCAATCTGGGCGTGATCGAGACCTACCGCGGCGATTTCGAACGGGGCGAGGACCTCCTGCAGACCGCGCTCACCCATTTGAGGACGCGCGGCCCGGATGGCCCGGCGGTCGCGTCGATCCATTCGAACCTTGGCCTGCTGTACCTTCAACGCGGCGACTTTTCGAGCGCCGAGGCGTCGATTCAACAGGCGCTCGCTTTCTACCAAGGACGCTCGCCCGGCAGCCCTCCCGTCGGCAGGGCCTTGACCAACCTCGCCTCGGTGGCGCTTGCCGCGGGCGCCACCGCGCGAGCCGAAGGCTATGCGACCCGCGCCTACGATCTGCATAAGAAGGCCGCGCCGGGTTCGGCGATCCTGGCGTACGACTTGACGCTGCTCGCCGAGATCGCGCGGAAAGCCGGCGACCGGGCCGGGGCGCGGCGCCGCACCGAAGAGGCGCTCGCGGTGGCGGCCGCCCTGCCGGAGACGATGGACGCGTCCTGGACGTTTGAGCGGGCGGGCGAAACCGAGGTCGAGCTGGGCGATCTCGCGACCGCGGAGCGCCACCTGCTGCATGCGCTCGAAATTCAAGACCGGATCGCCCCGGGGACCCAGTATCAGATCGAAGAGCTGGCCTTGCTCGGCCGAATTGCCAAACTGCGCGGCCGGCGCGAGGAGGCGGCGCGGCGCTTCGCCGAAGCGATGGACCTGCTGGAGGCCCAAGTCGCGCGGATCGGCGGCGCGGACCAGGACCGAGCCCGCTTCCGCGCCCTCTTTGCCGGTCTCTACCGGGACGCGATCTCGGTCGCGGTCGATACGGACCGGACGACCGACGCGTACCTGATCCTTGAGCGCTTCCGCGCGAGAAGCCTGCTCGACCTGCTCGCCGGGCGCGACCTCGCGCCGGCAGCGGAGATCCCCGCCGCTCTGATCGAAGAGCAGCGCCGGATCGACGCCGAGCTCTCCGGGTTCGAGACGGTGCTCGAAAACGCCGATCCCGACAGCGACCGGGCGCGCATCGAGCAGGCGCTCGACGCCCGCAGCCGGACGCTCGACGCCCGCGACAACCTGCGCGAACGCATTCGCCGGGCGGCGCCGCGCTACGCCGCACTCTCCGCGCCCCGGCCGCTCGCCGCGGCGGAGGCGCGCCGGACGCTCGATCCGCACGAGGTGGCGCTCGCCTACGCGGTCGACGAGCAGCGGACCACCCTGTTCGTCCTGCTGCCGGAAGGATTCGCGGGCGCGCCGAAGGACGGGCTGATCGTCCGGACTCTGCCGATCGGCCGTGACGCCCTGCGCGCCCAGGTCGCCGGTTGGCGGAGCCTCGCACTCTCCGGCCACCCGCAAGCCGGGCCGGGCACGCTCGAAGACCGGGCGATTCGCCAGGCGGGCGCTCGGCTTTATGAGCGGCTGATCGCCCCGGCCGCCCCTTGGGTCGCCGCGGCGGAGCGGCTGCGCATTTCGGCCGACGGGCCGCTCGCGACGTTGCCGTTTGCCGCCCTGGTCGACGGCTCCGGCCACTATCTTGCCGAGAGCCGGCCCATCGCGAACGTCGTCTCGGCGACGCTCGCCGCGGAGCTGCGCCGGATGCGCCCGGCGAAGGCACCGGCCGGGGCGTTGGTGGCGTTCGGGGATCCTCGATATGGGGCGACGGGAAGGACCGCTTCCCAGGATGTAATTCGGGGGGCAAGCCCTCTGCTGCGGTTTCGGGCGGGGCTTTCGCCGCTGCCCGGCAGCGGCATCGAGGTGGCCGCGGTGGCGGCGCTGGTCCGCCCGGCGCGGGTGTTCCTCGGCGCCGACGCGACCGAGGCGCGATTTCTTGCCGAGGCGCCGGGCGGGCGGATCGTCCACTTCGCCGGCCACGCCCTGCTCGATCCGCGCTTTCCGCTCGACTCGGGGCTCGCGCTCAGCCCCGCTCCGGCCGGCTCTCCCGCGGCGGCGCGGCAGGGCGATTCGGGCGCGGACGGCCTGCTCCAGGCGTGGGAGATCTTCGAGCGGCTGCGCCTGTCGGCCGATCTGGTCACCCTCTCGGCCTGCGAGACCGCGCTGGGAACGGAGAGCGAAGGCGAAGGGCGGCTCGGCCTTACCCGGGCGTTTCACTACGCCGGGGCACGCACCGTGCTCTCCTCCCTCTGGTCGGTTTCCGATCGGTCGACCGCCGAGCTGATGCGCCGCTTCTACTCCCATCTGGGAGCGGGCGAGCCGAAGGACACCGCCCTCGCCGCGGCGCAACGCGAGATGCTCGCCGGCCCCTACCGCCATCCCTACTACTGGGCCGCGTTCCAACTCGATGGAGACTGGCGGTGAAACTCGCCCGGCCTCCGGCGCTCGTCGCGTTGGCGCTCGCCCTCGCTGCATGCCCCGCGCCCCGCCCTCCCCGGCCGGACGGGGCGGTCGTCATCGCGCAGGTCCTCCCCGGCGGAGTCGGATCGGTCGCCGGTCTCCGGCCGGGCGACCGGATCTTGAAGCTCGTCCGGCTGCCGGCCCCGCCGGCCAACCCGCAGGGCGCGGAGCTGGTGCCGGACGACCCGCTGTCGTTGAGCCTGTTCGAGATCGAGCAGGCGCCGCGCGGACCGGTAGAGCTCCAAATCGAACGGGATGCCGCCGCGCCCGGCGGCAAACCCGAGCGTTTCACCGTGCGGCTCGACGCCGACGAATGGCGGATCCGCTACGGCACGGAGCGCTCGAAAACCCCGTTTGCCCAGGCCTGGGACCGACTGCGGGAGGCCTCTCTACACGCCGAGGCGCATGAGGTGAAGGAAGCCGAGGCGGGCTATGCCGCGGCCGAGCGCTTTGCCCAAGCACGACACGACGAACGGTTCCTCGCCCTGATCCGCCAACGGCGAACGGACGGCCGGATTACGGTCGAGAATCCGGACGTCTCCCTAGAGGACGTCGAGTCGGCGATCGAGATCCATCACCGGCTGGACCCGGGGAGCTTGGCCGAGGCGGCGGCGTGGGCGGTGCGCGGGCGCGTGGAGTTCCAGCGCGAAAACCTCGACGCCTCGGTCGCCGCTTTGACCCGGGCGCGGCAAATCCAGGTGGTGCAAGCGCCGGGCAGCATGACCCTGGCGTTTACCGAGAACACCCTGGCCACCTGCGCCGGAATCCGTGGCGACCTCGAAGGGGCGAATCTCCACCTGCGGGCTGCTCTCGACACCGCGGAACGGAAGGTCCCGGAGGGACGCTTCATCTCGTCGCTGTACATGAACCTCGGCATCCTCGCCCGGCTGCGCGCCCGCCTGGACGAGGCGGAGCGCTACCAGCAGCGGGCTCTGCTGCTTGTCCGGCGTCTGGAGCCGGGCTCCCAGAAGGTGCCGAGCATCCTGCTCAACCTGGCGGACGTGGCGATCGCGCGCGGCCATCTCGATTCCGCCGACGAACTGCTGGAAGAGGCGCTGCGTACCGGCCGTACGCTCAATCCCAAAGGGGAGACGGCGGCCAACGCCCTCGCCCAGCTCGGCTCGGTCGCCGAGCGGCGCGGCGACTTCGCCGAGGCCGAGGCGCGCGACAAGGAGGCGCTCGCGGTCCTCGAAGAGCTCGCCCCCGGCGGCCCCTCGGTCGCGAGCGCGCTCACCAGCCTAGCCACGGTCGCCAACGCCCAGGGCGCCTCCGACCGGGCGGCAGGGTACGCGGCGCGCGCCCTCGACCTGCAACGGAAAATCGCTCCCGGATCTCCGCTCGTGGCGGTCGATCTGATCAATCTCGGCGAGATCGCTCTGGCGCGCGGAGATGCCGGGGCGGCGCGGGCGCGGATCGGCGAGGCGCTCTTGGGGGTCCAAACCCTGCCGGATTCGCTGGAGGTCGCCTCTCCCCTCCGCCGGGCGGCCGCTCTGCTGCTCGACCTCGGCACGCCGGAAGACCTGCGGCGGGCGGAACCGGCGATCCGGCGCGCCCTTTCGATCTACGAGCGCGCGGTGCCCGGCGCGGTCGAAGAGGCCGACGCGCTCGGCCTGCTCGGGCGGGTGGAACGGCGGCGTGGCCTGACCGCCCAGGCCGAGGGGCATTTCACCCGCGCGCTCGACGCGCTCGACGGAAGCGTCCGGCGCCTCGGCGGATCGGACCTCGACGCAACGCGCTTTCGTGCCCAGTTCGCGCGGTTCTATCGGGAAGCGATCGAGCTGAAGGTCGAACTCGGCCAGCCCGGCGAGGCCTACCGGACGCTCGAACGATTCCGCGCCAGGAGCCTTCTCGACCTGCTCGGAGAGCGCGATCTCGCGCCCCCCGCCGAGCTGCCCGCCCAGCTGGTCGAGCAACAGCGCCGGATCGACGGGCGGATCGCCCAATTCGAGCAGGAGATCGGCGCTCTCGACCCGGCGACCCAATCGGCCAAGATCGACGAGCTGATCGCCCGCCGGGCGCGGGTGTTCGGCGAGCGCGAGAACCTGCGGGCCAAGGTGCGCCGCATCTCGCCGCGCTACGCCGCGATCGCCGCGCCCGTACCGCTCGACGCGGCCGGCGCCCGCCGCACGCTTTCCCCGGGCGAGATCGGCCTGATCTATTCGGTCGGCGAGCAGAGGACGACGCTGTTCGTGCTGATGCCGGAAGGGCTTGCCGGCGCCCCGGCGGCAGGTCTTGCGGTCACGACGATCCCGCTCGGCCGCGAAGCGCTCGGCCGCGAGGTCGCGGCGTTTCGCAGCTTGCTGCTCGCGGGCCAGGGGACCGGCGACGACCGGCCGCTCCGCGCGCTCGGCGCCCGGCTGTTTTCGCGGCTGCTCGCTCCCGTCGCCCCGTGGCTCGACAAGGCCGAGCGCCTGCGGATCTCTGCCGACGGCCCGCTCGCGGCACTGCCGTTCGCCGCCCTCGTGGCGCCGGCCGGATCGGCCGGGCCGGCCACATCGGGCGCGTCGGCACCCGGCACGCTCTTCCTTGCGGAGCGCTGGCCGCTTTCGACCGTGCTCTCCGCCACCCTCGCCGCCGAGCTCGGCCGGATGCGCAGCGAAAAACCGGCGGCCGAAGCCTTGGTGGCATTCGGCGATCCGCGCTACGGCGGCCGGCCCGGCACGGCCGCGAGCCGGGGGCCCCGGCCATCGGTGCGCTTTCGCGCCGGGCTCGAACCGCTGCCGGCGAGCCGCGGCGAGGTCGAGCAGGTGACCGGCCTGTTCCGGCCCGCCCGGTCGTTCTTAGGCGCCCAGGCCACCGAAGCGCGTTTCCTCGCGGAGGCGCCGCGAGGCCGGATCGTCCACTTCGCCGGCCATGCGCTGCTCGACCCTCGCTTCCCGCTCGATTCGGCGCTTGCGCTCTCCGCGCCGGATCGGCCCGGCCGCCTGGGCGACGACGGCCTGCTTCAGGCGTGGGAGATCTTCGAGCGCCTACGCCTGTCCGCCGACCTGGTGACGCTTTCGGCCTGCGAGACCGCGTTGGGGCTCGAAGCGCAGGGCGAAGGGCTGCTCGGGCTGACCCGGGCGTTTCACTACGCCGGAGCGCGCACCGTGCTCTCCTCCCTCTGGTCGGTCTCCGACCGCTCCACAGCCGAGCTGATGCGCCGGTTCTACGCCCACTTGGGGGCGGGCGAACCCAAGGACCGGGCGCTCGCCCTGGCCCAGCGCGAGATGCTCGCCGGGCCGTTCCATCACCCCTACCATTGGGCCGCGTTCCAGCTCGACGGCGATTGGCGATGACGAGCGTGTTTCAGAACGCCTTTGCCCTCTTGCCGGGTGCGATCGGCTGTGCCACGATTCCTCCGCTTCTCAAACCGGGCCGCCCGGCAGCGCGCGGCATATTGCAAGGAGTCGATTCATGTCGGAACAGGGTTCGGTCAAGTGGTTCAACGACGCCAAGGGCTTTGGATTTATCACCGCCGACAAGGGCTCGGACGTGTTCGTCCACCAGACCGCCATCCAGGCAGAGGGCTTCCGCACGCTGGGCGAGGGCGACCGCGTCTCCTTCGACGTCGTCGACGGCCCGAAGGGTCCGCAGGCCCGAAACGTCGTTCGCATCTAAGAGATTCACCGTCCGTACCGCTCGCGCCCCGGAGGGTTCCGCCCCCGGGGCGTTCGCTTTTTGGAACCGCAAAGACAACTTCGAAGTCCAATGAAACGCCGGAGCCGGTTCCTGCGCCTAGAGGTACGATGACATCCCAACCGATGGCCGTTTCGAGCGACCCATCCGTTCCCGAAGACTTCCACGACACCTTCCGCGAGTTCTACCCGCGGCTGCGCAGCTATTTCCTCGCCCAGGGATTTTCCCACTTCGACGCCGAAGATCTAAGTCAAACCGCTCTTTGGAACGTCTATCGTTCGGAAGGGCAGTTCCGAGCGGAGGGAAGCTACGCCGCCTGGGTCTACACGGTGGCGAAAAACGCTGCGCGCGACGAATGGCGTCGACGCGGCCGCGCCCCCGAGACCGACTCTCTCGACCGACCGTTGGGAGAGGAAGGCGGCGAAACGCTGGCGGCCACGGTGGCCGACGAGCGACCGTCGGCGGAACACGATGCGCACGGGAGAGAGGACCTGGCGCGCACCGTAGCAGCCCTGGCCGTGCTCCCCGCCCGCATGCGGGCCTGTCTGCTGCTCCACGTGCAGCAGGGGCTCTCCTACGGCGAGGTGGCCCGGCGCTTGACTCTGTCCGTGCCGACGGTAAAAGTTCAGATCTGGAACGCGCGCAGGCGACTGCGCCAGCACCTTGCGGGGGCCGCATGAGCGAACCGAAGATTCCGCCACGTCCAAGCGGGCCGCACCCTACGGCGGAGCAGCTCTATCTGGCGGTCGCCGCCGAGCGCTCCGGAGCGTGTAGCCCCGCCGACGAGGAGGTCTTCGCCCACGCCGCCTCTTGCGCCTTTTGCTCGGCCGAGATCGCCCATCTCGAAGCGTTCGAGCAACCCGAGCCGGTGGCGCCCCAAGCGATCGACGACGCCTGGCAACGTTTTCGGAACCGGGCGAACCCCGGCGCCGCCGAACCCGCCCGGCAAGTCCAGCCCCCTCCGCCGCCACGCCAGGCGACGATCGTGCCGTTCCCCGCCCGGTCCCACCGGCCGGCCGCCCCCCCGAGCCCCTGGCGTTATGCCGGTTGGGCTGCCGCCGCGATGCTCGCGGTGGGTTTGAGCCTCGGGTTCTTCCTCGGTACCTCCACCGTCCCGACGATCACGCCGATTCAGGTGGCCTCCGGCTCGCCGCCCGCTCCCGGCGGTCCCGCTGGTCCTGACGTTCAGCGCGGCGGTCCCTCCTCGCCAATCGGAGAGGTCGCGCCGACCGGCCGGCTCGACCGGGTGCCGACCGAGATCCGCTTCGCCAACCCCGACCATGAGCCGAAGCGCGTGCTCCTGTTTTCGACCGACCCGCCCTATCAATGGCAGAGCCCCGAGACCACCGCGGAACGGATCAAGGTGCCCGCCGCCGAACGGGTGAAGCTCAAGGCCGGGGTCGACTACTACTGGAGCGTGCTCGACGCTCAGGGCGAGTCCGCGGCGCAGACGTTCCGGTTGCGCAAGCGGTAAGAACGCTCCGCCACCCCGTCCCACCGTTCGCTTCGGGTGCTAGCATCCGCCGGGTTTCCAAAGAGCCCGATTTCAACCTTCCAAGGGAAGCGAACCCGATGTCACCTACGCGCGAAACTCTAGAGCTCGACGTCGTCTTCGTCGGCGCGGGTCCAGCGAGCCTCGCCGGAGCTTACCGGCTGGCGCAGCGGCTCGAAGAGCACAACAAGAACCTCCCGGGCGGCGGCCAGAAGATGGAACTGGCCATCGCCGTGCTCGAAAAAGGCAAAGACCCGAGCGCGCACGCGATCTCCGGCGCGGTCGTCGATCCAAGGGCGATGAAGGAGCTGTTCCCCGAGGATTGGCAGAGCGCGCCGTTTGAGGCCGAAGTGGGCAAGGAGAAGCTCCTCTACCTCACCGAGAAGGGATCGTTCTCACTCCCGATCCCGCCGCCGCTCAACAACCACGGCTGCTACGTCGCCTCGCTCGGCCGGCTGATGAAATGGCTGTCGGGCAAGGTCGAAGCCGCGGGGGTCGACGTCTTCCACGAATTCCCCGCGGTCGAGGCCCTGATCGAAGAGGGCCGAGTGGTGGGCGTGCGCACGGGCGATAAGGGGCTGAGCAAAGAGGGCCGCCCGAAGGCCAACTACGAGCCGGGAATCGACATCAAAAGCCGCGTCGTGGTGCTCGGCGAAGGGCCGCGCGGCACGATCGCCAAGCAGCTCGAAGAGCGGTTCCAGTTGGGGCAGGGCCAGAACCCGCAGATCTACGCGATCGGCATCAAGGAGATCTGGGATCTCCCCGCGGGCCGGATCGCGCCGGGGCAGGTGGTCCACACCATGGGCTTTCCGCTCGGCTGGGGCAATTTCGGCGGCGGCTTCCTCTACGGCATGAAGGGGGATCAAGCGATCGTCGGCCTGGTAGCGGGACTCGATTACAAGAACCCGCACTTCGATCCCCACGTCCAGTTCAACCGGATGAAGACCCACCCGGAGATCGCCAAGTTCTTAACCGGCGGCAAGATGGCGTTTTACGGCGCCAAGGCGATCCCCGAAGGGGGCTGGTGGTCAATGCCGCGCGCCCACGGCGACGGCTTTCTAATCGTCGGCGATTCGGCCGGCATGCTGAACAGCCAGCGGCTTAAAGGCATTCACCTGGCGATGAAATCCGGCATGCTCGCGGCAGACACGATCTTCGAAGCGCTGCTCGCGGGCGAGCCGACGTCGGAGCGCCTGGCCGCCTATCCGCAAAAAATCGAGGCGAGCTGGATCAAGACGGAACTCTGGCCGGTCCGCAACTTCCACCAGGCGTTCGACCACGGCTTGCCGTTCGGCATGCTCCAGGCCGGCCTCGGCCTGGTGACGAACGGCCGCGGCTGGGGCTTCAAAGATCGTCTAAGCACCGAACCCGGCCACGAGCGAATGGTCGCGCTCGATTCACCTTCCGGCCGCTCGATTCCGAATCCCGTACCCTTCACCCCCGACGGCGTGCTGACCTTCGATCGCCTGACCGACGTCTACAACTCAGGAACCGCCCACGAAGAGGACCAGCCGGTCCACCTCCACGTGGCCGACCTCTCCATCTGCGCCGACCAGTGCGCGAAGGCCTACGACAACCCCTGCCAACGCTTCTGCCCGGCCGCCGTCTACGAAATGGTCCCCGACCCGACCACCCCGTCCGGCAAAAAGCTCCAGATCAACGCCAGCAACTGCGTCCACTGCAAGACCTGCGACATCATGGACCCCTACGAGATCATCACCTGGGTCCCGCCCGAAGGGGGCGGAGGTCCCAGCTACGGGAAGATGTAGAGGAACAAACGTAGACGCCTTAGGACCCGGTGTCCTGTAATATCCGTCCATGCGAGTCACTCCCGGAACCGTCGTCTCTGGCCAGGTCGTCCTCGACGATCCGTCTCTGGCGGACGGCATGGACGTTTGGGTCGTCAGCCGAGAACGCGAGGAAGTTCACCTTTCGCCCGAAGAGGTGGCCGAGCTTGAAGCGGGTATCGCCGAAGCCGATCGAGGAGAGACGATCTCGGGCGATGAGTTTTTCGCACGGCTGCGTCGCTACGAGTAAAGGTGAATTTAGAGCTTCGATTTTCCCGTCGCGCTTCGCGGCAGGCGGACCGTATTGCCCAGTGGTGGGCGGCCCATAGGCTCGGCGCTCCGGGTGCGGTTCGCAAAGACCTTCAAAGCACCCTCGATCTACTTCTCCTGCAGCCGAGGCGTCACTTTCCCCCGCGGATGAACGCCCGAATGTCCGCCGAAAGCGCCGCCAGGGAGGCCTCGCGGAGATACATCATGTGGCCCCCCTCGTAGGTCTTCAAGGTGATGCGGTCCTTCGGGATGCCGCTGTGGTTGAAGGTCTGCTCGACACCGTAGAAGGTGGTGGTCAGATCGTAGGTGCCGCCCGCCACGAAGATGCGGAAGTCGCGGTTCGTGGCCGCCGCCTGGGCCAGGTATTCCGTCGTGTTCAAGAAGCCCGAGAAGACGTTCTGATCGCGCGCGGGCCGCTTCCAGGCGCCGCCGGCCCGCTCTTGGAAGACCTCGTAGCTCTCCCCCATGTCCACTTTGAGATCGTCGGTGAAATAGCCATTGATCGCCGACACGAACGGGCCGGAGATGCCGTACAGGAAGGGATCCCAGGCGACGGACTCGCCGGCCTCGTCGGGGTCCTTGCCGCGGAAGCGCGTATCGTGAATGGCCAGGACCTCGCCGCGGTCGCGCAGCAGCTCCTTCAAGAAATGATCCACCGACACGCGCAGATGGCTGCGCTTCAGATACGCCTCGGAGAGGCCGGTGTAGCGGTGAAGCTTGGCGGCGACCGCGGCGGTCTCGGCTTCGGACAGGGAATCGCCTTTGAACAGCGCGGTCAGGTACTCGGTGGCGGCGAACTCGCGCACCTCGGCGAGGAACGCCTCCCGGTTCGCCGGCTTCTCCGGGAGCTGGTTGTGGTAGTACGCCGTCGCCGCGTAGGTGGGCAGGCCGGTCGCATAGGCAGAGTCGTTGCCCGGCGCGCCGGAGAGGAAGACGCGGACGTCGATGGCGGTGGAGATCAGGATCACCCCGTTGAACGCGACGCCGTCCAGCACGTCGAGCGACAGGTCGCGCACCAGTACGCTCGCGCGGATCGTGCCGTAGCTCTCGCCGGCCAGGTATTTCGGGGAGGTCCAGCGGCGCTGCCGCGTCAGGTAGCTGCGGATGAAGGAGGCCATGGAGGCCCCGTCCTCGTCGACGCCCCAGTAATCGCTGTCTTTGCCCTCGCCCAAGGCGTGGCTGTAGCCCGTGCCGATGGGATCGACGAACACCAGGTCGGAGACGTCGAGAAGGCTATGGACGTTCGGCCGCAGCAGGTACGGCGGGCTCCCGGCATCGAGAGGATCGTCGCCCAGACTGAGGCGCACGGGACCGAACGCGCCAATGTGAAGCCACGTCGCGGTCGAGCCCGGGCCGCCGTTGAACAGGAAGGTGATCGGACGATCCGCAGGAGACTTCACCCCGTCGAGCAGGTAGGAAACGCTCCAGACGCTCGCCTTCGGCTTTCCCTTGTCGTCCTTCAAGATCGTCTCCCCCGCGACCGCCCGGTAGGGCAAAGTCTTCCCCCCGATCTCCAGGGTGTGACGGGTGACGAACTCCTTCAAACCGGAAGGGGACGCCGCCGAAGCGCCCGGCGCGTTGGCCTCGCTCCCGGCGGGCATCTCCCCGGCGGCGGCCAGCAGGGACGGCATCAAGAGGAGAGAAAACGCAAAAAGACCGGCGAGACGCGAGCGGGTGGGCATGGACGACTCCTTTCAGGATCTTATGTACGCAGGCGGGAGGAGCCGGTTGCAGGCAGGGCGCTCGCGTAATTTCACGCGACGGTTTTTGGGATTCCGTCCATCAGGGTAGGGCCAAAGACAACTTCACCGCGACCTCGACCTGCCGCATTTCGAGGGCGGATAGGCGGCCTACCGGCCCGGGCCTGAGAAGCCGCGCTTTGGCAACTGTGAGGATCTGCTCGCACTCCACGTAGGTCGGCTCACGCAACCCATTTTGCGGGTCGGGGTCGATCCGGATGTGAAATGGAATCGGTTTCCCCTCGGTGCTCATGGCGAGCACCACGGTATTGGGATACCTTGAATTCTGGTTCCCGGCGTCGTTTTGCAGAACGAGAGCCGGCCTTCGTCCGACCTGTTCAGATCCTCGGCCAGGGCTCCAGTCGACCCACCAGACCTCTCCGCGTCGCGGTAGCGAGAAATCACTCACAGAGAAGAGCTTCGGCCTGGATTGCGAACGAACTCTCGATTTCTGTCTCGCTGGAGTCGGCGGCAAGCAGGTCGTAGGCTTGGTTCAGCCGCTCGGCGAGGGACCGTTCTGCCTTCTCCGAGATGGCCTCCTTCACGAGCCGGTTGATGCTAATCCCCCGGCGGTCTGCCATATTGCGGGCTGCTTGGTAGACCTGATCGGGCAGCCGAACTGTCAATGCGTGCTCCATGAGCGTGGCCCCCTATGCACCACTTCATGATACCACCTCGCCCCCGGTTTCGGGGCGCTCCCGGCTCTCTTTCCTTGCGCGAGCGGCGCCCGGAGCGTGAGCTTCTGGAGTCGTTGATGCGTTGGAGACGCCCCGACGGCCAGCGCCCGGAGAGAACCGGGTAGCGTACCGAGGCGTCTCTACATCGCTGCGGCGGACTAGATTTCGGACCTACATCTGATTCGGCGAAATCGTGCAGTCGCCGCTGCCGGTTTCGACGTGGATGGCGGTCTGGCCGTTCAGGCGCTTGGCCCCGATCACTTTGTGGCCGTCCTTCCGGAGGACGGCGTCGCTGTAGCCGACGTTCAGCCGGCCGCTGCCCTGGTCGGACGAGATGTCGAACGAGGCGGTTTGGCCGCCTTTGATCGATACTTCTCCGGAGCCCGTCTCGATCGTCATTTTGCGTGTCTTGGCGAGCGAGCTGTGTACCGCGACGTCTCCTGAACCGGTCTCGGCCACCAGCTCTTCAAGCTCGACGCCGATCACCTCGACCGAGCCGGAGCCGGTGTCGGCGACCAGGCGGCCGGCGGCGCCGTTCTTGACGCTCACGTCGCCCGAGCCGGTGTCGATCGCGAGCTTGCCGGCCGAGACTCCTTCCACCCGCACGTCCCCTGAGCCCGTATCGATCGCGCTGTTGCCGATCAGGTGGGCGACCACGACGTCGCCGGACCCCGTGTCGATCGAGCTTTCGCCCCGCGCCGTGCCCACTTTGACGTCGCCGGAACCGGTGTCGATGACCAGATGCCCGTCGAACGAGGCGATCTTGACGTCGCCGCAGCCGGTGTCGATGACCAGATCGCCGCTCAGATTCGCGCCGTCAACCGGTCCGACGACGTTCCTGACGTAGATCTTGGCGGAGGGGGGCATGGCGATGCGCACGTTGGCGTAGAGCGTCGGAATGCCCGAACGGCGCGAACCGTAGACGCGCACCTTCTCGCCCCGGTACAGGGTGGAAGTCGCGCCGTCGAACATGCCGCTCAAGAACGACGGCACGTCGTCCTCGGTGTTCTTTGAGCTGGGATAGTGGAAGCCGCGATAGGTATCGACCGGATAGGAGAGCGCCCACTCTTCGCGCCCTTTGGCGTCCCGGCCCTTCACCCACTTGACGCGCTGAAGCAGGTCTTCCGTCTCCACCCCGTCTTTGCCTTGGGCATAGACCGTCGTTTCGATGCTCATCGGATCGGCCGTGCCCGGCACGATCTCGATCCGGCCGGCGAGGTTGGCGAGACGGATCGGCTGAGCGCCCGCCGATGCCGGCAGTTGGACGCGGAACGAACGCCGCCCGAGATCATCGGCTTGGGCGGCCCGGGCCGCTACGGCAAAGAGGATCGGAACCGCCAGCAGGGCGGCATAACGGGAGATTCTGGGGGTGGCGTTCATCGCTGCTCCTCCTCGGGTGAAATCTACGCTCCGCTCTCCTTACGTAGGGCCGCAGGGAAAAGTTGCCGACGCGCTATGCTTTGCCCATTCGTCCCGGCAGGCATCCTATCGAACGCATTCGCGGAGAACCCCGATGGCCATCGCTTCCCGTTCCGTTTTCGCTCTGCTGCTCGCCGCCACCGTCGCCGGAACCGCTTTGGCCGCCGAAACCCCGCCGACGAAAGGCGCTCTCCCCACGATCGAAGAGCTGCTCGCGCCGACCGCCTGGGGAAAGCTGCCGACGCAGTTGGCCTGGTCGCCCGACGGCACGCGATTGAGCTACCTCTGGGACGACGGACAGGGCGAGGCGCTCTGGGTGCTCGATCCCGCGACCGGCAAAGTCGAAAAACGTCTCTCCGGGGCGGAGCTGGCCGAACCCAAGGAAACGCCGCAGGGAAAGTCCGACTCGATATCCCCCACTCCCCCGGCCCCTCCAACTGTCGGCGAAGTCTCCTGGCTGCCGGACGGGAAGGGCTTTTTCGTCGTCTCCAACGGCGATCTCTATCTCGCCCTTCCCGGCGCCGCGCCGCGCCGGCTCACCCGAACCGCCGCCGAGGAAGAGGGAGCGGTGATCTCCCCCAAAGGCGGGCGGGTCGCGTTCGTCCGCGCTCACGACCTGTGGACCCTCGATCTAGCGACCGGTCGAGAGTCGCGGCAGACCCGCGACGGCAAAGAGAACGTGACGTTGAACGGCGAGACCGACTGGGTCTATTGGGAAGAGATCTGGAATCGCGACTCGGCCGGCTTCTGGTGGAATCCGGACGGGCGGCACATCGCGTTCTATCGTTTTGACGAGACGCCGGTAGGTGTCTATCCGCTGATCGACGACGAACCCCTTCATCCCACCGTGCGCTGGCAGAAATACCCGCTCCCCGGCCAGCCGAATCCCAACGTGAAGATCGGCGTCCGTGACACCGCCTCGGCCTCAGCCAAGACGATCTGGATGGAGACCGGCGGCGCGCCGGGTGACTATCTCGCCCGCGCCGCCTGGTCCAAGGACGGCTCCTGGCTCGCGATCGAGCGGCTGAACCGCGACCAGACGGAGCTGGACCTGCTGCGCTGCGCGCCCGCTACGGGCAAGTGCAGAGTGCTCGTGAGCGATCGCGATCCGGATTGGGTCAATTTGGGCAACGACTTCCGGCCACTCTCCGACGGCCGATTCCTCTGGAGCTCCGAGCGCGAAGGGGTGCGCCGGCTCTTTCTATATGACGGCCTCGGCAAGGTGCTCGGTGCGCTCACCCCCGCGGGCTGGGTCCACGACTCGCTCGACGGGGTCGACGAGGCCCGAGGGGTCGTGACCTGTACCGGCTATGCGACCTCCCCGCTGCTCGCCGCGGCCCAGCGGCACGTATTTTCGGTTCGGCTCGACGGCTCCGACCCCAGATTCCTGACCGACGGCCGCGGCTGGCATACCGCGACCGTGGCACCTTCCGGAGGCTGGTGGTTGGATACCTATAGCGACGCCGACACCCCGCCGCTGTTGCGCCTGATCGGCCCGGACGGCCGGGAGGCCACCGCCCACCTTCCGGCCAATCCGCCGACAATCGATCCGGCGGGTCTGCCGAAATATGAATTCCTCACCGTCCCTGGGCCGGAAGGCTCAACACTTCCCGCCCGCCTGCTCAAGCCGGCCGGCTTCGACCCGGGCAAGAAATATCCGGTTCTCACCTATCACTACGGCGGCCCGGCCTCGCAGGTCGTGGTCGATCGCTGGGGCGGGTCCTGGAACAAGTGGATGGCGGTGCGCGGCTATGCCGTCTGGAGCGTCGACAACCAGGCCTCGATCTTTTTCGGCAAGAAGGGCGAAATCCGTCTGCACCGCCGATTCGGCGAGCTGGAGCTGGCGGGCCAACTCGCGGGGGTCGCGTACTTGAAGGCCCAGCCTTGGGTGGACGCCGGCCGGCTCGGTCTCTGGGGCTGGTCGGGCGGCGGCTCGAACACGCTCTATTCGATGCTCCACTCGCCCGGCACCTGGAAGGCGGGGGTGGCAGGCGCGCCGGTCACCGACTGGCACCTCTACGATTCGATCTGGACCGAGCGCTACTTCGACACCCCGGAGGAGAACCCGGAGGGGTACCGCCTCTCCTCGGCCGTTGGTGCTGCGGCGAACCTCAAGGACCGGCTGCTGATCGTCCATGGCACGGCGGACGACAACGTTCATCCGCAGAACACCTGGAACATGATCCGGGCATTCCAAAAAGCGCACGTCTCGTACGAGGACCTCGCGCTGCCGGGGCAGAAGCACGGCATTCGCGGCGACGGCCAGATCCACTACTACCGGATGATGACGGAGTTTTTCGACCGCGAGCTGGGTGCTGCCTACGACTCGTCGCGGTAGCGCTTCAGGATCACCGCGCCGTTGGTGCCACCGAAGCCGAACGAGTTGGTGATCGCGTATTCGAGATCGGTCGGGCGGGGCGTGTTGGGGACGAAATCGAGATCGCACCCCTCTCCGGGATGATCGAAGTTGATCGTCGCGGGGAGGATCTGGTCGCGCATCGCGAGCGCCAGGATGCCCATTTCCAGGCCGCCCGCCGCGCCGAGCAGGTGGCCGGTCGAGGACTTGGTGGACGAGACCGCAAGCTTGTACGCGTGGTCGCCGAAGATCCTTTTCACCGCATGGACCTCCGCGAGGTCGCCCAGCTCGGTCGAGGTACCGTGGGCGTTGATGTAGCCCACCTCCGAGGGAGCGATCCCGGCATCCGCGAGCGCGATCTTCATCACCCGCGCGGCGCCGTCCCCTTGCGGGTGGGGCGCCGAGATGTGGTAGGCGTCCGCGCTCATGCCGTAGCCCACGACTTCGCCATAGATCGACGCGCCGCGCCTTTTGGCGTGCTCCAGCTCTTCCATCACCACGATTCCCGCCCCTTCGCCGATCACGAACCCGTCGCGGTCGCGATCCCACGGACGCGAGGCTCGCTCCGGATCGTCGTTGCGGGTCGAAAGCGCGCGCATTGCCGCGAACCCGGCGACGGCGAGGGGGCTGATCACCGCCTCGGCGCCCCCCGCGATCATCGCGTCTGCGTCGTCGTGCTGGATGAAGCGAAAGGCGTCACCCACCGCGTGAAGACCGGTCGTGCAGGCGGTGCAGGGCGCCGTGTTCGGCCCCTTGGCCCCCCAGCGGATCGACACCAGGCCGGCGGCCATGTTGACGATCAGTCCGGGGATGAAAAACGGCGAAACCCGGCTGGGGCCCCGTTCGAGCAGCGTCTTGTGGGTCGACTCGATCAGCGGCAGGCCACCGATGCCGGAGCCGATGTTGACCCCGACCCGTTCCGCGTTGCCGTCGTGGATGACCAGGCCGGAATCCTCGATCGCGAACTGCGCCGCCGCCACCGCGAAGTGGATGAAGGCGTCGCTCTTCTTGACCTCCTTCTTCTCGAAGAAGGCGAGCGGATCGAACCCCTTCACCTCACCGGCGAAGCGGGTGGGATACTCGGCGGTATCGAACTTGGTGATCGGCGCGATCCCGCTTTTGCCCGCGAGTAGGGCCGCCCAGGTCTCGGCGGTCCCGATCCCCACCGGGGAGACGAGGCCGACACCGGTGACGACGACACGACGACGGTTCGGTAGGCTCAATCGAGTGGGCTCGGCAGTTGACGGAAATCTTGCGGGCGAGGCCGTTGACGGCCCCTAGGCCCGGTGAAACTAATTCTTCGGCTCTCCGGCATTCGCCTCGATGTACTCGACGGCCTGCCGAACCGTAGCGATCTTCTCGGCCGACTCGTCCGGGATCTCGATGCCGAACTCTTCCTCGAAGGCCATGACCAACTCGACGATGTCGAGGGAATCCGCACCGAGGTCATCGGTAAAGCTCGCGTCCATCGTGACCTCCTCTTCGTCGACGCCGAGCTGTTCGACGATGATGCCCTTGACTTTTTCCATGACCGCCATGAGTGATGCCCTCCGTTGTAACGGGAAATGGACCTGCGTGACTTAAATCCTCGGCGCAGGTTTCTAACACAAACCTCTCGGCCCGTCCACGCCGAACGCCGGTTATCAGGACGCCCAAGGGCCGAAAGGCCGCTTCCAACCTGCGATTCGAGACAAAGCCGTCAGATGTAGAGCCCGCCCGAGACGTTGATCGTCTCGCCGGTGATGTAGGCGGCGTCTTCGCTCGCCAGGAATGCCACCACCCCGGCGATGTCCGCCACGTGCCCCAGCCGCTTGAGCGCGATCTGGCTCGCCAGCTCGGCGCGGTTGGCCTCCGGCAGGGCGTCGGTCATGGCGGTCTCGATGTAGCCGGGGGCGACGACGTTGACCGTCAGGTTCCGGCTCCCCAACTCGCGCGCGACCGACTTGGAAAAGCCGATCAGCCCGGCTTTCGAGGCGGCGTAGTTCGCCTGGCCGGCGTTGCCCATCAGGCCGACGACGGAAGAGACCGAGATCACCCGGCCCCAGCGCTTCTTCATCATGCCGCGCACCAGCTCCTTGGTGAGCGCGAACGCGCCGGTGAGATTGGTGCGCAGCACCCGCTCCCAATCGTCCAGGCTCATGCGCAGCAGCAGGTTGTCCGCGGTGATGCCGGCGTTGTTGACCAGGATGTCGATCGCGGCGAACTCCTCCGGCAGCGCCTTCAACCGCTCCGGAATCGACGCCGGCTCCGCGACATCGAGCGTGAGAGCCTGCGCCCGCCCGCCCGCCGATTCGATCGTGGCGACGAGCGCCGCGAGCTTCTCGGCATTCCGGGCGGCGACGACCACTTTCGCCCCCTCGGCGGCGAGGCGGGTGGCGATCGCCTCGCCGATCCCCTGCGAAGCCCCGGTGACCAGGGCGGTTTTTCCTGACAGTCGGCCGTCCATGCGTATCCTCCCTCCCCGATTCAGCCTTCTTCGGTCATCGCGAGCAGCTTTTCGAGCTGCGCCGGCTCGCCCGTCGAGGCGACGCGGATGCCGTCGACGATCCGCCGATTGAGCCCCGCGAGCACGGTGCCCGGTCCGACCTCGATGAACAGGCCGACGCCCATCTGCTCGGCCATGTAGCGCACTACCTCGACCCAGCGCACGCCGTGGTCGATCTGGCGGATCAACGCATCGCGCGTGGCCTCTCCGGTGGTGACCGGCAGGGCGTCGACGTTGGTGATCACCGGCACCGCCGGGTCGCGCACCTCGGTCGTCGCGAGCAGCGCCGCCATCCCTTCGCGCGCCGGCCTCATCAGCGGCGAATGGAACGGCGCCGAGACCGAGAGGATCGTCGCCTTACGCGCGCCGCGCGCCTTCGCCAGCTCGACCGCGCGGTCGATTGCCGTGCGATGGCCGGCGAGCACGGTCTGGCCCGGGCCGTTCAGGTTCGCGACCGCGCAGACCTCGTCGGGGTGATCGGCCGTCGCGTCGGCGGCGACCGCGGCGATCGCCTCTAAATCCATGCCGATGATCGCCGCCATCCCGCCCAGTCCGACCGGCACCGCCTCCTGCATCAGCTCGCCGCGCTTTCGCACCAGGCGCAGCGCGGTGGCGAAATCGAGTGCTCCGGCGGCGACCTGGGCGGACCATTCGCCCAGCGAGTGCCCGGCAAAAGCGACGGGCGAAAACGGCGTGCCGGTTTCGAGCAGCGCGCGGTGGATCGCGATCGAGGTCGCGAGCAGGGCCGGCTGGGTGTTGGCGGTCAGGTTCAGCTCGTCTTCGGGGCCTTCCCAACAGAGCTTCGAGAGCGGCATCGAGAGCGCTTCGTCGGCCTCGGCGAACGCGTCGCGGGCGGCCGCCGAAACGTCGGCCCAGGCGCGGCCCATCCCCACTTTCTGCGCCCCCTGGCCGGGAAAGACGAAGGCGTGGGTACGGGCCAGGGCGACGGGGG
>JBBSBW010000058.1:0-38530 GCA_038250865.1 Thermoanaerobaculia bacterium | reverse complement strand
TCGCCGGCAGCCGGTTCGACGCCAAAGTGGTGACGGCTTTCCTGCGCGCCTACGACGCCGGAGAGATCCATCCGGCCGAGGCCCGCGCGGCCGGCCCGCACGGTGCCGTTGCTCCCTTCGAATTAATGGTGGCCCGAGGTTAGCCAGGATAGGAACTAGCGCATGGCATTTGAAGACACCCTGGCTCGATTGCTCGCCGCGCAGCAAGATGCGGTCGGCGTTTTGTTCCTCGACTCGACCGGCGAGACCGTTCACCTCGCCTGCGCCGAGATCTCGAAGTACGACCTGCAGGTGATCGGCGCCTATATCGGGATCTACATGCGCCATCTCGACAAGGTGATGACGCTCAATCATCTCGGCAAGACTCAGCTGATCCACATCGAGAAGCGCAAGGTCCACATCCACGTGATGCTACTTCCGGACGGCTACTGCCTGGCGCTCGTGCAGCGCCATCCAGGGCAGGTGGCGCGTGCCCGCGCAGGGCTGATGGCGGCGGGCGCCGAATTGGTGCGCGAGCTGTTCTAGCTTCGCAACGAGCCAAATCTTCGATGCGCGCCGTCTTGTTCGAGGGAGTCCGCCGACTCGTCTGCCAAGAGGTCCCCGACCCGGGAATCCTCGATCCGGGAGATGCGATCGTCGCCGTACGCGCGGCCGGCGTCTGCGGCTCCGACCTTCACGTCTACCGCGGCGCCGAGGCGGGGCTCGACCTCGGGACCCCGATGGGGCACGAGCTGGCCGGAGAGGTGGTGGCGGTCGGAGCCGGGGTGCGCGGCTTTTCCCCCGGCGCCCGGGTGGCGAGCCCGTTTTCGACCAGCTGCGGAGTCTGTCCGGCCTGTCGCCGCGGCTTGACCGCGCGCTGCGTCCGCGGCCAGCTGTTCGGCTGGGTCCACGAGGGACAAGGCCTCGCGGGCGCCCAGGCGGAGCTGGTGCGGGTGCCGCTCGCGGATTCGACCCTGGTGTCGATCGGGGACGAGCTGCCGTTCGAGATCGCGGTGCTTAGCGGCGACGTGCTCGCGACCGGCGCTTTCGGTGCCGAGCAGGCGGGCGCCGGCCCGGGAGCCGTGATCGCCGTGGTCGGCTGCGGCCCGGTGGGTCTGATGGCGATCCTCGGCGCCCGCGAGCTTGGGGCCGAGCGGGTCTTCGCGCTCGACACGGTGGCGGAGCGTCTGGCGCTTGCCCAAAGCTACGGCGCCGAACCGGTGCCGCTCGATGCACATCCGGTCGAATGGATTCTCGACGCCACCGGCGGCCAAGGGGTCGACGGCGTCGCCGAGGCGGTGGGCAGCGTGTCGGCGCTCCAGCTGGCCTACGACCTGGTACGGCCGGGAGGCGCGATCTCCGCGCTCGGCGTCCACAACGAGCCGACGTTCGCGCTCGCGCCGGCTCAGCTCTACGACAAGAACCTGACCTATCGCACCGGCCGCTGCCCCGCCCGCGCCTATATGGACCGGCTGCTACCGATCGCCACCCGCCGGGCCGCCGACCTCGCGCGGATGATCTCCCACCGCCTGCCGTTGGCCCAAGGACCGCACGGCTACGACCTGTTCGACCGCCGCGCCGAAGGCTGCACCAAAGTCATGCTGGTGCCCTGAGGAGGCTTCGCGCTGCTGTCGCCCCTGTCGCCTTTGCTTCGTGGTTTCCGATCTCTAAAGAGCGGCGCGATCAATGCCGGTCGTCGCCGCGCCTAGGGAAGTAAAGCCATGAAGAGAAAAGCGCAGCTCGTCCTGTCGAAGGAAACCCTGCAGGCCTTGACCCAGCGGCAAATGCCCGAGATGAACGGCGGACTCGCCACCGGTACCGTAACGACCACCCTGGATCCCGACTGCTTTTACACCACCCCCAGCTATCGTAAGTGCCCGTAGTTTTCCGGTAGTTGGGGTGCCGTTGGGTAGAGCCGGCGGCTTTGGTGGGTGGGTGGGAGGGAGCACCCCGCCCACCGCCGGCTCTTTTTTTGTTTGCCGTAAAGCATCGTCTTGGCTTCCGCCTGATCGGCTTTTCGATTGGGCCGCCGAGCTCGCCTCTCAAGTGCGGCCGGTGGCGCTGCCGATCGTGGTCGACCTCGGCGGCGGGGTCTCAGGCTTAGAGCCGACTGGCCGGGCGCACTACGCCGCGGCTTGACCGCCGCCGCGATCGACCCCGACGAGGCCTCGTACCTACGCACCCTGCGCCATCTGGTGGTCGAGCTTGAGGACGGCCACGCCCGTGTTCTGCCCGTCACCCTACCGGTGCGTTTCGCCTTCACCTGGGACTTGATCGAAAACCAGCCGCCTTGACCGACGCGACCGTCCCGTGATGCTCGTATTCGTAGCCGGTGATGCCAAGCCCCGGAACCACTTCGATCCGCTCTTGATCGGAGAGGGTTTGGTAGGCGATCGACCAGCCGGCTCGTCCCTGGCGGGTGATCTTGCGCTCCACCGACCAGCAGTACTTGCCGTCGTGTCGATCGGGTTCGTTGCCAAGGCAGTCGCCGACCTGCGGGCTCGACTTGAGGATCCGATCGCCTGCCGGTGGGCCTTTGAGAGCCTCGGCGACGGCGCTCTTTAGGTCCTCCTCGGCGGACAGGGTCTGCAAGTACAAGCCGTCGCCGCTCGTCGTCCACAGCGTTCGACCCGGTTTCAGCCCCGGCTTATACGCGCTGAGATCGCCCGGAAAGCCTTGCAGGACCGTGACCGTCGTCGCCCCGGAGCTTTGGCTGGAAAGGACCGACATCTCCCAATCGAGATGGGCGGAGCGAACCGCGTTCGAGCCGAGGACCGTCCATTGCACGGCAGCCTTGTAGGACCACACCGTTCCCGGAGTGTTCGGAAACACCAGGGGGGCGGGAGCCGAAAGGACCGCTGCGACAATCATCGTGAACAAAAGAGACATGGTTGGCTATCACCTTGTTGGAACTCGGTTCAGCGCCGCGCGGCCGTACGCCTTGTCCAGCGGCGGCGGAAGTCTATCGGATCGCGCTCGGGGGAACCGGTAACAG
Source organism: Thermoanaerobaculia bacterium (assembly GCA_038250865.1). Taxonomy (GTDB): domain Bacteria; phylum Acidobacteriota; class Thermoanaerobaculia; order Multivoradales; family UBA5704; genus DASYKS01. Next base: position 35,556 of record JBBSBW010000058.1, on the reverse strand, counting down.
GAGCATGTCGTTGCCTCCGCTGTCGGCTTTTTCCCGCGGACTTCGATCTCTTGCAGGGGGGCCGAGATCCGCGAAGCCCTCAAGAGCCTCCGAAGGCTCAATCCACTGCAACTTACTTTGGAAAGAAGGACACTCCAATGAAAACCATATTTCAGACCCCATCGTTTCCGTCGCCTTGTTCGACGACCGGACCCAAGGACGGGGCGGCGGTGCGGAGCGTTCGACGCCTCCTCTGCGCGCTGTTCATGGGCGGGGTGGCCGTTCTACTTCCCGCATGCTCGGGGCCGCCTCCGGGACCCGATCTGGTGGAGACGACCTGTGTTTGCATCGACCAATGCAACGCCAACGCAAAGCTCCGGCTCGGCGGGGTCGTCTGCACCGACGCTTCGATTCCGGACAACATCACGGAGGCCACCAAGTCCCTGTGCAGCGGCAAAGAGACGATCGGGTTCAACATATGCAAGATCACCGGCTGCAGCGCGCAGGCCCCGATCGTGACCGCCCACGGGTGCCCCGCGGACAATGGCGAATTCAAAAGCGGCGACTTCGGCCAAACCATTGCCAACGCCGTGGCGCCTTCCACCGTGAAGATCTCGGGTTCCGACATTCATGCGTTCACGATCGAACCCGAGGCGTTCCTCGCGCAGACGACCCAGGACGGCTCGACCCTCTCGTTCACGTTCCTGCAGGCCTCTTTGGGGACTGCGAACTTCACCTCAGACGGAATCTTCGGCGACGACGACCACACGATCGCGGACGGCAAACTCTACGGCGCGCCTTTCACCACCGCGCTCGCGGCCGATGGTAAGTTCAGCCTGCCGCCGGATGCCAACTTCTTCATCACCGGCAAGATCGATGGCGACCGAGTTGCCCTGACGCTCAAGAGCCCAAATTTGAGCGGCGTCTATAACGAAACGGCCGGCATCTTTACCCTCGTCGGAATGGTAAAGGCCGTGGGCGCCGATATCAACATCGCCGTGGATCTCGTCTTCAAGTTCGCCAACCGTCCGCCGCGGGCGGTGGCCGGCCCCGATCAGACCGTTGAGTGCACGGCCAGCAACCGGACCGGAACGGCGAGCCTTTCCGGGGCTGCGTCCTTCGATCCCGACGGCAGCGCCGATCTGGCCCACTGAGCATACGTTTACGGTCCAAGCGGTCGACGCGCAGGGCAACCCAAGCTCCGTCGCCGTCACCTTCTCGATCGTCGTCACGCCGGAGAGCATCGAAGAAGACGTCCGTCAGCTCGCGGCAAGCGGCGCGATCACGCATTCGATCCAGTCCCTGCTAGCCAAGCTCGAGGCCGCTGCACGGAAGTTCCACGACCCGAACTGTGGCGCCGCAAGCAACCTCTATCAGGCCTTCCTCCACGAAGTGCAGGCCCAAAGAGGCAAATCGATCACCCCGGAAGCCGCGGACATCCTCTCGGCGGATGCCCAGTTTCTGATCGATCGCTGCCCGTAGGGGTTCGCCCGGTCAGCAGTCGGAAAGCGTCCGCGGCGGCCAGGCGGCGCGTAGCGCCTGCAGGACCGCCGCGACGTCGATCGCCTCTTGGGCGATCGCGCCTGCTACGGGGGAGAGCCAGCCGGCCGCCGCGAGGGCCATGCCGATCACCGATAGGGCCATTCCGCCCACCGCGCTGATCAGGGCGATCGAGCGCATCCGCCGGCCGATGTGCAGGAGCTCGTCGACCCGTCCGAGGGAGCTGTCGAGGATCACGGCGCCCGCGGCCTCCGCGGTCACGTCGCTGTTTTGTCCGAATGCGATCCCGACCGTCGCGGTCGCGAGCGCCGGGGCGTCGTTGATCCCATCGCCCAGGAACAGCGTCGGCGCCCGTTCGGTCTCGGTGCGGGTGATCGCCACCTTCTGCTCTGGAGTTTGCGAGGAATGCACCTCGGCAATCCCCACCTGTGCGGCGAGATGGCGTACCTCCTCCTCGCGGTCGCCGGAGACCAGCAGGACGCGGTCGAATCGATGCTGCGGTTTGAGGTGGCGGATGAAGCTCGCACCGTCTTGCCGCGGAGTGTCGCGGATACGAAACAGCGCCGCCGGCCGGCCGTCGCTCCGGATCACGCATTCGAGACCGCCCTCCGCCGGAGGAAGCTCAGCCGCGAGGTCGGCGCTCTCTTTGGCAAGGCCGCTCCGACTGCCGACTCGGATCGTCCTGCCCTCCACCGTGCCGACCAGCCCTTCGCCCGCCCGTTCGCCGATCGCGGTGGCAGGGGAGAGGGCGAGCGCCTTGGCCTTGGCGGCTTCGAGGATCGCCCCGGACAGAGGATGGCGCGAATAGCGTTCTAGGCTCGCCACGTCGGCGAGCACGCGGTCTGCCGAGAATCCGGCGAGAGGAACTACCTCGGTGAGCTTGGGCTGGCCATAAGTGAGCGTGCCGGTCTTGTCGAAGATCGCCGTCCGGCAGGTGGAGATCCGTTCCAGCACAGCGGGGTCTTTGATGATGATGCCGCGCTTGGCGGCGAGCGAGATCGAGCCGATGATCGCGACGGGAATGCCGATCAAAAGCGGGCAGGGTGTGGCGACGACCAGCACGGCGAGAAAGCGAATCCGTTCCCCCGAGATGAGCCAGGCGGCAACTGCGAGGCCGACCGCGAGCGGCGTGTAGACCGCCCCGAGCTGGTCGCCGAGGCGCCGCATTTGCGGACGCTGCTGCTCAGAGGCGCGCATCACCTCCATGATCTTCGTGTAGCGGGAGTCGACCGCCCGCTTTGTCGCCCGCACGACCAGCACGCTGTCGCCGTTGACTGCTCCCGACAGCACGCCCGACCCGGGCGCCTTTTCAATCCCGTACGGCTCGCCGGTCAGATACGACTCATCCATCGAGCCGTGCCCTTCTTCCACCTCGCCGTCCACCGGGCAGATCTCGTGCGGGAAGACGACCAGCCGATCGTCCACCGCGACCTCGCCGAGCGGCACCTCGGCAATCTCCGACCCCAAGCGCCGGTGGGCGATCGCGGGCATGCGCTTGGCGAGAGCTTCGAGCACGGAAGAGGCGCTCCGTACCGCGTAGGCTTCCAGCGCCTGGCCGCCCGAGAGCATCAAGACGACCAGGGTGCCCGCGAGATACTCGCCCAGCAGGATTGCAGTGACGATCGAAATCCCGGCGAGCAAGTCAGAGCCGAATTCGCGCCGGAGCGCTTGGCGGAGAAGCGTCCAGACGAGCGGCGCACCACCTAGGACCAATCCGGCCAAGAGCGGCAGATCGAAAAGCGGCAGGCCGCCCGGCCCGGCGATCTCGCCCCACGAAGGGAGGGCGTAGCGCAGCAGGAGGTGGAGAGTGATCGCGGCGAGCGCAAGCACCGCGATCCGAGCCTCGCGTGAACTCAAAATGGACTGGTGGATCTGGCGGCCCGTCATCGGCATGCCTGGAGTATGCTGGAATCGGCGTGCGAACGCCGCCACCCCGAAGGAGGGGACTTCCCGTCGGTGCGGCGCCCGCGCGGCCCCTGATGGCGGCGATCGGTTCCCGAACTCCGCGGTCGACGCTCGGAAGCGGCTTGCCGTTCCCGGAAGCGGCCGTCGGGCCCAGGAAGCGGATTGCGGTCCCAGGAAGCGGCTATCCGTCCCGGGAAGCGGGAGAAAGTCCCAGGAAGCGGCTATCCGTCCCGGGAAGCGGCTATCCGTCCCAGGAAGCGGCTATCCGTCCCAGGAAGCGGCTATCCGTCCCAGGAAGCAGGAGAAAGTCTCAGGAAGCGGCTATCCGTCCCAGGAAGCGGCTTGCGGTCCCAGAAAGCGGCTTGCGGTCCCAGAAAGCGGCTTGCGGTCCCAGAAAGCGGCTTGCCGTTCCCGGAAGCGGCGCTCGGCACCAGGAAACGGCTTTCGAACTCAGAAAGCGGTTTCCAGCCGCGGAACACCGCGATCGGCGGCGGATAGCGGCTCGCGGCGCCCGAACACCGCTATCCCTCCCGGAATGCGCCGAAACGGCTCGGAAAGCCGCGATCGGCGGACGCAAGCGCGCAGCCGATCCAGATCTCGAACCGGCGTGCCGGAGAGTGGCTTTGCGCCCGCCCAACCCCTGGATTCCTCGCTGTCGCTCGGGATGGCCAGGGGTGGGCGGTTTCGCTTCTTAGTTCGGTTTACTTACCCTAGAACCGGCTTGCCCAGCTGAGCAGGTAGCTGCGCGCCGGGAGGCGGTAGTACTGCGCGTCGCCCAGCTCGCTTTCGGCGACCGGCGGGCGCTCGTCGGAGAGGTTCTCGCCATCGAGCCGCAGCTCGCCGCGACCGAAGTGGTAGCCGATGCCCGCGCCCCAGGTGCTGTAGCCTCTAGCGAGCGCGGTGTTGCGCTTGTTCAAGAAGCGGTCTCCCGTGTAGCTGCCGAGCACGTAGGCGTTGAAGCCGGTCTTCGGGTTGTAGAGCAGACCATAGGAGGCGAGTTTCTCCGGCGTCGTCTCCAGCCGCTTGCCGCGCAACTGGGTGAGCGTGCCGTCGAAGTCCTGGACGAAATCGACGAACTTCGAGCTGTGGCGGGCATAGGTCGCGGTGGCGCGGAGATCCGGGAACAGGCGGTAGCGCACTTCGATTTCCTCGCCCTTGAAGCGCTGCTTGCCGCCGTTGCCCAGGCCGGGCTGGCCGTTTTCGTTGATCGAGATGATCAGGTTCTCGAAGTCCATCTGGAACGCGGAAATGTCGAAGTCGAGCCGGCCGTCGAGCAGGTGCCCTTTCGCGCCGAACTCGTAGCTCCTCGCCGTTTCGGGCTCCAGGATGTCGGCCTCGGCCTCTGGACCGAAATCGAGCGCCGCGGGCTTATAGGCGTCGCGCGCGTCGGCGTAGAGCCACAGGCCGTCGCCGTTGTCATGACTCCAGGCGAGGAAGTTCACCCCCACCGTACCGCTACCGCGGGTGGTCGTGCGGCTGTCGCTGCCGTGCTCCCCTTCGTCTTCGCCCGCGTCCGGATCCAGCTCTTTCTCGCCGGCATCGATTTTTTCGTCGGTCCGGTTCAGCCGGCCCCCGAGCGTGAAGCGCCAGCGCGGTGCGGGGTTCCATTCGAAGTTCGCGTAGAGGCCGGTGAAGTTGCGCTCGTCTTCCGAGTCGAAGCCCATTTCGTGCTCGACGTGGTTGCTGCTCTCGGCGCCCGAGCCGTCGAGGTTCACGTGGTAGCCGAACGTCTCGGAATCGGCCTTGCCTTTGCCATACAGGTGATCGAGACCCGCCACGACCTGGAGCGCTGAGCCGATCTTCGCCTCCCAGTGGGTGTCGAGGTAGATGTCGGTGAGGGTCAGATCCTGCTCGAAGCCCTCGGCGTCATCGCCCTCGCCTCCGAGGTCGGCCAGGAAGCCGCGGACCGTCTCTTTCTTGGTATGGGTGAGCGCGACGGTGGTGGACCAGCGGCCGTTCGCAAGCTTCTTGTCGTAGCCACCGGTCAGCTGGAAACGATCCTCGTCGATCTTCGCGTTGCTCGGGTTGTAGTTGGCATCGAGCGGGGTGATCGAAGAGAGAACGCGCCCCTCGCGCACGTGCGGGCTCGCCGGATCCTGGTTGACCACCGAGCCGTCGAAGTCGAGGTGGAAGCCGCTGTCGGTGCGCCCGCGGTAGAGGACATGGCCGCGATCGAAGCCTGTGTCGTCGTCCTTGAATCCGCGCCGTTCGCCGTTCACGGTCAACGACTGCTGGTAGCTGCCGAGGGCGGGCAGGTCGAGCGAGACCGCAGCGAGGCCGCTGCCGTAGTTGCCGACCCCCAACCGATAATCGCCGGTCGCGCCGTCTTTCCGGCTGCCGGGCTGGCGGTGGAGCACCTGGATCACGCCCACGAACGAGGTGGCGCCGTACATCACGGGGGCTGCGCCACGCAGGACTTCGATCCGATCGACGTTGGTGAGATCGAGCGAGATCAGGGCTGGGTTGAACGCTCCTCCCGCGGGCACGCCGTCGACCACCAGCAGGAAGGCGTCGAACTCGCGGAGGCCCCAGATTTCCGGCACCGAACCGGCCGGGCCGCCGTCGCCTCCTTGCGGGATCGCCACTCCGGCGACCAGCGCCAAAGCACCGGTCAGATTGGTGATGCCGCGCTCGGCCAGATCTTCGCCCGAGACGACGGTGACCGAAGCCGGTACGGTTTCGACGTCCTCGGGCACCCGCGTCGCAGTGACCTGAACCGTTTCTTCAATGGTGGGCGGGGTCGAGTCGTCCTGTGCGGCGAGCCGGACAGATCCGGCGAAAGCGAAGACGGTAGAAAACGCGAGCGACAGGGCGATCCCGCCGCGATGGGGTTTTAAGCTCATGGAGATTCTCCTTTCAGAACCTGCGATGAAGTCATCACGCACGTCGTTTCCAAGTTCCGAACGGCGGAACTTGGGCCGAAGTGGCGTTTCGAACGAGGGACGGAGCGCGGAAGATTCCGCGTCGTATCACTGGTTCGAACGCAGGGTCTGAAGGAGAGGGGATAGCGGATGGAATGCCGCGCGCAAGGGCTCCGCCGAAAGCGTTCGCGGCGGTATCGGCACGAAAGCGGGGGTCGACGCGGCGGCCGCCAGGCGCGTTTTCGCGCCGGATTCCGGAGTCTCCGCGGCGCCCGGATCCATCGATTCGAGCGCGAAAGGACCGCGCAGGCGCTCGCTGGCATCGGGTGCGGCCGACTCGACAAGGACCAGGTCGCCGCCCCGGCGTGAACCTTCGACCCAGAGGACGACGCCCGGATCGCCCGGCCGTGCCGGTTCGCCGAGCCCGTAGGACTCGACCGTCAGGCTCCGGGCCGCCGCGATCCGCGAAGCTCCCGCGAGGCCCGGCAGGATGATGAACCGATGGGGGATTTCGATCGAAGTCTCGCGCCGCTCGTCGCCGAAGCGGAGCAGCAGGCGGGCGGTGCGCGACGGAAACTCCGGCACCTGCCAGGAGATCCGATGCAGATCGCGATCCAGGTGAGGCGTGATGCGGATCGGGTAGGTCGCGCCGTCGTCGAGCGACAGAAAGGCCTCCCACTCCACGACGTTCGGAAGGTCCAGGAACGAGGCGAGCGGCCCCCATTCCAGCTCCGCGGTCTCTCCCGCAACCATCGGGATCGCCGCCGAAGGGGCGATCAGCCGCAGCGGGCGCGCCGAATCCGCCCCGACCGAGGCGGTGGCGGAGTGTGCCGCAAACAGGGCGGCGACGACGAGCCCGGGAGTTCGAATACGCATGAGCGGCCGGGAGAATACCCCGACCGGGAGCCCCGCGCCAAGGGCGAGCCGTCAGGGCGGGTCAGGGCGGAGTCAGGGCGGGCCGTCGGGGCTCATGCGCGATTCCACCTTCGCCAACAGCTCCTCTAGGGGCCGGCCGGAGACGTCGATCTCCACCCGGTCGAGGTCGCGAAATTGCAGCGCCGTCCGTTCGAGCTGCAGACGCACCCGCGCTGCGTCGCAGGCATCGCCCAATTCCAAATAGCCGTCGAGGTGAAGCCGCGCCGTCTTTCCATTCCGTTCGACTCCGCGCAGGCGGAGCGGCGAGGTGTAGAGCGCATGGAGAAGCCCGCTCCGGGTATCGAAGCGATCCTTCTTCCCCAGGAGCACCGCGAGCGCCCCTTCGAGCGCGGGCTGGCGGCGTGGCAGGACGATCTCGATCGGCATCGGCCGGTCGTTCCGGCAGTCGCCGACGGCGCCATCCGGTGCGATCAGGAAGATTTTCACCCTCTCCACTTCGTCCGTCGAGGAATGTCCACGGAGGCCGCAACCTGTGAGCGCTCCGAACAGCAGGGCGGTCGAGACGGCTCGGATCAAACGCGCCGTTCCCAGAGCGTGAAAGCGAATGCGGGTGCCTCGCCTTCGGCCTCCCGCCGCTTGTTTTCGATCTGGTTCCAGGCGCGCCAGTCGAATTCCGGAAAGAAGGTATCCCCTGGGTAATCGCGCTCGATTAGGGTGAGGTCGAGCCGGTCGACCACCGCCAGAGCCGCCGCGTAGACAACAGCCCCGCCGGCCACGAATAGCTCATCGTCGCCCTTCTCTATGCCGACCTCGAACGCCTCTTCGAGGGTTGCCACGGTCCGGGCGCCGGGCGCTTCGTACTTCCGGTTTCGGGTGAGCACCAGGTTGGTCCGGCCGGGCAGGGGTTTGCAACCGATCGATTCCCAGGTCGCGCGTCCCATCACCACCGTGTGGCCATACGTCCGGCTTTTGAACCGATGCAAATCTGCCGGAAGGTACCAAGGCACCTCCGGCGTGTCCTTACGGACGATGCCGATCGTCCGGTTGGCGGCCATCGCGGCGATGATCGTGGTCTTCAAAATCGTAGGGTTCCCGTTCAGACCGCGATCGGCGCGGGGATCGATGGGTACGGATCGTAGCCTTCGACGGCGACGTCCTCGAAGCGGAAATCGAACAGCGAGCGGACTTCTCGGTTGAGCAGGAGTCGGGGCGCCGGTCGCGGCGTCCGGGACAGCTGAAGCCGCGCGGCGTCGAGATGGTTCAAGTACAGATGCGCGTCGCCTAAGGTATGGACGAATTCCCCGGGCGCCAGATCGCAGACCTGCGCGACCATCGAGGTCAAGAGTGCATAGGACGCGATGTTGAACGGCACGCCGAGAAACAGGTCGGCGCTTCGCTGGTAGAGCTGGCAGGAGAGCTTGCCGCCGCCGACCCAGAACTGGAACAGGGCATGGCAGGGGGCGAGCTGCATTCGATCCAGCTCGCCGACGTTCCAGGCCGAGACGATGTGGCGGCGCGAGCTGGGGTTCTCGCGGATCTGTTCGACCACGCCCGCGATCTGGTCGATCGTCGTGCCGTCCGGTGCCGGCCAGGATCGCCACTGCCGGCCGTAGATCGGCCCCAGGTCGCCGTGCTCGTCCGCCCACTCATCCCAGATCGATACTCCCCGCTCGTGAAGCCAGGCGACATCGGTACGGCCGGCGAGGAACCAGAGCAGCTCGTGGACGATCGATTTCAGGTGCAGCTTCTTGGTCGTTACCAGCGGGAAGCCGGCTGCTAGGTCGAACCGCATCTGGTAGCCGAACACCGAGAGCGTACCGGTACCCGTGCGGTCGTCTTTCGGGACCCCGTGGTCGAGGACGTGGCGGAGGAGGTCGAGGTAGTTCTGCACGGCGCGGGGCGAGCATATCGCCGATCTGCACTGAGTTTCGGCTCGCGATAGTATCGAGGCGGCAGAGATTCTGCGGCATCACTTTCGGAGGAGATCGAAGATGGGTAAGGCCGGTTGCGTCATCATCGGGATTATCGTGGCAGTTCTCGCCCTGGGGGCCTTATGGGGCGTCGGCCAATACAACGGGCTCGTGGGCTCGCAACAGGAAGTCGATACGCAGTGGGCGCAGGTCGAGAACGCCTATCAGCGGCGGGCGGATCTGATTCCGAACCTGGTGGCCACCGTCAAAGGCTCGGCCCAGTTCGAGCAGGACACCTTGACGAAGGTGATCGAAGCGCGCAGCCGCGTCGGACAGATCTCCGCGCAAGCGACCAACGAGATTCTGAACGACCCGGCTAAGTTCCAGCAGTTCCAGCAGGCGCAGGACGGCCTTTCCTCGGCCTTGTCGCGCCTGATGGTGGTGGTCGAGCAGTACCCCCAGCTCCGCTCGACCGAGGCATTCACCAACCTGATGGCCTCGATCGAAGGTTCGGAGAACCGGATCAACGTCGAACGCAACCGGTTCAACGAAGTCGCCAAGGGCTACAACACGCGGGTCAGGCAGTTCCCGGCCAGCCTGTTCATCAGCCTCCTCGGCTGGCACTTTCCGCCCAAGCCCTACTTCACCGCCACCCCCGGCTCCGAGGCGGCTCCGAAGGTCGATTTCGGGAAGTAATAGGCGAGGGATCGGGCTAAAACGAACGCCGCCGAGGGCCGAAGGCCCCGGCGGCGATTTAATTTTCCTGGATTCCCCTAGACGTTTTCCCTCGGATGTCGTAGAAGTTATCGGAATGCGCGCAGCCCGCCGGAGCCTGGTGCTCCTCGCCCTCTCTTTCCCCTTCCTCATTGCGGCCTTAGGTTGCCAGGGCGCCGTGGGCTCGGGGGCCGTCGAGCCTTCGGCTGATCTCGTGGTCCGCGAGGGCCAGGTGCGCCCTTGCCAGCTGCTCACGGGCGAGCTGGTTGCGGAGCGGGCGGAGGTGCTGTCCGTGCCGCCGGTTCCGAGCTGGCAGGCGCAGATCCGTTGGCTGGCCAAGGATGGGGCGGAGGTGAAGGCGGGGGACCCGGTGGCGATCTTCGACAGCGGGTCGCTGGCCACGGATGTCGAGGAGAAAAAGCTCAAAGCGACCGAAGCGGAGCGGGCGCTGGAGCAGAAGACGGCGGAGGCGGAGACCAGCGCGGCCGAGAAGCGCTATGCGATCGAGGAGAAACGGACCGCTGTGGGCAAAGCTCGGACGAAGGCCGAGGTGCCGTCCGAGCTGCTGCCCCAGGCGGAATACCAGGAGCGGCAGCGGGCGCTCGCCCGGGCGGAAGGGGAGCTGGCGAAAGCCGAGCGGGCCCTTGCCACCCAGGCGGCCACCAGCCAAGCGGATCTCGCCGTCGATCGGATCTCGCTCGCCGCGTCGCGGCGGGAGATCGAAACCGCCGAGCGGGGGCGCTCGGCGCTGTCGCTTTCGGCGCCGCGCGCCGGGCTGGTGCTGATCGGCAAACACCCTTGGGAGGATCGCGAGCTACGCGAGGGGGACTCCGTCTGGGTCGGAATGGCGATTGCCAGCCTGCCGGATCTTTCGACCCTCGGCGTGCGTGCGCGTCTCGCCGACGTCGACGACGGCCGGATCGCCCCCGGCATGGCGGCGACCTGCACGCTCGACGCCTATCCGCGCGAGACGCTGCCCTGCCGGATCGAGGAGATCTCGGCCCTCGCGGGCGAGGCGGCCAAGGGCGCGCGCCTAAGGCGGGCATTCGCCGTGCGGGTCGCCCTTGCCAAGGCCGATCCGAAGCGCATGCTGCCGGGGATGTCGGTGCGGGTGGAAGCCTGCGGGGCGCCGCAGACCGGCCTGCTCGCTCCTCGCGCGGGGCTCGATCTTGCCGCGAATCCGCCGCGGGCGCGGCTTGCGGCGGGCGGATTCGCGGCGGTACGCCTCGGCGCCTGCGGCCCCCTCGAGTGCCGGGTTTTGGCGGGGTTGGCGGTCGGTCAGCGGTTGCGGGTTGAGGGCGAGGGTGAGGCGCGATGACGGAAAAGACCCAAAGGGTGGCAACAACCGTAAGGACAGAGGAAGCGCCGGAGGTACAGGTGCCGGTGCGCGAGCGGAAAGGTCGCAGAAAGCTGGGGCTGCGCATCGCCCTGGCGATCACGGCGCTGGTGATTCTGGGCGGCCTCGCCTGGGCTTCCCGGTCGGGCAGGGCTGCGGCTTCGCCGCGTGATTGGGCGGTGGTCGAACGGGGCGACCTGGTCACCACCGTTCCGGTCTCGGGCGAGCTTGAAGCTGTGAGTTCCGTGATGCTGGGTCCGCCTCAGATTCCGGAAACCTGGGAGTACAAAATCGCCGAGCTGGCGCCCGAAGGACGGAGCGTGCCGGCCGGCGCTCCGGTGGTCCGCTTCGACACCGCCGAGCTGGAGCGGCAGCTGGTCGAAAAGTCCGCCGAGCGCGATTCGGCCGAGCAGGAGATCGCGAAGAAGCGCACCGAGCTGGCGCTCGCCCGCGGCGAGGCGGAGGTCACCCTGGCCGAAGCCGAAGCGCGGCAGCGGAAGGCATCGCTCGAAGCGCAGGTGCCTCCCGAGCTGTCGTCGCGGATCGAGCTTCTCGGGGCAAAGGCGGATCTGGCCTTGGCCGAAAAGGAAGTGGCCTACCGGAGTGAACGGCTGCGCCAGGAGGCCCGCAGCGGCGCCGCCGCGCTGGGGGCGCTCTCCGACAAGCGCGATCGCGCGGCGGCACGCCTGCGCGAGGTGCAGGAGTCGATCGAGAAGATGACCGTCCGCGCGCCGCGCGCCGGGACGGTGATTTACGTCGCCGACCGCAACGGCCAGAAGAAGCGGATCGGCGATTCCTGCTGGCAGATGCAGAAGGTGATCGAGCTGCCGGATCTCGGCCGGATGAGCGCGCGCGGTGAGGTGAGCGAGGCCGACGTCGGCCGGCTGGCGATCGGACAGAAGGTGCGGATCGCGCTCGACGCGCTGCCCGATCTGCCGGTGGTGGGCCGGCTCGATGCGGTCGATCGCGCGGTGCGCGAAGAGCGCGGCAAGGAACGCTCGGAGGGCAAGGTGATCGCGCTCGACGTTTCCCTGCCCGGCGCGCTTCCGGGTGCCTCCGGCGCGGCGACCGAGGGTTCGCCTGCGGCCTCCGCGCTTGCCGGGCGGTTGCGCCCCGGCATGCGCTTCCGCGGCACGGTCGAGATCTCGCGGGTGACCGGCCTGCTGCTGGTACCGGCCGAGTCGGTCTTTCCCTCCGCCGAAGGACCCCGGGTTCTGCGGCGGACGACCTGGGGGTTCGAAGAGGTCTATCCGAAGCTCGGCCGGCGCACGCCCGAGTCGTTCGAGGTGCTTGCCGGCCTCAAACCTGGCGATGCCGTGGCAAGGCGCGACCTGGCGGAGGAGGCGCAGTGAGGTTGCCGCCTTGGGCGAGAGGGGGCGGCGCCCTCCTCTTTTTGTCGTGGCTTGCCGGTTGCGGGGCAGACGACATCGCGGTGCCGACCGTCACGGTGCGGATGGAGCCGCTGGTGCGGCGGGTCGCAGCCGAAGGCAACCTCGAATCGGCGCAGGCGACACCGCTCTCCGTGCCGGTCGAAGCGCCCGGACCGATGCGCATTGCCTGGCTCGCCCCGGACGGCGCAAGGGTCCATGCCGGCGACGTGATTGCGACCTTCGATCCGACAGAACTCGGCAAGGCGCTCGACACCGCGCGCGGCGACCTGGCCAAGACCCGTGAGCAGATGAAGAAATCGGGTGTCACGTCGAGCGCCGCGCTCGCCGATCTCGGCGTAGATGCGGAACTTGCGCGCGGGGATCTCGAAGCGGCCGACAAGTTCCAGAAGCGCGACGCCGAGGTTTTTTCGCGCAACGAAATTTTGGCCTCGGCGGCCGACCGCGAACTGGCCCAAGCGCGAGAAAAGAATGCCGAGAAGGCGCGCGAGCTGAGCGCCGCGCAGTCTGCGGCCGAACGGGCGCTGATCGAGATCGACGCGCGCAAAGCCGAAGGTTCGATCGGTCGGTCCGAGCGCGGGCTCGCCGCGATCGAGATGCGCGCGCCGCACGACGGTCTATTCGTCGCCCAGCGCGATTTCAGAAACGATCCCGTGCGCCCGGGCGATACGGTGTTCGCCGGCCAGCCGATCGGCGAGCTGCCCGAGCTCCAGACGATGCGCGCGGAGGTCTACGTGCTCGAAGCCGACGCGGACGGGCTGGAAGTCGGCAAGGCGGCGACCGTAACCCTCGAATCCCGGCCGGCCACACCGATCGCGGCGAAGGTGGCCCGCGTCGATACGCTGGCCAAGCCCCGCTTCCGCGGTTCGCCGGTGCAGTATTTCGCGGTCGACCTCGATCTCGCCCAAACCGATCCGAGCGTCGCCAAGCCCGGCGCCCGCGTGCGCGCCGAGCTGGTTCTGGAACGGCGCGCCCAGGCGCTCTCGATTCCGCGCCAGGCGCTGTTCGAGCGCGGAGGCAAGAGCGTGGTGTTCCGACGCGAGAAGGGCAAGGCCGCCGGGCGCTTCAACGCGGTGCCGGTCGTCACCTCACCGGCGGGTCCGGGGCGGCTGGTGGTCGAATCGGGGCTTGCGGCCGGAGACGTCATCGCTTTGATCGACCCCGAGCTGGGGAGCGCGCCCAAGACATCCGAACCCCAAGGCGGGCCCGGAGGCCTACCGGGAACGCCCGCCAAATCGGCCCGGCCCGCAGGACCCGAGGGAGGAGCGCCGTGATCCCGCGCGAAGCGTTGCGTGCCGGCCTCGACAGCCTCGCCGCCCACAAACTGCGCGCGGCGCTGGCGACGCTCGGGGTGATTTTCGGCGTCGGTGCGGTGATCGCCATGCTTTCGATCGGCAAGGGGGCCGAAAAGCAGGCGCTCGCCCTGGTCGAGCGGCTCGGGCTACGCAATCTGGTGGTGCGTGGTCGCGATCTCGACGACGATGCGGCCAAAGAGATCCGCAAGAAATCGCTCGGCGTCTCGATGCGCGATCTCGCGGCGATCCGCGATGCGATCCCCGGCGTCGAGCTCGCGGTGCCGCGGATCAAACTCGACGCGACCAAGGTCGAAGCGGCCGGCGCGCGTGCCGACGCGGTGATCTGGGGCGCGGCGCCCGAGCAGGCGCAGCTCGCCCGGCTCGACCTCGCGGAGGGGCGCTATCTCGACGCGCTCGACCAGGCGACCTCGGCGCAGGTCTGCGTGCTGGGGCCGTCGGTGCGGCGCGACCTGTTCGGTCAGGAGCCCGCTCTCGGCCGGCCGGTAAAGATCGGCGATGTCTGGCTGACCGTGGTGGGAGTCCTCGCCGCTTCGGCGGGCGGCGACAGCTTCGAAGGGGTTTCGATCGGCTCGACTTCGCGCGAGGTCTATCTGCCGGTCGCGACCGCGGAGCGCAAATTCGAGCGCGAGCCGCTCGCGGCGCCGCTCGACGAGATCGCCGTGCGGTTGGCTCCGGGCATCGACGTTCCCCCGGCCGCTGCGGCGCTCTCCGCGCTGCTCGGCCGGCTCCACGGCGGCGCCGAGGACTACGATTTGGTGGTGCCTGAAACGTTGCTCGAACAGAACCGCCGCACCCAGCGGCTGTTCAACATCGTGATGGGGGCGATCGCCGGGATCTCGCTTCTGGTGGGCGGCATCGGGATCATGAACATCATGCTCGCCTCAGTGCTCGAACGGACGCGCGAGATCGGCCTCCGCCGTGCGGTCGGCGCGCGGTCCCAGGACATCCGCACTCAGTTCCTGGCCGAGGCGTTCGCGATCAGCGGCTTGGGTGGCCTCGCCGGGGTGGTTCTGGGGGTGGCGATCGCCAAGGGGGTATCGCTCGGCGCCGGCTGGGCTACGGTCGTGACCCTGCCCTCGATCCTTCTCGCGACCGGTGTGGCATTGGGCGTCGGCCTCGCCTCCGGCTTCTACCCGGCCGCCCGCGCCGCCCAGCTCGATCCGATCGAAGCGCTGCGCTACGAGTAAATGCTACGAGTAAGAACCGGCCTTTAGCGTTCCGGCGTGCCGAGGCGCTCGCCCCAGACCGCTTCGGATCCGATCGTCTGAATCAGCACCGCCGCGGTCGCCGGATCGGTGCCGGGCGGGAGCGCGATTTCACGATGCAGCGGCTTGTCTCCTGGAGCGGGGCCCAGGACCAGGTCGTGATGCGTCTCGTCGGCGGCTCCCGCGTGCCGAATCGTCCAGGAGATCCGCAGCGGCCCGAGAGGCTGGGCGTCTTCGGCGGGGGCGGGGAGGTCGATCGAAAGCTTCCCCCCGGTAAGCTTCGCCGTCACAGGCAGGTCCTTCCGCGGCGGATCGCCTGATAGGAGGCCGGCGAGCAAGAGATCGGCGAGGTCTTGGCTCGCCCCCGTGCGGGCGAAGTGCGGCGAGACAGCGGGGGAGGAGCCGCGGGCGCTCGCCACGGCGACGGGGACGATTTCGCCGGTTTTGGGTTCTGCGCTCACTTCATAACCGAGGACGTAGCGGTGGCCGAGAGCTTCGAGGGTCGGCCGGATCTGCTCGCTTCGATCGATCGGGATGCCGCCGGTGGCCTCGGCGAGCCCGCGGGCGGTGCCGAGACTGGGAAGGGTTTCGGCCTCGATTGTCACCTGGGCGCGCGGCGGCGGCACGGCTCGCTTGCCGCGCAGCCAGCGCAGGATGCCGAGCACGTCGACGCCGCGGCCGACGAGCGAGGTGTCGTTCCAATGGTCATAGGCGCTGACGCCCGGGCCGTCGAGCCCGAACGTCGTTCGCGCGTCGAGACTTAAGGGCAGAAGCGTCCAGCCGTAAGAAGCGAGCAGCCGGGAGGTGCCGGCAATGCCCCCGGTCGGAGCGCCGGGGACGGTTGGATTTGAGGTCACGATCGGATCGAGCGGCAGGGCGAGAGCGCGCGGACCGCCGCCGCCATCGGCGAGCAGGAAGCGGGCGATCGCGGCCAAGTGGTCCGCCGCCACCGCCGGGGAGATCTCGCGGTGCGGATCGTTCCGCCGCCGGTCGGAGCGCGCCCGGCCGGCCGCCTCGGCGAGCGCGAACTCGATCGATTCCGCGCCGCTCAAATTGCGCCCGATCCAGCCGATCTTGGAGTTTAGAGAATCGATGGTCGCGAGGTCGACCGTGCCGAAGGAAGCGACGGCGTCCGCTTCGCTCGCGAGCGAGAGCAGGCTCGCGACGATTGTGTCGGGATGGGCGAGGGCGGGATCGACCACCACGACCAGACGCCAGGGCGACCGCTCGCCGCCGAGCGGCAGGAGCCGGACGACCTTGTGCGGTTCGCCGTCGATGCGGACGACGAAATCTTCCGGGCGGAGCGAGCGGTCCCGCTCGGTCTGAAGCGCCGGAGGCAGGCCCACGACGATCTCCGCCTCGCGCACGGCGAGATGATCGCGGAAGGTCTCGGGCGGAGCGGCGGCGGAAGAAGCGGCTGCGTTCAAGAGCGGCAACAGAGCTGCGAGAGCAAAGAGGCGAGGACCTGCGAGGCGATCGCTCATATCTTGCATTCTATGAGCCAATGCCAGACGGGCCGGCCGACCTTGGGACGAACGGATGGCCCGCCGGTGACGCCCGTGGGTAGGAAAAGGCAAGAGCAAGCCCGCCGGGTGATGGTAGAGTTCGCGGAACTTCAGGAGGTAGCTATGTCTTCAGGTTTCGCTCTGCACTTCAAACGTTTCGCGGCCACCGCGATGCTCGCACTCGCGTTTCTTTCGTCGTCCGGACCGTCCGCCTTGGCCCAGGATCGCGATTTCTCCAAGGTCGAGATCAAAGTCACGCCGGTCGCCGGCAAGATCTTCATGCTGGAGGGCTCCGGAGGCAACATCGGCGTCTCGGCGGGCGCTGACGGCCTTTTGATCGTTGACGATCAGTTCGCTCCGCTCGCGGACAAGATCCACGCCGCGCTCAAAGGTCTCTCCGACGGCAAGCTCAAATTCATCCTCAACACCCATTGGCACGGCGACCACACCGGCGGCAACTTGAGCTTCGGCGCCGAAGCGCCGATCCTCGCCCAGACCAACGTGCGGAAGCGGATGGCCGTCGATCAGACGGTCTTCGGCGAGAAGGTGCCCGCCTCACCGGAGAAAGCGCTGCCGGTCGTCACGTTCGACGATTCGCTGTCGGTGTACATGAACGGCGAGGAGATCCAGGCGATCCACTTCCCCAACGGCCATACCGACGGCGACTCGGTGATCTTCTTCACCGGCTCGAACGTCGTCCACATGGGCGACGAGTTCTTCAACGGCATGTTCCCCTTCGTCGACATTGGCAGCGGCGGCAGCGTCGAGGGGCTCACCCGAAACGTCGGCAAGATCCTCGATCGCCTGCCGGCGGACGTGAAGGTCATCCCCGGCCACGGGGCGCTCTCGAACAAAGATGGCTTGGCGAAGTTCCATCGCATGCTGGTCGAAACCTCGCGAATCGTCCACGAGGGGCTGGCGGCCGGCAAGACCGTGGACCAGATCAAAGCGGCCGGTCTCCCGGAGGAGTGGAAGCCCTGGGGCGAGGGTTTCATCAAGACCGACCAGTGGATCGAGACGATCGCGGCCAGCCATTAAGTAGCGATTAGAGGCGGGGCTCGCGGTCAGGGCTCTAAAGGCTTATGATCAAGTCTAAATACAAGACGAATCGCCCGAGGTAACGCCGCCATGCGCAGACATCGAAGTCACCCCACGCTCTCGGCCCATTCGCGCGGGTTCACGATGATCGAGCTGTTGATGGTGCTGGCGCTGATGTTGATTCTGGCGCTATTCGGCTATCCGACCCTGATTCGCTTCATCCACAAGAGCAGGCTGGTGTCGATCGCCCGCCAGACCACGAGCTTGATGAGCCTGTCGCGGTTCGAGGCGGTAAAGCGCAATCGAGTGGTGCGGGTGGAGGCGGATTTTGCCGCCAATCAGATGATCGCCTTCGCCGACTTGAACGCCAACGGTACGTTCGAAGAAGCGACCGACAAACTGGTCAATCGCTTTCCGCTTCCCCAAGACGTCAAATTCTGGGGGCCGTTGGATTCCGCGCCCAACGGCGCGGACGCGATCGACAATTTTTCCGAGGATTCGTCCAAGGGTTGGGCGGTGTACCAGCCCGACGGTTCGATCGAACGGACCGGGGCGATCCGCTTCGGCGACAACGTGGGTAATTTCTTGGAGGTGCGGGTCCAAGATATCGCCGGAGCCCGCACCCGTGTACTTAAGTGGGACACCTCGGTCTCGCCGAATGCCTGGGTTGCCGAAGGGACCGCGGGCAAAACCTGGGTTTTCAACTAAGGGTCAGGGCTACCCTCGTAGACCCTTGACCGTCTCGACGAACGCCTGCGCGTTCTCGACCGGAGTGTTCGGGAAGATTCCGTGACCTAAGTTCGCGATGTGCGGCCCGCCCGCGGCGTCGGCGAGCAATGCGCGGGTCCGCCGTTCGATCTCGTCGGGAGACGCCAGCAGCGCCGCCGGGTCGAGATTTCCTTGGAGCACCTTGTCCGGTCCGACGATCCGACGCACCTCGGAGAGCGGCGTCCGCCAATCGACCGACAGGACCTGCACCGGCAGTTCGGCGAGCCCGGGCAGCAGGTGGCTCCCCCCCTGGACGTAATAGATCAACGGCACGCGGGTCCCCAGTGCCTCGGCGATCGCGAGGATCGACGGCAGAGAGATCCGCCGCCAGCGCTCCAGATCGAGCAGGCCCCCCCAGGAATCGAACAGTTGAATCCCCTGGGCGCCCGCGTCGATCTGGCCGAGAAGATAGTCGATCGACACCTCGGCGAGGCGGTCGAGGAGTAGCTTCAATCCGTCCGGATCTTCCCAGCTCCAGCCGAGAAGGTGGGTGAACTGCTTGGACGTCCCCCCCTCGACCAGGTAAGAGGCGAGCGTCCAGGGCGTGCCGCCGAAGCCGAGCACGGGCACCCGCCCGGCCAGTTCGCGGCGGACGGTGCGCAATGCGTCGAACACGTAGACGAGCGTTCCCGCCACGTCGGGCCGGGCGAGATCGGCGATCCGGTCGCGGTGGCGGATGGGGGAGGGGAAGACCGGTCCGTCCCCTTTCTCGAAGCGCAGCTCGGCGCCCATCGCTTCGAGCGGCAGGAGGATGTCCGCGAACAGGATTGCCGCGTCAACGCCCAAACGGTCGATCGGCTGGATCGTCACCTTGGCCGCCAGCTCCGGGGTCTTGCACAGGGTCAGAAAATCGACCTGCGCGCGCACCTCACGGTACTCCGGTAGGTAGCGGCCGGCCTGGCGCATCATCCAGACCGGCGGGCGCTCCACCGTTTCGCCGCGGGCGGCGCGCAGGAACAGGTCGTTGGCGGGGGGAGGGGGCGAATTCGAGGCGGACATGGAGGCGGAGGATACCTTCCTTCTTCAGAATCCGGCGCATGGCGTATGCTCGCTCGTCCCATGCTGCGATTGGTCGCCTACGCTCCCGACGGCGTGCATCGCTATCCGCTGCACCGCCCCGAGCTCCTGATCGGGAGCCATCCCAACTGTGACATCGCATTGGATTACGTCGGGGTCGCTCAGCAGCACGCCCGGCTCCGCTACGAGGCCGGCGTGCTCAAGATCGAAGACCTCGGCAGCCGACGCGGCACCCTGGTCTCAGGCAAGCGCGTAAAGGAAGCCGAACTCGAAGTGCTGGACGAGATCCGGGTGGGCACCGTCACGCTGCTGGTCGAGGACGTCGCCGCCGAGAGCCCCCGGCCGCCCGCGGCCGCGCCGGTTGAAGAGCTGGTGCCGCGGATCACCGCCGAGGGCATGCTCGGCCACCTCTCCCGCTTGAGCGACTGGACGCTTGCCGACACCGAGAGCCGGGTGACTTCGGAGTCGCTGGTGCGCGAGCTGCTGCGCGATTTCGGCGGCGGCGTGCTGTTCCTGCTGGTGGGCGAAGGGGAGCGCTCGGCGATCCGCCTTGCGGTTGCGACCGACCAGGCCTGGCTGTCGAGCGGCGAGGCGCTGCTCGATCAAGTCGTGGCGCGCGGTGGCCGCGGCGGTGGTTTCGTGGGCGCCCTCGAAGGCAAGGAGGCGTGGATCGGACACCATTCGTTCCAGGCCGTCGAGCGGTCGTACCGGCTGATCGCGGCGCTGCCGCGCTTTTCGTCCACCGAGTCGCCGTCGATCTCCGAGGCGCTGCGCGCGGTCGGCCACCTGATCGCCCTGGGGCTGATCCATCACGTCGGCGCGTTCGAGCCGATCCTGCCCGGTTCGCTCGGCCAGCAGGACCTGGTGCTCGACGCCGCGCTGGTGATCGGCGAATCGCCGGCGATGAAAAGGATGCTCGACGAGCTGCGCGCCGCGGTCGACCCGTCGATTCCGGTGCTGCTGCGCGGCGAGGCGGGCCTGGGCAAGCAACTGCTCGCCCATTCCCTCCACCGGTCCGGGCCGCGGAGCCAGGGGCCGTTCGTGGTCGCGATCGCAGCGGGGGCGCGCCCCGCGGCAATCGAGGCCGAACTGTTCGGCTCGGAGCTGGTCGGCCGCGACGGGACGATCCGGCGCGTTGGCAAGCTCCTGCTTGCCAACGGCGGTACGCTGTTCCTGGACGACGTCGACCATCTGCCGCTCGAGGTGCAGGCGCGCCTGGTTCGCTTCCTGCGCACCGGAGAGGTCGAACTGGCGGACGAAGCCACTACGGTCGACGTCCGTCTGATCGCCGGGAGCAAGGAGCCGCTTGAAGAGGCGGTGGCGCGCGACCAGTTCCGGGTCGACCTCGCCTACCGGCTCTCCCGCACGACGGTCGACGTGCCCCCCCTTCGCGATCGGAAGGAAGACCTGCCGCTCCTGATCCAGAGCTTCGTCAACCGGTTCTGCCACGATACCGGCACCCGCCTCGCCGGCATCACGGTCAAGGCGATGACCGCGCTGCTCGCCTACGACTATCCGGGCAACCTGGACGAGCTGGAAGGGATCGCGCGCCAGATGGTCTATCTCTGCCCGGCCGGCCGGCCGGTCGAGCTGAGCTCGCTGCCGGAGAAGGTGCGCAAGGGACGCCTGCAAACCGCGCGGGTCGATGGCACGACCGACCTCGACCTCGACCGCTTGGTGGGCATCACCGAACAGGCGGCGATCCGCGAGGCGCTCCGGCGCTCGCACGGCAACAAATCGCTCGCCGCTCGCATGCTCGGCCTATCGCGCAACGGCCTGGCGATCAAGATGGAGCGCTTCGGCATCTAGATGGATTTGCGGTCGCTCGGATTCGCTGTGATCGGCGCCCTGCTCGGCGGGTTGGCCGTGTGGGTGATCGCCCGCCTGCTCGCCCGGGCCGAGCGCTCGACTCTCTCCGAACGGCTGGCGGCACGCGAGCGCGAAACGCAAGAACTGCGCGCCGGCCGCAATGCTTTGGAGTTGCGCGCCGAGCGCGAGATCGCCGAGCTGCGCCGGGTCGGGGCCGATCTCCGCAACCGGGTCACCGAGGTCGAAACCACGCTCGAACTGGAGCGCGAGTCGGCCGACGAGAAGCTGCGCCTGCTCGAAGGAGCGCGCGAGCAGCTCGGTCAGGCGTTCTCGGCCGCTTCGGCGGAGGCTCTGGCGCGGAACAACGAGACGTTCCTTCACCTCGCGAAGCAGAATCTGGAAGTGTTCCAGGAGCGGGCGCGCGGCGACCTCGAAGCGCGCGAGAAAGCGATCGGCGAACTGGTCCGGCCGCTCGCCGACTCGCTCGGCAAGGTGGACGAAAAGATCCGCGAGCTGGAGACGACCCGTATTCAGGCGTTCGCCGGGCTCGCCGAGCAGCTCAAAAACGTCGCGGTCACTCAAGCGAGCCTGCACGTAGAGACCTCGCGGCTGGTCCAGGCGCTGCGTCAGCCGGCCGCCCGCGGACGCTGGGGGGAGATCCAGCTGCGCCGCGTGGTCGAGATGGCCGGCATGATCGAGTACTGCGATTTCGTTTCGCAACCGGTCGGCGGCTCGGCTGAAGAAGGGCGGGTGCGGCCCGACTTGATCGTCAAGCTGCCGAACGAGAAGAACATCGTGGTCGATGCCAAGGTGCCGCTCGAATCGTATCTGTTGGCGATCGAAACGGTCGACGAAGAGGCGCGCCGCGTCCACCTGATGAGCCATGCGGCGCAGGTCCGCGCGCACCTCGGCAAGCTGTCGGCGAAGTCGTACTGGAGCCAGTTCGAGCCGGCGCCCGAATTCGTCGTCCTGTTCCTTCCCGCCGAGACGTTCTTTTCCGCGGCCTTGGAACAAGACCCAAGCTTGATCGAAGCGGGGGTGGAGCAGCGGGTGATCCTCGCGACTCCAACCACGCTGATCGCGCTGCTTCGCGCCGTCGCCTACGGCTGGCGCCAGGAGCAGATGACCAAGAACGCTCTCGAAATTAGCAAACTCGGCCGGGTGCTCCACGATCGCCTACGGACGCTCGCCGGGCATTTCGGCGCGCTTTCCGGTGGACTCGAAAGGGCGATCGACGCCTACAACAAGGCCGTCGGCTCGCTCGAAACCCGGGTG
The DNA here is from genome assembly GCA_038250865.1 of Thermoanaerobaculia bacterium. Taxonomy (GTDB): domain Bacteria; phylum Acidobacteriota; class Thermoanaerobaculia; order Multivoradales; family UBA5704; genus DASYKS01. The sequence goes on along the minus strand of JBBSBW010000058.1, from coordinate 13,154 downwards.
ATGCCGGCGGCGCGGAAATTGAAAGAGTACGGGGCCACCTCCGGCGAAGAGATCGAGGAGCTGGCGCCGATCGACCGGATTCCGCGGGCGCTGCAAACGCAGCTGCATTTCTTTCCGCCATCGGATGCCGACGATGCGGAGGCGGACGAGCCGGAAGAGCCGGAAGACAAGGAAACGCGATGAACCGAGATGAGCTGCTCGCCGCATTCCACGAGGTCCGCGGATTGTCCCTGGAGCTGGTGCGCCCGCTAGCGCCGGAGGTCTGGCGCATTCAGTCGATGCCCGATGTCAGTCCTCCCTGGTGGAACCTCGGCCATACGAGTTGGTTTTTTGCTCGCAACGTCCTCGCCGCCTGGGGGCGCGAGGCGGCGGAAGACGGCCGGTTGGAATACGTCCTTAATTCCTACTACGAGTCGGTCGGGCCGCGGATCGAGCGCCACCGCCGCGGCTCGCTCACCCGGCCGGGCAACGACGAGGTGCTCGCTTACCGGGCCTCCGTCGACGGCCGGATGGAGAGCTTGATCGCTGACGTGCCGGAGAGCGATTGGGAGCGCTTCGAGTTCCTGGTGAGGACCGGCTTAGAGCACGAGCAGCAGCACCAGGAGCTGCTGCTCACGGAGGTCAAGCACATCCTCGCGGCCGACCCCTACGAGCTGCGGGCAATCTACGCGCCGCTCGTTCCGGAAGCAGTACCTGGGGGAGGGCCCGCCACCTGGATCGGCTTCGAGGGCGGTCTGGTCGAGATCGGCAACGTCCTAGGGGGCTGGTGCTGGGACAACGAGCTGCCGGTCCATAAGAGCTGGCTCGAACCGTTTGCCCTGGCGAGCCGCCTGGTGACGGCCGGCGAGTACATCGAGTTCATTGAAGACGGCGGCTACGAAAAGCCGCTGCTCTGGCTGGCGAATGGCTGGGCACAGGTCAAAGGGCAAAGCTGGCACGCGCCGCTCTATTGGCGGACCTGCTGGGACACGGGGGACGAATGGGCGGCCTGGACTCTGTCCGGCGAACGGACGGTCGACCGGCAAGAACCGGTTTCCCACGTGAGCTTTTATGAAGCCGATGCCTATGCGCGATGGAAAGGGGAGACCGACGCCGCCTGGAAGGGCGCCCGCCTGCCCACCGAGCGCGAGTGGGAGCATGGCGCGCGCCTCGGCGGATTCGACCCCGCCGCCGGCAATCATTTGGAGAATCGCGCGTTTCATCCGCTCCCCGCGCCCGCGGGCGAGGGCCTGTCCCAAATGGCCGGCGATCTCTGGGAGTGGACGACCAACCACTACGAGCCCTATCCGGGGTACGCGCCATTCGACGGCAATCTGATGGAGTACAACGGAAAGTTCATGGACAACCAGCGCGTGCTGCGCGGCGGCTCCTGCGCGACGCCGCGGTCGCACATCCGGGCGAGCTACCGCAACTTCTGGCCCGCCGACACGCGGTTTCAGCTGACCGGGATTCGCCTGACCAAGGGAGCGTGAGGTTCACGGAGGAGTGGTGGTGGTGATGAGCGCCCCGGCATAGGCGACCGCCTCTCCGGCGAGCGACAGGACATGCCCACCCAGAACGATCGGCAGCCCCACTACGAATGCGCCAAGCTGCGCCGATCGGTAGGCGTCGCGGGCGACCAATGCCGAGACCCGCGCCATCCGCACCGGCAGAACCGTGACGAGCAAGTAGCGCAGCAGGGGCAGGGTGCGGTGACCGAGCCAACCGGCTCGTAGCACCCCGAAACGCCTGCCGCGGACGAATCGTTCGCGGACGAAGCTCGCCAGAGTCTGCTCGTGATGGTGGGCGACCGCCGCCGCCGGCTCGAACCAGAGCGTCCGGCCGTTCCTGAGCAGGTTCCTCGACAGCTCGACGTCGCCCATCAGAGAGTCGCTCACCGCCAGATCTCCCGCCGCGCGGAGGTGCTCGCGATCGATCAAGAGGTTTGCGGTAGGCGCCATGTCGACCGGCCTTGCGGCGCCGCGCGGCAACCATTTGCTGAATTTGCACAGATGGACCGCGCGATCCCACAGCCGGCCACCATGGCAGGCGAGCGCGCCGACCACCACCTCGCCGGTGGCCCGGTGGCGCGCGAGCAGCCGCTCCAGCCACTCACGGTCGGCATAGCAGTCGGGGTCGGTGAACACGATCGCCGACGCGAGCGAATGACCGACTCCGACCCGCCGCGCGGCCTGCGGCAGCAGGCGGCTAGCGCTGCGCAGGAAACGAACGCGAGGGAAACGCTCGCGCACCAGCCGCTCCGACGTGCCGTCCGGCCCGCTGTCGACCACGATCGTCTCAAAATCCGTGAAAGTCTGCCGCTCCAACGCTTCGAGACAGGCGAGAATCGTCGAGTGCGAGTCGTAGGCGGGAATGACCACCGAGAGAGCGGGGGTATGTCCCGAAGACCGCCCGGTCATGTGGGCCCCGGGGCGCGGTGCTCGTTCATCTCAAACCAGGTGAAACGGGCTTCGGCGTCGCCCGGTCCGAGAAGCAGGCCCATCGAGTGGCCGATCGCCGCCACGACCGCGACCGCGGCGATCCGCGGCAGGCCCCGGGCCGCGATCCGGAGCAGGTCGGGCCGCTCTTTGGCGAGCCAGAGCATCAGGCGGATCACGGAATAGAGCGGGATAATCGGGGTCGCCGCGAGATACCCCCAGCGGCGCGCGGACGACCAGCCGAATGCCTTCGCGCGCTCATGGGCGTAGATCCGGTTCCACAAATAGCGCCCGCGCGACGCGCTCATGAGATCGCTCTCGTTCCAATGGGCGAGCTTCGCCGCCGGTTCGAGCAGCAGTCGATGGCCGTCCGCGACCAACTTCAGGTGGAGCACGATCTCTGCCAGCAGGTACTCTTCGAGCCTGGCGCCGTAGGCGAGCAGCGCCTCTCGCTTCCACGAGCTGTTGTGGCCCGGCAGCATGCCGCGCTCGCCGCGCACCGCTCCGGGATAAAACATCTGGTAGTTGACGACGTGGATCGATCGGCTGAACGGCACGTTCGCATTGCCGTTTTGGACCTCCGGCCCGACCCCCGCGTACGGGCCGCGGTGCGCCTCGATCAACGCCGCCGCCCATCCGGGAAAGGTACGGCAATGCTCCTCAACGAACGTCACGACGGGAGCCCGCGCCTCTTCCACACCCCGTGCCTTGGCGACCGAAAACAGCGTTTCGGAAGGCAGGAGTTTCACGATCACGCTCGGGTGGTCGCTGCCTCGGATCGGCTCCGGAATCCCGGGAGAGAGGTCATAGAGCAGGATCTCGATCTGCTCGATCCCGTCCTGGGCCAGTAGAGAGGCCAGGCAGAAGGGCGCACGGTCGCGCCGCTCGCCGATGGCGAGGATCACGGAAAGCTCTGGCGTCATGATGGCGGCGGACTCTAGCAGAGCCGCAGCGCCAATTTCGGCTTCCTTCGAACCCCGCCGGCCGGTACACTACCGACCCAATATGAAGACCTGGCTTCGCCCTTCGCTCTCCTGGCTGTTGATCTGCGTGCCGATCGCCGCGGTGTTGGAGCATTCCATGCCGGAGCGCCAGGTTTTGATCTTCTTCTTCGCCTGTGCCGCGGTGATCCCGCTCGCCGGCTGGATGGGGCGCGCGACCGAGCACCTCGCCGAGCACGCGGGCGAAGGAGTCGGCGGCCTGTTGAACGCCACCTTCGGTAACGCGGCCGAGATGATCATCGCGATCATGGCTTTGAGGAAGGGTCTCTACCCGGTGGTCAAGGCGTCGCTCACCGGCTCGATCATCGGCAACATCCTGCTCGTGCTCGGCGCCGCGGTGCTCTCCGGCGGCTTGAAATACAAAACGCAGCGCTTCAACGCCACGGCGGCCCGGTCGCAATCGACCATGCTACTTTTGGCCGCCGTCGGGCTGATCGCGCCAGCCGCGTTTCACCACATGGCGGGCAAAGATGCCCAGCTGATCGAGGGGCGGCTATCGTTCGACATCTCGTGGGTCCTGCTCGCCACTTACGTCTGCGGCCTGATCTTCGCGCTGGTCACCCACAAGAGCCTGTTCGCCGGAGAGGGCGGCCACAGCCAGCCGGCGGAAGGCGGCCCCCCGTGGAGCATCAAGAAGGCGCTCGGCATCCTGGCGGTCGCGACCGGTCTGGTCGCCTGGATGAGCGAGATCCTGGTCGGCGCAGTCGAAGAGACGGCGCGTTCGCTGGGCATGACCGAGGTGTTCATCGGCGTAGTGGTGGTCGCGATCATCGGCAACGCCGCGGAACATTCGACCGCCGTGCTCGCGGCGCGGCGCAACCGGATGGACCTGTCGATCGGCATCGCCATCGGTTCGAGCGTGCAGATCGCGATTTTCGTCGCGCCGCTCCTGGTCCTGCTCTCCTACCTGGTGGGTCCCCGGCCGATGGACCTCGTGTTTACCCTGCCGGAGGTGCTCGCGGTCACGGTGGCGATTGTCGTCGCGACCCAGATCGCGAGCGACGGCGAGTCGAACTGGCTCGAAGGGGCACAGCTGCTCGCGGTCTATCTGATCCTCGGCATGGTGTTCTTCTTCCTGCCCGGCTGATCTCGGACGGCCGCCCCCTGGGAAGAATCATGAAATCGCGAGCGCCCGTTCCCCTTGCCGGACTGATTCTCGCCACTGCGCTGGGTTTGGCCTGCGGCAAGAACGGCGGCTCGCCGACGAGTCCGCCGCCGCCGAACCCGGCGATCACCCGAGCGAACGTCATCGCGGCGCTTTTCCTAGGCGAAGGGCCGCTGCGTGCGACGCAAGGGGCGACCTGCCTCGACAGCGGCTTCTGGCGCGCCTTCCCGCGCGGCAGCCGGATTCGGGTCCGTCTGAGCAGCGCGCTTTCCGCCGGTGAACGGAGCACGATCGATACCTTCCTCGTCGATCTGCGGGGGCTGGTCGCGGGAGCCTACGACCTGGAGATCGAAACCACGACGGACGAGGATCCGATCCCCGGTTTTCTCGAAGTGACCAGCACTTCGCTCAGCGACCCGGGGGTCGATGCCTTCTGCCGTCCCGGCACGGGAGGGTGCGCGAAATACGTGTTTCAAGGGCCCGGCGTGCTCGCCGGCTCCCGCACCATGGCGCGCCACCAATTCGGCGGCAACATCCATAGTCACGAGTTGGTCCATGGCATCCTCGGCGTCTGCCATCTCGATGGGTTCCAGATGCCCGACGCGCTGATGACCAACCCCAACAGCGCGAGCATCAGCACCTTCAACTCGTTCGAGCGCCAGGCCATTCAAGCGGTGATGCGCTCGGGGCTTTCAGGGGGCGCCACCCGGGCCGACTTCGAGCGCCTCGGTCTGGTCGATCCGGCCGGAACGAGCGGATCGTCTTCGGGCCCGGGGCCGAACGGCGGCGCGGACGATTCGCCGATTCCGCGACGGAACCGGCGCGAAGGCCGAGGAGAGGTCGTGCGCGAGCGGGAGCGGCTTTGAGGCCCGGACCTTTCTACTCCGTCCGCAAGACCTCCATTGGATCTGCCGCCGCGGCCCGCCGCGCGGGAAGATAGCTTGCCAGCAGCGCCACGCCGCCAAGTATCGCCGAGACCGCGAGATAGGTCGCGCCGTCCGTGGCGCTAACCCCGAACAGGAACGGCTTCATCAGCCAGGTGGCGGCGAGCGCGAGCGCAATTCCGATCGCGACACCGAGGGCGATGTACCGGACGCCCTCCTTGAGCACCATCGCGACGACGTTCCGGGCGGAGGCACCGAGCGCCATCCGAACGCCGATCTCGCGCCCGCGCTGGCTCACCGAATAGGCGATCACGCCGTAGAGGCCGACCGCGGCGAGCAGCAGCCCGACGAGACCCAGGAGCCCGGTGACGATCGCGGCCACCCGTTGTGGCAGGAGCGCGAGGCTCGTAATCACCGACAGGGGGGTCACCTCCGCCCGCGGCAGGCCGGCGTCGAGCGCGCGTACCGCGTCGCGGATCATCGCCGCGACCGCCGCCGGGTCGGCTGTTGAACGCACCATTAGATTCTGTTCCGGGCTGAAATTTTGGGCGAGCGGCCGGTAAACGAACGGTTCGGATTCTTCGGAGAGGGAAGCGAACTTGGCGTCGCGCGCCACGCCGACGATGGTGATCGGCTTGTCGTCTTCATGGATCGTCCGACCGAGTGCCGTGCCGTCGGGGAAGTAGCGATGGACGAACGTCTCGTTCACCACCGCGACTCCCGCCGCCTTCGGGCCGTCGGTCGCCTCGAAGCTCCGCCCGGCGAGCAAGGGGAGTCGCAGGACGTGAAAATAGTCCGTATCGACCTGCGCGAAGTTGATCGAGATCTCGCCGTCCCCTTCGCGGGTCGGAAGGTTGGCGGCTCCGTCGACGCGAAAGTCTTCGCCGGTCCGGTTCCCCGAAAGCGGCAGCACACGGGTATACGACACCGCCTCGACGCCGGGAAGCGCGGCGAGGCGCGTCTTAAGATCGGCATAGAACTGTCGGCCCCGTTCTTCGGAATAGCCATAGGTCCGGGTATCGAACGACGCCGTCGCGACCCGCGCGACATCGAAACCGGGATCGACCTGCCGGCCGCGGTCGAGCGCACGAAGGAAGAGTCCGGCCGCGACGAGCAACAGGAGCGAAAGGGAGATCTGGCCGACGACCAACGCGTTGCGCATCCGCGACCGCTTCCTTCCGGCACCTGGGGACTCGGCTCGGAGGGGGGACGCAAGATCGAGCCGCGAGCCTTCGAGTGCTGGTACGAGGCCGAACAGAAGTCCGAACAAGAGAGCGGTCGCGACGGCGAAGGAGAGCACCCGAAGGTCGGGAGTCAGCTCCAGCGAAATCGGTACCTCCATAGGAATCTGAATGTGTTCAAGCGCCCGCGTTCCCCACTCGGCCAGCAGAATTCCGCCGGCCGAGCCGAGCACGAACAGCGTGATGCTTTCGATCAGCAGCTGCCGCACGATCCGCGCGCGGGACGCACCGAGCGAGAGGCGGACGAGGATTTCGCGGCGGCGCGCCGTGGCGCGGGCGAGCAGCATGCCGGTGACGTTGACGCTCGCGATCGCGAGAACCAGACCCGAGGCGCCGAGCAACAGCGCAAGGAATCCCAAAAACGGCCCGTTCGCCTCGGCTGGTAGCGCGCCGAGAGGATTGAGAGCGACCCTCGGATAGCGGCCGAGGTCGGCCGGCTCATCCTTGCCCGCGAACGCCGCCGTCGCGGCCGAAAGCTCCGCCCGCACCTGGTCGAGACTCACGCCGGGGCGCCGCCGGCCCACCAACTCCAGCCAGGTGCTGCCGGCCGAAGAGAGCAGGTCCCCGGTGCCGCGTACCTCTCCCTGCATCATCATCGGTACCCAAACGTCGGTCGAAAGCGCGGCAAAAGTGCCATGGAATCCGCGCGGCGCGACCCCGACGACCGTGAACGGGTGGCCGTTGAGCGAAATCGATCGTCCGACGACACTCGGGTCGCTGCCGTACGTTCGGTTCCAAAACGATTGGCTGAGCACCACGACCGGCCGTGCGCCGGGGACGCGATCTTCCTCCGGCAGGAAAAACCGGCCCGCCGAGGGTTGCACCCCGAGCACGTCGAAATAGTTGCCGCTCACGATGTTGCCGAGCGCCCGAATCCCCTCGGTGTCGTGGGTACGGACGGTGAGCGCGAACATCGCCCAGGCCGCCAGGCCCGAAAGCGATTGCGACCGGTCGCGAAGTTTTCGGTAGTAGGGATAAGACGCAGAGTGCGAACCTTCACCGTTCTTGTCCGCGCGATGGATCTCGACCAGCCGGTCGGGCGCCGAAGCCCCCGGAAGCGGACGAAACGCGAGGCCATTGGCGGCGCTGAAGATCGTCGTCACCGCGCCGATTCCGAGCGCGATCACGAGCCCCGCCACCAGCGTGAACATTGGAGCCTGCTTGAGCAGCCGGAGCGCGTACTTGAGCTCCAGAAGGAAGATCTTCATGGCCGGTTCTCCTGGGCGAGAGTGGGGAAGTGCCGCCGGTGCCCGAAAGGGCGCCCGAATCGCGGAACCATGTTCGAGGAACGCTGAGGCGAAGAGATCGGGAAGGGCGCGCAGCCAAAGGCGAAAGACGCCGAATCGCCGTCGCCGAGCGCCGCGGAGTTGATCGCGGAAGAACTCGCGAAGGTCGAGCCCCGCCTCGCGGCGAAACGCGGCCGGATAGAGGTGCAGAAGGAGGGCGTAAATCCGCTCCGAACCAAGACGAACAGGAGCGGCGCTCACGTCGGCTCCGCCCGCTGCCCGAGGGCCTTCACGGAAGGAGAAGCGAGCAGAGCGCGAAGCCGCTTCACCTCCGCCTGCGCCGCCCGAAGACCCAGCGGCGTGATGCGGAAGTAGTTCCGCCGCTCGTCGTCGCCCGGCTCCATCGGCCGTCGGCCCGCCTCGTCAACCAGCCCTTCGCCCAGCAGACGCCGCAGCGTCCGGTATAGGTTCCCCGCTTCCAGCCGGACCGCGCCGTCGGTCCGCCGCTCGACCTCCTGGGAGAGCGCATAGCCGTGCCGATCGCCCTCGGCCAGCGCCAGCAGGAGGATCAGATCGACGGGCTTCAACGGCTGAAATGGAAGAGGTTGCGACGGCACCGGGATCTCCGCTCCGAATAGGGTGTAAATGACCTTACGGAGGGAGGTGGGGGAAGGTTTCAATCACCCGCGAAGCGCGCAGACCGCGCTCCATAGCTCCTGGGTCCCGGAGCCCATCATTCGTCAGCCAGGGTGTCGCGTCGCTTCCTCTTCGAGATCGCCGACGCAAGTCGTTGTTGACCCTCCCTCCTGCCGACCCCTGCCTACCCGCTCGGGGGGTTCCGATGCGAAGCACGTCTTTATACTGTAGCGCGCAGATCCCGAGGAGTGCGATGCCTGACGAAACGACCTCGAACAGCCGGCATGTCTTATTGGGCACGCTCTCGTTTGCGGTCCGCTTCGCCGCCTGGGGTTTGATCTCCGCCTTCGCGCCCCGGTTTCGTGAGCAGTTCGGCCTCTCGGCGACCCAACGGGTGGACCGAGGCGAAGGGTGACGGGGGCGCGACCGGTACGGTCGCCAGAAGCCCGAACGCCGCTCGTCTTCTTTGCCTTCGCCCACGCCTGCCTGATTGCGGCGGCGGTGCTGGTCCTCACCTCGCTCGACTCCTTTTCGGGCTTCTATTACCAGCCGCGCCTGCTCGCGGTGGTCCACCTCACCGCTCTCGGCTGGGTCGGTTCGTCGATCCTCGGCGCGCTCGGTTCGCTCGTCCCGCGGGTGCTGCGCGTCGACCGATCGCCGAGGAAGGGCGACGGCTGGGCCTCTACGGCTTGGATTCTTGGCGTCATCGGTCTCGCGAGCCACATGGCGATCCATGAGCCGTACGGCCTGATCAGCTCGGCGCTCTGCGCCTTCCTCGGGGGCGGTTGGTTCGTCGCCCGTTTTCTCCGCCGCCTCTCCGAGGGGAGGATGCCGTCCGGCGTCCGCCTCGGCCTGCGGCTCGCGTGCGCCAATTATTTCCTCGCCACCGGGCTTGGCCTTCTGATGTCGATCGACAAGTTGGTCGACATCCTGCCGGGTGATTTCCTGGTGCCGGTCGCCGCCCACGCTCACCTCGCGGCGCTCGGCTGGGCCGTGCTCACGGCGCTCTCGATGGCCGAGGTGATGTTGCCGATGCTCCTGCCGTCGGCACCTCTCGCTCGCGGATTCACGGGCGTCGCGGTCGCGATCGAGGTCGGGACGATCGGCATCGCGCTCGGAATCGCGATCGGAACGGGGGCGTTTCCCGGAGCGCTCCTCGCCGCGGCGGGTGTGCTCGGCTTTCTCTGCCGCATCGCCTGGATGCTCGGACACTCTCGCCGACCCGGGCCACGGCGTTTTCGGCCGAATCTGGCCCGCGCCCAGGCGCTCTCGGCCTTCGCCTGCCTTGCGGCCGCCGTGGCGATCGGCCTCGCCCTCACCCGTCCGGGAGCCCCGGAGGAATCGATTCGCTGGGCGGTGGCCTACGGAGTACTCGCCCTGCTCGGGTTCTTGGGTCAGCTCGTGGCGGCGGTAGCGGGGGAGCTGTTGCCCACCGAGCTCTGGATTCGCCGCTTCGGCGCGGGCCAAGAACCCGCGCCCCCGCCGCCTATCGCCTGGGTGACACCGCTTGCCCGCTGGATCGCAGCTTTGGGCCTCGCAGCCGCGGCGCCTCTTCTCGCCCTCGGCAGCGCATTCGACGATCCGGCAGCGATCACCGCCGGCGCCATCGCTTTCCTGGTCGGCACTCTCGGACAAGGTGCTTCGTTCGTGCGATTGTTTCGTCCTCCCGCTCAGTGAACGTGTCCGACCCGATCCGCGCTCTTGGCGTTGGGGTCCGTGACGATCTTGCCGACCGCTCCTTTCGACGCGTCGGCGAATTCGTGGTCGACAAAGGCGTAGGTCCCGGGCTCGGGGAGGATGAATTCGACCACCGCGCCGTTGCTCGCACCGAGCAGCACGGTCTGCATGCCGCGCATCTCGTTCGCCGGATTCCCTTCGTAATAGACACGGTCGAAGATCGTGCCGATGACGTGGAAGCTCGAGGTGTCGGTCGGGCCTACGTTCAAAACGTAGAGACGCACTCGTTCGCCCGGTTTGGCGACCAGCGGATGGCGGATGAACGAGGCCTGGTGACCGTTGAACGCGACGATCATCGGATCCTTGCGCAGCGCAGCCTCGTAATCGAGATCGTACAGCCCATCTTCGTTGGCCTTGAGGTAGAACTCGGACTGGATGATCACATATTCGCGATCGACCTCGGCGTCGGTCGGATAGCCCTCCTTCGGGCTCACCACCACGACACCGTACTGGCCCATCGCCATATGCTGGAAGACCGGCACCGAGCCGCAGTGATAGAGCAGGACGCCTGGGTAGTTGGCCACCCATTCGAAGCGGATCGTCTCGCCGGGTTGGATGATTCGCCACTTGTCGCTCATCGCGACGTTGGCGGCGTGGAAATCCATCGCGTGGGGCATCGGATTTGCGCGCGGCTGCGCTTTCTGCGGGTCGAGTGCGGCGAGCGAGCGAAGGAACGGTGCGGCGCCGTCCTGTGTGGGCTCGGTCACGTTCACGACTTCATCGGAACGGTTCTTCATCGTGAACTTTACGCGATCGCCCTGCCGGACATGGAGTACCGGTCCGGGCACCGAACCGCCGAACGTCCAGGCGTGATAGCGAACACCGTCGGCGACCTCGATCTCCTGGTCGATGACGTCGAAGCGGACCTCGTGCGTCCGATTGCCGGGAGGCAGCTTGGCGAGCTCCGGCGCGAGGGTGACGAACTCGCCGACCACCGGCGGGCCGTCGTACGGCTCCTCGGTGACCTGGGCGGTCGGCATGCCGAAGGTGAGGCCGTCGATCTGTCTGTCGATCCACGGCTCCTGGGCGAGCGCCGACGCGAGCGGGGAGCAGAGGGTAAGAGCGAAAAGAGCGGTGCGAAGCGTGGTGGGTTTCATAGCGTAGCCTCTTCCGGATGGCGTTGGCTTTGAGCGAGCTTCTCCGCGCGCGGGAACAGGATTTCGTTTTCCAGGTGGATGTGGCGGTGAAGCTCGCTCTCCAGTTCTTCGAGCCCGGCGATCAGGGAGATGACGGTCCCGCAGGCGCCGTCCGGAATACGGTAGCCATCGGTCAGTCGACGCAGCTCCGCCAAATGGCCCGCGGCCTCTACGTGCTCGTGCACCATGGCGCGGATCGGATAGGCGATCGAGCCGCACAGTGGGTCGATCGCGGCAGAGCCGTCGAGGGCGGTTCGTTCGAGTCGCTTGACGGCGGGGAAGAGGACAATCTCCTCCTTCTGCATGTGGTCTTCAAGCTCGGCCCGGAGGGCGCCGAGTTGAGCGGCGATCGCCGAGAATGGCGCGAGCGTGCCGTCTCCGTGGGCGGCGTGCGCGCGCCCGGCAAGCGCGTCGAGGCGCGGCAGCTCAGCGCGCAGCGGCGCGTGGTAGCGGACGAGGATGTGGCCGACCAACTGGGCGAGCGGCGCCTCGGTCCAGTCGCGGACCTCTTCGCCGCTCGAACGGGTCGCCTCCTCGCGTAGCTCTCCGAGCAGTACATCGGCGGCGAGGCCGCGCTCGGAGCAGGCGGCCTCTAACGGCTTGCGGCCGCCGCAGCAGAAGTCGATCGAGTGGCGAGCAAAGACCCGGCTGGCGGCGGGGAATCGGGCGACGATCTCGCCGACGGGCTGGGCGGCTGCGAAGTCGAGCATGGGGGGCTCCTCAAGGTTTGCGGTCCGGCCGGTTTCGTCGGCCCGCCATCTTTCGAGAGCTACCCTAGCGCCCGTGCCCCTGCCTCCGACATGATCTAGATCATACGGACCGGCAACACGACGGGGTATCGGTCGCCGCCGGCCCGAGGAGCCTGCATGCTTTTACCGATCGAAGCCGAGATCGCCCGCATACCGATGTTCCGCCGGATTACGAGCGAAGACCGGGGGAAGCTCGCCGAGGTATCGCTGCTCGCCGACTTCGCGCGGGGCGAGTCGCTGTTCCGCGAAGGGGACGAGCCGAAGAACTTTTTCCTCGTGATCTCCGGGCGGGTCAAGGTGATCAAATCGACGCCGAGCGGGCGCGACCTGATCCTCGAGCTGTTCGGCCCCGGCGATCCGGTCGGCGCGGTCGCGGTGTTCGAGGGGGTTCCCTACCCGGGAACGGCGGTCGCGCTCCTCGCCGCCTCCTGCCTGGTGATTCGCCGCGAGGGATTTCTCGCCCTGCTCGACGGCAACCCTTCCCTCGTGCGCGGCCTGTTGTCCGGCTTCTCCCTTCGGCTGATGGAGCTGACCACCCGCCTCTCGGATCTTTCGGGAGCCAAGGTCGAGGCGCGCATCGCCCGCGCGATCTCAAGCCTCGCGGAGGAGTCAGGCGAGCGGCGCGCCGAAGGTCTCTACGTCCCTGTCCGGCTCTCGCGCCAGGAGCTTGCCGATCTCTGCGGCACCACCATTGAAACCGCCATTCGGGTGATGAGCCGCTGGAACAAAGAAGGGATCGTCCGTACCGAGCCGGAAGGCTTCCTGGTGCTCGCCCCGCAAGCGCTCGGCGAGCTTGCGCTGGGCTGAGGCTGTTCGGCTCCGAGGACCGCTTGTTACCGGAGGCATCGCGCCAAGGTTTGCCTCGTTCAATCGAGACAGGACTTCACTAGTGTCCGGTTCATTCGCGTCCACCGAGCCGCAAGCCTAACAGTCGCAATGGCTTCAGTCGATTCACGGGTGTCCACGATTTGAATTTTTACGGGCTCGTTTGCGATGCTCGGGGGCCTCAACGACCCGGGGTG
>JBBSBW010000057.1:0-41059 GCA_038250865.1 Thermoanaerobaculia bacterium | reverse complement strand
GCTTTGGGGTTTGGCCCCGCCGGGGGGCGGCGCGGGGGCGCGCCGGTCCCGGGGAAAGGCGTTTGGCTTCGGCGTTTGCGGCGGTAGGATTCCTCGTCGGCGAGCCGTACGAGCCACACGAAATGCACGTCGGGAAGGGCCGAGCTAGCCGCCGGCCTGAAGCACGACGTGCGCCCGCTCGATCTCGCGGTGAAAGCTCTCGGGGATTCGCGACCAATCCATGAGATCCACCCGGATCGGCAGGTTGCTCTCGATGAAGGCCTCTCTGAGGTCGCCCAGCTTGGGGATTTCCGCGGCGGGATCCGCCGGATTGCGCAGCACCAGATCAATATCGCTGGCCGCGTGCCCGCCGCCGCTCACCCTGCTGCCATAGGCCCACACTTCGGCGTGCGGGGCGTGCGTGCGCAACAGGACCAACACCTGATCGAGATATCGCTGCGGTAGATCCATGGCGTCCTTATGCCCCGGCGCTTGGGTTGATTCTATGCCGGACGGGCGTGATGTCAGCCGATCTGTCGGCGGCGCAATCGCTCAGCGAGCCCCCGCTGGGCGAATGCAGCCGTCGCCACGGCGGCGTAACCGTCGAAAGCTGATTAAGAAGGAAAAACGCGCGATTCCTTGGCGTAGAGCGGCTATCCGAGACCGCTAGCCGCTCGCAGCCGCTGCAACATCGCTCTTCGCGAGCGATGGCGCCTTTCGATGAGCAATGCCAGCTATTCCGTTCTCGATAGCGGGGTTCTACGGGCGATGGCGGAATCCAAGGCCGGATAGCCGCTCTCGGAGGCCGCAGAGCCGCCGTCAACGGCCGATAGCGGCTTTACGGGGCCGTTCCGCCGAGCTGCTGTCGGCGCACGCTGCCGAGCACCAGCTCGGCTGTTTTTGACATCTGCGTCGCCTCGGTGCCGAGCTGGAGCTCGGCGCTCCCAGGAAAGGTTCCAAGATTCGCTGGTGTTACGCTCTGCGCTGAGGCTTCCTCTGATGTTCGAACGAATTCCAATGACGTTCCTGTGCTCAAGCCTTCTGGCCCTCGCGGCCGGCTGTTCGCTCGCTCCCGACGCCGCGCGCCTCCCCCGGGCGCCAGAGGCTACCGCGCTGATCCTCGCCCCGCCCGTCGAGCACATCGGCCGGCGCACCCGGGAGCCGATGGTCGTCGAGCATCCCAACGGGACGCTGTTCGTCGCCGGCTATGGCGAGAGCACGCCGACGCTCTGGGCCAGCCGGGATGAAGGCGCCACCTGGGACCGCATCGACGTGGGAACGGAGGCCCAAGGCGCGATCGGCAATTCGGACGTGGATCTCGCGGTCGCCCCCAACGGCACTCTCTATTTCGTGTCGATGCTGTTCGATCGCGAGACGTCGGAAGGGATCCAGATCAGCATCGGTGTCAGCCGCGACGTCGGGGCCACCTGGTCCTGGACGCTGCTGTCGAAAACCCGCTTCGACGACCGGCCCTGGGTCGAGGTGGCGTCCGACGGAACCCCGCACGTGATCTGGAACGACGGCGAGGGCATCTGCCACGCGACCAGCCCGGACGACGGCCGCACTTGGGTCGAACAGGACCGGATCACTCCCCAGGGCGGATCGAGCCACCTCGCCGTCGGACCCCACGGCGAAATCGCCGTACGCGTGACGCCCTACTCGGCCTCGGGCAACAAAAACCACCCGGGCGTCGATCTCCTCGCGGTCAGCACCGATGGCGGCAGAACCTGGAGCAAGCACCCGGCCCCCGGCCGCCGCGCATGGCCCTTCCCCTTCCCCGACGACGACCCGCTGCCCCGCTGGGTCGAGCCGATCGCCTGGGACGCCCAAGGCCATCTCTATTCCCTCTGGTCCAACGAAGAAGGCCTCTGGCTCGCCCGCTCCACCGACCAAGGCGCCACCTGGTCGACCTGGCGCGTCGTCCAAAGCCAAGACCTCATGTACTTCCCCTACCTCGTCGCCCAAGGCCCCGGAGAGCTGGCCGCCACCTGGTTCTCCGGCCCGGCCGGCACGATAAAGGCCCACGTGGCCCGCTTCCAACTCGCCCCCGGCAACGCGCCGCCCCGAGTGACCGAAGCTCTCCCCTTCCAACCCGACACCTGGAGTCGCACCCCACTGAAAGACGGCGAGCCCCTCCCCCGCGACTCCGGAGGCGAGTACCTGGCGTTGACGTTCTTGAAGGGCGGGGGTTTGGCTGTGGTGAGCCCGATTCAGAACCCGGGAGCGAAGCGGTATGGATTCTCCTGGTGGCGGGTCGGGAAAGCGGGCAACGCGTTCACCCACTTGTAGATCGACCGACAAGAGCTGTACCCCGGGTCCGCCGAGCACCAGCTCGGCATCGAAGCGGCATAAACCGCTTCAACCTACGAGCCGGCGCCCGGCACGTCCCGCGAGACGCCCGGGAACCTGTTCGGCTCTCCTAACGCTCTCCTCCGCTTCGGTGCCGAGCTGGTGCTCGGCGGTCCCGGGGAAAAGGGGCTCGGGCGTTTCCCTTCAGCCGCCGAATCGTCCTCCCAACGAAAAGAGGCCCCCGAGGGGGCCTCTTTTTGTTTCTCTCGAACGAGCCGCGGTTTTTACGCGGCTCGTTTCTCCGGGTTACACCGTTCGTCGACGACGCATCATGACGATCAGCGCCGCGGCGGCGAGGAGGGCGGCCAGACCTCCGAAGCCGAGGCCGGAGAGCGTCGGGATGTCGACGATCGAGCCGCTGATCGTCAGCGGGAACGAGCAGGAGAGCGGCGGGTTGATGCCGTTGGAGAAAGCACAGTTAATGGTGGTCGTGCCGCTCGGGAAGATGGAGCCCGGCGTGGGGAAGCAGGTGCCGGACACCGGTCCGCAATTATCGGGCGCGACGGGCAGAGTGTAGTTGACCGGCTGGCCACCCGGACCGGTGACATTGACCGGCGGGCAGGTGGCCGCAGTGACGACCAGGGGTTCGATGTCGTTGACCGTCACCGTGAAGCCGCAGGAGGCGGCACTTCCCGAATCGGTGCAGGTAACGCCGGTCGTTCCCACGTTGAAGACCGAGCCGGAACTCTGAGCGCAGCTGACCGTGCCGCAGGCGCCGACGCTCGTTGGAGCCGGGTAGTTGACCGCGGCGCTGCAGAGGCCGGGGTCGTTGCCGGCCGTGATGTTCGCCGGGCAGGTGAGGCTGCAAGCCTGAATGCAGGAGGTCGAGCAGACCCGGCCGGTCGTCTCGATGACCAGTGAGAAGCGGCGCAAGCTGCCGAAGTCGCCGCCGGCTCCATCGGTGACCGAGAGCATCCAGTTGCCGTTCGGCGCGGTGACGGTGTCGAAGCCGGAGAGCGGGTTGTTCGGCGAGAAGTTGCCGGTGACCGGATTCAAGACCGTGTTTTCAATAGGCGGGAAGCCGCCCTCGTCGTCGAGGGTCACGGCGCAGAAGTTCTCGGCATTCAAGCCAAAGCCCGAGGCTGGTACGCCGATCCGATCGATGACCGTAACGCTCTGCGCCGTGGGCGCCGTGACCGTGACCACCAGGTCGCCGACCCACGTGTGATCCAGGCCCGCGTTCGGGTCGCCGACCGTGTTGGTGCAGGCGCCGCCGGTGTCGAAGCGGAAGTTGACGTCGGTGACCTGGCTGCCCGCCGCGATGCCGGAGACCGGCAGGTTGACGGTGATGCCCGGCGCGTTGTCGGGGATGGCGACCACCGGGCCGGTGTAGCTGAAGGTGTTGGTGACGACCGGTCCGGTGAGCGCGCCGGTGATCAGGTTGTAGGTGACGTTGCCCAGGTTGGCGGCGCCGTCCTGGATTTGCAGCGTCGCGGTGACCGTGCCGCCGCAGGAGAGCCCCGGGTCGACCGTGAAGGTGAAGTTGCGGCAAACCGCGGGGCCACCGGAGACGAGCGCGCCGTAGATCTGCGGGGCGCTCGGGGTGAGGACGCCGCCGGTCGCCTGGAGCGTGCCGGTCGTCGCGGCCGTCGTGTCGGCCGTGCCGCTGTTGAGCACGCATAGGCTCATCGTGACCGTCTCACCCGGATCGAGCACCGAGTTGGCGGGAGTGCACGATTCCGCGGCGATCGCGTTGGTGCCGGCCGAGACCGCGGGAACGCCGGTCAGGCAGACGTTGACCGTCGTCGTTCCGCCGTTCGTAACCACCGCGGGAGCGGTCGAACCCGCCCCCGAGAGATAGCCGGTCTTGTTCGAGGTGACCGTGTAGGAACCCGGGCCGGCCATGAAGTTGCTGACGATCGCGCCCCCGGCGTTCGTCGAGTTGACGAAGCCGCCGGTCATCGCGACGGTCGCACCTTGAATCGGGGCGCCCGAGCCGCAGTTGGTGACGTTGACCGTAACCACGCCTTTCTGCGGGGCGATGCAGCTGGGGTAGATGAACTTGCCGATCCGCGTTCGCCAGTTGGCGCCCGAGACGGCCGAGTAATACTCCTGGGTGTACCAGAACGTGCAGTCGTCCACCGGGTCGACGGACATGGCGCTGTAGTCGCCCCAGCGGTTGGAGGTCGAGGTCTGCGAACCGGCGGCGGTGAACATCACCGTCTCGCCCTGCACCAGGGAGCCGGGTGCGTCGCTTGCGAGCCGGCCGGCGATCATGATGTCGGCGCGCAGCGTCGTGCTGGAGCGCGAGAAGCCGACCCCCAGGTTCCCCTGGTTGTCGAGCGCGGCGGAGCCCATCCAGCGGTTCGCGCCGGTGGCGCCGTTGCCCGCGTCGGGAGAGTGCGTCCCCTGGTCGAGCACGGTCGGCAGCGCCGTGCCCGCGCTCTGAAGGACGAACCAGCGCACCGCCGCCTGGTAGGTGGCGGCAGCGGTCGGGTTGACGCCGCTCACGTTGACCGTGAAGTTGCCGGTCCATCGATTTTGGGGCGCGACGAGCGTGCCGACGTTGCGGTATTGCAGCCGATGCATCAGGCGATCGTTGAGCCCGTCGAGAGCGGCCCCGCCCAGCTGTTCGTTGACGGCGCGAGAGGCGGGGCTACGAGCATCGAAAGCGGCGAGCGGCAGGTCGGGCCGCACGGTGAGCGTCGACAGGGCCGGGGTGCCGAAGTTCGGCACCACCTCGTAGATGCGTAGCGCGTCCAGCGGGTCACCGAATTCATCGGCTCGGAACTCGAAGATCAGCTCGTTCAAAGCCGGCGGCGGCGGCACGACGCCGTCCGCATCGCTGGGCAGAAAACCCCCGGCGGACGGATCGGTGGCGAAGACGTCGAAATAGATGTACGTCGCCGTCGGATCGCCGGTGACCATCTTGTTGCGGTCGAAAGCGAAGATTCCGCCCCCCTCGAAAGTGGTGCCGGCGGTATTGAACTGGTTGTCGATCATGTAGTACGCGTTGTGCCAGACGCCGAAGTGCGGGTAGTCGTTGAGCTTGCCGTCGCCGTCCGTCGGCATGATGAAGTCGTAGGCGAAGTAGGCGCCGAGAGGGTTCCCGGTCTGCGAAATCGCGATGCACTGGCGGGTGGGCTCGGTGCCGATCACGAACTGCGAGATCAGCCAACGGTCGGCGAACGAGTCGTAGAGCACGATCGGGTCGCCGTCGTCGTTGGCCGCGCAGGGGTCGCCCGCGCCGAGCCCGGAAAACAGGGTGGCCATCGAGAAGGCCGGCGCAAGGAGCGCGCCGGTCGTCTTGTCGAAGACACCGATCGCGGTGATCGCGCTGGTGGACGAGTTCGTGGTCTGGACGTAGTGGTTCGGACCCACGTCGCCGTTCGTGTCCGGCGGCAGGATGCCGCTCGTGCTGTTGATGCCGTCGAACGTGAGAGAAGGCGCCGGGATCACTCGCAGCACCCCGGCGGAGGCCATGGATGATGCGATCGTCGGATCGAGAAACAATGCGCCCGCTCCGGCAATCACCTTCTTGACCCTCTCGCCGTTCTGTTCGTTGATCTCCTCTTCCTCCCCGCGCGCCTCGCCGTCCTTGTCGACCCGCAGGACGTTCACCGGCAGGCGGGCGAGTTCGCTCGCAGGCCGGGAAACGCCGAAAGCCGCCGCATGGCCGACGATCGGCCGGGCGGCGACGGCGAAAAGCGCTCCCGAGAAGAGAGCGACGAGGGCGAAAACCAGGCCTAGGCGGAGCGCGAAGCGGAAATTGGGCATCGGGCGATCCTCGGGTACGGGTCAACCTGCCGGAAACTGTGTACGACGAAGTTGATCGAGGAAATACCACTTCGCGCCCCGCTCGTCAACTTTACTCCGCGGCTCCGGGCTTCTTCGGCAGTTCGGAGATAAACCAGCGGCCGTCGATCTTCTCGAACGTGACCGGCTCGCCGTCGAGCTGGCCGGTCGCCTTGTCGCCGTCGATCTTCAGCCCTTCGAGCTTACCCGCGGGGACCGGCGGCGCGGGGGCGGCCTCGCCGGTCGCCTCGCCGATGCCGTCGAGCAGGGCGCCGAAATCGCCGACCACCTCGACCGTGTCGACCTTGTCGAACAGCGCCGCCGGATCGCCCGCGGGCTCCTTTTCGTCCTTCAGACCCGGCAGGCCGTGCTTGTGCGCCACGGCGTCATAACGCTGGGCGAGCGCTTCGAGCTTCGGATCGACCTTCGGAGCCGCTGGCGCCTTGTCGGCTTGCGCTTCGCCTTCTTTGGCATCCCCCGCCATCGCTTCGCCCATTCCCTGCGCCATCGTGCCCATGCTGGTCGCCATGCCGATCATCATGGTGGCGCCCATCCAGATCATCTGCGCCAGCTCTTTCCTGGGCGCGGGCGCGAGACATGCCGCCAGCTCGCGGAAGTCCTTCTTTTCGGCCGACTTGCGCATCCGTTCGACCAGCTTCTCGGGGGTTTCCGCCCCGAGAGGCGCCCCGGCCGCGCGACCTGGGGTTGGCGCGGCGAGCGCCGCGGACAAGAGGACGACGAGACCGACGGCTGTGGCGCTACGGCGGGCGTTCGCGTGCATGGAAGCCTCCTTGGGGCTTTAAGCGCCGGGGGGCGCGGGCTCTTCCGAACGAGCGGGGTGAAAATCGAAATCCGCCGGGAAGGATATCCCGGCGGCGCCGCGAACCGAAGTTTGGAAGGCGTCGATAAGTAAGGTCGGGCAATCGGCGCCTCCGCCGTTCTATATTCGCGCTCTCGGTACCCTCTCGACGGAGATCCCCGATGCTCATTCGCTACTGCGCGCGCTGCCGGTCGGAGTTTCAGATGCAAGTGATGGAGTGCCTCGACTGCGGCGGTCCGACCGACGTGCGCGACGACGAGGTCCCGTTCGAATACCCGGAGGCCGCCCTGGCGCCCCGCCGCTCCCCCGAGTCGGACGAGGACGAGGACGACGAGGACGAACCCTCCGAACCCGAGCCCGCGATCCCACCGGATGCCGAAGTCGTGATGGTGCGCGCGACGGCATACGCCTGGATTCTCGATCTCGCCGACGCGCTCGAACAGCGGGAGATTCCGGTGCGGATCACCAAGAGCCTCGCCAACGATTCCTATGGCCTATTCGTCCGCGTCGAAGACGCCGAGGCCGCCGCTCTGGTCGATCGCGAGATCTACCTCGCCGGCCTGCGCGAAGAACTCCCGGAAATGCGGGAGGGCGCCTGCCCTGCCTGTGGCACCAACCTCTCTGTGGGCGATCTCGAATGCCTTGAATGCGGACTGATCCTCGCCTTCCCGGACGAACCCGAAGCGGAAACCGAGGGCGAATCGGATCCGGAAACGCCGTAAGGGGCGACCCCCCTTCGCCGCCCTGGGCGGTCGGGCCGGATCATGGGCGGCGACGGCCGCCGCCCCTACGGTTTGTCGAGAATCTCGATCGTCGCCTCGGAGGCCGGGCGTTCCTTCTGCAGGCGCTTCGCCACCGCTTCGGCCTCTGAGAGGACACGCAGCAGGTTTTCGCCCGCGAGCTTCTTGATCTCGGCGTCAGTCCAACCGCGGCGGAGCAGCTCGGCGAGCACGACCGGAAACGCGTCGACGCCCCGCGCGCCGATCGGCGTCGAGGTGATGCCGTCGAAATCCGAGCCGATCCCGACGTGGTCGATCCCCGCGATCTTTTTGACGTGTTCGATGTGGTCGGCGATGTCCGCGACCGAAGGCTCCGGCTCGGGGTGCTCGACCTTCCAGGCGGCCAGGTCGCGCTTCACCCGTTCCGCGTCCTCCGGATGAAGGCCTTGCAGCCGCTTCTCCTCGCCGTCGATCGTCGCGCCCCACTGCCGCCGCGCCTCGGTCAAGAACGACGGCACGAACGTCACCATATCCACGCCGCCGTTCTTCGGCAGCAGCGCCAGCACCTCGTCGGGGATGTTCCGCGGATGGTCGCAGAGCGCACGCGCCGAGGAGTGGGAGAAGATCACCGGCGCCTGGGCCACCGCGAGCGCGTCTTTCATCGTGTCGGGCGAGACGTGCGAGAGATCGACCAGCATGCCCAGCCGGTTCATCTCGCGGATCACCTCTTCGCCGAATTTGGTCAAGCCGTTCGCCTTCGGCGCGTCGGTCGCCGAATCGGCCCAAGGGGTGTTCTTGGTGTGGGTGATCGTCATGTACCGCGCTCCCGCGGCGTAGAACGCGCGCAGCAGCGGCAGCGACGAGTCGATCGCGTGGCCCCCCTCCATGCCGATCAGCGAAGCGATCTTCCCCGCCTTGTGAATCCGCACCACGTCGGCCGCCGAGAACGCCATCTCGAAGTCGTTCGGGTAGCGCTCCGCCAGCCGCCGCACGACGTCCATCTGCTCGAACACCGCGCGCGTCGCCTCGCCACCGGTCATCTCGACCGGCACGTAGACCGACCAGAACTGCGCACCCACGCCCCCTTTGCGCAGCCGCGGCAGATCGGTGTGGAGAGGAGGCTCGAGCTTCGTCTGATCCTTGGAAATGTCGATCTCGCCGAGCCGGCGGTAGACCCGCTTGCGGTATTCCCAGGGAAGGTCGTTATGGCCGTCGATCAGCGGTGTTCCGTCCAGGAGCTTTCGCGCCCGTTCGACCAGCGCCGGGTCGGGCGGCGTCCAAGGCGAGGCGGCGCGAAGGGCCGCTGGGAACATCGGCAGCAAGGCGAGCAGGCAGGCTCCCAGTAGGATCGTCTTTCCACGCATGATCAAACCGCCGCCGGCCGATAGAGGCTCGGCACGTCGATGATCTTGTCCCACTCGTCCGCGGTCGAGCGTGCGACGAACGCGGTGAGCGGCCCGTCGCCGATGTTGAACACCTCGTGCGGCACCCCCGGCTCGATGAAGATGAAGTCGCCCGCCTCGCTCTCCACCGAATGCTCCAAATTCGCCCCAAAGTCGTGGCGCACGCGCCCCTCGACGATGTAGAGCATCACCTCGAACCCGTCGTGGATGTGGGCGTAGGCGATCGCCCCGGGCGGAACCGTCGCGACGTTGATCGACAGGTTCTTGGCCCCCACGTTCCGGCCCGAAATCCCCTGCTGGTACTGAATGCCGTTCCAGCTCCGGCCATGCTCTCCCCCGCCGCGCAGGACGTGGATGCCTGGGTGGCGTTCCACCAGCTCGGGCAGGACGGTTTGGTCGTTTTTCATGTCGGTTTTCCCCAGGAGTACGAGGGTTTGGGGCCTTCTTTGGAGGTTGAGCTAGAACGGTATCATGGGGCGGCAGGGCCCTGAGGGGCGGCATCTATCTCCGCCTGTCGCCGCCAATCGCCGCCTATCGCCTCGGCGCTAACAGCACCGGACCCAGAGACTAAATCGTTCCAAGATCTCCAGGATCCTGCCAGCACGACTCGTCGAGGTAGGCGACGACCAACGGGTGCGTGAGGCCCGGACGGACCAACGCGAAGAGGAACGGACCCTCAAGGACATAATCGCGTGGCGGCTCGGGAAGACCACGTGCCTTTTCAACCGCGACGGCCGAAATGACCCGCGCCCCGTGTTGGTTCATTCCGAGCCGAATCTGCGCCAGAGCCTGCACCATGACCCAAGGCGTCGTTCCAACCTCGAAACCCAGAAGCCAGGAGATATCGGGCGACGTGTCCAGGTGGATCATCGGCGCGATCAGGCCGTCAAACCCGGCGAGGGGGGCCGCGGCCGCGGCCTGCTGCAGGCGTTCCCAGGTCTCGAAAAGCGCGAACCCCTCGGCAGGCCGCTCGAGCCGGAACATCCAGACCTCATCGCCCGACCGGGTCGAGACACAAATCAGCGGGTGATCTGTTCCCGGCACACTGCGGAAGCTGACCCCTGCTTGGCTCGAATCGAGCCGGAAGGCCCGTTGGCCGCGAATTTCAAACGCTTTGCCGCGGTTGTTTTTCGTCTCACCTTCCTGGAGCCAGGCCACCGTCACGTCGGCGATCGCAGCGACGCCGAAGCTCTCCCCGTTGTCGGTCCAAGGGTTTAGACGGATCGAGAATCCGCGCGCGGCGAGGATCTCGTTGAGCTCCTCGGCCGTGCGGCGCGCCCAGGCGGCGACCTCGGGCACGCGGGCGGCGTCGGCTGAGAGAGTTTCGAGACGTGCGAGGAGCGCCTTCTGCTCGGCGTTGAGTGCCCGCCAGCCGGTCTCCCCGGAAAACGATTCCACCTCGCGAAGAGCGGCGGCAAGGGTGACGAGATCGAGTGCGGTGCTCATTGAGACTCCTCCGGCTGGCTGTTCGCCGAGGTCGCCGGATTGCACCGTCGCCAGGCACCTGATGAAACTCTCTCAGCTTTGAATATACCCCGAATTGCCCTGCGGCGGTGCGGGTCTCGGCGGGGGCTATGCGGGGGCTACGCCACCGTGATGCGGATCACGTTTCTCGCATCGGAGATTTCCGCCGACAGCATTGCGCGCGGCGTTGGCTTCCAGCTCGCCTTGGCTCCGAGTTCTCTCCCTCCTTGTACTCCTCTCGGAACGGAACTTCGATTGGGCGTCGGCGTATATTCTCGCTGTGCGGTTAGCGTAGGACCCGGCGAAAGCGGCGGGACGTCCAGGCACGAACGAGGATTCTATGAGCAAGGCTGATTCCGAAAGCGACGACCTCCGCCCGGAGTACGACTTCGCATCCATGAAGGGAGGCGTCCGCGGCAAGTACGCGACACAACTCCAACAGAGCAATCTCGTGCTCCTCGAACCGGAGATCGCCGCCGCTTTTCCCTCGGACGCATCGGTCAACGAGGCGCTTCGGGGCGTCCTCAACACGACCCGGGCCGTCCGCGAGACGGGCGGGCTGTCCAACGAGACGTTGCGTCCCGGACGTGCGGCCGGTTAGAAGAAACCTCGGCCCACTGCTGTTGCTCGCGGTTGACGCTGGCTAGCTCCGCGGTTGCGCCCGTTAAGCGAGGCCGCTCTCAAGCACACCAAGGCGCCGAGGCTCTCGCGTTTCTGAGATTTCCGCAGAAGTACCGGCAAGGGCGATTACCACCCAAGTCGCGATCTCAAATCCAACAGAGCCCATTGCATCTTGAAAATCGGTCCGACGATGCCGCGAAGCGCCGTTCGGCTCGCGATCACCGCGTCGCGGTGCGCCGAAACCGGTCGGAGGAGTCCGCCGAGGGGTCTCCTGGAGGACACCGCCGGTGGGCCGGACCGCGGCACCCGTTGTCTGAGCCGCAACACCAGTGCCGCGAGCCGCATCACGTGAGGATTGGTCCGCCGCACCCGTGTCCTTGCCCAGAGCACTGGTAAGCCGGACCGCAACACCTGCGCCCTGGGCCAGAGCACCGGTGAGCTGGACCGCGACAGCAGTGCCCTGGCCCAGACCACCACTGAGCTGGCCCAGACCACCACTGAGCTGGCCCAGACCACTACTGAGCTGGCCCAGATCACCACTGAGCTGGCCTAGATCACCACTGAGCTGGACCAGACCACCACTGAGCTGGACCAGACCACCACTGAGCTGGCCCAGATCACCACTGAGCTGGCCCGGATCACTACTGAGCTGGCCCGGATCACTACTGAGCTGGCCCGGATCACTACTGAGCTGGCCCGGATCACTACTGAGCTGGACCAAATTACCTATGAGATGGCCGGGTTCACGCCTACCCGCCCGGAAACGCGTCCCGGATCAGCGTGTACGTCCACTCTCCCGACGGGCTGGCGTCGAGGCCTAGGACGTCGAAGCGGCAGGGGCCGTCCCAGGGGTGGGTGGCGAGGTAAAGGCCGGCGGTCCGGGCGAGGCGGCGCTGCTTGGAACGGGGGACGGCGGCGATGGCGGGGCCGTAGGCGTTGGTCAGGCGCGCTTTGATCTCTACGAAGACGAGGGTTTCGCCTTCTCGGGCGACCAGGTCGATCTCGCCGCAGTGGTTGGTGACGTTGCGCTCGATCGTCGCGAAGCCTTGAGTGGAGAGCCAGGCGACGGCGGCGTCCTCCCCCACGGTGCCGCGCCCGCGGTGGTGGGGAACGCGGGAGAAATCGCTCGGCTCGCTCGGTCCCGGCGTGCGGGCGGGCGGCTGCGCCGCCAAGGAGGATCTACGCGGCGGCGCGGGCGGGGGGTTGATCGGGCGGTTGATCGGACTCAACGGCGTTTCCAGCGGGTGCCGTGAGGCGTGTCTTCGAGCACGATGCCGCGGGCGGCCAGCTCGTCGCGCAGGCGGTCGGAGGTGGCGAAATCGCGCGCAGCGCGGGCGGCGTCCCGGGCGGCCACCATTTGATCGATCTCGGCCGCTTCGCTGTCGTCCGAGGCATCGCGCCAGGCGTCCGCGTCGAGCACGCCGAGAACCGTGTCGACCGAGGCGAGCGCCGCTCGGACCCGTTCTTGATCGCCCGCCCCGAGAGCGCCGGCATCGATCGCGACGTTGGTTTCGCGGACGAAGCCGAACAGCGCGGCGAGCGCTTCCGAGGCGTTCAGGTCGTCGGCAAGCGCGGCGGCAAAGCCGGTGCGCAGGCGTTCGGCGGCGGCGGCGATCTCCGGCCGGGGCTCCCCCGCTTCGGCGGCGTGGTCGAGTCGGTGACGCATGTCGTCGACCCGGCGCAGGGCGGCCGCCGCGGCGTCGAGCGACTCGAACGTGAAGTTCAGCTTCTGCCGGTAGTGGACCGACAGGAACAGATAGCGCATTGCGCGGACGGAGAGCTTCTTTGCGATCAGCTCGTCGAGCCGGTACTGGTTGCCGAGCGACTTCGACATCTTCTGGCCGTCGACGATCAGGTGCTCGGAATGGAGCCAGATCCGCACGAACGGCTGGCCGAACGCCGATTCGCTCTGGGCGATCTCGTTCTCGTGGTGCGGAAAGATGTTGTCGACCCCGCCGCAATGCATGTCGAAGCTCTTGCCCAGGAGCTTCATGCTCATCGCGGAGCACTCGATGTGCCAGCCCGGACGTCCCGGTCCCCAGGGGGAATCCCACGACGGCTCGCCCGGCTTCACGGCTTTCCAGAGCACGAAGTCGCGGACGTCTTCCTTGTCGTATTCGTCGTCGGCCACCCGCTCGCCCCGCTGCGCCGCGTCGAGCTTGAACCCCGACAGCTTGCCGTAGTCCGGATCGCTCGCGATGCGAAAGAACACCGAGCCATCGGCCTCGTAGGCGAAACCTTTTTCGATCAGCGTGACGATGATCTCGATCATCTCGGCCACGTGGTCGGTGGCGCGCGGGTAGTGCTCGGCGCGCTCGACGTGCAGGCGGTCGAGATCGGCGAGGAACGAGTCGATGAACGGCGCGGTATACACAGAAAGGGGAACGCCTTTTTTGTGCGCGCCGAGGATCGTTTTGTCGTCCACGTCCGTGATGTTCATCACCTGGGTGACGGCAAACCCGAGGAACTTCAAGCTGCGGCGGAGGAAGTCCTCGAAAAGGAAGGTGCGAAGGTTGCCGATGTGGACGTCGTTGTAGACCGTCGGGCCGCAGGTGTAGAGGCGAACGTGCGGCGGATCGATCGGCACCAACGGTTCGAGCCGCCGGCCGAGCGTGTTCCAAAAGATCGGTTGGGGGAGAGGCAGGTCTTTAGACATCGGGGTTTCCGTAGGAGATCGAGTCGAAGGAAGGAGACGAACGAAACCCGGCAAGGGCTTGCCCTAACGAATGACCTGGACGCTCCCGGCGAGGAAGGACGTGGTGAGCCGTTGGCCGGTCGGGTCGAATGCGGCGCCATTGGCGAACTCGAACGCGCCGGTGCCCGCCGTGCTCGCGCTGAACTGAAGAGTCATGAGCAGGCCCGAGCCGTCGACGCCCTCGGTGCCGCCCAGGCGGGTCAGACCCACCACCAGGTTGCCGGGAGGGTTCTCGGTGACTTGAAAAGCGGTCTGAACACCCCCGGCGGACAGGAACGTTCCTTGGGTGCGCCCGGTAAAGCGAAGCAAGGTTGGAACCTTGAGGTCGAACGAGAGACCGTAGAGCCCCTGGACGCTGGTTGCGCGGACGTCGAGGAACAGGTTGTTCGCGTCGGTGCCGCCCCCGTTCTGCAAGGACACCGCGTTCATCGGGTTCGTGCCGGCCGGAGAAAAGATGATCTGCGGCGTCGGCGGCGGCGGGCTGGTCGGACCGCCCCCTCCTCCCCCGCCGCAGGCGGTGAAGGCGAACAGCGCGGCGATCGTTACCAGGCTCCACCCACTCTTACGCGACGATCCTGCGCTCATACCAGCACCCCTTGCTGCTCTTCGACCAGTCGGCGCAGCGCCCGTTTCGCTTTGTCTTTCTTCAAACCGCTCAGGCGGTCGGTAAACAGGACGCCGTCCAGATGGTCGAGCTCGTGGCAGATCGCGCGCGCCATCCAATCCTCCGCCTCGACCGAGAACGGCTCGCCGTTCGCATGGGCCGCCTCGACCACGATGCGGGTCGGCCGCTCGACCTTCTCGGTGATGCCGGGCAGGGAAAGGCACCCTTCGACGTCGACCGCCGAGCCTTCCTGCTCGACGAGCCGCGGATTGATCAGGACCAACAGGGCGTCTTCCGCTTCGCCGACCGACAGGTCGACCACCGCGACGCGCCGATCGCGGCCTACCTGCGGCGCGGCGAGGCCGATCCCGGGAGCGGCGTGCATGGTCTCGACCATGTCGGCGACCAGCGTCGCCAGCTCGGCATCGAACGTTTCGACCTCGCGGCAGCGGGCGCGCAGCACCGGGTCGGGATAGAGGCGGATCGGTAAAATCGACATGAATTCTTACACCCCCGAGCGCAGCCGGCGCGCCGCGGCGAGCACCGCCCGGTCGGTGCGTTGCTCGCGCAGGGCTTCGAGCAGGCCGCGCGGGTCGGGATTGCCGAGCAGAGCCTGCTCCAAGCCGTCCCGGTCGAGTCGCAACAGGGTGACCGCCTCAGTCACCAGATAGGTCGCCGGCCACTCGCCGTGCTCCAAGAGCACCGATTCGCCGAGGATGTCGCCGGAGGTGAAGCTGCGCAGCAAATGGTCTTTGCCTCCGGCCTTGATGCGCGCTTCGACCAGGCCGCGGACCAGGATGTAGAGCACCCCGTCTTTGTTCCGCTCTTGGGCCAGCATTTCCTTCTCGGCGACGTGGCGCAGGTCGACCCGCGAGAAAAGCCGCTCCAGCTGGTCGCCCGCCAGATGCTGCACCAGCGTCGAGCTGGCCAGGTGGTGCCAAAGGCGCTGCAGTTCGAGCGCGGAGGTGGCCGAGCCCCCCTCCGCCTTCTTCAAGCCCGCGAGCGCCAGAACGCGGACGCTCTCCAGGCTTTTTTCGCGCTGGATCTTTTCGATCAGCTGGCGTACCGAGGAACTGTTCGGGGCGAGCTTCGCCGCGCGCGACAGCAGCGCGATCCCCTTGTCGTAGAAGCCGTCCTCGGCGTACTCCTCGGCGACGTAGCCGTATTCGATCACCGCGCGGTCGAATTCCTTGAGCTCGGTGTAAACCTCGGCCAGCTTCAGGTGGGAATGGAGATCCTCCGGGTTCGTCTTCAGCCGGGCCTGCAGCCTCTCGGCGGCCTCTTGATACCGCTCGACGACGATCAGGTCGTCGATCGTCAGCTCGCGTTCGGCTTTCTTCGCCGCCCCGCCACCGAACCAGCCTTTGAGCGCCACTCTAGAACTCCTTCTCCGGATGGACTGCAAACCCTCGCGCGGCCCCATTGTTCCTGGTACCGTCGGCCGTGCGAAACGAGCCTATGACAGGCCCGACCCTTCCAAGGGACGGCAAGCGGCGTGATTATAGACATAGCCCGCGCGAAAGGGATTCCTCGGCGGCGCGCTTCGCCGCAGGAGGGGCACAAAACGCCCCGCGACCGGCAGGTTTCATCCCTTGGCACAGAAGCTGCTCTTCCCCTTAGGAGCCGGGATCGGCTTTCCCGCCCCTTGCGACCGCCAACGCGGTCAACTACCAGGAGAATGACATGACGCCTCGAACCCGTTTCCGCCCTATCTTCGCTTTCGCCCTCGGTGTCGCCGGCCTCGCGCTCGCGGCTCTGCCGGCAAGCGCTCAGGATGGCGGCAGCTATTCCTACATTCGTACCCTCGACGGGTCGGCAACCGTCACCCTGGCGGGGTCGCAGACGCGTGATCGCGCCGAGATCAACCAGCCGATCCTTCCCGGCGACCGACTCATCGTGAGCAACGGCTCCCGCGTCGAGCTGGTCCTGGCCGACCGCAGCCTGGTCCACGTGGCCGGTGCCACCGAGATCGCGTTCGATGCGCTCGCCCTTTCGCCCGACGACTCGTTGGACCTGAGCTACGACGATCGCGGCAATCCCGGCGATCGCTATGGGGACCGCGGCTACGATCGAAACGCGACAGACCGGGGCTACGGCCAAAACGCGGATCGCTATCCGACCCGCGACTCGTATCAGGGCAACCGGAACGTCAGGGCTTCCGTTCTCCGCCTGCTCGATGGCGAGGTGCGGATCGAGACCGACAACCTTCCCCAGGGGTACGAACCGCCGCAGGTCGAGACCGGCAACGCCACCGTCTACTTAGGCGAACATGGTTCGTTCCGCCTGATCTCCGAGCAGGACGACTGGAGCGAGGTGACGGTGCGCGAAGGCTCGGCCGAGATCGCCACCGAGCGCGGCTCGCAGATCGTCCGCGATCAGCAAACCGCCGTGATCGACGGCACCACCCGCGCCCGGATTTCGCTCCGCTCGGCGGCCGGTCGCGACGCGCTCGAACGTTGGGCCGAGGTGCTGCTCGACCAGGGCGACTCGTATCGCGGCCGCTATGTGGACGACGACCTGCGCTACTCCTCCGTGCCCCTCTCCCGCTACGGCTCTTGGATCACGGTCGATCATCGCCAGATCTGGCGTCCGCGGGTTTCGAGCGGCTGGCGCCCCTATTCGCTGGGACGCTGGCGCAACGGACCGGGCGGCGCGATCTGGATCTCTTCCGAGCCGTGGGGCTGGGTGCCCTACCACTACGGCACCTGGGACTACTTCTCGGGGGTCGGCTGGGGCTGGATTCCCGGCCGGGTGTTCGCGCCCGCGTGGGTCTACTGGTATTGGGGCCCGAGCTACGTCGGCTGGTGCCCCGTCGGCTACTACACCCGCTACTACGGAGGCTCCGGCTTCCGCGACGGGCTCTACGGTTGGGCGCACGGCAGCGGCAGCTTCTTTGCCGAGTGGAACTTCGTGCCGTTCGCCAACTTCGGCGACCGCGATCTCGGCCGCCGCGTCCGACGCGGACGCGACCTGGGATTCGCCCTGGAGCGCGGCATCGTCACCACCGACACCCGCCCGCTAGGCCGCGAGCGGTGGAGCGACCCGACCCGGGCGATCGAGATCCTCCGCCGGGGTCGGCCCGACCTGCCCGACGTGAGCGATTTCGTCGCGCGGAAACGCGATCTTCCTCCGGCGGTCAGGCGCGATATCGCGATCGGTATCGAACGCCCCGGCGACCGGCCCGGCAACCGGCTCGACGGCACGCCGCTACGCCCTGGCACGATCGGCGGCGGCTCGAACGGTGCGGCTCCCGGTCAGCGGACCGGCGGCGACACCCCCCGAGGCCGGACCCGTTGGAACACGGACGGCGGCAATCCTGGTGATCGCGCGGTCGAGGGCCAGCCGGCCGTGGATACCCGGGGCACGGGCCGGGATGCCGGTCGCGACTCCGGACGATCGGGCCTGGATACCCCAGCGACGGGACGGGATTCCGGACGATCCGGCCTCGATACCCCAGCGACGGGACAAGAGACGGGTCGCGATTCCGGCAGGTCGGGTCTGGATACCCGGCAGACGCCGCCCCGCGAGCGCACGAACCCGACCGGTCGGACCGGCGGCGACACGCCGGTCAACGCCGAACCCGGCGTCGAGCAGCGCCGGCCGGAACCGTCAACCCGGCCCGCGAACCCCGATCCGGGGCAGCGCTCCGGCCAGCCGGCGCAGGAGGAACGGCGTCACCCGATCTACCAGCGCCCCGATTCCGGCGACTCGGGCGACTCGGGATCGAACGGACGAGAGGCGGAGCCGGTACGCGAACGACCGGTAGTCCGCGAGCGGCCGAACGACTCCCCGCCGTCCGATCCGCCGCCCTCGGCGTCGCGCCGCGAGGAGCCGTCGGCGCGGCGGGACGAGCCGGCACCACGGCGTGACCCGCCGACGGCCTCGCAGCAGGACGAGCCGGCGTCTCCGCCGCCTCAGGAGGCCCGCCCCCGGGAACGGCAGAACCCGGATTCCGGCTCCGAGCGTTCGGCCCCCGCGCACCGGCGTTCGGAAGATCGCCGGCCGCAGAACGACGACTCGAATAACGACGGCGAAGCGGGGAGCCCGCCGCCGGGAATGTAGTAGGCGAAATAGGTCGGGACGGTCGTCGCTACCGGCGCGAGCCGGTGGCGGCGACCACGACCGCCAAAGAACGCGCCAGAGCTTCGCCCGACAGGTGCGGTAGGTCGAGCCCGAGCTTCCGGCGGAAGTGCTGTCCCGCCTGCTCGAACAGGTCGTAGCGGGCGCGCGGATCGAGCTTGTCGGCGCGACGCAGCAAGGCGACCAACAGCTCGCGCTCATCGAGGCTCAAGCGATGGCGGGCGAGACGGGCAAGATCCGGATCGACCGGTGCCTGCCCCTCCCGCCGAAAGGTTTCGGGCAAGGCGGCCGCGGCCATCCTGCGCCGCGAGCCCCCCTCGTCGCGGACCACCAGCGTATCGGCGAGAAGATCCCCCAGGCGACGGCCATCGCGATCGAGCAGCGAAACCAGGCCACCCAGGCCATAGAGCACCGGGGCGAAATCGAGCACCCGGCCGACGTTCCGGACGAACGACTGCTCCATAGACAACGGCAGGCCACGGGCGTCGACCACGCGCAGACCCAGCATCGCCTTGCCCGGCGTCCGCCCCTCGCGGCGAACCTCGAAACCGACGTGATAGACCCAGGTAAGAACAAACGAAAGCGTCGCGATCGCGAGCGTCCCCAAGCTCCTGGGCAACAGCTTGGAGAGGGCCGACGAGGCCAGGGCGGTGAGCGCCAGGATCAGCGCGACATCGACCAGGAGGGCGAGAAATCGGCTTCCCGGGCCGGCCGGGTCCAGACGGACCCGCACGTGCTCGGGAGTCCGGATCTGGCGCCGGGCGCGCCAAGTCCCGGCGAGGCCGGCCGCACTCATGCCGCCTCTCCCTCGCCCGGGCCGCCGTCAGACACCGCGCGGCGGCCGAACAGAAACAGCGAGAGCGCCACGAACAACACGATCGCGACCGCGATCTTCAACGGATAGGGAACGGTCTTGGCCGACAGCTGGGAAAACGATCCCTCGATCATTCCGGCGAGCACGAGGGCCGCCGAGGTGCCGATCAGCATCCGCCAGACGGTCGGAAACGCCTCGCGCAACGCCGCGCCGCGCGTGACCTCTCCCGGAAACCAGAACGCACGCCCCAGTACCAGCCCGGCCGCGCCGGCAAAGACGATCGACGGCAATTCGAGCGCGCCGTGCGGTCCCACCCAGGCGACGAAGAAGACGCCGACGCCGTCGAGCACGTAAGACGCCGCGATGGCGCCAAGGATCACGCCGTTCCAAAACAGCAACCAGATCCCGCCGACGACGGTCGCGGCGGCCAGACCGAACGCCAGAAACGAAACTCGGATGTTGTGGGTATAGAGCTGCGAGCCGAAATCCGCCGCCTCCTGGACGGTTGAAATCCGCTCGTCCTTCTTCTCGATCTCGGCCACCCGCTCGCGCGGGCTCGACGTGAAGAACTCCCCCGGCACGAGATCCTCGGCAAACGAGGGGCGCACCGCGACCGCGCCGAAACCAAGCAGCGCGCCGGCCCCGAAAGCGATCGAGGCGACCACCACCGCGCGCCGCGCGGTGCGGAACCCGGCGGGAATCTCGCGGGTGAAGAAGCGGACCAGGCGCCGCACGCCCCCGAACGACTCCACCCGCCGCGCGCCGTAGACGAAGCGATAGCCGCGCCCGACCAGGGCGTTTAGCGGGTCGATCAGCTCCGGGTCGGCGGTCGCGGCGAGCAACCGGTTCAGATCCGCCGCGGCGAGCCGGTAAAGCCGGACGATGTCGCGCATCCGCTCCGGCCCCAGCTCCCAGGCGGGCGCCTTGGCCGCCACGTCGAGCAACTCGTCGAGGCGTCGCCAACGGTCGCGCCCTTCGGCGAGGAGGCGTTCCAGGGGGAGGGCCATGGGCTTTTGATTCTATCCGCCGAACGGCCCCTCCGCGTCGGGCGAAAACAACGACAACAGCGGCAAACCCGCCCGACGGCGCACCGCCTGGCGGCGCAGCCGTTCGCGCGCGTTTTCGATCTCGGCGGCAGGCAGACGTCCGGCGAGCTTTTTCAGGCTTTTTTCGACCTCGCCGGACACCGCCGCGAGGTCTTCGGCTCCGAAGGCGCGATCGGTCCGTTCTAGCATCTCGGCATCGAGCGCGGCGAGCTGCCGCTCGACCGTTTCGGCGTAGGCCGCCGGAGAGGAGAGGGCGCGCACCCGCGCCGCGATTTCCCCGGCCGCCGCCGCAACCGTCCGGTCGAGCGCACCCCCAAGCGCCGCGAGCCGGGCCGGCAGGTCGAGCGCAGGGGCCGGCATCGTCTCACCGATCGCCGCGAGGTCGCGGATCTCCTGCCACGCCGCCTCGACCGCGGGGGCGAAGTAGCGGAGCGAGGAGACCCTGCCTTTGGCTCCCCGCTCCTGGCGCCGGCCCAGCACCTCGGCGAACACCCGGTCGATCAGGTCGAACGGCACCTCCGCCTCGAACCACCCCTGCGCCACCTTCCAGTCGGCGGGCGACAAGAGCAGCGGCACCGCCCGATGGCGGGCGAAGATCTCCTCGATCGCGCGGAAGTACGCCTGATCGGGAGATTCGGGGAACGGGTCTGGGACGTCCAAGGGACCGCCATGTTACGGCACCAGCTCGATCTTCGCCTCCCGGACCTGCTGTCGATATTTCGCCACCGCGTCGGCGAAGAACGCGACGACTTCGGCAGAAAATCTGCCGTACGACGCATCGGCCGCGTCCATATACGCGAGATGCGTCGGGCTTGGCGGAGCCCACGACGAGGTGATGTAGGACTGGGCGAATCCCAGATCGGTGAACACGTCGCCGAAACGGACGATGCCTACGGTCTCCGGGCTCTGCCAGGCCTTTTTCTCCAGCTTGGCGAGGCCTTTCTTCACCTCTTCGCCCTGCTTGATCAGCGGCAGCTCGGCGGCGACCACTTCGTGCTTGCGGATCGCCTCGGCGTTCGCCAGGGTCAGGCGCTCGGCCACCGCATCGATGTCCTTCCGGGTGCCGCGGATCTTCTCGATCGCCGCCACCAGCTGATCCTGGAGTTTTCCCAGGCGCTCGATCGCCGCTTCGCGCGCGGCCCAATCGCCCGCGGTGTTTTGGCTGCGCGAATCGGGCAGCACCTTGACGCTCCCCTCTGCTTTTTCACCCCGGAACTCGACCGTCACGGCATAGGTCCCCGGCGGCAGCTCCGGCCCGATCGCGTCGTCGGAAGGGTCTTCCCCTTCCGCCGGAGGCGGCTGACGGAACGCGTCCCGATCGAGGTCCCAGACGATCCGGTTCAAACCGCGAACCGCCTTCTCGCGCAACGTCCGCACCACCTTGCCGGCGGCATCCCGGATCACGATCTTGATCTTCCCCGCCTCTTCCTTCGCGGCGTTCTCGTCCTTGCTGTCCTTGGTGTCCTTGGTGTCCTTGGCGTCCTTTTTGTCTTCGGTCGTCGCCTTTTCCCCGGCCTTTCGCGTCCGCTCTAGCTTCTCGTCCTTCCAAGGAAGGTCGTCGCCCGCGACCGACACTGCGATCAACGCGCCATAAGGCCGATTGGCCCCCTGGTACTCGCCGTGGCCCAGGCCATAACCGCCGCCCGAAGGGTTCCCCCGCCAGTGTTACCGGACGTCGCCGATCTCGAACAGGTGAAGCTTCTGCGTCAGCGCCTCCGCCGTCAGGTGGCGCAGCGGCCGGATGTCGTCGATCACGTACAGCGCCCGGCCGTGGGTGGCGACCACCAGGTCGCCCTCGCGCGGCTGAACCGCCAGGTCGTAGACGCCGACGGTGGGCACCCCCTGACGCCACGGGCTCCACGCCTTCCCCCCGTCGAACGACACCCAGAGCCCGAACTCGGTGCCGAGGAAGAGGAGGTTTGGATCGGCCGGGTCCTGCTCGATCGCTTGGGCGTAGCCGCGCAGCTCCGGTGTTGCCAAGCTTCTCCAGGTCTTGCCGTAGTCGTCGGTGCGGACGACATAGGTCGTCCAGTTCGACCGTCGATGATCGTCGAACACGACGAACGCCGTGCCGCCCGCCTGGCGCGACGCCCGGATCTGCGGAATCCAGCTGTTCGCCGGCACGCCGGGGACGTTCTTTTCCACGCTCGCCCAGCTCTTACCACCGTCGCGGGTGATCTGGAGCCGGCCATCGTCCGTGCCGACCCAGATCGTCCCCTGTTCCACCGGCGAAGGCGCGATCGCGAGGATCGTCGTGTAGTTCTCGGCGCCGGTGACGTCGGGGGTCAAGCCGCCGCTCTCGTCCTGCTTTTGCCACTCCGGGTTGTTGGAGGTGAGGTCAGGGCTGATGATCTGCCAGGTCTCCCCCCGGTCTTTCGAGCGGTGGAGGAACTGGCTGCCGAGATAGACCGTCGCCGAATCGAACGGATCGATCGCGAAGCCGGCGTTCCAGTTGAAGCGCAGGAAGGTCCGCTCGGTGCTCCCCGCCGCAACCAGCGGAGCCGCCGGTTTGATCTCGCGGGTCTCTCCCGTCTTGAGGTTCCAACGCGAGAGGTTCCCTCCCTGCCACATCGCGTACCCCTGCATCGAATCGGTCGGGTCGGGCACGGTGTGGAACCCGTCGCCGCCGCCCACGGCGTCCCACTGAAAGCTGTACAGGCCGCCGTTCTGCCAGGCGGAGGAAGGCCCGCGCCACGAGCCGTTATCCTGCAAGCCGCCGTAGACGTGGTAGGGAATGTCGTCGTCGACCGCGACATGGTAGAACTGGGCGAGCGGCAGGGTGGTCACGAAGGCGGCCGACTTGCCGGCGTCGTGCGAGACCGCGAGCCCGCCGTCGTCCCCTACGTACATCCGCCGTGAGTCGGCGGGATCGATCCACATCGCGTGGTAGTCGCCGTGGATCTCCGCGGCGAACGGCGCGGTGTCGAAGGACTTGCCGTTGTCTTCTGAAAGCCGGACGTCGAAATCGAGGGCGAACAGTCGATTCGGCGCCCGCGGATCGACCCGGATCTCGCAGAAGTAGAACGGCCGCGGGTTGACGTTCGGCTTGTCGTTTGCGGTCTTCCAGCTCTTTCCGCCGTCGTCGGACCGCAGCAGGGCGCTCTTTTTCGCCTCGACCAGCGCATAGACGATCTCCGGGGAAGAGCGGGAAAACGACAAGCCGATCCGACCGATCTCGCCCTCGGGCAGCCCATCCTCTTCGGTCGCCCGTTGCCACGTTTCGCCACCGTCGTACGAACTCCAAAGGCCGGAGCCGGAACCGCCCGAGCTGAACGACCAGGGCCAGCGCCGGAACTGCCAGGTGGTGGCGAGCAGGTGGTTCGGGTGGGCCGGATCGATCGCGATGTCGGAAGCGCCAGTTTTCTCATCGACGTAGAGGACCTTCCGCCAGCTTTTTCCCCCGTCGGTGGTCTTGAACACGCCCCGTTCGGCATTTTCGCCCCACGCCCGGCCAAGCGCCGCGACCCAGGCCACGTCGGGATTCTTCGGATCGAGCGCGATATGGCGAATCCGCTCGGTCCCGTCCAGCCCCAGATGAGCCCAAGTCTTTCCCCCATCGAGCGAACGGTAGACGCCGTTGCCGACCGACGCCGAGTTGCGCACGTTCCCCTCGCCGGTGCCGACCCAGACGATCGAAGGGTTCGCCTGGAAGATCGCGATCGACCCGATCGCCGCCACCGGCTGGTCGTCGAAGATCGGGGCGAAGGTCAACCCGCCGTTGGTCGACTTCCACACCCCGCCGGTCGCCGCCCCAACGTAGACCACGTCCGGATTCGACTCCACCGCATCGATCGCCGCCACCCGGCCGCTCATCCCCGCCGGCCCGATCGACCGGGCCTTCAACCCCGAAAGCAGGTTCGTATCGATTTCCGCGGCCCCAACCGGCCCCACGAAGAGCATCAGCGCAAGCAACGACAGCCCGAGAACGATCCGTTTCATCTAGCCATCCCCCAAGTCTTCGTCGGCCTACCGGGCAAGGTACACCCCTCCCCCGCCGGTGTGAAGGTCTCGGGAGGATGGTACGGGGGAACGGGGGGGAAAGTTTGGAGAGAGAGGAGGCGCGGCCCTCGTGTCAGCCTTTACTCCATGAGTCGAGCGCTCCAAGGCGCCCTCCTCCGTGCCGAGCTGGGGCTCGGCGGTCCTGGGGAGAGGCTCCTGCCCTTCAGACGTTCAAGCGGAATCTGAGACATACTTTCGGCACCCATGCCGATTAAGAAGTCCGACCTCTACTCTTCCATCTTGTCCTCGTGCGACTTGAGCGCAGCGGCAGCACTCTCCAGGAGTTGAAGGGTGCGGCGCTGGACCGCTTTCTGTTGCGCAGGCAGGGCCGCACCTGGGACGGCGTTCCCGTTCCGGGCGTAACGCCGCGTAGTCTGTCAAAGCCTGCCGTGGACGTATTTCGTGGCCGGGCGCGAGAGAGCAAGCGAGTGACCGCCGCGGACCTGCGGGAGTCGACGGCGAGCCTCATGGAAAAGCTGCACCTATGGGACGGCACGCATCTCAAGCGGGCCGCAGTGTTGGCGTTCCATCCCGATCCTGAGCGGTTCGTCACCGGTGCGTTTCTCAAGATTGGCTTTTTTCGCACAGATGACGACCTGCGTTACCACGACGAGATCCACGGCCCTTTGATCACCCAGTTGGATAGGACCCTCGAGCTGGTGCGGCTCAAGTACCTGAAGGCGGCGGTCACCTATGAGGGCATCCAGCGCGTGGAGATTTACCCGGTGCCCGAACCGGCCCTTCGCGAGGCGATTCTGAACGCCGTCCTGCACAAGGATTACGCCACGGGCGCGCCAGTGCAGATCAGCGTATACGAGGATCGCCTGATGATCTGGAACTCCGGACAGCTTCCGCCCTCGTGGACCGTCGCGAAACTGAAACAGAAGCATGCGTCGCATCCGTTCAATCCAGACCTTGCGAGTGTGTTCTTCCGCGCGGGGGAAATCGAAGCCTGGGGACGGGGAAT
Organism: Thermoanaerobaculia bacterium; assembly: GCA_038250865.1. Lineage (GTDB taxonomy): Bacteria > Acidobacteriota > Thermoanaerobaculia > Multivoradales > UBA5704 > DASYKS01. The sequence goes on along the minus strand of JBBSBW010000057.1, from coordinate 15,764 downwards.
CGAGCGGATGTACGCCGCCTGCCGCGCGGCGGGTTTCCCGAAGCCCGTCATTTCCTACGATGGTTCCGGGCTGTGGGTCAGCTTTGCGTTCTCTGCCGCCTACATGAGCCTCATCGCAGGTCCAGAGACTCGGGTGACAGATCGCGGCACCCCGGAAGTCACCCCGGAAGTCACCCCGGAAGTCAGATTGCTCCGGGAGCTGCTTTCACCTCTCTCACGCCGGGCCTTGCAGGATGCGCTGGGGCTCCGCGATGACGACCACTTCCGGAGAGCCTTCCTGCTACCGGCCCTGGAAAGCGGCCGGATCGAGATGACGATTCCCGACAAGCCTAAGAGTCGTTTGCAGAAATATCGGCTCACGGCCGCCGGGCGTCGGCATCTTGAGGCGAAAGGAACAGGACGTTAGACCCCATGAACGAGCCACTCCGCTCCGAGCGCAGGACGCAGGACGCAGGACGCAGAACCGCATCGTCGCCCTATTCACCGATCCGGCGTGCCCCGACGGTCTCGGCTATCGCTACTACGGCGAGAGAAAAAAGCGCGAGAACAATCGCTGCATCGAGGCGACGACCCTGGGCGAAAACCTCGCGGCCCGCGGCTATTCCGCTGTCCATATCTCAGCCGCGTTGCAGAAGCTGGAGACCGCCGCCAGGCGTAAGCCCTTGCGGAGCATTCCTCGCGGCGTAAATGGACTGAGGGGCCAGGCCCGTTGCTTTCTCCCGGGCGCGCCGAGCACCCGCTCGGACCCTTGAGGCACCCTTTCCCACTTCGATACCGAGCTGGAACTCGGCGCTCTCAGGAGAAGCACCCTTCCGGCAGCCTTCACGGCAGCTCCTCCCACTCCGGTTTGCCGAGGAACTCCGCTTCGATCCCTTCGATGCTGGGCAGGCAGGTGTCGAGCGGCTCGGGCAGTGCTCGGACGAGCTGGTAATTCGGAGATCGCGCCCGGAATCCCGTACTCCGACAACAGCGGCCGCGCCGGGTTAGCCGCTCGTTTTTTGCGCCTCCGCGGGTGCCGGCTTTTTCCCCACGTCCCACCTGTCCAGCCAGCCAAAGAACTCCTTCCACCAGAGCAACGCCGCCTGCGGCTTCAAGATCCAGTGGTTCTCGTCGGGGAAGATGACGATCCGGCTGGGGATGCCTTTGGCGGCAAGGACCTGGTGGAGGTTGATGCCTTGGCTCACCGGCACGCGGAAGTCGCGTTCGCCGTGGAGGATCAGGGTGGGAGTCTTGAAGTTCTTGGCGTAGTAGCTCGGCGACCAGCGGACGATGCGCTGCGGGTCTTGCCAGGGGGTGGCGCCGTAGTTGCCCGAGCGGCCCCAGATCGCGTCGGAGGCGAACTGCGCCATCAGGTCGTAGACCCCGGCGTGGGAGATCAAGGCGGCGTAGCGGTCGGTGTGGCCGAGAATCCAGTCGATCATGTAGCCGCCGTAGGAGCCGCCCGCGGCGAATAGGCGCTTGGGATCGACCCAGCCGCGCTTGATCAGGTCGTCGGTGACGGCCTGGATGTCGGCGAACGGCTTGTCGCCATGGGCGCCGACGATCGATTCGGCGAACGCCTGGCCGTAGCCGGTCGAGCCGTGGAAGTTGACCATCGCGACCAGAAAGCCGTGCGAGGCCATCAGCCGGGCGTTCCAGCGGAACGAGAACTCATCCTGGAAGGCGCCGAACGGCCCGCCGTGAATCGCTTGTAGGAGCGGCGCCTTGGTCTTCCCTTCCTCGAAACCGGGCGGGAAGATGATCACCACGTGAACCTTCTGGCCGCCGGCCCCGGCAATGTCGAGGTCGCTCGTTTCGATCGGATCGAGCTTAGAGATCCGCTCGTTGTTGAACGAGCTGAGGAGAGTCTCGGAGTCGGGGTCCGAAAGCGCCACAGAGTGCATCTCGGCCGGCGCGCGCAGGGAGGTGCGGGTGAAGACCACCTGGCCCGCCGCTCCGCAGTCGGCGCCCGCGATCACTCCGCCGCGCGCGAGCACCTTCAAGGGTTCGCCGCCGGAGGCCGGAGCGAGGTAGAGGTTGACCTTCGCGCGCTCTTCGACCAGCAGCAGCAGTTCGCCCGCCGGGCCGAAGCCGGAGAGGCTGGGCGCCACGTCCCATTTCGAGTACAGCTCTTCGCTCTTGCTGGTGGTGCGGTCGAACCGGGCGAGGTGCGGGAAATCGGGATCGACCTCCCTGCGCCGGGTGCGCGAGTAGTAGATGTAGCGGCTATCCGGCGAGTAGCGCGGCGAGGTCTCGTCGGCCGGCTGGTCGGGGGTCAGATCGCGGATCGGCCCGGCCGGCTCGCCGGAGGGAGAAAGCGCGAGCGAATAGATGTCGCTGTTGATGTCCTTCCACGGGGAGGCGGTGGCATTGGCGGAAAAGGCTATTTCGCCGCCGTCCTTGGCGAGATCCCAATCGATGCCGCCGCCCTGAAACTGCGTGCGGCGATCCATGCCCGGCGTGAGGTCGCGCACCTTCTGGGTCGAAAGATCGAGTACGAACAGGTGGGCGACGGTGCCGTCGGTCGCATAGGTATCCCAGGCGCGCAGCCAGAGCCCGTCGGCGATCTTCGCCTTGGTTTTGTCGTTGCTCTGCTCGTCGAGCCGCTTTTTGACCTTGTCCCAATCGTCGTTCAAATCCGGAAAGGTCGAGGCGGCGAAAAACAAGCGCGCGCCGTCCGGGCTCCACTTGGCGGCCGAGGGCGAGACCGGCAGGTCGGTCGCCGGCTGCGCCTCTCCCCCGTCGAGCGACAGGAGGTAGAGCTGGGCCGGCTTGTCCTTGTCGCCGCCGCGCTTGGAAACGAACGCGATCCTCTTGCCGTCGGGGCTCCAGCTGGGGCTGCCGTCGGTCTCCTCGTTCCAGGTCAGCCGCCGCGGCGGCACGGTGCCGTCGGTGGGCACCAGCCAAAGGTCGGAATTCCCCTTGTTCTTGTCGACCGAAAAGACCGTCACCGTAAACACCGCGCTCCGCCCGTCGGGCGAGACCGCGACCGAGCCCACCCGGTCCAACGCCCAAAGATCCTCGGGCGTCATTGGATGCGTGACGATAGCGTCCGAGTCCGCCTCGGCGGGCGGCGGCGGATCGGCGGCGAACGTCGGGACAGAGAAGACGACCAGGAGACCGAGGCAGAGCCGGAGGGACAGTTTTCGCAGGTTCATGGCGCGCGGATGTTACACCGACGCCGCGGCCCACAGACCTGGCCCCGATTGCGCGTCGCCGACCGTGAGGGTCGGCACGAACGTGCATGCTAACCAACGGCCGCCCGGGCGCACCCGCGCGCCGTGTTGTGGTGCCGTGCCGTGATGTAGAGACGTCCCCAGTACCCAACCACGACAGAACCGGGTGCCAGCCCGTCGGGGCGTCTCCGATCGCGGCGCAAACGTGCATGCTAACCAACGGCCGCCCGGGCGAACCCGCCTGGCCACGATTGCGCGTCCGATCGGCGTTCGTGGTCCTTGCTGCCCCGCCTTTCCTCGGAGACGCCCCGACGGCGGTGGACCCGGTTCGTTCGTGGTTGGGTACTGGGGACGTCTCTACGCCCTGCGTGGATTTTTTGGCGTCAGACGGAGGTCGGCTCCATCTCCATCTCGAGCGTCGGATCGCGCCGCAGGACGATGCCGGAAAGCGGCGGGAGGGTGAGGCGCACGGTCCAGTCCCAGGCTCCGAGGGGTTCCTCTTCCGCTTCGACGCCGTCCGGATTTCCGGCTCCGGTGCCGCCGTAAAGGGTCGAATCGCTGTTCAGGACCTCGCGCCAGACGCCGCCGACGGGCAGTCCGACGGGATAGTTCTCCCGCAGGACGGGGGTGAAGTTGAGGATGATCGCGACCGGCTCAGCCAAAGGATCGGCGGGCTTCCTCAAGATCGCGAGGACGCTTCTCTGCGCGTCGCTGCAATCGAGCCATTCGAAACCTTCGCTTGGTCGCGCGTCCAGCTCGTGAAGCGCCGGCTCGTCGATGTAGAGGTGGTTCGCGTCGCGGACGAACGCGTGGAGCCCCGCGTGCTGCGGGTCGTCGAGCAGATGCCAGTCTAGGCTCGTGTCGTGGTTCCACTCGCGCCATTGTCCGAGTTCGCCGCCCATGAATAGGAGCTTCTTGCCCGGCTGGGCCAGCATGTAGGCAAACAGCAGACGCAGGTTGGCGAAGCGTTGGGGGAGGTCGCCGGGCATCTTGCCGATCAGCGAGCCTTTCATGTGGACCACCTCGTCGTGCGACAGCGGCAGGACGAAGTTTTCGCTTCCGGCGTACATCGCCCGGAAGGTGAGCAGTCCGTGGTGGTGGCTCCTCGCGAGCGGATCGAGCGCGAAGTACTTCAAGGTGTCGTGCATCCACCCCATGTCCCACTTCATATCGAAGCCGAGCCCGCCGTCTTCGACCGGGCGCGAGACCAGCGGCCAGGCGGTCGACTCCTCGGCGATGCATAGGGTGTCGGGGAAGCGCGCGGCGATCTGTCGGTTGAGGGTGTGGAGGAAATCGATCGCTTCGAGGTTCTCGCGCCCGCCGTGGACGTTCGGCAACCACGCCCCCTCGCCGCGCGAATAGTCGCGATAGAGCATCGACGCGACGGCGTCCACGCGCAGTCCGTCGGCGTGGTAGAGGTCGAGCCAGAACAACGCCGAGGAGACCAGGAAGCTCTGTACCTCGTGGCGGCCATAGTTGAAGATCAGGCTTCCCCAATCGGGATGGAAGCCCAAGCGCGGATCGGCGTGCTCGTAGAGATAGGTGCCGTCGAAATAGCCGAGCGCGAACTCGTCGGTCGGAAAGTGCGAGGGGACCCAATCGAGCAGGACGCCGACGCCTCGCTGGTGGAGGGTGTCGATCAGGAACATCAGGTCCTGCGGCGAGCCGTAGCGGCTGGTGGCGGCGAAGAATCCCGTCACCTGGTAGCCCCACGAGCCGTAGAACGGGTGCTCCATCACCGGCAGCAGCTCGACGTGGGTGAAGCCCATTTCGACCGCGTAATCGGCCAGCGCGGGCGCCAGCTCGCGATAGGTCATCGGACGCGGTTCTTCCCCGTCTTCCGAGGCCACGCGGCGCCACGAGCCCAAATGTACCTCGTAGATCGAGACCGGCGCGTCGAGCGCGTTGTGGGCTTTGCGCCCGGCCATCCAATCGCCGTCCTGCCACTCGTAATCGAGCGTTGCGACGATCGACGCCTGCTCGGGCGGGACCTGCGCGGTGAACGCGAACGGATCGGCCTTGTCGGCCTGGTAGTTGGCGAAGCGCGATTCGATCCGGTACTTGTAGCGCGCGCCAAGGGCAACGTCGGGAACGAACGCAGCCCAGACGCCGGAGGCACCCAGCCGGGCGAGCGGATCGACGCCCGCCTTCCAGCCGTTCCAGTCGCCGATCAGAGAGACCCGCTCGGCATCGGGCGCCCAGACGGAGAAGTACGTCCCTGGCTTGCCGTCGGGCGAGACGCCGACGCGCGAGCCGAGCTTGTCGTACAGCCTGAAGTGGGTGCCGCCGTTGAACAGCCACAGGTCCTGCTCGGTCAACAGGGTGAACGGGGCGACGCGCTCCTCTTTGCTCGCTCCGACCTCGCTCATCGCCTTTTTCCCCCGGACCTTCGTCGCCGCCTTCTTTGCAGGCGGTTTCACCACCGGCTTCTCCGCGACTTTCGGGGCGACCTTCCGAACCGCCTTCCGGACGACCTTCTTTGGGGCCGGTGCCGCCGGAGCTTCTTTGGCCGCCGCCCGCGCGCGCCCTGGAGCTATGACTTCAACCGCCGGCCCGCGAGCCGGCGCCTGCTTCTTTTTCTCTTGAACCACCGTTTTTGCTACTTTTTCCGTCTTCGCCTTCGGTACGGCTTTCTTTCGAGGTGCTTTCTTCTTCGGTTCCGTTTCGCTCATCCGCCGATCGTATCAGGCGCTTCTAAGCCAACCCTCCGCCTTTGCGGACCTCCGCGCGCAGCTCTTCCACCCGTGCAAGCGTCGTCCGCACCTCCGGCAGCTCGGCCATCTCTTCGAGGGTGTAGCGGGCCTTACGCTGCCAGTTCGGCCGCTCGATGTGGGTTCCCGGGACGTTCTGCGGCCGGGTCTCCCCCCAGAGGTCTTCGAGGTTGACCAGGGCGATCGGCGCCGGGCTTGCGGCCAGGTGTTCGTGGAGGGCGAGCGAGACCTGGGAGAACGCCTGATCCTCGGGGAGGCTGCCGCCACGGGTGATCGCCACCGCTTTGGTCAGCCTTTCACGCAGCCGCGCGCGCCGTTCGCGGTCCCGCGCCGCGACCTCGTCGTCGATCGCGCCGAGCGCCTGGAGGTCGGCGATCTCGGCCCCTTCCCAGTAGGAATGAAACGGCGGCATGTCGTGGGTGTTCAAAGAAGCCGCGGTGTTGGCGGGCGGCTTGCGGATCAGCTCCGGACCGTCGGGATCGAGCTCGTATTGGGCGACGAACAGGCCCATGATGTTGTGGCGTTCCATCGCCTCGTAGACCTCGGGGGCGACGGTGCCGAGGTTCTCGCCGACCAGCGCGGAGCGGTGGCGGTGCGACTCGATCGACAGCACGGCGTACAGCTCCTCGGCCGGGTAGGTGACGTAAACCCCCTCGGTCGCGGGCAGACCGTTCGGCACCCAGAACAGGCGGTGGAGCTGCATCACGTGGTCGATGCGCAGGAGGCCCGCGTGCTCCAAGTGGTGGCGCAGGCTCGCGATCAGATAGTCGTAGCCGCGCTCGCGCTGGCGTTCGGGGTGGATCGGCGGAAAGCCCCAGTCCTGGCCGCCCTGAAACAGCGCGTCCGGTGGCGCGCCGGCCGAAGAGCCCCGGGCGAACAGATCGGGGAAGCGCCAAACGTCGAACGAGCTGCCGTGCACCCCGAGCGGCAGGTCGAGGTAGAGCCCCGGTCCGCGGGCGCGGGCGGAGGCGGCCAGCTCGGCGAGCTGCTGCTCGGCGGCCCACTGCGCATAGAGGTGGTAGCGCACCGTCTCGGGAAGAAAGTCGGCGTCGGCCAGGCTCCCCTCGCGCTCGGCTTCGGGCCAGCCTTGCCACGAGGTGCCGTGAAGGTCGCCCACGGCGCGGAATTTGGCGTATTCCTGAAGGTACGGTTTGGTCTTCAAGAAGCGCTCGAACTCCGACCGGCGGCCGTCCGAGAGCGACAGGGTGCTCTTCGCCAGTTCGGCGAGGACGCTCCGCTTGAGTTTCGCCGTCCGTGCCCAATCGATCGAGTCCAAGGCGGCCAGCGCCGCCACCTCGGCGCGGAATTCGGCGCTCTCGACCCGCGCGCGCGCCGAAGCCGACCCCGAAAATTCAGGCAGGCGGCGCGGATCGACGTAGATCTCGTTCCAGAACAGGCGCGAGGCGGGCGCGTAGGGGCTCGGCTCAAACGGCCCCCGGTCGAGAAAGGTCGCGAGCAGCGGCAGGGTCGCAACCAGGCCGCCGCCGTACTCGGCGATCCAGCGCGCCAGCCGGTCGAGATCGGAAAAATCGCCCGCGCCCCAGCTGTTCGCGGTACGCAGGGCGTAGAGCGGCAGAAAGCCCCCCCAAAGGCCGCGCTGCGGTAGCTCGAAACTGCGCCGCGGCGCGGCGAGGATCAGAACCTTCGACCGCTTGCCGCCCACCTCGATCGTCAGGTGGTGGTAGCCGACCGGCACCGATTCGACCACCGGCAGCAGGACCTCGCCGGCAACGGCGCCCGGCCGCAGGGTCGAGCCGTCGATCGAGGTCAGCCAGCGATCGCCGCTTTCGAGATCAAGCTGGCAGGCGAACGCTCCCGTCCCGGGCGGCAGGCGCAGGGGCACGTAGACTTCCTTGCCCTCCCAAGAAACGACCACCGGCGGCGCCAGCCGCTCCTCCAGCTCGCGGCGCCTCTCGGCCAGTGCGTCGGCCGCGTCGGCAGGCCGATCGATCGGAGCGCCGAGCGCCGCGAGCACGCCCAGCAACGCCTCGGGGCTCGCCTGGCGGTCCTGGTGCCAGGCGTCGCGGTAGGCGGTCTGCACGCCGTGCAGGCGGGCGAGCTCCAGCAGATCGGAGTCAGACGACATGATGCGCGCTCTCCTCGAATTCGAGTCGATGTTATCCGGTTATCGCGTCCGTTCGAGCGAGCGTGCGAGCAGGTTGGCGGTGATCTTCTGCACCCGCGGGTCGGGACCCTTCGGCCGGAGGTGCGGCAGGCCGGGCCGGACGTAGCCGGGCGGCTGCGAGAGGCCGTCGGCCCACCAGATGGTCGCGGCGTTGAAGACGAAATTGCCCTTCGGCCCCGGATAGACCGTCGCGGTGTAGCGGCCGGCCTCCCGGCCGCGGCGGATGCGCCCGGCCGCCACCACTTCGAGCCCGGGAATCGCCGCCGGGGTGCCGTGCCATTCCCAGCCGACCAGGCCGGGGATGCGGTCGCCGTTCTTCATTCCCGTGCCGGCGAAGAGCCAGTGGTTCTCGGCGGTGCAGATCCAATCCGCGGCGCCGGTCACCGGATAGCCGCTGCGCGCGCCGACCAGCAGCGACTCGTCCGGACCGTGGCTCGGCAGAGTCAGGATCTCGGGGAAATCGAGCGCGTTTTTGGGCTCGATCGGCCCGAACTGGCCGATCCGCCGGATCGCGCGCTCCCCCGCTCCGGCGCCGTTCGGGTGGAAATCGACCAGGCCATAACAGGTATTGCCCGACAGGAACGCGAGATCGATCCCGGCGTCGCGCGCAGCACCTACGTGGTCGAACATCTCCTGCGACCAGTATTCGTCGTGGCCGACCGAGAGGAAGATCTTCGCCCGGCGAAGCGTCTCACCACGCCGATGGACGTCGACGTTGCCGATGTAGGAAACGTCGTAGCCCTCCTTTTCGAGCCAAAAGGCGAGCGGAAACTCCCAGAGCAGAAACTCCCCCGACCCTTGGGAGAGCGGCGCGTCGACGATCTGGCCATAGCGCCCGTACGGGCGATCCCAGCCGGCCTGGACGTTCGGCCCCCAGTACCATTCCTTCTTACCATCGTCGTAGAGCGAGCCGTCGCGCGGCCAGCGGTTGTAGGCTGCCCAGGTGTTGTCGCTGCACTGGAACAGGACGTGGCACGGCCGCTCGTCGCGGACGATGAACACGACGTAGCTCTGCCAGCCGCCGCGCTCCGCGGTCAGTTTTCCCAGGTAGACGCCGCTCCGCCAGTCGGAGGGAATCGCCAGCTCGGCGGCGGCCTCCCAGGCGCACTCGCGGCGGCGATCGACTCCCAGATCGGGCACCCGCTGGGTTTTGCCGGAGAACGGTCCGAGCGACGCCACCCGCCGTCCCCCGCTCCCACCGTAAAAGCCCATGCGATAGAGATCGAGCCGGAACGGCGAGGCGGGCTCGGTGCTGACGAAGAAACGGATGGTCTCGCCCGCCGCGACGCTGGTCGCCGAGGCATACCCCTCGATCCACGGACAGCGGTACCGGCTCACCGGATCGACTCGGGGCTTGGTGAGCAGCCAGTCGGTCGTTCCCGTCCGGGCGTTTTCCTCCGCCACGGCGCTCTTGCCCGAGCCGCGCTCGCGCACGCAGGCAAACGTGCCCAACACTCCGGCAAGGCCCGTCGCGGCGACTCCGATCCCCGCGAGCCCGGTGGCTTTTAGCAGCTCGCGGCGATCGATGCCGGGCGCTGCCTCGATCCCTGAGTGCGCGGGCGTCTCGCCCGCATCGGCGGGCCGGAGGCCCGCGCACCCAGGAACGGCCAGGGGTGAGGGCCGGCTCGGAGAGGTAGGATCGGACATAGGCGATTTCGGCCGTGAAGTTGGATAGTATGCCGGTTCAAACCGCTCCATCTTTCGTCTTCGTCGAGGCGCTCCATGCTTTCCCGTACTCCCGGGTCCGTGTCGGCCGTCGTTCCGGTCTATAACAGCGCAGCTACGCTCGAAGAGTTGGTCGTACGCCTGGAACCGGTGCTCGCTTCGGCCTCTCCCGCCTACGAGGTGATCCTGGTCGATGACGGCAGCCGGGACGGCAGCTGGGCGGCGATAAAGGCCCTCGCCGCGCGATATCCGTTCGTCCACGGTCACCGGATGATGCGCAACTACGGCCAGCACAATGCCCTGCTGTGCGGCATCCGCGCCGCGCACGGCGCTTTGATCGTCACGCTCGACGACGACCTGCAACATCCGCCGGAGGAGATACCGACCCTGCTCGCCGAGCTTTCCGACGACGTCGACGTGGTCTACGGCACGCCGCACGCCCCACAACACGGCCTGCTGCGCAATTTCGCCTCGTGGCTCACCAAGCTGGTGCTCCAAGGGGCGATGGGCGCCGACGTCGCCCGCCGGGTGAGCGCGTTCCGCGCCTTCCGCAGTCCTTTGCGCGACGCCTTCGCCCAGTACCAAAATCCTTACGTGTCGATCGACGTGCTGCTCACCTGGGCGACCACCCGCTACGCCGCGGTGGCCGTTCGCCACGAGCCGCGCAAGAGCGGCCCGTCGAACTACACGCTGCGCATGCTGATGCGCCACGCGCTCAACATGGTCACCGGCTTCACCGTCCGGCCGCTCCAAGTCGCGAGCCTGGTCGGTTTCGGCTCGACGATGTTCGGATTCGCCGTGCTCGCCTGGGTGGTCGGCCGCGCGCTGATCCAGGGCGTGCAGGTGCCGGGCTTCGCGTTTCTCGCTTCGACGATCGCGATCTTCGCCGGGGCGCAGCTGTTTACCCTCGGCATCATCGGCGAGTACCTCGCCCGCATGCATCTGCGCCTGATGTCGCGCCCGGTCTACGCGGTTCGCGACGAGACGCCGCCGGCCCTGCCGGAGGACGCTCCGGCGGTCCGGATCGAGATCGGCGGCCTGGCGGATTCGGGAGCGTTGCCCCTGCCGAGCCTGGCGCAGCGCGGCGAGAGCGGCTGGTGACGCCAGAAGCCCCCTGCGTTCTGCTCGATTGGGATTCGACGTTCTTCTCCCGGCGGATCGGCCGGTTGCGGGACGGTTCGCTCGATCCCGAGACGCTCGAAGAAGTTGAGCGCTGGTGTCGCGCCGAGCGGCTCGACGCGCTCTACTTCCTCGCTCCGATCGACGACCCGGCGACCGCGGCGCTCGCCGAAGCGGCCGGCTTTCGCCTGGTTGACGTGCGGGTGACGCTCGGCCGCGCGATCGGCCCCTCCGCGCCTCCGACTCGCGGGCTCGCGGAGCACGTCCGACCTGCCCGGTCCGTCGATCTCCCTGCGCTACGCCGGATCGCCGCGGTCTCGCACCTCGATTCTCGCTTCTACGCCGATCCGCATTTCGACCGGGAGCGGTGCGACGAGCTGTACACCACCTGGATCGAGAAGAGCTGCGCGAGCGGCGGCGACACCACGGTCTGGGTGGCCGAGATCGAAGGGCGCCCGACGGGATACGTCACCGCGCTCTTCGGCGGCCCCGAGGCCGGCGAAATCGGATTGATCGCCGTCTCCCCCGAGGCGCAAGGCCGAGGCTTGGGCCGTCTCCTGGTCCTCCAGGCGCTCGAAGATCTCGCGGCGCGCGGTGCCGCGCACGTCTCGGTCGTCACCCAGGGGCGCAACGTGCGCGCCCAACGCCTCTATCAGCGCCTCGGTTTTTCGACTGAAGCGCTGGGGCTCTGGTTCCATCGCTGGTTCGTCTGACCCGAGCGCCCACCGAGCCCGCAATGACCGATTTCACCATTCCGTTCAACCGTCCGACCGCGCCGGGCAACGAGCTGCGCTATATCGCCGAGGCGATCGCGAGTGGCAAGCTCTCGGGCGACGGCGGTTTTTCCCGCCGCTGCCACGCCCTGCTCGAAGCGGAACTCTCCGCCGCGAAAGTCCTGCTCACGACCTCGTGTACCCACGCCTTGGAGATCAGCGCGCTGCTGCTCGACCTTCAACCGGGCGACGAGGTGATCCTGCCGACGTTTACCTTCGTCTCGACGGTCAACGCGTTCGTCCTACGTGGCGCGGTGCCGGTCTTCCTAGACGTCCGGCCCGACACGTTGAACCTCGACGAGACGAAGATCGAGGCGGCGATCTCGCCGCGTACCCGCGCGATTGTGCCGGTCCACTATGCCGGGGTCGGCTGTGAGATGGACACGATCCTCGACCTCGCCTCCCGGCACGGGCTGGCCGTGGTCGAGGACAACGCGCAGGGGCTGTTCGGTCGCTACCGCGGGCGCCAGCTCGGCAGCTTCGGCGCGCTCTCGGCGGTCTCTTTCCACGAGACCAAGAACTTCGGCTGCGGCGAGGGGGGCGCCCTGGTGATCAACGACCCCGCCCTGATCGAGCGCGCCGAGATCGTGCGCGAGAAAGGGACCAACCGCAGCCAGTTCTTCCGCGGCGAGGTCGACAAGTACACCTGGGTGGACGTCGGATCGAGCTATCTGCCGTCCGACCTGCTCGCCGCGTTCCTACTCGCCCAGCTGGAGCGCCGGGAGGAGATCCAAGCCGCCCGCCGCCGGATTTGGCAGCGCTACGCGGACGCCCTGGCACCTTGGGCCGCGGCGCACGGCGTCCGGCTGCCGATCGTGCCTGCGCATTGCGAGCAGACCTTCCACATGTTCTATCTGCTGCTGCCTTCGCTTGTCGCGCGGCAGCGCCTGGCGGCGCATTTGAAGGCGCGCGGGATCCTCGCGGTGTTCCACTACGTGCCGCTCCATGGCTCGCCGCTCGGCCGGAAGATCGCCCGCGGCGACCGGGAGTGCCCGGTCGCGACCGACGCCGCCGACCGTCTGATCCGCCTACCGCTGTGGAACGATCTCCCCGCCGACGACCAGGAGCGGGTGATCGAGGCGGTGCTCGAATTCGACCCATGGGAGTCCGACGGTCATGAATGAGGAGCGCGGCGGCCTGCTCTACCCCGCCCTGCTCGCGCTCGTCCTGGTCGGCGGTCTCTATCTCCTCCAGGGCCGGATCGATTGGAACCCGGCGGACGAGGGGTACCAGTGGTACGGCGCGGTCCAGACCGCGCACGGCCGGGTGCCACTACGCGATTTCGCCTCCTACGAGCCCGGGCGCTACCTGTGGTCCGCGGCCTGGTCGAAGCTGCTTGGGCCAGGGCTGGTCGCGCTCCGGCTCTCGACCTCGATCTTCGCGGGCGTCAGCCTCTTTTTCGGCCTGCTCGCCGCGGGCCGCGCGTTCGATCCGAAAACCGCGAAGACCGTGCGCCGCCTCGGACTCGCGCTGATGGGGCTCGTGCTCACCCTATGGCTTCAGCCGCGCTACAAGCTGTTCGAGCCCGCCTGGGCGATGACCGCGGTCTGGTTCGCGGTCCGCCTGCTCGAACGGCCGACCCTGCGCCGCCATTTGGCCGCCGGGGTCTTCGTCGGCCTCGCCTCGTTCCTGGGTAAAAACCACCTGCTCTACTGCGGCGCCGCATTCTTCGCCTTGATCGTCTTCGAACGCCTATGGCTCGAGCGCCGCGAGCGAGAAAGTCCCAGCTTGTTCGCTCGGCTCGGAGCCTCGATCGGCGGCATCGGGCTCGGCGCGCTGCCGATCGCCTTGATGTGCCTGTTCGTCCCCGGGTTCTTCGTCGCCTACCGCTCGTCGTTCTACTTCTTCCTCCAACAGAAACGGACGAACTTTCCTCTCCCCATCCCCTGGCCCTGGCGCCACGTCGAGGTCGGCCAGGTGCTCGATACCTTCGGCGCCTTGGGACGTTTCGCGCTCGGCGTCGGATTCCTTGCGCTGCCGGTGTTTGCGCTGCTGTTCGCCGCTTTCGCGTTTGGCACAAACCGTGAGAACGCGCCGAAGAGGCACCTGCTGCTCGCTGCGGGCTTCGTCGGTCTGTTCTACATGCACCACGCGTTGGCGCGCGCCGATCCATTCCATTTCGCGGAGTGCATCTCTCCCCTGCTGCTCGCCCTGTTCGCCCTGCCGCGGGCGGTGTCCGGTCCGGCGCGCGCCACTCGGCGGACGGCGGCGGTGGCGGCGGTGGCCGCGTTCGTCGCGTTCATCACTCTGTTCGTGGCGATCCCACAGACGCCGTATTTCCGCTACCGGGTCTCGCTGGGCTTCTTCAGCCACTATGAACCCTACGAGATCGCGGGCGATCGGATCTGGGTGCCGTTCCGGGCCAAGACGCTCTACGGCGCGATTCGCTGGGAGGTCGGTCGCCACCTAAGACCGGACGAGCCGCTGCTGGTCGTACCCCACCTACCCGGGATCTACCCGCTCCTCGGGCGCGAGAGCCCGGTCTGGGACATCTATCCGATCTGGCCCTCGGCGGGAGAACGAGACGAGCGGATGCTCCGCGAGCTGCGGCAGAACGACGTGCGCTGGGCGCTGGTGGACACCTATGAGATGGACGGCCGCCCGGAGCTGCGTTTCGACCTCACCCACCCGAAGACCGCAGCCTATTTGCGCGCCGAATTCGTGCCCGTCCAGGGCACCGCTCTGTCGAAAAAGCTCTCGCTTTTACACCGAAAAGACCCGGTGACTGCACAATAATCGGTTCAAACCCGTACAATAGGAGCGGTAACCTCCGGGCCCTCCGGAAAACTTTTTCGCCGTAGTTCTTTATGAGGACCTTGCTGCCCATGTCGAGATCTCGCGCACTCGCCCTCTCCTGCCTCGCACTTCTCGCCGCGCCCGCCCTCGCCGAAATCCGCTTCGTCCCGGTCCCGATGTACGGTGCGGGCACGGTCAAGATCCTGGCCGAATACTCCCGCACCTCCACCGGGCCGCGTAAGGTGGACGTCACCCGCATCCCCGAAGGGGTGTCCGGCCTGGGCATCGCGGCCACGCACGACCAGGTCTACATCGGCCCCTCGACCTCGACCAAGTACCCGCTGCTAAACATCACGCCGAGCGGTCCAGGGCTCATTGTGTTGAACGCGGAGCCCGGCTTGGTGTCCGACGAAGTCTCGTTGGAGCTGGGCAAGGCGCCCTCCAACTCGGGGTGGGAGCTGCCGCTTCTGAGCCCGGAGACCGCCTTTCACGCCAACGCTTTCGCTTTTGTCCAGAACTTGACCAAGACGAGCGACGCCACGAGCAACTTGAGCCTGTTCAACTTGAGCGGCCTCGCCGCCACCTGCCGATACCAGATTCTGCGCCCGAACAACACCGTGCTCGCCGAGCGCACCAATATCGCGGTTCCCGCGGTCGGCGCCGTGCGCTTCGACGACGTGCTCGCGACCGCCGCGGTCGGGGCCGGCTACGTCGGCTCGGTCACCTGCAACCAGGCCTTCTACGCCATGGGCGCTCTCCCGAACAGCGACCGGACCCGCGCGCGGACGTACTACCCCACGACCGCGTTCCCCACCGTCGGCACCGCGACGACCCTGGTCGACCGGCGCGGGTTGTTCCTGAACGTGGTGAACGGCAACTCCTTCCTGCGCATCCCCGTGCCGCTCCAAACCGCTCCCTCCGGCCCCGGGCCGCGCTACAAGTCGTTGACCATCGACTTCGACGCCAGGACCGCCGATCCGGAAGGCTTCACCGTGATCCGCAACCTCGTCGGCTTCTTAAGGAACGGCGGTCGCCGGTTCAGGAAGACCCTCTATTTCGGCAACTTCGACCGTCTCGACGCCCTCGGCGGGCCGAAGATGATCGTCGACGTCGGCACCCCCTACATCGAGACCACGATCAAACGCCTGCTCGACCTCTCGGGTCCGACCAAGAACCTACACTTCCACATCGAGCTGAACGCGGACCAGCACCTGATGGTCTACCAGATTTTCAACGCCAACAACTCCGCCATCTTCAATATGTCGTCCTCGCTCTTCAACGACGACCTGAACGCGGTGGGAGCCGACGTGCCAACGCTCGAATTCGGCCTGCCCGGCGTCGCCGACCAGGCCTACTTCCCGCCCTACGGTTGGCGCTTCTTGAACTTGAAAGTGGTCGGCCGGAAGTAAGCTTCGGCTCCGAGCGAAAGCGCAGATCGAGGGGCGGGATCTCGGAGAACTGAGACTCCGCCCCTCGGCGC
>JBBSBW010000056.1:0-41291 GCA_038250865.1 Thermoanaerobaculia bacterium | reverse complement strand
CCGATGCTTCCGGCCTCGCGGATCTCGTCGAGCACCGAGGCGGTGTGGAGGAGCGCCTTGGTGGGGATGCAGCCGCGATGCAGGCAGGTACCGCCGAATTTCGGGTCCTTCTCGATCACCGCGACTTTCAGGCCCAGCTGACCGGCGCGGATGCCGGCGACGTAACCGCCGGGGCCGCTGCCGAGGATGATCAGATCGAATGTGTCTTGGATGTTGGCCGGGGTATTTGGCGCCATGAGGTCTCCGGGAAAATCGGAATCAAGAATGTCGAATCGGGAGTCTGGAACGTGGGGGCCGCCGTCGATCAGGGGCCGGCGACGGGCTCGGCGCGGAAGCGCCCCGGCCGATCCGAGGTGAGCCGGGCGAGCGGAGTCTCGGCGTCATGCTCGAAGATGCAGAGCCAATTCTCTTCCGCGGCGCGCGGCAGCCATTTCTTCTTGTTCTCAAGCGTCGTCAGAGGATAGAGGTCGTAGCCCATGATCCAGGGGAGCGGCACGTGAGCGACGGTCGGCACCAGATCGGCCCAGAACACCGCGCGTTGCGGAGGCCCGTCGGGGACGCCCCCGTCTAGTAGAACGATGCACATGTCCGCGTTATGCCCCGGAGCCTTTACCGCACGGACTCCCGGCATCGGCTCGGCCTCGTCATCGAACAGCTCGACCTGGCCCGCCTCGAATAACGGCTCCCAGTTGTCGGGAAAGTAGCTCGCCCGGTCGCGCTCGCTCGGGTTCCGGGCGTGCTCGACCTCTCCCCGGTTCAGCCAATAGCGGGCGTTCGGGAAGGTCGGCACGACGCGTCCCTCCGGGTTTCGGCGGGTGTTCCAGCCGCAGTGGTCGAAGTGAAGGTGCGAAAGGAGGACGTGGGTTACGTCGGAAAGCTCGAAACCGGCCCGGCGGATCGCCTCCGGAAGGCGGACGGCCTGGGGGTCCAGGTCGTAGATCTCGCCGAATTTGGCGTTGTGCTTGTCGCCGATCCCGGTGTCGATCAGGAGGAGGTCGCTCCCCCGCCGGACCAGCACGCAGTTCGTCGCCATGCGGATCCGGTTGTCGGCGTCCGGCACCTTCATCGACGCCCAGAGCGCCTTCGGCACGACCCCGAACATGGCACCGCCGTCGAGGCGAAACTCTCCGTCGCCGACCAGGGTCAGCTCTAAATCACCGAGGCGCATCACGGGAACGAATATATAGCACAGCCCCCGGGCATCCCCGGGGGCTGCGGGATGCACCCACCGCGATCGGTTTACCGGCAGATGCAGACGGAGATCGGGCCGCAGGAGTCGGTACACTTGTCCGAAGTCGTGCAGGCGTTCGGGTTGACAGTGCAGTTCGAGGTGACCCCGCCAGCGACCTCAGCCATCTCGACGTTGCTCAGGCGGCGCACGGTCTCGGCACTCAAGGCCAGCTTCTTGTCGCGTTTCGATTTCATGGACGGACCCCTTTCGGCTCGAAGGGCGAAGGATTTCGCCCTCTCCTAAGAGTAGGCGTCAAACGAGCGCGAAGGGAATCAGGAGATCGATTTCCCCGTTTCGGCCGCTACCCAAAGGATCTCGGCTGTCGCGGTTCCTCCGTGCGACATCGCCAAGCCGGAGTCGGCCGTCCACGACGATCGGCGGCCCCCCACTTCGCACATCTCGATGAGAAACATGTGCGAGTCGATCAGCGGCGACCTATTTTCAGCGGCTCACGAGCCATTGCCGACGGCTGACTCGCACAAGGGAACGGTCGACTCGCACAAGGAGACGGCTGAAAACCCCTTGTGGACGACAAAAATCCAACATTCGCCGCCTCACGACCCCTCTGCGACGGCTGTTCCGTACAACGCGATGCCGGAATTGTGCGCGGCGACGGCGTTTCCGCACACGATTACGACTGAATCGCACAAGAAATTGGCCAGCGCCCAGTGCGGCAGGTTGAACACCTCGAGGCCCCGCGCGATCAAGACGACGAGCGCTCGAGACTCTGAGGAGGTCCCAGAGAAGCCGGCGAGCCTCGCAGGTTCCGACTCTCCCCAACGCCGATTCTTACATGGCCGCCTGCGATTCTTATATACCCGGCACGGAGAAACTGTCGCCCGTGGGCGATTTCCGCGTTTGAGTGAGAGGGGCGCCCTGCAGGGCGCCCCTTAAAACCGAAGCGGTCCGGCTTAGCAGAGATTCGAGTTGCAGGTGGGCTTGCAGGTCTGGCAGGTGTTGAACCCGCTGAAGTCGCAGAAGTTAGGGTAGCAGGTCAGGGAAAGACCGCCCCCCACGTGCCGGAGCGACTCTTCGAGCTGACCGAGGGTTTCACGGTGGAGGCGGATCTTGGTGGTCTTCTTCTTCATGGCTCGTCCTATCGTCGAGAGAGCGGAGACATCGCGAAGGTGCGACGAATCCTGGCCGCGCCCCACAGGGGGCAAGTTGCGGCGATTCGACAATTGGATAATCGAGATCCGTTGAGAAAAGGCGACAGCGCGCCAACCCACCTCGCCAAGCGGCCTTTCCTACGCCACCGTCACCTCATCGCACAGATACACGTCCTGAATCGCCCGGAGCAGCGCGGCGCCTTCGGCCATCGGGCGCTGGAAGGCTTTGCGGCCGGAGATCAGGCCGCTGCCCGCCGCGCGCTTGTTGATCACCGCGGTGCGGACGGCCTGGGCGAGGTCGGCGGCGCCATGGGATTCTCCGCCGGAGTTGATCAGCCCGATCCGGCCGAGGTAGCAGTTCGCGACCTGCCAACGGTTCCAGTCGATCGGGTGGTCGGTGACCAGCTCGCCGTAGATTTTCGGGCTCGTCTTGCCGAAGCCGATCGCGGGGTAGCCGCCGTTCAAGGTGGCGAGCTTCTGCTTGATGATGTCGGCCTGGATCGTCACGCCGAGGTGGTTCGCCTGGCCGGTGAGGTCGGCGGCGGTGTGGTAATCGACGCCGTCCTTCTTGAACGCATTGTTCCGCGTGTAGCACCAGAGGACGGTCGCGAGCCCCAGCTCGTGGGCATGCCGGAACGCCTCGGCGATCTCGACGATTTCCCGGGAGGCGTCATCGGAACCAAAGTAGATCGTGGCGCCCACCGCCGCGGCGCCCATCTCCCACGCCTGCTCGACCGAGCCGAACAGGATCTGCTCCGCCTTGGCCGGGTACGTCAGCAGCTCGTTGTGGTTGATCTTGGCGATGAACGGGATCTTGTGCGCGTACTTCCGCGCCACCGCGCCGAGTACTCCCACCGTCGAGGCGACCGCGTTGCAGCCCCCCTCGATCGCGAGCTTGACGATGTTTTCCGGCTCCAGGTAGATCGGATTCGGCGCGAACGAGGCCGCAGCCGAGTGCTCGATGCCCTGATCGACCGGCAGAATCGACAGGTACCCCGTGTTGGCGAGCCGGCCGGTGCCATAGAGGCGCCCGAGGTTCACCAGTACCGGGGTCTTCCGATCCGAGAGCGCGAACGCCCGGTCGAGATGGTCGGGACCCGGCAGGGTCAGCATCTCTTTGGGGATGCCTTTGCAGGTAAAGGAGAGAAGGTCATCCGCGTCGGCACCCAGGTGGCCCACGATGCTGTCAATCGGCTTCAAGCTCATGCGTCCCTCGTTCGAGTCTAAAGGGAGGGGGCCTCCCAGGATTCCTAGAAGTCTATCGCGAGCTTGGCGCCCGCCTCCACCGCCTGCCACACCGCTTTCGAGACCGCAGCGATCGAAGCGTCCGCCTCTTCCTCACTCGGGTACCCTTCCGTGAGCACCACGAGCACGTAGGGCGCCCGGTCCGGCGGCCTCGGAGGAAAAATGATCGCGGCGTCATGGTGGATGCCCGTGATGTCGCCGGTCTTGTTCGCCACCCGCGTTCCTGGAGGCAGGCCCGCCGGGATCTTCTCCTTGAACTCTTGGCCCTCCAGGATTTCAATCATCGCCGCGCTCGCCGCCGGGGAGACCGCCGTCTTCTCGGCGATCGCGCGCAGGATGACTTGGAGATCGTAGGCGGTCGTCGAGTTGATCAACCCGGCATCGAACGCCTTCTGGTCTTCCACCCCGCGCAGGACTTCGATCTCGTTGGCACCCAGCTCCCGCATCGCGGCGGTCACCCGCTTCGCTCCCAACAGCTCGATCAGCAGGTTGGTCGAAAGGTTCGAGCTGCGCTGGATCATCCGCCGCGCCAGCTCGCCCAGCGCCCGGCTCTCCCCCGCCGCCGCGTAAAGATCCGGGTCGCCGTCCTCCTCTTGGTTCAGGCTGAACGGAGAGCCGTCCACCAGGCTGTTGAACTCGTTCTTTACCCGGACCGGACGGTCCAGCGCCAACTCCCCCCGATCGATCGCCCGAAACAGCTCGACCAGTACCGGAACCTTCATCGTGCTCGCCGCATGGAACCGGCGGTGCTCCTCGCGCCCGGCGGTCTCGCCCGTGGCGAGGTCGTAGAACGACACGGCGGAAAGTCCCTTCGCGCCGGCCAGCGCGGTTTCAATCGCAGCCGAAACGGCGGTGTGAGGAGCCATCGACACCTCCGCTGCGGGTTTTGAAGCAGGCGGCGCGGTCGCGGCGCAGGCGGTGGCGAACAAAATCCCTCCGATCGACAGCAGGCGTCGGGGCATCTGGTTTCTCCCTAGATTTGGCGGAGAACGATACCACCGGCGAATCTACCGTCCCGCGAGCACCGCCTGCGCCACCTGCTGCGCCGAGACGATGACCGGGGTGATGCCGCCGCCGGGGCGGACCCAGTGGCCGACGCAGTGGAGGCCTTCGATCGGGGTTCCCGGCGCCGGCCGGCCGTCTCCCAACTGGTCGGGTGACATCTCCCAGCCGAGCATGGCGCCTTGGGTGTTGAGGGTGAAGCGGTGCGAGGTCTGCGCTGAGGCGCTGGTGCGCACCACGATCTTCTTGCCGATCCCGGGCATCACCCGTTCGAGATGGTCGAACAGGAATGCCTCGATCTCGGCCTTGTGCTGCGACCAGTCCTTCACCCCGTCGTAGTCCATCTCCAGTACCTTCTGGATGATCAGCACCTGGCCGCCGGGCGGCGCCATCTCCGGTTCGTAGAGGGTGGGCGCGAAGAGTTTGAAGCGGAGCGCGTCGATCCCCACCCGGTCCATGTCCCAGCCGTCCCAGTAGTAGCCCTGGACCCGTTCCAGCTCCTCGTTCGACACGCCGACCAGGCCGAGGTGGGTAAGCCAGCAGGGGAACGTCGGCCTCAAGCGCCGGATCTCCGCCAGCATCTCGGGCGGCAGGTGCTCGGGGCCGACCAGCCGCTCCAGGGTCTGGAGCAGATCGGCGTTCGAGATCACTACGTCGCTCGCGATCCTACCGC
Source organism: Thermoanaerobaculia bacterium (assembly GCA_038250865.1). Taxonomy (GTDB): domain Bacteria; phylum Acidobacteriota; class Thermoanaerobaculia; order Multivoradales; family UBA5704; genus DASYKS01. The sequence continues at coordinate 36,031 of JBBSBW010000056.1, read as the reverse complement.
CGGGAAAATGCGCCTTGATCGGTCCGCGCAAGACTTCGAGATCGACCCCGCGCGCCCTCCCGCGTTCGACGTGGATGCGGCTCACCTGCGCGCTCGTCAGCAGGTGCCCTCCCTGCTCTTCGAAGCGGAGCGCCAGCTCGTCGGCGAACGCCTGCGAGCCCCCTTTGGGGTAGTAGTTGCCGAGGAAATACGACAGCCGGAGCATCGAGTCGAAGACGAACGAGGTGCGCCCGGGGGAAGAGCCCCAATGCGGGCAATCGGCGGCCAGGAGGAGCTTCAACTTGCGATCGCGAAATCGGGCGTCGAGCACCTCGCGCAAGGTGAGATCGCGCACTTTTAAGAGGCGGTCCATCTGCGCGATCGGCTTGCCGCGGAAGTAGTGGAGCAGGCCGAGGAAATAAACCTCTTTGACCTCGGCGAAGAAACCATCGAGGGCGGCGGCTTCGTCGGGAAACTCGGCCTTCACCTTCGCTTGATAGGCCGCGAGGTCGGCCGGCACCTCGAAGCGCGAACCGTCGGGGAAATGAAACGTGTCGACCGGGTCCATCTTCACCCAGCCGGTCGTCACCCCCAGCTCGCCGAGCAGACGGCCGGTGAGCGTCTCCGGGTTGCCGAGCAGCGGGTAGAAATGGGTTGCGGCGTCGAAGGTATAGCCGCCGCGCCGGAAGGTACTGCAATAGCCGCCGACCATGTAGTGCTGCTCGACCAGCAGCACTTTCATCCCGGCGCGCGCCAGGAGATTGCCCGCGACCAGGCCTCCTACCCCCGAACCGATGAGGATCGCGTCGTAGCGGGAATCAGGGGCCGAACGCAGACCGCGGAAGCGACGCTTCAAGACGCCTTGGTCGGGGTGGCGGATTCGTCGGCCTCCTCGCTCCTTCGGGCGCCTTCGGCAGAAGCCAGTCGCTCCGGGGCCGACGAATCCACCACCCGCGCGGGAAGGGGCGGCCCCTCGGGACGGTTTCTGCCGTAGGTCTCATGAGCCGCGACGAATTCGCCGCTCGCGATCGCGCCGGCCATCGACAGCTCGCCCGCGAGCACCAGCGCCGCCGCGATCTCGGCGAGCTTCTTCGCCTTGCCCGCGCCGTGGCAGCCGAGCATCTCCAGGCATTCGCGGCCGGTGCCGAGCCCCGTGCCGCCGCCGACGGTCGCGACGGTGAGCGAAGGGAGGGTGACGCTCGCGTACAGGTCACCGGCCGCCGTGCGTTCAAAGTGCCCCACGCCGACCGCGGCGTTCGCGATGTTGGCGACGTCCTGGCCGCAGGCGATGAACAGGCAGGTGAGGCCGTTGGCGAAGTGGCCGTTGTAGCCGACCACCCCGGCCTGAAGATGCCCGAGCACGGTGTGCTGCCAGACTTCCACCATCTCTTCGGGGGTCGTGTGCAGGTAGGCCCGGACCACCCGCGCCGGCAGCAGCGCGCCCGCGGTCACCCGCTTGCCTTTGCCCCCGGCGAGCAGCGAGCCGCTCGCGTGTTTCTCCGACTCCGCGCCGCTGAAGATGTAATAGCCCTCGGTCTCCGGGGCGAGCCGGCGGCAGGCCGCGTCGGTCGCCTTGACGATCATGTTCATGCCGTGGGCGTCGCCGGTCGAATAGACGAAATGAAGGATCACCTTCCGGCCGAACGGCTGTGGCTCGATCCGCAGCAGACGGCCGTGGCGGGTGGTCGCCTCGGCCGCCGCGGCGAGTTCGGCGAATCGCTCGGGCAGCGAGCGGACCAGCGCGGCCGCCGAGGCGACGTCCGCGCAACGGAAGATCGGCGACACCCGGTTCTCGTCGGCGAGCACTCGCGCAGTGGCGCCCCCGGCGCGCGAGATCGCGACCATTCCCCGCTCGTAGGACCGGACCAGCGCGCCCTCGGTCGTCGCGAGCGGCACGTAAAACCTGCCTTCCGCATGCTCGCCGTGGATCACCAACGGCCCGGCGACGCCGAGCGGCACCCGCGCCTCGCCGATCGGGTTTTCGATGTTGCCACGCATGGCTTCGGCTGGAATCGGCGCGCCGCCCACCGCCGCGAGGTGCGTTCCGGTGCGCTCCTCCACCCAGGCGCGGCGTAGGCCCAGCGCTTCGGCCGTATAGCCCTGAGCGTCCAGGCGCGGCACCAGCTCGCGGTCGCGCGGCGACGCGCCGGGAGGGCCGATTTTCGGCTCGTCGTCGGTCATGAGGCGGGGATGGTACGCGGGGATCGGCGACCGGGCAAGGAGCGGCTGCATCCTCTAGTTATCGTTTGACCTCGCCGGATCCCGGGTGTAGGGTTTGACCATAGGTCTTGTCCCTTCAAATTCTCTCGACCGGTTAGATCAACCGGCTCCGTTCGCCATGTCATTGGGAGGAAAAGAACCGTGTTCGACAGGTCACTGTTTCCCGTCCCTTCCCTCGTGCTGCCTCTCTTGCTGCTCGCCGCGGGTTCCGCGGCCCAAGCCCAACCCGTCTGCCCGCAACCGGTCTTCAACCAGGAGCTGATCCAGCCCAGGGTGATTTTGCCGATCAAGGGCCTAGTCGACACCAGCTTGACCGTCCAGCAACGGACGGCCAATTGCGTTCCCGTCTGGGTCTCGCAGGATGCCAAGGGAACCGCGATTCCGAACCCGCATTGGGAGTACCAGGTGATGTCGCTGCGCACCTACGGCTCGCCTCGGGACGGCAACAACCCCAAAGACCCGACGCTCATTTGGAACAGCCCCGGTCCGACCTACCGGGTTAAAAAGGCGCTGCTTAAAGATCCGAACGCGGTCTACAACTCGAAGACCAATCCGGTGGTGACGCCGGGAACGTTCTTCCGCCTGCTGCTCAACAACGAGCTGCCGAACAACAACTACCCGTACCACAACTGCGACCCCGCGGAGGTCCAGCAGCCGCCGACGCCAGGCTCGACCAACGGCGTCAAGATCCCGGAGAAAGAACCGGACTGCTTCCACGGCGCTGACGTCACCAACATCCATTACCACGGCACCCACGTCTCGCCGCAGCCGCACCATGACTTTCCGTTGGTCGCCCTCTACTCCAAGTACCAGACCAACCCGCCCCCGCCCCCCACCAGCGAAACCGTGGCGATCGGCTCCTACCAGACCGAACTCAATCCCTTCCATTGGAACCAGCCGCCGGGCACCCATTGGTATCACCCGCACAAGCATGGGGCGACCGCGCTCCAGGTCTTGAACGGCCTTTCCGGCTCGCTGTTGATCGAGGGCGAATTCGACGACTGGCTCTGGTCCTATTACAAGGTAAACGGCAACGACCCGGCGGCGCTCGACAATTTCGAGAAGCTGATGGACATCCAGCAGCAGTGGCCGACGCTGAATTTCTTCCACCGGCCGCATCCGAACTATCCGCCGCAGCCGCTGATCAACGGCCAGGCCGATCCGAAGATCACCTTCCGCTACGGTGAGGTGAAAAGGCTCCGCTTCATCAACGCCACCATGCAGGCCTCCGCCGAACTCAACGTCGATTTCCCCGACGACTTCGTCGTCAGACAGATCGCCGAGGACGGCGTCCAGTTCGCGCCCGAGAACTATGCGAGCCAGCCGCTGCTCGGCGCGGGCCAGACGTTCAACATCGCGCCGGGCAACCGGGCGGACTTCCTGGTCCAGGCCCCTGCGTCCCCCAAAGACGCCGCCCCAGGCATGCGCGAGGTGACCTTCAAGGTCTTCGGCAACGTCGCCGACGAGTTGCGCGGCCAGCTGGAGCTGCGCTCGGCTCAGCGACTGCGCGGACTCGCCGCGGCGGCAGCCAACCCTTCCCTGTTCTCGATCGATCTGACCGCCAAAGACCCGATCAATCCGCCGATGACCCTGCCGACGGCGTGGCCGTCGATGCCCCCGTATCTCAATGACATCACCTCGACCGTGCGCGATCGGACGCTGGCGTTTTCGATGACCGATCCGGCGACGGGGATCGCCACCACCCCCGGCACCCAGCCGAACGGCTTCTGGATTGACAAAGCGAAATACAACGCGATGTGCGCGAACGAGACGATGACGATCGGCACGGGCGAGCGCTGGACCGTAAGCAACGACTCCGCGCCGAACCATCCGTTCCACATTCACACCAACCCGTTCCAGCTGGTGCGGAACGACACGACGACGTTCAAGCCCCCGTACATCTGGTGGGACACGATCGCGCTCCCCAACGTCTCCTGCAAGGACGCCAACGCCGGCCCGATCTCCGGCCAGCCGCAGGCCGACGCGACCTGCCCGGGGGTCTGCGCCGCGCTCAACCCGCAGGGAGGCGTGGCTTATACCTGGAACGGTCAATGGCGGACGACGGTCTCCGGCCAGCAGTCGGTCTGCGGTTGCTGCCAGGGGGCGCCGGTCAAATCGGTCGAGATCCTCCAACGGTTCGAGGACTACACGGGAGGATACGTCCTCCACTGTCATTTCCTCGGCCATGAGGACCGCGGCATGATGCAGAACGTTCAGGCGGTCTGCCCGCCGGGTGACCCGAAAGCCTGGAAATACGGCAAGGTCCAGACCAACGGCATGGCGGACGATTGCGGTACCTCTTCGACCATCGCCCCCTTCCCCGCCTGTCCGCCGTATACGCCGGGAGCTTCGGACAGCATGAGCGGCATGAGCGGTATGGATCACCCTTGAGCCGAACACCGTTCGACGAGCAGGCCCCCCATTTCGACCGCCGCGCCGGCTTGCCCGACGCGGCGGTCGCTGCGATCGGGCGCCACCTTAAGGCGCTCGCCGACGGCGGCCGGATCGTCGAGATCGGCTGCGGCACCGGCCAGATCGGCGCCGCGCTCTTCGCCGGTTCGCGAACTCCCTACGTCGGGCTCGATCTGTCGATCGGCATGCTTGCCCGCTTCGGGCGTAGATCCCGCGCGCCGCGATTCGCCGCCGACGCCTCAAGGCCCTGGCCATTTCGCGCGGGCTCGGCGGGATTGATCTTCGCCTCGCGCGCCGCGCACCGGCTCGACCCAGAAAACCTCGTCCGCGAGGTCGTCCGCCTCGCCCATCCCCACGGCGCCGTGTTCGCCCTCGGCCGGGTCGAGCGGCCGGAAGGGGGCGTGCGCCGCGAGCTGCGCCGAGAGTTGCAACGGCTCCTTGGGGCGCGAGGGTTTGCAGCGCGCGGCGGCCGGGCGGGGCATCGCGCGGTCCTCGAATCGGTGCGTGACGCGGTGCGGCGGCAGATTCCGGGCGACTCCGAGGAACTTCCCGGCCAAACCGTGGCGAGGTGGGAAGCCGAAGAGCGTCCCGCCACCATCCTCGCCTCCTGGCGCGGCAAATCCGGTCTCGGCGGGCATGAGGTCGCGCCGGAACTGCAACGTGAGCTGCTCGATGAGCTCGAAACCTACGCCCGCGAGCGCTTCGGCGCGCTCGACTTGGGTTACCCTTCGACCGAAACCTACGAGATCGCGGGGGTCCGCCTTCCTCCGCGCGGAGACATCGAATGACGGAAGCGTTGAGCGGAGATCTGCTCACCGAACTCGGTAGAAACCTGGTCGCAGGATCGCTCTCCGACCGCGACTTGATGCGCCAAACGATCGGGCCGGTCGAGCGCATCCTGCCCGAGGCGAACGTGGTGAAGATCGGCGGCCAGAGCATGATCGACCGCGGTCGCGCCGCGGTGTTCCCGATCCTCGAAGAGGTGGTCGCGAACCTCCCCCGCCACCGGATGATCATCGGCACGGGAGCCGGCACCCGCGCGCGGCATGCCTACAGCGTGGCGCTCGACCTCGGCCTGCCGACGGGAGTCATGAGCGTTCTCGGCACGTTCGTCAGCATGCAGAACGCGCGGATGATCCACTACCTGCTCGCCCGTCACGGCATCCCGTTCATCGAGCCGGCGCAGTTTCCCCAGCTGCCGCTGTTCTTGGCTGAGCGCCGCGCCGCGGTTTTCTTCGGCATGCCGCCGTATACCTTCTGGCAGCAGAACCCGGCGATCGGCCGCATCCCGCCCCACCGCACCGACACCGGCGCCTACCTGGTGAGCGAGGTGTTCGGCGCGCGCTCGATGATCTATGTGAAGGACGAGGACGGCCTCTATACCGCCGACCCGAAGAAGGACAAGAACGCGAAGTTCATTCCGAAGATCACAGTGGCCGAGCTGAAAGCCATGGATCTCGGCGATCTGGTCGTCGAACGCGCCGTGCTCGACCTGATGGAGCGCGCGGTCCACATGAAATCGATCCGGGTGATCAACGGCTTGGTCCCCGGCAACCTCACCCGCGCCCTTGACGGCGAAGACGTCGGCACCCTGATTTCGGTCGATTGACCGCGTGGCGAAAGGCGAACCCGACATGTACGACGAAACGACCCCACCGCCCGACGCCCGCCACCACCTCGCCTCAATGCTGATGCGCGAGAGCCTGATCGACAAGGACGTCGTCGCCGGAACCGACGGCCGCGCGACGCTGGTGCGCATGCTGCCCGAAGCGCACGTGGTGAAGATAGGAGGGCGCTCGATCGTCGATCGCGGCGCCGCGGCGCTCCCGGGGCTCGTCACCGTGCTCGGCGACGTGCTCAAAACCCACAAGCTGATCCTCTCGACCGGCGGCGGCGTCCGCTCGCGCCACGTCTTTTCGATCGGCATCGATTTGGGCCTGCCGACGGGCGTGCTCGCCCAGCTCTCGATCGCCGACGCGCTCGGCAATGCGCACATTCTCGGCGCGCTGCTCTCACCGCTCGGCGTGGTGGCGATCCCGCCTGAGATGTTCGGCCACCTGCTGCCGCTGTTCCTCCATTCCGCGCCCGGCGTGATCTTCAACGGCGATCCCCCCTATTCGATCTGGGAGCACCCGCCGGAGATCGGCCGCATCCCCCCGCACCGCACCGACGCCGGTACCTATCTGATCGCCGAGTGCTTCGGCTGCGCGAACGTCATCCTGGTCAAGGACGTGGACGGCCTCTACGACGCCGATCCGAAGAACCACCCGAACGCGCAGCTGATCCCGAAGATCGGTGTCGCCGAGCTGCGCGCCCGCAATCTGCAAACCCTGCCGTTCGACGAGGTGCTGCTCGACCTGCTCCCCCGCGCGCGGCTGGTGAAGAGCTTCCAGATCATCAACGGCCTCCACCCCGAGCGGCTCGCCCAGGCACTCGCGGGCGAGCACGTCGGCACGATCATTCATGCCGACTGAAGAGCCGGCGCCGGAACCCTCCGACCTCGCGGCCTCCCTTCGCCGCGTCCGAAAGGATTTCGGCGCCGTCCCCGCCCTCACCGACCTCGACCTCGACCTGCCGCTCGGCACGGTCACCGCGCTGCTCGGGCCGAACGGCGCCGGCAAGAGCACGCTGCTCCGACTTCTCGCCGGTCGGCTGGCACCGAGCGCTGGAACGGTCACCGTGCTCGGAGTGGACGATCCCGCAACGGCGGGGAGATCGGAACGAAAAGCGCTTCTAACGGACATCGGGTTCGTCCCCCAGGATCTCGCACTCGATCCCGAGATGACCGGCCGCGAGACGCTCGACCTGATCGCGGCTCTACACGCCGTGCCGAAGGTCAGCCGCGCGGCGCGGATCTCCGAGGTCGCTGCCGCCTTCGGCATCGAAAAGCCGCTCGAACGGCCCGTAGCCACCTGGTCCGGAGGGCAGAAGCGCCGGCTGCATCTCGCGGCCGGAATGATCCACGATCCCGCGCTGCTGTTGCTCGACGAACCGACGGCGGGGCTCGACGCCGAGGGCACGGCCATGCTCTGGGCGGAGCTGGCGCGACGGGCCGCGCGCGGGGTGTCGGTGGTAATATCGACCCATGATCACGTGGCAGCCGAGGTGGCGAATCGAATCGTGGTCCTGGAAGGGGGCCGGCTGGCATTCCCCGCCCCCGGCTCCCCTTCGTTTGAAGAGACCGTCCCCGCCCGTCATCCCGAGCGGGAGCGAGGGATCTGGGGGAAGGGTGGCACAGAGGGAAGATCTGATCGCCGTTGAGTAGCTCCAAAACATAGTTACCGCCGCGCCGAGAGCTACCCAGAGCATGTGCCTGGTGAGGGAGTTCTCGCGCTCAGTCCGCAGCTACAAGGGAGGGCTCTTGAAGCTCGTATCCAAGCCAAGATCTGACGGAGGAGAAAGAATGAAGAAGATTGGGATTTTCAAGATGTCCATCGTGTTCATCGCGGGATTGATGCTTGCGGGGGTGTCGGCTGAGGCCTCCTGGTGGTCTACGGTCCCTTACACCTATGGTTCTGCGTCGCTCGAATTCAGCAACGGCCAGAAGATCGTGACCGGGCGGTACAACATCCTGCATTCGGTCTACCAAGACAACGGCGCGATCATGTACACCTTTTCGACCGATGGCCTGACTTGGTCGACACCGATCGCACTCGCCTGTGGAACCCCAAGCAAGTACCCCGCGATCGCGGCCGATAGCTCGGGCAAGCTTGCGGTCGTTTGGCACGACGTCAATACGGACTCGATCTCTTACGTCTTTCACAATGGGACGTCCTGGTCGATGCCGATGCAGATCGTCGCCAGTGGCACCGAACCCTCGATCGTGGCGCGTGGGACCACCGTCTATCTCGCCTGGACGACGCAGAACGCCGTGCGCTATGCGTCGTTTCCCACCTTGACACCAGCTTTGGTCACGGGCGAGGTCATCGGCTCGACGACTTGCAACGCAACTCACTTCCGTCTGCCGTCGATCGCGCTGATCGAGAATCCTTGCAACCCGCCGATCCCCGTCGTCGGCTTCCTCTACGACTCGGACGAACAGACGACAGTCGGCGTATGCAACAACCCGACCACATCGGTCGGGCCTAAGGTCTACAAACGCGACAACGTGATGGGCGTATGGAATCTGGCATGGAGCAACCTGCGCACGAGCTTGACGACGGGGAGCACGGTCGAGTCGATCTCCCTCGCCGTCGCCTCTCGTTACTCGTCCGGCGACCTCTACGTCGGCTACAGCGATGTCCAAAACGGCGGCGCGCGCACCGATCTTGGACATGGTCGCGGCGCAACCTGGAGCACCGCCGCGAATCTCGACAACTTGCGTCACCACATTCACGTGCGGGCGAATGAGTCCTCGGCATCGCCCGTCGGAACATTCCGTCTCGCGATGGCCTACGACGGCGGCTACGATGCCAACTACCGCGATGGCGTCTGGGCGGGTACGGGCGCGCTTTCGTGGACCTCGGCGACGACCTATACGACCGGGCCACCCGCGGCGCGGCCTCACGCCGCTTGGTGGAAGCGCTGTTCGGCGGGCACCCAGACCGATGTGCGGGTGCTCGCTGAGGAAGACCTCGCGGTCTGCATTCCTTGCTCGGGGACCTCCCTCGGCGTCGAATCGGAGCAGGTCACTCCCTGCCCGACCGTCGTAATCGGTCCGATCCCCTACTACCCGTGCAAAGCGATTCTGCTCGCGACCGCCGTGCTCTCGGGGCCTGGCGTCGGAGGCCCGATCGTCGTCGTGGATGTCACCGAGGCGGGAGTCTTGAAGTCGGCGACCGATCGCGGTGCCACGGTCGTGACGGCCTCGGGCGACACGATCAACATCTCGTGGCGGACCGGTCGCGTCGCCTGGTCCTCGGACTCGGTCGTCGCGCTCACTGGAACGACCGAAGCGGACGTGACCTTCACGAGCAGCAAGGCCAAATTCACCGTCGAGCGCCAAGGAGCGGTCGGCGGATTCGATCGCACGCCGAACGTCTGCCCGGCGCGCTAGTAGGAAAAGCGCGGGGACCCTCCCCTTCAATTCAAAGAGACTGTGAAAAGATCACGAGGTCTCTTGGGGAGGGTCCTCGTGAAGATCGAAACCGAGGCTTATCCGATGTCGTGGTGGAGAACGGCGGTGTACGGCCTGTTGGGGCTGCTTCCTTGAAAGATCCCGTTTTCCCACCGGGATTCAAGGCCGCCCAACCCCCAGATCCCTCGCTCCCGCTCGGGATGACGGCCAAGAGCGGTGCCTGGCGACTCCCTCTGGATGCCGCCCGCGCGGTCGCCCGCCGCACCACCCGCGCGGTCCTCCGCCGCCCGGTCCTCCTTACCTTCTCGCTCGGCCAGCCGCTAATCTGGATGCTGTTCTTCGGATTCCTCTTCCACCGCTTCCAGCTCGACCTGACGGGACACGTCACCTACCTCGACTACCTGGCGCCGGGGGTGAGCGTGATGACCCTCCAGTTCGGCGCCTCGCAGGCCGGCATCGGCTGGATTCGCGACCTCCAAACGGGATTTCTCCCCCGCCTGCTCGCGACGCCGGCAGGTCCCGCGCCGATCCTCGCCGGCAAGCTCACCGCCGACGTGGCGCGGCTGGTCGTCCAAACGCTGGTGGTTCTCCTCCTTGCCCGCCTCCTCGGCGCCCATCTGGTCTGGGCACCGGCCGCCACCGCGATCGCACTGCTCTATCTCGTCCTTTTCGCCACCGCCTTCGCCGCCCTCTCCTCGATCCTCGCCTTCGTCACCCGCTCGCAAGAAGGGATGGCGACTTTCGTCCACCTGGTCAATATGCCGCTCTTCTTCACCAGCACCGCGCTCGTGCCGCATCGCGCGATGCCTGACTGGTTGGCAGTAATCGCGCGGTTCAACCCCCTCTCGGTCACCGTGGACGCCTGGCGGGGAGCGCTGCTGGCGGGCGAACGGCCGGGGTGGTTGGGAATGTTTGCTCTGATGTTGCTCGCGGGGGTGTGCTGCGGGGGCGCGTTGGTTTTGATGCGGCGGGCGTCACGTCCCGGAGGAACGTCGTAACGTAGCGAGCGATTTCAATCGCTCGCGGGATTGCCTTGGCCACCACGCCCGCGAGGGGTTGAAACCCCTCGCTACCTTACGACGTCCCTGACGGGACGTGCTCCTCCCCTTGCTCATGCCTCCATCCGCCGTCTAGTGTGTGCCCATGAGTCCAGCCGACAACCCCGAACGCCAGCGCCTTGCAGAAGCCGATCGCGGTTCGCAGCCCTGGCGGCGATGGGGGCCTTATCTTTCGGAGCGGCAGTGGGGCACGGTGCGGGAGGACTACAGCGCGGATGGCGATGCTTGGAGCTATCTGCCGCACGACCATGCGCGGAGTCGGGCGTATCGTTGGGGAGAAGACGGCATTGCGGGCCTTTGCGATCGGCGGCAGCGTCTCTGCTTTTCGGTCGCGTTCTGGAACGGCCGCGATCCGATCTTGAAGGAGCGGCTTTTCGGGCTCACCGGGCACGAGGGTAATCACGGCGAGGATGTGAAGGAGCTGTACTGGTATCTCGACGCGACGCCGACGTCGTCCTATTTGAAGATGCTGTACAAGTACCCGCAGGCCGAATTTCCGTACGGTTGGCTGATCGAGGAGAACGGTCGGCGGGGAAAGGGCGATCCGGAGTTCGAGCTGATCGATACGGGCATCTTTGACAAGGACCGATATTTTGACTGCTTCATCGAGGTCGCGAAAGCCGGACCGGAGGATCTGGCGATCCGGATCGAGATCGCGAACCGCGGCCCGGAGGCGGCTTCGATTGTCGTGCTCCCCCACCTGTTCTGCCGCAATACGTGGGATTGGGGGCCGAATCCGGACGGGCGGCCGTCGCTCGAATCGCTTCCGCCAATGGACGGACGTTCGCGGGTTCTGGCCGAGATTCCGGAGTCGGGCAAAGAGACGCTCGCGATGGTGCTCGACTGTGCGGGGGCGCCCCCTCTCCTGTTCTGCGAGAACGAGACGAACGCGGTGCGGCTGTTCGGCGCTTCGACCGACGGCACTCCGCGGTTCTTCAAAGACGGCATCCACGAAGCGGTGATTCACGGCCGGGCCGAGGCGGTGAACGGAAGCGAAGGCACGAAGGTCGCCGCGCGCTACGACCTCGTGATCCCTGCCGGCAGCTCGACGACGATCGAGCTGCGCCTGTCGAGAGTTTCCGCCGAAGGCGCGGTAGAGGCTTCGACCTGGACTTCCTTTGATGAGCTTTTTGACCTTCGGCGCCGCGAGGCCGACGACTTCTACGCGACGTTGCCCGGCGCCTCGAACGATCCGGAAGCCCTCCGGGTGCAGCGCCTCGCCTACGCCGGGCTCCTATGGAGCAAACAGTTCTACCATCTCGACGTGCCGCGCTGGCTGCGCGGCGATCCGGGGCAGCCTGCTCCCCCGCCGGAGCGCCGGAAGGGCCGGAACCATGAGTGGTTCCATCTGAACAACGCGGACGTGATTTCGATGCCCGACACCTGGGAGTACCCCTGGTACGCGGCGTGGGATCTGGCGTTCCATTGCGTGCCGCTCGCCACCCTCGATCCCGCGTTCGCCAAGGGGCAGCTGATTCTGCTCACCCGCGAGTGGTACATGCACCCGAACGGTCAGCTACCGGCGTACGAATGGGCGTTCGGCGACGTAAACCCTCCCGTCCACGCGTGGGCCGCGTTGCGGGTCTACGAGATCGACCGCGATTTGACCGGCAAGCGCGACCTCGATTTCCTGGAACGGGTGTTCCACAAACTAATGCTCAATTTCACCTGGTGGGTGAACCGCAAGGACACCGAGGGGCGGAACGTCTTCCAGGGCGGATTCCTCGGGCTCGACAACATTGGCCTGTTCGACCGCAGCAAGGAGCTGCCGACGGGAGGAACGATCGACCAAGCGGACGGCACCGGCTGGATGGCGATGTACAGCTTAAACCTGATGCGCATCGCGTTGGAGCTGGCGACCGAAGATCCGGTCTACGAGGACATCGCGACCAAGTTCTTCGAGCATTTTCTCTACGTGGCGGGCGCGCTCTCTCGCCTGGGTTCCGATCCGATCGCCGATCCGGAGAGCGACGATCCGGACCAGCCGGGGTTCGATTTCTGGGACGAGCAGGACCAGTTCTATTACGACGTGCTCCATCTTCCCGGCGGCCGGGTCGAACGGCTGCGCGTCCGCTCGATGGTCGGCCTGATCCCGATGTTCGCGGTGGAAGTCTTGGACGCGGATCTGCTCGCCAAGGTGCCGCATTTCGCGGCGCGAATGCGCTGGTTTCTCGACTACCGGCCCGACCTCGCGCGGCTGGTCTCGCATTTCCAGGAGTCCGGGAAATCCGAGCGCCGGCTGCTCGCACTGCTCCGCCGCCACCGCCTCGGTCGCGTGCTCACGCGCGTGCTCGACGAGACGGAGTTCCTATCGCCTTACGGCGTCCGCGCACTCTCGCGCTATCACCTGAAGCATCCCTACGAGATCGAGCTGGACGGCCGGAAGTTTTCGATCTCCTACCAGCCGGGTGAATCGGAATCCGGCCTGTTCGGTGGCAACTCGAACTGGCGCGGCCCGGTCTGGTTTCCGGTGAACTTCATGATCATCGAGGCGCTCCGCCGCTTCGATCACTACTATGGCGACGGATTCGAGGTGGAGTTGCCCACGGGCTCCGGCCACATGGCCTCGTTGGGCGAGGTGGCCGACGAGCTGGCGCGCCGCCTGGGCCGATTGTTCCTACCCGACGATCAGGGCCGGCGGCCGGTCGCGGGAGATCACGAGAAGCTCCAGCGCGATCCGCACTTCAAAGATCTCGTCCTGTTCTACGAATATTTCCACGGCGACACTGGCCGCGGCGCGGGGGCATCGCACCAGACCGGTTGGACCGCGTTGGTGGTGGAGATGCTCACAACAACTGCCGCCGTTTGACCTCCAAATACGCGTTCACCGCCTCGATTCCCGCGTCGCCCGGAGGTGCTTCCACCACCAGGGCGCCGCGGCGGCGTAGATCGGCGAGAGTGCGCCGCCGTTCGACCCAGAGGTCGCGGGCGACCAGGGCGCGGCAGAGGTCGGGCTTTTCGGTCGGCAGCGCGGTCGCTTGCGCTTCGAGCGCTGGATCGGCGAAGGTGAGGACCACGGCCACGTGTTTCGGCATCAGCTGGGCGACCGCGCGGGCGAGGGTGCGCTCTTCGTCCAGCTCGGGTAGGACAGTCACGATTACCACCAGCGAGCGGGTCTTCAACCGGCGCCGGACGTTAGCGGCGAGCGCCAGGTAGTCGGTTGGCCGGTCGGCGGTGCGGATCTCGGCGGCGCGGGCGGTGAGCGCTCGCAGGTGTGCCATTCCCCGTCCTTGGCCTAGGCTGGTGGGACCGGCGCTCGTGTCCGCCTCGTCGTCGAAGCCTAGGAAACCGAACCGGTCCTCCATCCGGTCGCAAATCGAGCCGAGCAGCACGGCGGCGTTCGCGGCGTGATCGAGCCTTGTCAACGGCCCAACCCGCGCCGCCATGCGGTGGCCGCGGTCGACGCAGATCAGGACGTCCTGCGCGCGGTCGAGCCGGTACTCGCGGGTGATCGGCTTGCCGTGCTTGGCGGTCGGCTTCCACGCGACGTCGCGCAGGTCGTCGCCTGCCACGTACTCGCGCAAGCGATCGAAATCTCGCCCTTTGCCGAGCCGCGGCGCGGCGCGCGAGCCGAGCCCGGAGAGGAACATCCGATCGAGCTCGCGGCGCATCCGACGGACGGCGAGCAGGCTCGGCAGGACGGTGAACGACGATTCGGCCCCCTCCCGCTCGGTCACCTCGACCATCCGCTCGATCCAGCCGTCGCGGGTCGCCATGAGCCAGGGCGCGCGGAGCGTGGCGTTCCCCCGCTTTACCGCCCGCACCGGCAGCTCGAAAGCGGCGGAGACTGTGCCCGCGCGTAGCGGCACGACCGCATCGGCAGCGCTCGCCCGTCGGTCGATCAGATCGGGCCAGAGCTGGCGCAGGCGGAGCGTGAGACTCTTTCGGGCAAGCCCCTCGCGAACGTTCCTCACGTGGATCGCGAGCGGCACCTGCTCGTCTTCGCCGAGCGAAAGCACCAACCGTTCCGGCCGTTCGGCGACGAACGCAAAGCGTTGCAGCGCGAACCGCTCGCGCAACGCGAGCAGGGCGACGCCGAGCGCCGCGAACGCGGCGACCCCGGCGAGCCACGGCTGCCAGGGCGCGAGCAGAGCCACCGCTGCGGCGAGCCCCACCGCGCGGATGGTCCGCGGCGTCGGACGCCATCCGCCGCGCGGCTTGGTCGCCCCGGGGGGCGCCGCGGGTTTCAGCGCGGGACCTCCACCTGCTCGAAGATCCGGCGCAGCAGATCGGCGAAGCGCACGCCTTCCATCTCCGCTTCGGGGGTGAGGATTACCCGGTGGACGAGCACCGGCTCGGCCATTTCCTTGACGTCGTCCGGCGTCGCGAAATCACGCCCGCGCAGGAGTGCGATGGCGCGCGCCACGTCGAGCAGAGCCAGCGAGGCACGCGGGCCGGCTCCGATCTGGACCGATTCGTGATCGCGGGTCTTTGCCACCACACGCTGGATGTAGGAGAGCAACGCCGGCTCGACCCGCACCCGCTCCGAGACCAGCTGGCGCGCGGCGACCAGCTCCGAAATCGACATCATCGGCTGAAGGTTCGCCACCTCCTCATGCAGTCGATGGCCGGACGCGTAGGCCGCGAGGATCGCCGTCTCGTCTTCTGCGTTTGGCACGTCGATCGAAATCTTGAGCAGGAAACGGTCGCGTTGCGCTTCCGGCAGTGGATAGGTCCCCTCGAACTCGATCGGGTTCTGGGTCGCGACGACCAGGAACACCGGCGAGATCGGTCGCCGCTCGCCGTCGATCGTCGCGGCCCGTTCCTGCATCGCTTCGAGCAGCGCCGATTGGGTGCGCGGCGGCGTGCGGTTCACCTCGTCGGCGAGCAGCAGGTCGCAGAAGATCGGCCCGGAGCGAAAGTCGAACTCCTGGGTCTTGGGATTGAAGATGTTCGTGCCCAAGAGATCCGCGGGCATCAGGTCGGGGGTGAACTGAATACGCCGGAAGCGCCCGCCGAGCAGTCGCGACAGGCCGAGCGCGAGCAGCGTCTTGGCGGTCCCCGGGACCCCTTCGAGCAGTGCGTGGCCGCCCGCGAGAAGGCAGGCCAGCAGCTGCTCCTTCACCCTCCCCTGGCCGATCACCACGCGATCGAGCTGGGCGGACAGTGCGGCGAAGCGCTCGGAGACCCGTGCGGTTTCTCCCGACAGGGCGGAGACCTCCGGGGCGGGCTCCGCGCGCGCCTCCGTCGCCGGGATCAAGCCGGGGTCCACGGGCGCATCAGGCTCGGCGCTTGGTTCTGTGTTCTCGGACATCGATCCTCCCGAACGCAACGTTAACGATCCGCAGTTGGCGATGGAGCTCCTCGCGCGAGATCTCCGCGGCCCCGACCGCAGGCGGCGAAAATCCCGGAAGCAGGAGCGCCATCCGCGCGCCGAGCGCGGAGCCGGAAAGCCCCGTCTCGGCCGCCACGGTGCGGACCAGGTTGTCGTAATGAACTCGTAGGGCATCGACCCGGCGGAGAGCGCGGTCGTAGAGCTCGCCGAGAGAGTCGACCAGATCGACCGCGTCGCTTCTGAGGTCGGGATTGTCGCGCTCAGGCGGCCCCAAGGGCTTCCGCGCGCGCCAGTACGCGGCGAGAACGGCGAGGAACCCGAGCAGCAGAGCCGGGCCGAAGCCCCAGCCGTCGAGCATCGACAGCGTCCCCCGCTGTCGTTCGAGCCCATGGGCGCGCTCGTCGAAATAGATCGGCCGCGAGCCGGGCGGCCCCGCCAGCACTTCGAGCAGCGCCAGGTGATCGCCTTTCGCCAGCCTATCGTTGGCGAAGATCTCCGGGCAGGCGAGCAGGATCACCTCGCCGCGCCCGAGCCCCAACCGTGCGACCAGCGGCTTCTCGCTGGCCAGAAACAGTGTGCTTGCGAGCGCCAGCGGATCTCCGGCAAGAGCGCGCGGCGGGTTCGGCTCGATCCGCCGGACGCCGGGCCAAAGCGGAAAGACTTTCGAGACGCGGGCTTTCTGAGGCAGGTCGACGATTTCGAGCGGCCCGTCGCCCGACCTCACCGCGAGCACCAGCCTCCCACCCGCCTGCACCCAGGCTTCTTCGTCGTCGGTGAGCAAGGGGTCCGGATGCGTCGGCTCCTCTTCTTCATCCTCCTCACCCTCTTCGCCGTCGCCTTTCTTCTCGTCGCCTTTGTTTTTCTTCCCGTCGCCGTCGCCCTTGGGCTCATCGCCCTTGCCGTCCTTCTTCTCGCCCTTTCCGCCGGGTTTGTCGGGCTCGCCGGGCTTTTCGCCCTTTTTCGAACCGTCCTCGCCCTCGGTCCAGCGACCGAGGAACGGCGCTACCGGCGGACCGATGCGAAAGACCACGGCGTCGGCCGGCAGCTCTTCGAGATCGACCCGGCGGAGCAGGACTTCGACCCTGCCGGTCTTTCCCGCGCGGTCGGCCAGCAAGGCACGCGCGAGCGAAGTTCCGGAGGCGGTGCGGTCGAGGCTCGATCCCGGGTTTTCAAACGCCGCGCGCTCGGCCCGCTTGTCGCCTGCGACCCAAGCAAGGGTGGCGAGTACATAAGCCCCGATCGCGGCCGCCACAAGGACCGTCGCGCGTCGGCTCAACCGGGACTCCCCGCGAGGGTGCGAACTTCGCCGAGCAGGCCGCCCGCGATCTCGGCCGCCTCGGCCAGCGCTTCGGCGTCGCTCTCGTCTCGGCCGTACCATTCGCGCTCGAATCGCCGGGTGAGATCGGCGAACCCGGGGCGCACCGAAAGGGTCGGCGAAAGCGACGCCACGTACTCCCAATTGGTCCGCCCGCGCCGGTAGTGGACGAAACCGGTCCGGTAGAGGGCGACCAACACCGCGTGATACCAGGCGCGCACCGCCTCGCGCGTGCGCCCGGCCCGCTCCAGCTCGCGGGCGTAACGCTCCCACTCGTTCACCTCGCGCGACAGTGGATCGTCGTCCGCTGCGGGCGGGACCGGCGCTTCGTCGGGCGAGCCCGGCGCTCCAGCTTTTCGGCGCAGCCGAACGTAGAGGATCGCGGCGCCGGCCAAAGCGAGCGCGATCACCACGGCGATGGCGATCGCCAGGCTGGAGACCGCCCCGTCCGCCTTGGGCTTTTTGCCCGCTTCGAACATGCGGTCGATCCAGTCGAAGATCTTCTGGCCGATCGCGCGCAACACCCGGGTGAGCGGGGCAAAGAAATCGGTGAGCGCGTCGATCGTCCCTTCGGGCACGCTCGCTTTCGGCAGCGCGCCGCCTTCGGGCAGGTCGGCGAGCTTCTCCTTCGCGCGCAGGCGCTCCAGCTTGGCCCGGTCGGCGACGATCGGTCCGCCGGTCGCGTCGCCGTCGGCGCTCGCCAGCTCTGCGGCCAGGCGGTTCAGCCGGCGGACGTGCTCGCCCCCGGGACCGCGCGCCTCGGCGAGGTTGGTCGCGCGGCCGATCGGTCCGAGCAGCGAGCCGTCGGGCGCCACCTCTTCGGCGGCACGCGGGATCGTCACCCGGTCGCCGAGCAGCTCGCGGGAGGCGAGCGCCGCGCCCGCCCAATCTCCCGCCTCAATTTGGGCACGGATTCCGAGCAGCCGCTCCCGGTACTCCGGCACGGAGATTTTCGCGGCGGCGGCCGGGGTGAACGACCCCATCGCAAACAGAACGAGAATTCCCAGAATGCCGGCGAGGGACGCGGCGAGTGGGCGCATGGCCTTCATGCGGCGTTCTCCGCTTCGGTGCGAGTCGCTTCGTCCGCCTCCGCCAGCTCCGCGATCCAGCCGGCGAGGTCGTCGCCGCTCGCCCGGGCCCGGCCGCGCTGGACGACGATCGACAGGCCGGCGATCCAGAACGGCTCGACCGCAAGGCACGCCCCGGCGAGGAGGAGCAGGACGAACAGGCGATTGTCGACCGACAGCGTCCGCTCCCACCAGACGTCGGACAGCCCGAACGCCGTCTGCACCGCCGCGAGGCCGAGTTGAAACGCCACGAACAGCTGGATCGCGGCGATCAACACGCCGACTCCTGCGGTGAACCACAGCCCGACGAGCAGCCGCGGCGAGCCGAACCCGCGCGCCGCGGTGCCGAGCGGCGCCCAGAGGCCCGGCCTCTCCTGGTAGGGCGCCGTAGCCGCCGCGAGCCCGGAATAGAGGGTGATGAACGGCAGGGTGAGGACCATCCAGCCGATCGCCGGATAGAGCGCCACGGCGACCAGTGCCGCGTAGAGACCGGCAAAGTAAGCACGCCACGGCAAGCCGAAGCGCGAGCGGGAGAGCGAAGCGTCCTCGCCGGATAGCGCGATCGAACAGCCGCGCGCGAGCTGCGCCCGACCCCAGAAAGCGAGCGGCATGGCCGCGACGGTCCAGAGCGACAGCGAGATTAGGTAACGCCCATGCTGGGTGGCGGTGGCGGAGATCTCGATCAGCCGATGGAGCCACCAAACCTGAAGCAGCCGCCAAGGGAGGACTGCGAGCACGCACAGCGCCGTGCGTTCGGGCAGCTCGCGGGCGACCAGGTTCGCGGCCCGATCAAGCAGCTCGCCCAATCCCAGGCGCTCTTTCATGAACCGGCTCCGGCCAGCAGCTCGGCCCAGAGGCCGGACATCCAGGCCCCCAGAAAGATGGCGAGAGCCGCCGCGAGGGCAATCCCCAGCGCCAGCTTCGCCCAACCCCAAAACGACCCCCGCCCCTCCGCGGCCGTACGCCGGGCGGCAAGACAGGCGGCGCAAAGAAAGATTCCCTCCCACGGCGTCGCGCAGCCACGGCAGAGCGGCTTGCGGCAAGACACGCAGAGGGCATGCGCCGGGCGCTCGGGGTGGTAGGCGCAGGTCTGCGGTCCGGTGGTTCTAGGCGTCGAGATCATGCGGTCGTTGTAGCGCCTCCTGCGCCTGGCCGTCACACCGGTTCGCTCTTCGGGTGTCTGATAGCATAACCGGGTCCTTCGGCTGGAATAGACACGGAAGCGTTGCGGATCGTTCGATTCGCTCGGACGGGAGCTAGACCATGTTTTGCCAGAATCACCCGGAGGTCGAAGAGGGCGTGGTCCTCTGCGCCCGCTGCGGCAACTCGTTCTGCCCGGATTGCTACGTCGAGCTGGGCGGTCTGCCCTTCTGCGCCGAGTGCAAGGTCCAGCGCCTGCTCGACCTGCGCGCTGGGACCGCCCCCGCCGTGGGCCAACTCCACCTCGCCTCGATCGGTCGCCGTTTCGGAGCGTGGGTCATCGACTGGCTGATCGTCACGATCCCGCTTTCCGCGGTCTCCCTCATCATCACGTTCGGGATTCTGATTCCGCGCGGCCTGATGAAACCGGGCGCCGACGACATCTGGTTCATGGGGCTGAATTTCGTTCTGCAAATGCTGTGGATGGGCGTCGGATTCGTGGCCGGCATTCTCTATCAAGGCATCCAGCTCTCAAAGACCGGCCAGACGATCGGCAAACGGGTCATCGGCCTTAAAGTGGTGGCACCGGACGGCGGCGACATTCGCCCCGGCCAGGCATGGACCCGCGCGCTGGTGCAAAAGGCGTTCGGCCTTCTTCCTTGCCTCGGAGTCATCAACTACCTCACCGCCTTCGGCGCGGAGCGGACCTGCATCCACGACATGGCTGCCAAAACCCGGGTGGTCGATTGGCCCTGAGCGCCGCCTACCCTCCCCGGCCGCTGCAATGCCCGCGCTGCCGGGCGGCGCTGCCAGAGTTCACCGACCGGCCGGACGACGAGACCTGCGCCGCCTGCGGCACCTCCTTCGAAGCGGTCGCCTTTTCCCCTCCCGCACCGGTGGTGCGCTTTCCGGAGGCCGCTTTCGCGAGCGCTCCGGCCGTCCCGTTCGCCGCGGGTCCGGCGCCTGCCGCCGGGGCTACGCCGTGCGCCCGGCATCCTCACCACGCTGCGGTCGCCAACTGCTCGCGCTGCGGCGTCTTCATCTGCGAACTCTGCCGCATTCCGTTGGAGGGTCAAGAGCTCTGCCCCGACTGCTTCGATCGCCTGAGCCGCGAAGGCTCGTTCACCGCGGTCGAGATCCATTTCTTCGACGCATCGGGGCTCGCGCTCTCGTTGGCGATCCTGGGTTGGTTCACCAGCTGCCTCGGGATCGTCCTCGGCCCTGCGGCGGTCGCCCTCGCGGTCCAGGGCTTGCGCCAGAAACGCGCCTGGCGCGAGGCCGGAGGGCGGGGCGGACCGATTTTCGCGATCGTCATGGGGGTGCTGCTCACCCTGTTCGCAGTGGCTCTCATCGCCATGATGTTTGCCGGCGCGGCCGGCGTCGCGACGCTTAGCGGAGCTAAGAAGTGACCGCCGAAGGAATCGCCGAACCGGCCGCGCCCGGCGAGATCCCCGAACGGCACCGGCTCGCGCGCGACGCGAGCCTGGTCGAGCGGATCCGCGTCTATCGGCGCGGCGAGGCGCTCGAAGTCGACACGTCGAGCTTCTACCGCATCACCCGCCATCGGGTGCTGTTCGAGGAGGTGGAGCTGGCGACGCTTCACCGGGGCCGCAACTACCGCTCGGTCGTCGCCTTCGGTCTGCTCGGTCTTTTGCTCGGATGGGTCGGCGCCGCGGTCTCCAGCTGGACCGGCGGCACGGTCGCGTTCGGGATCGTTGCGCCAACGATCGTGTTCACGGTCCTCGGCTTCTTGCTCCCCGATTGGGTGATCTCGATCCAGAGCCGCCGGACCTGGACCCGCATGCGTTTCGGCCCCCGGCACGGCAAGGCCCGGAGGGTCTTCGATGAGCTGGTTGCCGCAATCCGCCAGACTCAAAACCGGCTCGCCGCCGATCGTCCGGCCGTGAGCGCGCCCCGGTCGCCGTTTGCGCCGCCGCCCGAAGAGGATTTCCCGGCTGCACCGCCGCCCCCCGTTGACGAGACAGCCGAACTCCCTCTCCCTCTCCCTCTCCCTCTCCCTCTGCCCGGCGATCCGTTGGTATAGCCTCATCGCATGTCGCGATCCCGAGCCAAAGGCCGCCGCTCCTCCTTCAAGCGCCACAACTTCCGTCCCGGCACCGCCCCCGGCACTCTGACGGCTCACCCGGATACCTCGGGGCCGGTCAAGATCTCCCTGATCGACTATGGGCCGGACCATTTCGAGGAACGCCGGCTCGATCGGATCGACGACGCATTCGGCTACAAAGAGCGTGACAGTGTCACCTGGATCAACATCGAGGGGCTTTCGGACGTCGAGCTGATCGCCCATCTCGGCGATCGCTTCGGCTTCCACAAGCTGGCGCTCGAAGACGTGATCAGCTGCGGCCAGCGCCCGAAGGTCGAGCCCTACGACGATTACGAGTTCCTGATTCTCCGCTCGGTGCAGCTCGACCACGGCACGGACCTGATCGGCGAGCAGATCAGCCTCTTCCTGGGCGCCGGCTACGTGGTTACGTTCCAGGAAATTCCCGGCGACTCGTGGGAGGCGGTGCGCGAGCGCATTCGCCTCGGCCGCGGCCTGATTCGCAAGCGCGGCTCCGACTACCTCGCCTACGCGCTGATCGACGCGCTGATCGACGAGTTCTTCCCGGTGCTCGAACGCTACGGCGAGGAGATCGAGCGGCTGGAGAACGAGCTGATCGAGAAAGCGTCGCCTGGATTGCTGAACGAGATCCACCGGATCAAGCGCGACCTGCTGATGTTGCGCCGCACCGCCTGGCCCGAGCGCGACCTGCTGAACTCGATCCTGCGCGACGGTTCGGAGTTGGTGACGGCGGAGACCCGGGTCTTCCTCCGCGACTGCTACGACCACGTGGTGCAGGTGATCGACGTGATCGAGACCTATCGCGAGCTGGCCGGCGGCATGCTCGACGTCTACCTCTCGAGCGTCAGCAACCGGATGAACGAGATCATGAAGGTCTTGACGATCCTCTCGGCGATCTTCATTCCGCTGTCGTTCATCGCCGGCGTCTACGGCATGAACTTCGACACCGGCGTAAGCCGCTTCAACATGCCGGAGCTGCACTGGGTGATGGGCTACCCGTTCGCTCTCGGGCTAATGGCCGCGGTGGCGCTGGTCCTGATCGGTTACTTCAAGAAAAAGGGTTGGTTCTAGCCCACGAATGGCGGGACCGGCGGCGGCGGTATCGGCGCGCGGGCCGGCAGGCTGAGCGGCACGAGAGGCGCCGGGCTCGGCGGCGCGACAAACCGAGGAGAGCCGGCGACCTTCAACTCCGTCGCAAGCGCCGAGGCGAACGCCGTGATCTCCTCCCGCTCGCCGACGCTCGCCGTTTCCCGTCCCGCGCCGGCAAAGACCAATCGAAGCATCCGCCGCTCGTCCGGCGGTCCTTCGAGCCAACTGGTGGCGAACGGCCCCAACCGGTCGAACCAGGTATACAGCCGTTCCAGCTCCGCGGTCGCCAGCCGGCGCGGCGACCCACCGCCTCCGGTACACGGGGCGCCGCGCACCCCGCCGATCCGATCGATCCCCAGCCCGTCGCAGGCTTCTCCCTCGCCACCCCGCTGCCAGTACAAAACGGGAGCCGGCTCCCGCCCGCCCAACCCTGTCGACTCCGCGGCCACGAACAAAGCCCACTCCGCCACCCGCCGCCGCTCCACCCAAGGCGCCGAAACCCCGCCGCGCCCCCGAAACCGCACCCGCGCGGCCCCCACCGGCAGATCGAACGGCCCGTAGGTTTCCGCGAGGTCGGAAAGTTCCTCCCGCACCGAATCGTCCGCAAACAGAGCCCGCTCGACCACCCCGCCCGGCCGCCCGAACGCGACGCCGTAAGGCCCCAGGCGAATCCGCTCGCTTGGCGGAGAGCCTTTGAGGATCTCGATCGTCGTCTCGCCCAGAGGAGCGAGCCCGAGGGACGATTTGTCTGGGGCTTCGGCGGTTGGACCGAAGCAGCCGGTGAGGGCGAGCGCCAGCGGCAAGGCGGCGCAAAGAAATCTGCAAGGGGCGGACACGAAGAGAGTCTAACTCCGCCTACGTTCGAGTGCCCCCACATCGCCACTCGATCTCGCCCGCTCCCGGGCAGCGGCTCCGGCGCTGTTCGCTCTTCTTCTATCCCTCCCTCGCGAGGTCCGGCGGCGCTCGGTCCGCGAGGAACCTCGGTTCCGCACCTGGGGCTTGGCCGAGCTGCTGGCGGAGGAGAGCGCCTGCCGGGCGGTGGCCGAGTCGGACGTCGATCCGACGGACGGTAGCCGAGCGGCGCTCGATCTCGCACTTCTCGCGGTCGACGTCGCGCGCCGCCTGCCGCCCGGAGAGATTGTCGATCCCGAATGGCGCGATCAGCTGGAGGCCTACGCCTGGGCACACGTCGGCACCCTCCGCGACGCGCGCGGCGAGCTTCGCGGGGCGAAAGCCGCCTTTCGGCGCGCCGAGCGGCTCTGGCAGGCGACCGATTCGCTCGGCGACGTGCTGGGCTACCGCGAGCGGGCGCTCTCGGTGGAGGCTGCTCTCGCCCTCTACTCCTCCGCGGCGCAGGAAGGCCGGCTCACCCCCGGCCTCGCCCAAGAAATTCGGCGGCACGTGGAAAACGAACGGCAAGCGGCCGGACGGGCAAGCCCGGCCGCGGGCAAAGAGGACTCCGGCGGCTAGCGGTCCGTTCCACCTCCGCCTGTCACTGTCGCCAACGGCCGACCGTTTGGATCGAGCGAGCTGCCCGTTTCAGCCCCGAGCCATCTCAAGCCGCTCGGCGGCGGAACCGGCCGGCCGTTTGGGTCGATGGAACTACCCGATGTTTCTCCTGTCCATCGAGGTCCCTCAAATTGCGGTGCCGGTCGGCCGCTTGGGTCGAGCGAGCTTCCCTCTTCGGCCCATAGGAACCGGAGCGTGTTTCGAATCAGAGAAAAGAAGTCGTCGGGACCGAGCGCATGAAGGGGGGTGGTACATGCAGCGGCAACCAGAAGAGGCAGGACGAACCGGACGGCAAAGCGGCGCATGGTGGTTTCTCCCGGGGCGGCCTCGGCGGCGGACCGGAAGAGCCCACGCGGGCGCCCCGAACCGACAGAGCATGCGCCCTGAGCGCCGCTGGTTGCCAGCGAAGGCATCAATCTCATGCCCGGGCACACATTTTTCCTCAGGCGAACTCCTCAAGGAGCGATTTGGATACCGCGGAGCACACCTAATAATCGAGAACCTGGACAAACTCGGGCATACTGTGTCCATCAATGTCTCCGTCCGCGCTCCGGGAGAACGAACATGAGCGAAGATTGTAAACCGGCCCCCGGCCAGAATCTCGGGCGTGTGCTCGCCGTGCTCCGCGCTTCCCGTGGCTTGAGCAAGACCGATCTCGCGAACGCGTCCGGTGTACCCAGCAGCAACATCTCGCAGTACGAGCTCGGCAATCAGGTTCCCGAGCTGAAGACCCTGCGTCGGCTGCTCGCCGCGATAGGCTATACGCTCGCTGTGATCGAGCCGACCGAGCGCTTTCTCGCCCAGCTCGATTGCCCCCAACATTCGATGTCTGGGCTCGCTGACCTGCCGAACGAGCGGATTGACGCGGTCGCGGCCGAAGCCGCCAAGGCAGCCTTTCGGTGGACCCGCTCGTGCCTCTCCTTCCTCACTGAGAACTGGACGAAATCCGCCACCGAACCCACTCCGACCGAGGTGGCAGGAGAGCCGATTGCGACACTCGACCTGGGAGCCGACGAGAGCCCCCCGCCAAGCGAACCGCCGGTCGAAGCCTGGACCCGTCTCGCGCGCAAACCGCCAGCTGCATTTCGCATCGCGCTCGCAAACGACCCGAGTGGCACCGATCCCCGCTTCGTCGAATGGCTCGGGGCCCGGGGCGTAGTCCGTGCCGCCGCCTCGTCGGACAAGGCGCGAGAGGATGCCGAACGGGCGCTCGCAGTGGCCGAGGGGCTCGTGCCCAAAGGGAAACACCCCTACATCGCACTCGCCCTTGCTTTCCTTGGGAATGCCGTACGATTGCCGGGCGACTTCGCTCCGGCTGATGAACTGTTCTCGCGGAGCGAAGCCCTTGCGGTTGAGCGCCCGTTGCCGCCTCTGCTAGAGGCGCGGCGCCTGGATCTCTTGGCGACTCTTCGCCGCGAACAGAGACGGTTTGACGAGGCGATGATCCTCATTGACCGGGCTCTTGATCTTGACCCGAAGCGGCATTCCGCCGGCAGCCGACGACTCATAAAGGCCAAAATACTTGAGGAGCGTGGCGACCTCGAAGCCGCGGTCGCCGAGCTACGCGGCGCCGCCGGAGAAAGCGACGCCCTGAGCGAGCCCCACTTGCTTTTTTGGCTCCGGCACAACCTCGCCGACTACCTGAGTAAGCTCGGCCGCTTCGTCGAAGCGCAGGCCCTGGTGCCCGAAGTGCGCAACCTGGCGCGCCGGCACGGCGGCGAGCTGGACCGGATACGACTTCAATGGATCGAAGGGCGCATCGCCGCGGGGCTCGGTCGCGCCGACGAGGCGACTGCGAAGCTCGGCCAGGTGCGCGGCGAATTCCTGGCCCACGGACTCCCCTTCGACGCCGCGCTCGCTGCCCTGGAGCTTGCAACCTTTTATCTCCGCGCCGGACGCACGGAACAGGTCAAGGATCTTGCCCGCCAGATGCTCCCGGCCTTCCACGAAATCCACCGCGAGGCCCTCGCCGCCGTCACCCTCTTCCGCCAGGCGGCTGAGCAGGAGCGCGCCACCCTGGCCCTCGCCGAGCGGGTCGGCGCATTCCTGCTCGCTTCGCGGGCGAATCCGGGGTTGGCGTTCGAGGTTGGAACCGGAGGAGCTTGAGAGGGTAGTCTTGCAGCTTCTCTTGGGGAGAGTCTGCTTGGCGAGCCTCGACGAATCGAAGGAATCCATCCTCGCGGCCCCTTGGCGCTCCCGATTCCTCCTGGGGCTCGGATTCATCTGCGTGACGCTGGCGATCGCATTCGCCATCCGCACCGCGGGCGTCGCGATCGACGACTTCTACATCACCTATCGCTACGCCTGGCACCTCGCGCACGGCGACGGGTTGGTCTTCAACCTGGGCGAGCGTGTGTTCGGATTGTCGAACCCGGGGCTCGCGCTGGTTCTGGCAGGGCTGCATTGGGTGACCGGTGCGCGGATCGAGATCCTGGCGACGGTGGTGTTCGCGGTCGCGCTGCTCGGGATCGTCGCCTGCCTGCTCCGTTCCGCTCCGGATCGCGACCCGTGGTCGGAGATTCTGCTTGGCGGGGTGCTGTTTCTCTCCTCGCCGTTCGTCTGGAAGGCGCAAGGGTCCGAAACCTCGCTCGCGCTGTTCCTGCTGCTCGCTTCGGCCCTGTTCGCGGAGCGGCGGCCGCTGCTCGCCGGGTTGCTCGGGGGCGCCGCGGTCTGGGTGCGGCCGGATACCGGACTCGGTCTCGCCGTGCTCGGGCTGCTGCTGATCCAGGCCACGCGCCGTCTTCCCTGGCGTTGGGCGATCACCGCCGCAACCGTGATCCTGGCGGGGGCGCTCGCCGCCCATGCCTGGTTCGGCACGGTTCTGCCGGTGACGTTCGAATCGAAGCGCTACCTCGCCGAGATCTCCGGCGGTTCCGGATTCGTCGGCCACAGCTTCTGGGGCGCCGGGCTTTCGACCGGGTTGCAGCTCTGCGGCGTCTGGGGCGGCGTCCTCCTGCTGATCGGCCTGGTCGCGCTGCCCCGGATCTTTCGACGCTGGGGGCTCTGCGGCCAGGTGTTGACCGGCTACGGCGCCTTGAACGCCCTGGTCTATCCCGTGCTCGGAGTGCCGTTTTCGATCTGGTACGTCTTGCCCTTCGCGGCGGCGATTCTATTCGGCAGCGGCGCGGCCCTGGGATCGGCCGTCCGCCGGGCGCTCAAAACAAAACCGACAGGATGGAGCGAGCGCTTTCTTTTCGGCGCGCTCGCGGCGGCCGTCGCGGTGGCGCTCGTGGGGTCGTTGGCCTGGAATCTCTCCTGGCTGAGGGGATTCGCCGAGCTGCCGCGGCAGCGGGCGTATGAGCAAGCCGCGCTCTGGATTCGCCAGAATTCGGCGCCGAACGAATCGATCGCGTTCGGCGAGATCGGCATGCTCGGTTACACCAGCGACCGGACGGTCGAGGATCTGATGGGGCTTGTCACCCCCCGGTCGCTCCCCTATGTCGCGAAGAGAGATCTGCTCGGCGCGTTCCTCGCGCATCCCACCCCGCTGGTGCTGTTCCACACCGAGCGCCGCAGCACGCGGCCGATCGTCAGCCAGCCCTGGTTTCAGCGTGCGTATCGAGAGGTCGCCCGGTTTCCGCAGAGCGACGGCGGCGGGGATGTGGTCGTGTTTCGCCGCGTGCCGGGCGAGCCCATTCCGCTGCCGCGACCACCGCGAGGGTGATGTCCTACGCCGCGCCCGCCGCCGCCCAGATCTGCTTCAAGAGCGCGATGTTGTCTCGGTGGCCGGTCAAGCTCGCCGTGACCTTGCCGCGGATCGGGTAGCCGAGGAGGAAGAGGTCGCCGATGATGTCGAGGATTTTGTGACGGGCGAACTCGTTTTCGAAGCGCAGCTCGGTGTTGAGCACGTCGTCTTCGCCCACCAGGATAAAGTTGTCGAGCCGGCCGCCGGAGCCAAGGCCCAACTCGGCCATCATTTTGAGGTCCTTCATGAAGCCGAAGGTGCGCGCCGGGGCGATCTCGCGTTCGTAGCCTTCGAAGCTCGCAAGCTCGAACTCGTGCTGCTGCTCCCCCACCGGCGCCGGGTAGCGCAGCTTGTAGGAGACCGAGAAACCGTCGTAGGGCTCCAGGGTCAATTTCTTCTCGCCGCTACCCACCTCATAGACCCGGTCGATCACCAGCTCTTTTTGCGGCTCGTCCTGCTCTTCGACGCCGATCGCGCGGAGTCGCTGACAGAACTCGACCGCCGAGCCGTCGAGCACCGGGATTTCGCCGTGGAGCTTGATCAGCAGATTGGTGATTCCCGCGGCGTGGAGCGCGGAGAGGAAATGCTCGATCGTTTTGACGCTGTCGCCGTCGCGGCCGATGGTCGTCGCGTAATCCGTGTCCGCCACTTGGGAGACGTGCGCGGGGATCAGCTGGCCTCCCGGCAGAGTGTAGAAGTGGATGCCGCTGTCGGGCGGCAGCGGCTGGATCACCATGCCGGTGCGCGCGCCGGAGTGTAGGCCGAGCCCGTAGATCACCGTCGAGTGGCGGATCGTCCGTTGGCGCTGGCCGCGCGCCTCAAGGATCGACAGCGGCGGCGGCGGCGTGAGCTGCCGTTCGAGATCCGGCCCCGCGGACGGGGCACCGTGGTCGGCCGCCGCCTCGGCACCCTCACCGTTGCCGGCTTTCAAACCGAGCGCGACCTTCTGATCGATCGCCCCCTCGGCGGCTTCGACCACCCGGCGCAGCGACAGCGGTTTTTCGAGGTAGTCGTAGGCGCCCATTTTGATCGCCTTGACCGCCGTCGCCGTGGTGCCGTGGCCGGACATCATGACCACCGCCGCGGCCGGATCGTCAGCGCGCAGCGCCTGGAGGGTTTCGAGCCCGTCGCGATCGGGCAGCCAGATGTCCAAAAAGACGACGTCCGGCCGATGTTGGCGGTAGAGATCGATCGCCTCGTTGCCGGTGGCGGCGCAGAGCGTGCCGTAGCCGCGGTCGGCGAGGATGCCGGAGAGAGTGGTGAGAATGCCGGGTTCGTCGTCGACGATCAGGGCGAGGCGGGGCGTCGGATCGGTCATAGGCGCCGAAGTCTAGCAGGCCGGTATTTAAGTCCCCGGCAGCGCCCGCAGCTCCGCCGGCAGGTGCGATTGATCGGCGAGCGAGCGCAGCAGCGGCCCGTTCGACCCGAACTCGACGATCGACACGCTGCCGACCGGACAGGCCAGCCGGTAGCGGAAGCGGCCGACGTCGATTCCGAGAAGGGCGCAGAGGGCGATCCGGATCGTCGCCTTGTGCGAGACCACGAGCACCGGCCCGTGGGCGTAGAGCTCTTTGATCTCCTCGATCACTTCGCCCACCCGGCGGGCGATCACCGTCCCCCGTTCGCCGCCGGTCGGCGAGTTCCAGGCCGGATCGGCTTCCCAGCGAATGTAGTCGTCGTGAAAGTCGCGTTCGACCTCCGCGCGGGTCTTCCCCTCCCATTCGCCATAGCCGATCTCCTTCAATCCATCGCGGATCTCCAGACCTAGTTTCCACGAGTCGGTGAGCACCCTCGCGGTCTCGATCGTCCGGCGGAGCGGGCTCGCGAACACGCCCGCCCAAGGCATCGAGCCATAGTCGCCGGCAAACGCCGAGGCCATCGCCCGCCCTTCGGCCGTGAGGTCGGGATCGAGTCCCGAGCCGCAGAAATTATCGTCGCGCGAAAACTGGGTCTGGCCGTGGCGGAGGAAGTAGAGGGAGAGCATGGTCCGGGATCATAGCGGGTTGGCCCCCTTACCCGCCCGCCACCTTCCGGCGCCGCCAGAGCGTCGCGGGATCGATCCCCAGGATCTCCGCCGCCTCCTTGAGCGAGCCGGTGCGGGCGACCACCCGTTCGACGTGCTCGCGCTCGATTTCGGCGAGTGGAATGAGATCGCCCAGGCTTGGACCCACAGTCGACGCCGGAGCCGCCGCACCTTTGAGCAGCAGCAGCTCCGGACCGATCTCGGTGCTCCCGGCGAGCATCGCGGCACGTTCGATCGCGCTCCTCAGCTCGCGGACGTTGCCCGGCCAGGGGTGCTCGGCGAGCGCCCGTTCGGCGGCGGGCGTAAACAGGCTCTTTGGCCTGCCGTACTGGCGACCGAACAGGGCAAGCAACCGCCGGGCGAGCGGCAGGACGTCCTCGCGCCGGGCCCGCAGCGGCGGGATCTCTAGGGTTAGCACGTCGAGCCGGTAGAGCAGGTCTTCGCGAAACCGGCCGGCGGCGACGGCCGATTCGAGATCCTGGTGGGTGGCGGCGAGGATGCGCACATCGGCCCGGCGGGTGGCCGGGTCGCCCACGCGCTCGTATTCGCGGTCCTGGACGAAGCGAAGCAGCTTCGGCTGGAGCGTGAGCGGCAGGTCGCCGATCTCGTCCAGCAGCAGCGTTCCCCCTTCGGCCAGAGCCACCCGGCCGGCGCTGTCGCGGGTGGCGCCGGTGAACGCGCCTTTGGCGTGGCCGAACAGCTCGCTTTCGAGCAGCTCGGCGGGAAGCGCAGGGCACGAGACGGTGACGAACGGCTTGCCCCGGCGCGGGCTCCAGCCGTGGATCGCGCGGGCAAGCACCCCCTTGCCGGTGCCGCTCTCGCCGCGGATCAACAGCCGGGCGTCGCCGTCGGCCGCGCGGCGCGCGAGGTCGAGCAGCGCGCGCATCGCCGGGCTCTCGCTCGCCAGCTCGAAATTCGGGTCGGCTTCGGCGAGATCGCTTTCGAGCGCCTCCACCTTTCGTTCCAGGCGGGACAGGTCGGCCAGCTTGGCGATCGAGAGATCGAGCTCCGCCGGGGTGAACGGTTTCGACAGATAGTCGCGGGCGCCCCGCTTCATCGCCTCGACCGCCGTCTCGACCGAGGCGTAAGCGGTGATCGCGAGGATCTTCACCCCTGGATCTTCGGCGGTGAGCTTCGGCATCAGGTCGAGGCCGGATTCGAGCCCCAATCGGAGGTCCACCAGCGCCAGGTCGAAGCGGCGTTTCTGAATCTCGGCGAGCGCCTCAGAGACGCTCGACGCCGTGCGCACCCTGTGGCCTACCCCTTCGAGATGGAGCGACAGCGTCCGCCGGATGTTCGGCTCGTCGTCGACAATCAGGATGTCGAGGAGCGGACGGCTCTCTCCGGGCGGCATGGGGCGAATGTACCAAACTCGACCCGCCTCATTGCGCTCTGCAAGATCCGAATCGATATCCCGTTGCAAAACGCAAGACCGCCGAGCCGGCACGCCGTTCCTCCGAACCGTCAACCACAATCGAATCAAAGGCTTCCCTCGTCGTACGGCGGTGGCACCCGGCCTGCAATTCGCTTCAGGTGTCTCGGCCCACTCGACCGAGCCAGGAGGTTGCCGATGAACGCGCCCGTTTCCGATTCCACTCCCCGAACCGGCTTTGGCTTGCGTTTTAAGCTCGCGCTCGGCTTCGCCGGCCTGCTTGCGCTGCTGTTCGTGGTCGGCGCGCAGAGCATCTCGATGCTCGAACGGCTGGGCGGCTCGATCGACGTCATCCTGCGCGAGAACTACCGGAGCGTGATCGCGGCGCAAGAGATGAAGGAAGCGCTCGAACGGATAGACAGCGGCGCGCTGTTCGCACTGGCAGGCGATGGCGAGCGCGGCCGGGCACTGGTCGATCTTCAGCGCCCCCGTTTTGGCAAAGCGCTCCAGACCGAGCTGGGCAACCTCACGATCCCCGGCGAGAAGGACCGGGCCGAAAGGGTGCGCGACCTCTTCGTAAGCTACACGGCGGCCCTGCCGCAGGTGCTCGACGAGAGCCGCCCCACGGAGGCGCGGAGCCGGGCCTATTTCGCCCAACTGCTGCCGCGCTTCCAAGAGATCAAGCGAGGGGCCGAAGAGATTCAGCAGCTCAATCAGACCAACATGGTCCAGGCCAACGACCGCGCCAGGGCGCTCGCCTCTGCCGCGCGCAGCCGGATGATCCTGCTGATCGCGGCCGGCGCGGCGCTCGCGATCGGTCTGGTGGCGTTTCTTTCCCAGGCGATCCTCGGACCCTTGAGCCGGCTCACCGAATCGGCGCGCGAAATCGAGCGCGGCCACCTCGACCTTGTGGTGCCGGTGTCGTCGCGCGACGAGCTGGGACAGCTCGCCGAGGCGTTCAACGCGATGGCAAGCCGCCTGCGCGAGCTGCGCCGCTCCGACCAGGCGAAGCTGCTGCGCGCCCAGAAGACCTCTCAGCTGGCGATCGACAGCCTGCCCGACGCGGTGGCGCTGCTCTCGCCCGAAGGGGGAATCGAGCTGGCAAATCGGATCGCGATCTCCGAATTCGGCTTGGCGCCGGGCGCGGCGGTGCCCGAGCGGCATGACCAGTGGCTGCGGCCGCTGCTTGCCTCCGCCGCCCATGGCGCCGATCTCTCAGGGCGTTTCGGCGCTCCGCCCGAGCGCGGTTTCGAATCGGCGATCCAGGTCTGGAAAGACGGCAAGGAGCATTTCTTCATGCCCCACGCCGTGGCGATCCGCGACCCGGAAGGGGAGCTCTTAGGGACCACGCTGATCCTTTCCGACGTCACCGATCTGCGGCGCGTCGACGAAATGAAGAGCGGCCTGCTCTCGACCGTCTCGCATGAGCTGCGCACCCCGCTTACCTCGCTTCAGATGGCGGTCCACGTGCTGCTCGGCGAGAAGCTCGGCGAGTTGAACAAGGATCAGACGGAGCTGCTGGTCGTCGCCCGCGACGACGCCGAACGGCTGCGCGAGATCGTCGAAAGCCTGTTGGAGCTTTCCCGCCTTGAGTCCGACCGCCAGCTGCTGCGCATCGAGCCGGTCGCCACGCGCGACTTCGTCGAGGCGCGGACGAACGATTTCCGGCCCGAGTTCGAGGACGCCGGCATCGAGCTGAAAGTCGAGATCGACCCCGCCGCGCCCAAGGTTCTCGCCGACCCGGCACGCGCACGGCTGGTGCTGTCGAACCTGTTGTCCAACGCGCTCCACCACACGCCCGCGGGCGGCTCGGTGACCGTGCGCGCCGAGCAGTACAAGAAATATGTTCGCTTCTCGGTCGCCGACACCGGCCCAGGCATCCCGGCGGACCAGACGGAGAGGATCTTCGACCGCTTCTATCAGTTGCCGGGAACGGAAGACCTGGGCGGCGCCGGCTTGGGCCTGTCGATCGCCAAGGAGATCGTCCACGCCCACGGCGGCGAGATCCACGTCCAATCGAAAGAAGGAGCCGGCACCACGTTCTGGTTCAGCCTGCCGGTCGCCCCCTCGGCGGCGTAAAGGCCGCAAACCGTCTTCGGAGGATTCCCCATGCTCGACTTGATCTTCATTGCCCTGACCGTCGGTTTCTTCGCCCTCTGCCTCGCCTACGTCCGCGGCACCGAGCGCTTGTGAACGAAAGAGGATGACGACATGACTCTCGAACTCTGGCTCGCCGCCTCGATTGCGCTCGGGCTGCTGGTCTATCTCACCTACGCGCTGATCCGCCCGGAGAGGTTCTAGCCCATGACCGCCAACGGATGGCTTCAGCTCGCCCTGTTCCTTCTCGCGCTGCTCGCGTTGACCAAACCGCTCGGCGTCTACATGGCCAAGCTCTTTGCCGGCGAGAAGGTGTGGACGTCACGGTTTCTCGGTCCGCTCGAACGGGCGATCTACCGGCTGTGCCGGATCGATCCGGAGCAGGAGCAACCCTGGACGACCTATACCGCCGCGATGATCGTTTGGAGCGCCGCCGGCATGCTCCTGCTTTACGGATTCGAGCGTCTCCAGGGCTTCCTGCCGCTGAACCCGCAGGGATTTCCCGGCGTGCCTCCGGCGCTCGCCTGGAACACCGCCGCGAGCTTCACCACCAACACCAACTGGCAGGGGTATTCCGGCGAGTCGACAATGAGCTACCTGACCCAAATTGCGGGTTTGGCGTTCCATAACTTCGTCTCGGCCGCGACCGGCATCGCTCTCGCCATGGCGTTCATCCGCGGCATCTCCCGCCGCGAAGCGAAGACGATCGGCAACTTCTGGGTCGATCTGACGCGGGCGTGCATTCATCTGCTGCTGCCGCTGTGCGTAGTCGGTGCGCTGGTCTTGGTGTCTCAAGGGGTGGTACAGAACTTCTCCGGTTACACCGAGGTAGCGCCGGTGGAGGGATCTGGGAAGCAGGTCCTCGCGCAGGGTCCAGTCGCCTCGCAAGAGATCATCAAGCAACTGGGCACTAACGGCGGCGGTTTCATGAACGCCAACTCGTCCCACCCGTTCGAGAACCCGACGCCGCTTTCGAACTTCCTCTCGATGCTGGCGATCTTTGCGATCGGCTCGGGGCTCACCCACTCCCTCGGCCGAATGACCGGCAACCCGCGCCACGGCTGGGCGGTGCTCGCCGCGATGATGGCGTTGTTCCTGATCGGCGTCTGCGGCGTCTGGATCGCCGAGGCGCGCGGCAACCCGAACTTTACCCGCCATGGCGTGGATCAGGCGCAGATCGAAGGAGCCGCAGCACAGGCCGGCGGCAACATGGAGGGAAAAGAGGTCCGCTTCGGCATCTTCAATTCCGCCCTTTTCGCCACCGCCACCACCGACGCCTCCTGCGGCGCGGTCAACTCAATGCACGACTCCTATACCCCCCTCGGCGGGATGATCCTGCTGCTCAACATCATGCTCGGCGAGATCATCGTCGGCGGCGTCGGCGCCGGGCTCTACGGCATGCTGGTGATGGTCGTGCTCACGGTATTCATCGCCGGCCTGATGGTCGGCCGCAGCCCTGAGTACCTGGGCAAGAAGATCGAAGCCAAAGACGTCAAGATGGCGATGCTCTACGTGCTCGTCTTCGCGCTCTCGATCCTCTGTGGCGCTGCCGGGTCGAGCGTCGCCCCTTACGGCACCGCAACGCTCAACAACGCCGGTCCGCACGGCCTCTCGGAGATCGTCTATGCGTTCACCTCGACCACCGGCAACAACGGCTCGGCGTTCGCCGGCATCACGGTCAACACCCCCTGGTACAACCTGACGCTCGGCCTGGCGATGCTGATCGGCCGGTTCCTGATGATCGTGCCGATGATGGCGATCGCGGGCAATTTTGCGTCGAAGAAAATCGTCCCCCCGTCGGCCGGTACCTTTCCGGTACATACGCCGCTGTTCGTCGGCCTGCTGCTCGGCGTGATCCTGATCGTCGGCGCGCTCACCTTCCTGCCTGTGCTGTCGCTCGGCCCGATCGTCGAGCATTACCTGATGGAGGCCGGGACGCTTCTTTAACGAAGAGCGCCCGAGATCGATATGTCTCAAGCGAAAAAGCGGCCCCTGTTCGATCTTCCGATCGTGAAAAGGGCGATCGTCGAATCGTTCGTGAAGCTTCACCCGCGGGCGGTGGCCAAGAACCCGGTCATGTTCGTGGTCGAGGTGGGCAGCGTGCTCACCACTTTCCTGATCTTCCGCGACCTGGTGATCGGAGGTACATCGGGCCAGACCGCCCACCTGGGGTTTTCCATCCAGGTGACGCTCTGGCTCTGGTTCACCGTCCTGTTTGCCAACTTCGCCGAGGCGATGGCGGAAGGACGCGGCAAGGCGCAGGCGGACACGCTGCGCCGGGCGAAGACCGAAACGATCGCGCAGCGAATCGTCAGCGAAGCCGGAGCAGGCGTCGAAGGCGTGAAGACCGAGCCGGTGCCCGGTCCCCACCTCAAGAAACAGGATGTGGTGCTGGTCCGCGCGGGCGAGATCATTCCCGGCGACGGCGAAGTGATCGAAGGAGTCGCCTCGGTCGACGAAGCGGCGATCACGGGCGAAAGCGCGCCGGTCATCCGCGAGTCGGGCGGCGACCGCTCCGCGGTCACCGGCGGCACGCGCGTCCTCTCCGATTGGATCAAGGTGCGCATTACGTCGAGCCCGGGCGAGACGTTCCTCGACCGGATGATCGCCCTGGTCGAAGGCGCCGAGCGGCAGAAGACGCCGAACGAGATCGCGCTCAACATTCTGCTCTCGGGACTCACCGTCGTCTT
>JBBSBW010000055.1:0-41622 GCA_038250865.1 Thermoanaerobaculia bacterium | reverse complement strand
TCCCACACCCCTTGGAAAACGCTGCGCGTTTCCCACAGCCCACCGGCCACGGCGGCGAGGAGAGAGGAGGAGGCTGCACAGATCTAATTGTCGTTACCGCACAGAAGTAGTTGACGTCGGGGAACGGCGATCGCGAATGCTTCGTCGAGAATGGCCAAGGCCTCTTCGTAGAGCCGCTGGTACTTCTTGAGCACCGCGCGGATGTCCAGAACTCGGGTCGGGTCCAACGGGCCGGCTTCACCCTCCTTCACCCGAAACAGCTCTTCGCAACGCTTCATCGTCCGGTTCGCGGTCTGGAAGTCGCCGATCACTCGCCAGGCGTTCGCCACGAAGGCGAGGGCGAAGCCGGTGAGGACGTTCCGCCAGGCTTCGCTGCCGGGCGAGCGTTCCGCCACGGAGAGGGCCAGCTCAGCCAGAGCGCGCGCCCGGTCGGCGTCGTGGCTCGCCGCGCGGATGCTTTCGAAGCAGAGCCGTTCGCAGACCGCCCAGGTCTGGAAGTCCTTGAGGTGGGCCACGCGCACGAGGCGTTCCTCCTGCGGCGCGGGGGAGAGCTTCTTCCACGCTCTGGCCGCGGCCTTGCGGTCGGCGAGCCAGCGTTTCTCCAGCAGGGCCGCCCCGCAGCCGGTGCGAACGGCTGTCGCCAAGCGGCGCGTGGTGGAAAACACCATCCCCTCGATGGCGCCGTGCTCGGACCGGGAGAGCGCGGTCGGCGAGTCGTCTTGCGGCGCCAGGCGGGGAAGCTGGTCGATCGCCGCGAGCGCCTGATCGACAGCGCCTTCGGGGAAGCCGAGAATCCGCACCAGGCGCTCGGCCAACTGGCGGCTCAGATGGTGGACTCCCCGTTCGAGCTTGGACACCGCCGTGGGCTTCAGCCCGGCTTCTTGCTCCAATTCGGTTTGCGTCCAGCCGGCCTTTTCGCGGTAATGGCGGAGCACCTCGCCCAAGGGCGGAGGCGAAGGGTGGGGGGCGACGGTCTTGCGGGCCATTGGAGCGATCCTCGGTCGAAAAGAAGGTCGACAGAACCTCGAAACACGCAAAAAGGGACGGCTTTGGAACACCTTGCAGTCTACCTTGCTTCGCGCAATCTCTGCCAGAGGCGGGGGCCGCACCCTCCGGTCATCCGTCGAAGTCCGAACCTGTGCGCACGGCGGCGGACGAGCTTCGCCACGTTCCGGATTTCCTGGCCGAGGCGAGCCGCAGGCTGCTGGCGCGGGAAGGAGTCGAAGGGGCCGCGATCGATCCTGCCGACCGGCGGCCGGCCTCCTTCAATCGCCGCGCAGGCGGCCGGTGACCCGCTTCCAGAGGCTCGGCTCCGCCTCCATTTCGCGAGTGGCCCCGGATTCGTTCCCTTCCGGATCGACGCCGGAGTCTCCGGACGGCAGGTCGATCGGCGGTCCGAGGTGGAGCATCAGGACGTAGTTGCCGATCGAGATCCGGTCGCCTTCCCGGATCTCTTGCTCTCCGGCGCTCCGCTCGCCGTCGATGAACGTGCCGTTGCTCGACCGCAGATCCTGGAGGTAGACCCGGCCGGAGCGGACCGCCAGCAACGCGTGGACCCGGCTGATGCAGGGATCGGCCAGCACGATGCCGCAACCGCGGCTGCGGCCCAGGGTGATCTCCCCTTCGAACAGGGCGACCGACCGGCCGGGGAGATCAATCCGCCAGATGGCGGGGGCCATATCGACCAACAGCGCGCTCACCGCGAACCCCAAGGTCTTGAGAGCATGATGAAAGCATACTCTCGATCCGGTCGTAAGTGTGAAGTTTGGTTTTCGGTCGTTCGCGGTTTCATTCGGTCCAGCGCAAATGGCGACGCAGCTCGTCCGCCGTCGGCCCCGCGGCGTGATCGAGAAACCCTTCGAGCGGACCGGAAAAGAGCAGCTCGCCGCCCCTCGTGCCGCCGCCCGGCCCCAGATCGACGATCCAATCGGCCCGGGCGATCAGGTCCGAGCTGTGCTCGACCACGATCACCCCGTCGCCCCGCCGGACCAGGCGGCGCAGCGTCCGATAGAGCAGGTCGATGTCGGCCAGATGCAGCCCGGTGGTCGGCTCGTCGAACAGGAACAGCCGCTTCTCTTCCGACGCCGGCCGGTCGAGAAAACTCGCGAGCTTCAGCCGCTGCGCCTCGCCGCCCGAGAGAGTCGAGGTCGATTGACCGAGCCGCAGGTAGCTTAAGCCCACGTCCACCAGCGCCGCGAGCCGGCGGCAGAGCGCCCGGTGCGACGCGAACGCTTCGAGCGCCTGGTCGACGGTCAGCTCCAGGGTCTCCGCTATGTTTCGCCCATCCACCCGGACCTTCAGCACCTCGGGCTGAAAACGCCGGCCCTGGCAGATTTCGCAGACGACGGTCACGGGAGCCATAAACTGCATGTCGACCTCGGTGACGCCCGTCCCCTGGCAAGCCGGGCAACGCCCGCGCTCGACGTTGAACGAAAAATGCGCGGGCGTGATCCCGCGAGCCAGAGCGTCGGGGCTCGCCGCGAACAGCTTGCGGATCTCGTCGTACGCCTTCAAATAGGTGACCGGATTCGACCGGCTGGAGCGGCCGATCGGGCGCTGATCCACCAAGACGACGTCGGACAATCCTTCCAGCCCGACCAGCGCGTCGCAGGCGCCGGGATCGACGTCCACCACGCCCTTCGATCGCTGATAGGTGCCGTAGAGGACGCTTTCGACCAGCGTCGATTTGCCCGAGCCCGAGACGCCGGTGACGGCGACCAGCGCCCCAAGCGGAATCTCGACGTCGAAACCGCGCAGGTTGTGGGCCCGGGCGCCCTGAATCGCGATCCGCGGCAGCGCTTCGAGTTCCCGCTCGTGCGGCTCGACCCCCTGCTCGCGGCGGAACCGCGCCAGATGGCCGCGCGCCGGGGTCGGCGTTTTCTCGCGCATGTAGCGGCCGGTGAGCGACTCTTCGACGCCCAAGATCTCCTCGAACGTCCCCTCGGCGATCACGCGGCCCCCCTGCTCGCCGGCCGCCGGACCGAGGTCGATCACGTGATCCGCGCCGCGGATCAACGTCCGGTCGTGCTCGACCACCAGGACGGTGTTGCCCTTCTGGGCCAGGTCGCGGAGCAGGCCGAGCAGCTTTTCGCTGTCCTGCGGATGAAGGCCGATCGTCGGCTCGTCCAGAACGTAGAGCGTACTGGTGAGCCCGGTGCCCAAGGCGGTCGCGAGGTGGATGCGCTGGGTCTCGCCGCCCGAAAGGGTCCGCGCCTGGCGATCGAGCGTCAGGTAGTCGAGCCCGACCCGGTGGAGCGTTTCGATCCGCTCGCCCAGATCCTCCAACAGGTGCCCCGCCATCTCGTGCTGCCGCGCGGTCCACGGAACGGCGGCGAACCAGGAACGAAAATCCTCGACCGACCAGGCGAGCAGCTCGGGCAGCGTCCACCCCGCCAAGCGCACCGCCCGCGCCTCGGGCTTCAATCGCGTGCCGCCGCACTCGGGGCACGGCGTGTAGGACCGGTACCGGGCGAGCAGCACCCTAACGTGGACCTTGTAGGTCTTGCCTTCGAGCCAGGTGAAAAAACTGTCGAGATCGACGAACGGCTTGCTCTTGCCGACCCCCTTGGAAGAACCCGCTTTGCCGCCGCTCCAAACCCATTCCCGATCGGCCGGATCGAGCTGCGCCCAAGGTCGGTCGAGCGGCACGCCGCGCTTCTTGGCCGCGATCAGCAGATCGTCGTACAGCTCTTCATACGCGGGGGTGTTCCAAGGCGCGATCGGCCGCTCGGCAAGCGACTTCCGGCCATCTGGGATGACCCGGTCGCGATCGATCCCGACCGCCCGGCCGAACCCCTGGCAGCGCGGGCAAGCGCCGAGCGGCGAGTTGAACGAAAAGAGCGGCGGGGTTGGCCGCCGCAGGACCTCGCCGCACACCGGGCAGCCCAGCTCCCGGGCGTAGAACCGCACCCCGCCCGGCCCATGCGCCTCGGCCCGCCCGGCGCCCAGGCGATACGCCTCTTCGAGCGTAGAAAGAATCCGCCCGAGGGCGTCTTCCGAAGCCGGAAACCGGCCGAGCACAAGCGGCAGCGGATCGAGCTTCACCGGCCACTTGTCAGACGCCGCAATGCGGATCACCTCGCCGGTTTCGCCCGGAGCCACGGAATCGAGCCGCCGCTGGAACCCCTGGCGCACCAGCTCATGAAGGGCCGCGTCCGCCTGCTTCTTCGGCCGGGCGACCCGGGCGACCAGCAGAAACGGCGCGCCGACCCCTCCGGCCCCGCCACCCCCTCCATTCACCAGATCCGCCGCAGCCTCCTCCGGAGTAAAGCTCTTGGCCGCCCCGTGACCGTTCGGACAGGTGACTTCCCCCAGGTGGGTGAAAAGCAGTCGCAGAACGTCATGGACCTCGGTCAAAGTCGCCACGGTCGAACGGGCATTCTTGACCGAGTTCTTCGCCTCCAACGCCACGGCGGGCAGGATGTTCCGCACGTCATCGACCGGCGGCCGCTCCATCTGGTCCAAAAACTGCCGCGCATACGTCGACATCGACTCCACGAACCGCCGCTGCCCCTCGGCATAGATCGTGTCGAACGCCAAAGACGACTTCCCCGCCCCCGAAGGCCCGGTCACCACCGTCACGGCCCCATGCGGCACGCGGCAGCTGACCCCCTTCAGGTTATGCGTCCACGCGTTCTCGACCTCGATCGAAATTGGGATCGAGACCGGGCGGCTCGGCTGCGCTTCGGCGCTTGAGGCTTTCGACGGCTTCGGCATACGGTTGGTGGGTCTCCCGGCGGCAGGAAAGGCCGCGGAGGGAGAACAGGGAATGGTGGCGGATGCTTCCCGGGGGGTGGGGAGGCTCGAACCGGAGGGGTGCTTACCTTGGCTGCGCAATCGTCTAGGATTACGCCATGGACCTTGAGACCCGCCGTCGTCTGTACGCCCTTTGTCGCGATGAGCCCCTCGAACCCGACGATCGGCGCAACGTCGATTTCGACCATTTGGGACGCTCCGGCGACCTCGCCGTTCGAGGCGTGTCTTGGGTAGAACGCCTCGCGGCTCCCATTGAGCTTTCGGATCGCCCCACCAGGCAGCTGATGACCGGCCTGCCCGGCTCTGGGAAGTCTACCGAGCTTCGGCGCCTCGCTGCCTATCTAACGCGTGAAAAGGCGGGGCGTACTGGCTACTTGGTGGCCCGAGTGGACGCCGAGGATGCTTTCGACCTGACACAGGCGATCGACCTTCCGGACGTGATCGCGGTCTTGGTGGATGGAGCCGAACGCGCCGTTCTCGCCGCGGAGGGAGCACCCGACAAAGGGGAGAATTCTTCCAGCTTTCTCGTGCGGACCTGGCACTGGCTCACCGAAACCGAGATCGAGCTTAAAGACATCGAGATCGGTGGCGGACCCGCAAAGCTGGCTTTGGAGATGAAAACACGTCCGGCCTTTCGCCAGCAGGTGCGGGCGAGCCTGACCCGGCATTTCACACGTTTCTTGCAAGAGTCGCGCACCGAGTTGGTGGCCTTGGACGCTCGAGCCAAGTCCGCTGGGTGGCAGGGGTTATGCCTGATCCTCGATTCGTTGGAGAAACTCCGCGGCCTCGATTCGAACTGGATGGATGTCCTGGAGAGCGCGGTGCGCGTCTTCGGCAGCGGAGCTCCCTACCTAAAGCTCCCGGTCCATTGCCTGTTCACGGTCCCCCCCGCGTTGGTGAACCGGCTCAACGCGGATGTCGAGTTCATGCCGATGATCAAGCTTCGTGATCGTTCGGGTGAAGCCTTCGCTTCAGGCTACGAAGCCTTGAGAGAGCTGGTTCGTCGACGCATCCCCGATCCCGAACTCGAGCAACTTTTGGGTCCTGGCTTCGAAGATCGACTCAAAGTCCTGATCGATCGTTCCGGCGGCTATCCGCGCGAGCTTGTTCTCGCCCTGCGCTGGCTCTTGGAACTACCTCGGCTTCCGGCCGAGCCTTCCGACCTCGAACGACTGAACAACGAGAGTCGCGAGCGCTTCCGATCGCTCGTAACCGACGAGGACTTGCCCTGGTTGGCTCGGGTGGCCACGGAGAAAACCCTTCCGGTTCCCACCGAAGAGGACCGTCCGATGGTGGACCGAGCGATTCAAAACAATATCGTTCTGCGCTATCTGAACAACGACACCTGGTTCGAACTCCATCCGGCGGTGCTCGAAATCCGGGGCGTACAGGACGCGATCGCGAGACTGAAGGGTAACTAGAGAGTCCGAGCATGGATATGCTGGACCCAGAACCGCTCGAGCAAGAATTGGGGCATGAAGTC
Source organism: Thermoanaerobaculia bacterium (assembly GCA_038250865.1). Classification (GTDB taxonomy): domain Bacteria; phylum Acidobacteriota; class Thermoanaerobaculia; order Multivoradales; family UBA5704; genus DASYKS01. Next base: position 35,384 of record JBBSBW010000055.1, on the reverse strand, counting down.
GCACGATTCCGCTGGGCGCTGGAGCTCGAAGCGAACTTTGCGTTTCATGTGATCGTTGCGGAGACGCTCGACGTTCTCCACGGAGCGCTGGCTCATTTGGGGAAGCGGCTGAGGGTCCTGCGCCCCAGGCCACCGAACGATCTCTCTTCCGAGGCCTCGGCGGCCCTGATACTGACCGAGCTGGACCGGAGCATTGAGGCGGCGCACGGCGAACCGATTCTGGTCGACGCGATGATCGCGCACCGCAAACCGGCCTGGGCCCTCGTCTTTCAGCGCCTGAACGAGCTGCGCAACGGCATCGAGCTGCGGCATCACGGTCCACTGCTCCTCGCCGTCACCCCAAACGGCGAAACTCTTCTGGGCCGAGAGGCACCTGACCTCTGGTCGCGCCGCGGTTCGGGAATGCGGCTGCGGGATGCCTCGCCTATGCACCTCAGCGAACCGGTCTCCGAAACACTTCCGCCGCCGACGGACCCGGCGGCGTTCGAGTCCCTCTGTTTCGACCTCTTTCAGGAGATTTGGAACGACCCCGGCGCCCAGAAGTACGGCAGGGCGGGACAACCGGACGTCCGTGTGGATATTTTCGGACGCTCCGCAGGCCGTCGGATCGGGGTGCGATGTAAGCACAGGGTTCCGACCCCTATTGAGCTATTCCAAATCGTTGCCGGTGTCAGGGCTTTCGGGCCGCGGCTCGACTTGTTCATTCTGGCGACCAGCGGGCCGCGAAATGACCGGCTCAACGAAAGAGCGCGAACGCTGTCCGAGGATCTCCGCCTTGAAGTGCAGGTCTGGTCGTGGGACGACATTTGGCCGGAGATCAGCCGGCGCCGCGAGCTGTTTGACCGGATCTCATCGCGCTACTGGCCCGGTCGGCGACATGGCACTCCGCGCCTGCCTCTGGACCCAGTGGAGATCGTTCGCAAACCGCGCGAACTGGCCGACGCTCTAGGCGAAGCCGAGGAAGCCATGGCTCTTGCCGACCGCGAAGGCGATGTCTCCCGGCGAATTTCGGCCCTCGCCGAACTGGCAACCAACCTGCACCAAGCCGGCCAACAAGCCGAGGCACTGGCGCGCTTTCAGGAAGCCGAAAGCCTACAAGCGGAATGGCAGCCTCAGTACCCACTGCTCGCTTCCGTGTCTGGTTTTCAGTTCTGTAACCTGCTGCTGGCCGGCGCAGAACGCGCCGCAGGTAGCGGGAAAGCCGATCCGATTGTCGTCGAGGAATGTCGCGCCGTCGAACGGAGAGCAGGAGACACCCTCGAGTGGTCCGAACTCAATCGCGCACCCCTGCTCGATGTCGCTCTCGACCACCTGACTCTCGGACGCGCCCTGCTCTACCGAGCCATACTGGAGGGTTCGACCGCCTATGACGCGAAGGCCGAGATCGAGACGGCGATCGACGGCCTCCGTCACGCGGGACACGCTGCCTACTTCGCTCTCGGACTCAATACCCGGGCGTGGCTGCGGTCGCTTCTAGGCGATGCTTCGGGAGCTCGCGAAGACCTCGCCGAGGCGCAAGACATTGCCGAGCGGGGATCTATGCCACTCCTTCTGGCCGATATCCAACTCCAGAGGGCGCGCTTATTTCAGAACCGTGACGCCTTGGTCAAAGCGCGGAGGCTCATCGCAGAGCACGGTTACGGTCGGCGGCGGGAAGAGTTGGCCGACCTTGAAACGATGGCTGCAGGGTGGCAGGTTCCTACTCTCGGCTGAAGGTCGGTCGACCGCTAGAACCCGGCGACCCGAATCCAGGAAAGCCTGGCGAAGCCGAACTGACGGCATCTCTATGCGGCGGTGAGTGCATGAATCGAGTGCAAGCGTCGGTCGAGGCTGGCTTCGGCGATCGTCAGATCGTAGCGGACCTGGAGGCTCAGCCAGTATTGCGGCGACTGGTCGAAGGCGCGACCGAGGAGCAACGCCAGTTCAGCTGTCACCGGGCGGGCGCCCTTGACGAAGTGGGAAATTCCCATCGGCGACACCCCGAGGGTGCGCGTAAGCGCCGCCTGGGAGACTCCCAGCTCGCTCAGCGATTCGGCCAGGAACTCGCCGGGATGGATGGCGCGAGGACTCTTCTGTGGCACAGCGGGCTCTCCTTAGCGACAGTGAGGCTTGAACAGGGTAGAAGATTTGGAGTGCGGCGACGCGTCGCCGCTTTGACCCGAGTCTTCCCGTCACCACGAACGTCGAAAGCGCCGACGCGTCGGCGCACTCCAAGATCGTCCCCGGAAGCCCACGTCGCACAAGGAAGGTAGAAGAACAAACGAGCCAGTGAGCCGCGCCGAGGTTATTCTCGCAGTATGAGAACTGCGATCTCCATCCCTGACACCGTGTTCGAGGAGGCGGAACGCCTGGTGATGGAACTCCAAACTTCGCGCAGCCAACTCTATAGCCGGGCGCTGCAAGAGTTTGTCGCCCGGCACTCGCCCGAGCGTCTGACCGAAGCCATGAACCGCGTGGTCGGCGAGGTCGGAGACGAAGTTGATGAATTCAGCCAGCGAGCTGCGCGCCGCGTTCTGGAGCGTGTGGAGTGGTAGTCGGCCAAGGTGAGATCTGGTGGGCCGATTTGGGCGCCATGTAGCCCGCGGGTGTAGGCTTCGCCTCTCGACCGGCCTTCGCAGGGAGGAAGCCATGGCCGCCAAACTCAATCTGGTGCTCGACGACGAAATCAGAGAAGAACTCGCCCAGCTCGTGCCGGCCAGCGAGAGGAACCTGTTCGTCAACGAAGCGCTTCGGGCGCGGCTCAACATCCTCAAAAGGCGGCGCGCTACCGATCAACTCGAAGCCTTGCGCAGGAGGGGGCGGAGCGTCCCCACGGTCGAGGTGGTTGAGGCTCTCAGAGCCGCCCGTCCGGGAACTTCGGAGATCTCCCGAACGGTTGGCACTGAGGAGTTACTCGCACGGCTCAGGAGTCGCGAGCGGGTCGAGCCTAAAGAGCCAATCGCGGCCGCGATCGCCGCGGAACGCGGTGCGCGCCTCAATGCAGACTGACAAATCTTGATATTCATGACCCAGGTCGTTCTTGACCTACCGGAAGACCTCGCAGACGCACTCAATCGACGGGCGCCGAATCCATCCGACCGCGACCACCTGGTCGCCGAGGCGATCCGCGCCTATCTCGCGTGGCCTCGTGTCGGGGGGGATGCCCTGGACTTGGCGATTATCAACGCCAACGCGGCCGAGCTGAATGTTGAGGCGGAGAATGCGCTTTCGTACCAGGTTCTGCTGTGAAAAGGATGCCCGAACTCCAAAATCACCGAGGCACGCCGCTACAAAGTCAAATCATTCGCCGGGCGTAGCGGGAGTTCTTGAGGGTGGCGAACTGATGCGCTCCACGCGCAAGCAGTTCTCTGGCGTCAGGTAGTCCGCCGGAATGGCGATCAACTCACGCTCGGATGGTCTCTCCCTGATTCCGCGTACCAGCATCCCCAGCTTTTCGGCACCCATGAAGTCTCCGCCGATGTCCTTGATGTGAAGGATTTCCTCGAACGCGCTCCTCCGGTGTCTATGGCCAGCTAGTTGGTCAGAAAAGTAACGATGCGTTTCATAAGCGATAAGGTCTGCCGCTTGGAGGGGTGGACTCGCTACTCTGACGCCTTTCGAGAGCATGCCCATACGGTAGAAATCTCTCTTCCCTTGTCGAATCAAGTCCTCGAAAACACGATAGATTCGCCCCGCCTTAGGTGCGTGATCGAAAACGTACGGGATGTAAATGTCACGTCCGAGAGCCAATGGCCGCAACCGCGAGGCACATCCCATCGCGCAAATAGAGATCGGAAGAGATTCCCGCTTCTCTCTTAAAAAATTCGCCCGGTAGTCGTCCATAAAAACGGCGACCCATGTTCGAAACGCGACATGGCGTCTTGTAATTCGCGCCAACCGACCATAAAGGTCATATCGCCGATCGGCGGCCCAGCCTCTAAAGCTGCCACCACCGTTGGCACAATCCGACGCATGAAAATCCGTAACGCCAAAGGCGGCGAGAACCGATACCCATAAGCGGGTCAAGCGCTCCCACCGGTCGGGTGGTGAAACCGCCCCAGCTAAGACGCAAACCGTCGATTCGTCGTGACTGCCGCTGTCATCCAAATAGACGCTCAGCATCGCTCAGACCCCTTCCTCGATTCGCCGAGGTGCTCGATGTGATTACAGACTTCACGCGTCACGAGCCAGAGGCATCGCTGTTCGAATTCGAGCGGCGCGAGCTTCTCGAACGGGAGCGGGTGAGAGCCACCCGTCATGTGGGGTTTGTCGCGGGATTCCATGGCGTTGATGTGAAGTCTGAAGGATACTATGGATCTCGGGCGGCGGTGGCTTTCCGAGGTTCGAACGCACGGCCGTGCGCCCTACGGAGTGATGGTTACGTTGGAGCTGAAACGGCCCTCCGACCCGAGGGGATTCAAGGCCGCCCGACCCCCGGATTCCTCGCTCTCGCTCGGAATGACGGCGGGAAGGGAGTAGAGGAGTGTAGGAGCGGGCCTGTTGGCCGCATCTCGCAATCGAGCGGCCTCCGAACACCACTTCGCCGCTCCCCAAGAGCGCTGTGCGGAGGCCCGGAAGTGGCCCGCCGAACCCCAGCACCGCTTTGCCGAATCCGAGCACCGGTGGGCGGTGTCGCGGCACCGGTGGGCGGAGTCCCGCGCCCACTTCGCAGTGCCCGAGAACCAGTGCGCCGATTCGGAGCACCGGAGCTCCGAAACTCGGAACCAGTTCGCAGGCTCCGTGCACCAGGTGCGGGAATCCGCGAAGCGGTGCTCCGCTCCTGCGAAGTGGTGCTGGGAAGCTGGCAACCGGTGCTCGGAACCTGCGAAGCGGGTCCGCGAAGCTGCGAAGCGGTGGACGGGCTCGAACAACCAGGTCCAGGAAACCGCGGACCGGTGCCGTGAACCCGCCCACCAGTTCGCGGACTCGAAGCACCAGGTCTGGGGAGCTGCGCACCAGGTAAAGGACTCGGCGAAGCGGGTCCGGGGGCTTGAGCACCGGATCTGCGAAGCTAAGAAGCGGGTCCGGGAACCTGAGCACCGGGTCCGGACACCGAAGCACCACGGCAGAGATATAGGGTTCGGGCCCTCAATCCATTCCTCGCGACTCGCTCATAGCGCTGAGTTCACCACAGCGTCGACGTCGTCCCGAAGGGTAACGGGGTCGACCGGTGGAAGGTGCCGCCACCGCTCCAGGAGCGCCAACCGGTCGAGGCCGCGCCGATCTCCAGAGGTGAGCCCGGCAACGGGCGTCACAGCGCCTTCCGCTGGATCGTCCTTGAGTGATGCCTCCGCATCTACCCAGTCTGCGATAGCCCGCTCGAAATGAGGATCGTGCTCGCGAAAAGCGCGCAAGCTCTCAAGTGAGGTTTCAAGATCGGCAGTAGAATTCTTTGGCCTGCTCACGACTCCTATTCTACTCTCCGCACCACCGCCCCGCCCTTCATGACGAACTGTACGTCGGGGAACCTGCGCACCCGGCGTGTACACCAAAGCACCGGCTCTCGGATGCGACGGACCGATGCAATCAACCGGCGCGTCGGGGATCGCGACTGCCGAGCTGCGAGTTCGCTCTGGCCCGTCTATAGCGGCTATCGCCCGTGTATAGCCGCTATCGGCCGCTGATAGAGCCTATCCCTCCGTGGATGGCGGCTATCGGCCGCGGATAGAGACTCGCCGAAACTGGATAGCCGCTATCCGTCGCGGAGAGCGGCTATCGACGCCGGATAGCGCCGATCCAGCCGTGGATAGCGGCTATCGGGCTTCGATAGCCGCCATACGCCGACGATAGCCGCTCTACGGCGCCGATAGCCAAGCGCATTCGCCGCTCACGGTGTACGGCGGCTGCGCTCGCGTCTCGGCGTTCTGAAACCTGGCGCTGCGCCCGATAGCGGTTTTCGATCGCTACTCCACCCCCCGCACCACCGCCCCGCCCTTCATGACGAACCGTACGTCTTTGACCGCCGTGATGTCTTTGGTCGGATCGCCCGCCACCGCGACCAGGTCGGCGATGTAACCGGGGCGGATCTGCCCGAGGCGGTCTTGCCAGCCGAGGATTTTGGCGTCGATTTGGGTGGCGGCGAGGAGAGCTTCGGTGGGGGTCATGCCGTAGCGGACCATTTCGGCCAGCTCTTTCCAGCTGGTGCCGTGGGCGAAAACTCCGACGTCGCTGCCGCAGCCGATCGTCACTCCGAGTTTCTTGGCGAGTTGGAAGGCTTTTTCGGCTTGTTTCATTCCTTCGGTCGGCGGGGTTTTGCCCGCGACGTAGCCGTCGAAATATTGAGCATAGGCCGTGTCGGCGGCCAGCGTCGGCAGGAAGGCGACGTGGTGCTCGACCATCAGTTTGAAGGTTTCTTCGGTTCCGCCGTAGCCGTGTTCGATGGTCTCTACCCCGGCGAGAATCGCGCGGCGCATGCCCTCTGCGGTTTGGGCGTGGGCGGAGACTTTGCGGCCCAGCGAGTGAGCCGCTTCGACCAGGACGTTCAGCTCGGCTTGGGTGAAGGTGGGCACTTGGGCACCCCCAGGGCCACAGCGGTAATCGGCGTAAACCTTGATCCAATCGGCGCCGTGCCCCGCCTGTTCGCGCACGGCGGCGAGGATTTCTCCTGTTCCGCTCACCTCCTGCGCTCCTTTCGGCAGGTCGAGGTCGGGGCGGAAGCCGCGCGGTCCCGGGCCGTAGCAACCGGTGGCGACGATCGCGAGCGTTGCCACTTCGAGGCGCGGGCCGGGGATGATCCCGTCCTCGATCGCCTTCTTGAGCGACAGGTCGGCGTAGCCCGCCCCTTCCGTTCCCAGGTCGCGGAGGGTGGTGAAGCCCGAGCGCAACGTATCCGCCGCGTGCCGGACCGCCGCGATGGTGCGGTAGTCGACCGGCTCTTTGAGCACCTGGTCGTTCCACAACGTTTCGTCGTACGGGTGGAGGAACAGATGGGAGTGGAGATCCATCAAGCCCGGCAGCAGCGTCGCGTCGGGCAGGTCGATCGAAACCGCGTCGGCAGGGATTTGGACTTTTGCGGCCGGGCCGACGGCGGCGATCTTTTCGCCCATTACCACGACCACCCAGCCGGGGTGGATCGTCGAATCCTCCGCGGTGAACACCCTCGCGGGGCGGAGGACGTAGCTTCCGCCCGGCGCAGGGGGCGCGGCGACGGCAGATCCAGCTACCGGAAGGACGAGCGCGAGCACCGCCAGGACGGCGGGGCTGAGTCCGAATCGCTTCATGGGCCAACTCCTTCTCGTTGGCCTCTATTGTGCCCTATCGGCGCAGCGCGAGGAGCGCCGCAACCAACGCGGCGAGCGCCACGGCACCGGCCAGGATCTCGGGCCAGGCGGAGGCTTCGAGCACGATGCGGTGGTGGCCGGCGGGGACTTCGACGCCCAGGAGGTTCAGGTTGACCGGGCGGGTGGTCAGCTCGCGGGTCCCTTCGCTGGCCACGAGCAGCGGCTGCCAGGCGCGGCGGATGACGGCGATTCCGCCGCCTCCTTCGGTCTCGATTTCGATCCGGTCCGGCGCGGACGAGATCAGGCGGACCTGGCCGGCGGGATCATGTGCCGGCAGGTGCTCCCGGCGGCCCAGCCCCACCGCGACCGAGTGGATCGGGTCGGGATTGTTCGTCACCTGGCTCCGCGCCTCTTCGATGCTAAATGCCGGTTGGAGCGTTCGCGGCCACCAGGCCGGCGGGGCCGGATTTTCCACCGCGTCGAGACGGGTTTTGACCCCCAAGCCCTCAGCGCGATCGAGCAGCCGAAGGCCGGGGACGGCCGGCTCGGACGGGTCGTCGAAGCGGGTGACGGCTTGGATGCCGACCGAGCGAAACCAGTGGACGCGTTGCTCCCAAGCGAGCGAGGGGAGCGCATCGAGCATCGGTTTGAACAGCAGGGTGTGCATCCCTTCGAGGTCGGGCGCCAAAGGATAGGTGAGGCCGTATAGAACTCCCGGAGCGGAACCGAGGTTCATCGCCCAGAACCGGTCGACCGGCCGGTGCGGTCCGTTCGGCAGGTCGTAGCGGGGAGCGGGACCCCACGCCGGGACTCCGACCACCGCGTTGTGTACGGCGGCACCCGGCCCCAATCGGCGCGTCCAGGGGGAGGGCTCGCGGTAGAAATCCGTCCGATCGGTGGTCACCAGAGGGTAGAGCTGCACCAGAGTGGCGAGCTGCAAGCCGACCAGTAGCGCCGCCTGCCACGGGCGGGACACTTCCGGCCGGGTGGCGAGAAAGACGAGCAGGAGCACGGCGCCCGCGATCAGCAGGGCGAGCCGCCAGGCGTCGATCTGGGTCGAGAGCAGGCCGAGAGCGAGGTTCTGCTGGTCGTTCGGCAGTCCGGCGGCGAGCGCTCCTTTCGACTCCAGCGTGTGGGTCACTCCCGCGACCAGGAAGGGACCGACGAGGGTGAGCGCTCCGGCCGCCACGAGCAGCAGACCGCCGGCCACCGCGGCCCTTTTCCGCCAGCCGCCGAGCCCTTCCGCCAAGGCTCGTTCGAGCCCCCAGCCGGCCAGGATCGGCAGGGCGAGCGCGAGCCAGAGGACGAACTTCTCGGGGAAACGGAACAGGCCGAATCCGACCCGGACCAGCAGTTGGCCGGAGAGGCCGGCGAGCACCGCGACCACCGGTCCGGCCAAGGTGAGCAGCGCCCAGCCGCGGTGGCGGCGCACGGCGGCGAGACCAAGCCAGAGGGCGACGATTCCGGCGTAGAGGGTCAAGAACAACGGCACGCCTCGGAGGACCGACCCGGCCCAGATTCCGTCCGGCCCAAGGTAGGTGGGCCGGCCGAACGGGAAGGGGAAGAACAGCTCCAGCAGGCGCAGCGGATGCAGCCGGAAATCCGTCGCCTGGGAGGCGTTCATACCCAATCCGCCGCGGACGGTGAAGGGCAGCACGCGGAGCATCGCCACCACCTGCGGCAGAGCGATGACGAGCCCCGCGGCGCCGATCGCCACGGCGGTGCCGAATCCGCGCCGCCAGCCGTGGCGGGAGATCGCCGCGTAAAGGAGGGGGACGAGCGCCAGGGTCGCCGTCACCGGTTCGCCGCCGAGCAGGGCGAAACCGCAGGCGATGCCGCCCAGCGCGATCCCCCGCCGCCCTCCGCGTACCGCGCCGAGCATCGCCAGCGGCCACCAGGCGGCGACCGTCAAGACGTTGTAATAGGTGAGGGCGGAGAGAAACCACCCCGAGCCGGCGTAGGTGATCCCGGCGAGCAGAGCGGCGGCCGGCCCCTGGCCGAGGCCCCGGGCGAGCGCCCGCATGGCGAACAGCGCGAGCAGCCAGTGCAGGGCGTAGTGAAGGTTGAACGCGCTCCAAAACGGCAGGGCCAGGTAGAGCAGGTTGCCGGGATAAAACGCCAGGGCATTGGGGTTGCCGCGGAACGGCTGGCCCATGCCCCAGGTGGGATTGAACGCCGGGATGCGCCCGGCGGCCAGCTCCGCGGCACCGAACGCCTTGAGCGGCAGGTGGGTGAGGAACACGTCGCGCAGATAGAACGTGCGCACGCCCAGGATCGTCGGAACGCAAACCCAGGCCCAAAGAAGCAAGGCCGCGGCGAGCACGGCCCAAAGGGGGCGCGTTTCGGATTTCACCGGGAGCGAACTCAACTGAACAGGTTCTTTACCTTGTCCAGCACGCTCGGCTCTTTGACGTCGTCCCCCGCGAGGGCGGCGAGGCGGCGGAGCAGATCGAGTTCCTCCTCGCCGAGATCCCGCGGGTTCGGCACGCCCAGGTCGACCACCACCACGTGCTCGCCTTTGCCGCCGCCGTGAACCCGTTCGATCCCCTGGCCGCGCAGGTGAAAATCCTTGCCGTTCTGGGTGCCCGAAGGAATGTCGAGCGTGGTCGTGCCGTGGATCGTTTCGACCTCGACCTTGGCGCCCAGCACCGCCTGGGGGTAGGAGATCTTGTGGCGCGAAAAAACCGTCGCGCCGTCGCGCTCGAAGCGCGGATGGGCCTTGACCGAAATCACCACGTAGAGGTCGCCGGTCGGACCGCCGAGGCGGCCCTGCTCGCCCTCGCCGATCAGGCGCATCCGGCTGCCGGTGTCGACCCCGGCGGGGATTCGCACTTCGAGCGATCGCTCCTTTTCGACCCGGCCCGCGCCGCGGCAGTCCCGGCACGGATCGGAGATCACCCGTCCCTCGCCGCGGCATTGCGGGCAGGTGCTCGCGAAGGTCAAAAACCCTTGGGAGACCCGCACCTGGCCGCGCCCGCCGCAGGCGGAGCAGGGAACCGGCGCCTTGCCCGAGGCGCTTCCCGAGCCGCTGCACGTGTCGCATTTTTCCAGGCGCGGCACGCGCAGCTTCTGGTCGCTGCCGAACGCCGCCTCTTCAAACGTCAGCTCCAGGTCGTAGCGCAGGTCGGCGCCGCGCTGCGGCCCCCCGGCCGCGCCTCCGGAGCGCCGGCCGAACCCGAACAGGTCGCCCAGGATGTCGGCGAAATCGCAGAACGTGCTGGGATCGAAACCGGCGGCTCCCGCCCCCTGCACGCCCTGGTGACCGAACCGGTCGTAGCGCTGACGCTTGTCGTCGTCCGACAGGATCGAGTACGCCTCGGCCGCTTCCTTGAACGTCTCTTCCGCTGCCGCATCGCCCGGGTTCTTGTCCGGGTGGTATTGGATGGCGAGCTTGCGGTACGCCGATTTGATTTCTTTTTCGCCCGCGTCGCGCGCGACGCCGAGCACTTCGTAATAGTCCCGCTTCGCCATCCGTATCCCTATTCCCTATTTCTGGCCCGTGCCGGCCGCCTTTAGATCGCCGACGTGCCCGAGGCGCGATTCAGCATGGCGTCGGAAAGCACGCGCGAAACCGAGGTGAGGTCATACAGCGCCCCCTCGATGTCCGCCCGATGTTCGTTGGAGATCGCCACCCGCGCCTGGAGGATCGCGTCGTGGATGCGCTGGCGATCGTCGTCCGGGAGCATGTCGCTGAACTGTTCGAAAACCTTTTCGTTGCTGTAGATCAGCCCTTCGAGCCGATTTTTGAGCTGGCGGATTTCGCGCCTTTCGGCATCGCTCTTGGCGTTGTTCTCGGCCTCGTCGACCAGCCGCTTGATCTCCCCTTCGGAAAGACCGCCGGCCGGATTGATCTGGATGCTTTGGGTGAGGTTGGTCGACAGGTCGCGCGCCGTCACCGAGACGATGCCGTTCGAATCGATCGCGAACGTGACCTCGATCTGCGGCGTGCCGCGCGGCGCGGCCGAAATACCCACCAGCTCGAACCGGCCGAGCGAGCGGTTTTCCGCCGCGAACTGCCGTTCGCCCTGGAGGGCGTGAATCGCCACCGTGTCTTGGTTGTCGGCGACGGTGGTGAAGATCTGCGTGTTCTTGGTCGGGATCGTCGAGTTGCGCTCGATCAGTTTGGTGAACAGGCCGCCATGGGTCTCGACGCCGATCGAAAGCGGCGTGACGTCGAGCAGGACGAGGTCCTTGATGTCGCCGCGCAGGATGCCGCCCTGGATCGCGGCGCCGATCGCCACCACCTCGTCCGGATTGATCTCGCGGTTCGGCGCCCGGCCGAAGATTCTTTCCACCGTGCGCATCACGAGCGGCGTGCGGGTCTGGCCGCCGACCAAGAGCACCTCATCGATCTGGTCGGCGCGCAAGCCCGCGGAGTGCAAGGCGTCCAGGCAGGGTCCTTCGGTTCGTTCGACCAGCTCGTGGACCAATTGCTCGAAATGGCCGCGCGTAAGGGTGCGCGCCAGGTGGCGCGGGCCGTTCTCGTCGGCCGAGATGAACGGCAGGTTGATCGACGCCTCTTCGCCGTTGGACAGCTCGCACTTGGCGCGCTCGGCCCCTTCCTTCAGTCGCTGGAGCGCCATCCGGTCGTGGCGCAGGTCGATGCCGGTCTCGGTTTGGAACTCTTCGATCAGCCAATCCATGATCTTGAGGTCGAAGTCCTCGCCGCCGAGGTAGGTGTCGCCCGCGGTCGAGCGCACTTCGAACACCCCCTGCGCCAGCTCCAGCACCGAGACGTCGAACGTGCCGCCCCCTAAGTCGTAGACCGCGATCTTCTTGCCCACCTGGGTCTTGTCGAGCCCGTAAGCGAGCGCCGCCGCGGTCGGCTCGTTCAAGATCCGCAGCACCTCGAGCCCGGCGATTCGGCCGGCGTCTTTGGTCGCCTGGCGCTGTGAGTCGTCGAAATAGGCCGGCACCGTGATCACCGCTTCGCGGATCGGCTCGCCGAGCGTCTCCTCGCAGAACTCCTTGATCTCGCGCAGGACGAACGCTGAGATCTCCTCCGGGCTGTAGTTGCGGTCGCGGATTTCGATCTTGACGTCGCCGTTGTTCGACGGCACGAGGTTGTAAGGGAGCACCTCGCGGGCGCGCGAAACCTCGGGCGAGCCGTGTTTCCGGCCGATCAGCCGCTTCACCGCGAAGATCGTGTTCTGCGGGTTGGTAATCGCCTGGCGCTTGGCGATCTGGCCGACCAGGCGGTCCCCCTCTTCGGCGAACGCGACGATCGACGGCGTCGTACGGCTCCCCTCGCGGTTGGCGAGCACGCGCGGCGCCAGCGCCTCGACGATCGCGACGCAGCTGTTCGTAGTGCCGAGGTCGATGCCCAGGATCTTGCTCAACGCCTAACCCCTCCCCTCGCGCCCGGCGCGCGATGCACGGCAGTCTTTGAATCTTCGGATCACGCTTCGCCCGCCTCCGGACCCGCCGCGTTCGCTGCCACCCCTGGCTTTTCGATCGGCACCGCGACGCGGACCATCGCCGGCCGGAGCAGCCGGTCGTACAGGAGGTAACCGCGCTGAAAGGCCGCGATCACCGTCGGCGAGGTCACTGCGGCGCTTTCTTCGCGCGATACCGCCTCGTGAACCGCCGGGTCGAACGGCGCCCCTTCGGCCGCAACCTCTTGGACGCCCACGCGGCGCAGGGACTCCTGCATCTGCCGGGCGATCAGCTCGACGCCGCGCTTCAAGTCGTCGGCCGTCCCCCCCGCGGTCAAGGCGCGTTCGAGGTTATCCACCACACCCACGAATTCGCGGATCGCCTCGGTCGCGGCGTAGCGCCGGATCTCGTCGCGCTCGCGCTCGTTGCGTTTCCGGAAATTGTCGAAATCGGCGAGCGTGCGCACCGAGCGGGAACGCAGCTCTTCCACCTCGCGCTTCAACGCGGCATTTTCCGCCGCCAGGTCCGCGGCGCCGTCCGGGCGGCCGGCGCTCTTGGCGGCCTCTACCCCTTCGACCGCCGCCACCGCTTGGCGGATCGCCGCCGCGACGTCGTCGTTCATGTCGTCATCCAGATCCAGCTCGGTCGGCCGGCCGGCCCCGCTATCGTTCATTTCGTCGTTCGCCATTCTTTAAGCTCCCGTCAATCGATCCTGCCGCCGATCGTCTCGCCGAGCGCGCGCGACAGCGCTTCGCCCAGGAAGTCGACCAGCGGAATCACTTTTTCGTATTCCATCCGCGACGGTCCGAGGATGCCGAGCGTGCCAAGCGGCCTCTCGCCGAGCCCATAGGTGGTGGCGACCAGGCTGAAGTCGAGTTCCGAGGTGAGGTCGCTGTCGGCGCCGATCCACACCCGCACTCCGCCCCCTTGCAGACAACGGGACAGGATCGAAACCAACCGCGCCTTGTCGGCGAAGGTGTCGAACATCCGCCGTACCCTGCCGATGTCGGCCAGCTCCGGCTGGGCCAAAAGCTCGGACGCACCGTCCACCAACACGCCGGGGCCGGAAGGAATTTCGAGCGCGTGCTTGGCCAGCTCGATCGCGAGCGCGAGCTGGCGGTCCATTTGGGCACGCTCGTCGGCCAGCATGCGCAGCAGCCGGTCGCGCGCCTCGCGGATCGACGCACCCGTGAAGTTCTCGGTCAGGTAATTGGAGATCCGGATCAGGTCCTCGCGCGGGACCACCTCCGGCACCTCGATCACCTTGGTTTCGGTGAATCCGGAGGTGGAGATCAGGACGCACAGCACCTTGCGGCCCGTGAGCGGCACGAATTCGACCGACGCGAGGACGGTTTCGGCGATCGACGGCGTCACCACCAGGCCGACCTGATGCGACAGCTCGGACAAGAGGTGCGAGGCGGAACTCATAATCTGATCCGGATCGCCCGGTCCCGTGCCCAGGTGGTCCTCAATGTAGCGCCGCTGCCAGGCGGGGACTTTGCGGACGTCCATCAGCGATTCGATGAACAGGTGGTAAGCGATCCGCGTCGGCACCCGGCCGGCCGAAGTGTGCGGCTGGGCGAGGTAGCCCCACTCTTCGAGGTCGGCCATGACGTTCCGAATGGTCGCCGCCGAAAGGCCCAGATCGGCCTGCTTGGCGACCGACCGAGACGAGACCGGCTCGGCCGAAAGCACGTAGGTGGCCACCACCTGCTTCAGGATCTCGCGATCCCGCGGCGTAAGCTGCGGGACGAGCTTCTTGGGATCGGTTCGGTCGGCCATGGCGTGGGGTGGGTTATCTTCTGGAAGATCAGAATGTTCCGGGCCGGGCATGCGCCTCTTGCCATGCATCGAAAAGCGCCCATATTGTAGCTCAGTGACTCCTTTCGACCGACAGCTCGCGAATCTCACCTTCTCCCTGGTCGGCCCGGGGCGGGTCGGGTCGAGCCTCGCGGCCTGGGCGACGGCGGCCGGCGGCCGGCAGATCGGTGTCCTGGGACGCGATTCCGAGCTGTCGACCCTGTCGACCACCGGGCAGGATCTCCTGCTCGTCGCGGTGCCGGACGGCGCTCTCGACGCGGTGGCCGCCTCGCTCGGCCGCAGGCCGCAGGCGGCGGTGGTCCTTCACACCTCGGGCAGCCGGACCGCCCAGGCGCTCGCGCCGGTTGCGGCAGGAGGCTCGGCGATCGGTTCGCTCCACCCGCTCAAAGCCTTCCCCACCGCCCGGCCCGACCCGGCCGAGGCGCACGGGATCTTTTTCGGCCTCGACGGCGACCCGGCAGCGGTGGCGCTCGGCGCCCGGCTCGCGGCGGCCTGGGGCGCTCAAAGCGGCGTGATCCCGGGAGAGGCCCGCCTGCTCTACCACTTCGCGGCGAGCCTTGCGGCCGGCGGTATCACCACCCTTTTGGCCGCCGCGGCCGACCTCGCGGAGCGGCTCAAACTGCCGGCGGGGGTCGTCTCCGGCTACCTGGAGCTGGCGCGCGGCGCGGTCGAAGCCGCTCGGGAGGCGACCGAGCCGGCCCGGGCGATCACCGGGCCGGCGGCGCGCGGCGACCGCGATACCCTGCTCGCCCAGCTCGCCGGCTTGGACGAAATCGCCCCCGAGATGGCCCCCTGGGTCCGGGGCTTGGCGGCCGAGACGCTCCGGCAGCGGGACCGGGTAGGCTTGGCCGGCCACTCCCACCGCCAACTGCTGGCCGAGTTGGAAGAGGAATGAACCTCCCGTCATTGGTGCTATGCTCACCACCCCCGTCCCAGAGGTCGGCCGGAATATGGTTTTCTTCAACTACAGCACAATGCAGATGGCGGCCAAGGTCGTGTACTACGGCCCGGGTCTCTGTGGCAAAACGACAAACCTTCATTACATCTATAAACACACGGCCGGAGACTCGCGCGGCGAGATGGTGTCGCTCGAAACCGAGACCGACCGGACCCTGTTCTTCGACCTGCTGCCGATCGACGTCGGTACGATCGCCGGCTTCTCGACCCGCATCCAGCTGTACACGGTTCCCGGCCAGGTGTTCTACAACACCACCCGCAAACTGGTCTTGAAGGGGGTGGACGGCGTCGTCTTCGTCGCCGATTCGCAGCGCGCGATGCTCCAAGCGAACCAGGAGTCCTTCCGTAACCTGGAGGAGAACCTGGCCGAGATGGGCCTCTCCTCCGACAGCTTGCCCCTGGTGCTGCAGTACAACAAGCGCGACCTGCCGGACATCTGCACCGTCGACGAGATGAACCGGAGCCTGAATCGCAACGGCTGGCTTCACTTCGAGTCCGCGGCCCCCCTCGGCCAGGGGGTGTTCGAAACGCTCAAAGGGATCTCCAAGCTGACGCTGATGTCGCTCAAGAAGCGGCTCGGCCGGCCCGGCGAGGCCCAGGCCCCGGCCGCCGGCGGCCGGCCGGCCCCTCCGCCGCTGCCCAAGCCGGTGGTTCCCCTTCCGACGGCCACCGGCACCCAGGTGCCGCTTTCGCCTTCGGCGCAACCTGTCGCGCCTTCCTTGCCTCCACCGGCTCAGCGGGCGGCGACTCTGCAGGCAGCACCTCCCCCGCTCCAGATGCCGGCTCCCCTCCCCTTGGCGCCGCGCCCTGCGCCGGCCTCCGCGCCGCCACCCCACCCGGCGACCCCGAGCGGGAGCAAAGTCGGATCGACCACCGGCACCCGGCGTACCGTGGACGTATTGTCCGAGCTCGAAAAGATCCGCCGCGAAGCGGCTGCCTCCTCGCGCCCCGGAGCGAGCCCCGCGCCGCGCACCGCAGAGGTTTCGCGGCCCGCACCCGCCGCCGCCTCAGCCATCCCGCCGACCGTGCCGACCGGAGCGATCCCAGGCGCCGCCGCCGCGCCGATCACCGCGGCCGCCGCGCAAAGGAACGGCCGGGGCGAGCTGTCGCGCTCGATCGATCTGACGCTCAAGAAGGCGGATTTCGCCCGGGCGCGCCGCTTCCTGGTCAGTTTCCAGGTGGAGGACGAAGACCACCGGGTGATGGATGCGGTGCGCGACCTGGAGGTCGACATCCGCGACGCCGGAACGCTGGAGCGCGTGCTGCTGCGGTTGAACATCGCGCTCCACGCGAAGGAATGACCGAGCGCCCATGAGGTGCCCCTTCTGCTCCGAGAATCGCGATCGGGTGGTCGATTCGCGCGAAAGCCGAGACGGCGACGTGATCCGTCGGCGCCGCGAATGCCTCGGCTGCGGCCGGCGGTTCACCTCCTACGAGCAGATCGAAGGCATCCCTTACATGGTGGTCAAGCACGACGGCCGGCGCGAGGAGTTCAGCCGCAAGAAGCTGCTCTCCGGCCTCTACCGGGCGTGCGAGAAGCGGCCGGTGTCGGGCAAGCAGCTCGAAAAGATCGCCGACGACGCAGAGACCCTGCTCCACGACCGCGAGGATCGCGAGATCTCGACCCACGACATCGGCGGCTTCGTGATGGAAAGGCTGCGCGAGCTCGACCAGGTGGCCTACGTCCGCTTCGCCTCGGTTTACCGCCGCTTCGAGGACCTCGGTTCCTTCACCGACGTGATCCAGACTCTCCAGCGTCAGGAAGAGGAGTAGCCCGTGGCGAAACGGATCGCTTCGATCGAGCTGATCTCCCGCTTTCACACCGAGATGGAGCGCCTGTTTACCGAGGCGCTGGAGCTGGGCGCCGACCCTGGGACCGAGTGGTGCCCCGAACTCGACATCGTGGAAACCGCCGAGTCGATCCTCATCCTGGTCGAGGTGCCGGGGCTGGCTCCCGAGGACATCAAGATCGAAGTTCGCGGCACGAGAGTTGCTATCTCAGGAGTCAAGATGACGCCGCTGCCAGCCGACAAGATCCGATTCCAGCGCATCGAGCGTGCGCATGGCCGTTTTCGCCGCGAGGTACAATTGTTCGTACCGGTCAATAGCCATCAAGGGCGCGCCCGTCTGACCGACGGTTTGCTCGCCGTGGAGTTCCCCAAGGTCGAAGAGAAGCGCCTGGCGGCCCGCCCGGTGCCGATCGAAGAAACGAGCGCTCCGGCGGATGGTGCCGCGCCGGTCGCCGTGCCGGTGAGCGGCGAGGAGGCGGGATGAGCACGGCGATGACGACAGGCGTTCCGACCCGGCCCCCCGCCGAGGCGCCCGAGGATGCGATCAAGATCCCCGACGTCCTGCCGGTCCTGCCGCTCAAAGACACGGTGATCTTTCCCTACATCATCCTGCCGCTCTCGGTCGGGCGGGACAAGAGCGTTTTCGCGGTCGACCGGGCGCTCGCCGAAAGACGGGTGATCCTGCTCGTCGCGCAGCGCGACGGCGCGATTGAAAACCCCGGCGAGGCGGATCTTTATCCGGTCGGCACCGCCGCGATCATCATGCGGATGCTCAAGCTGCCGGACGGTCGCATCCGGATTCTGGTCCAAGGCCTGGCCCGGGCGCGGGTCGTCCACATCGGCCAGACCGAGCCCTACCTTCAGGCGAAGATCGAGCGGATCGACGACGTCGCGTTCGAGCGCACCTTGGAGACCGAGGCGCTGGTCCGCTCGGTCAAAGAGAGCCTCGACCGCGCCGTGTCGCTCGGCAAGGCGATCTCCCCCGAGGTGATGGTGATCGCCGCGAACCTCGAAGAGGGCGGCCGCCTGGCCGATCTCGCGGCGAGCAATCTCGATTTGAAGCCGCTCGAAGCGCAGCAGCTGCTCGAGACGTTCGATCCGATCGAACGCCTGAAGCGGGTGAGCGACCTGTTGGTCCGCGAGATCCAGGTGCTCACGATGCAGCAGGAAATCTCGTCCCAGGCGCGCGGTGAGATGGACAAGAGCCAGCGCGAGTATTACCTGCGCCAGCAGTTGAAGGCGATCCAGCAGGAGCTGGGCGAAGGCGAAGAGCTGACCGAAGAGGTCGCCAACTACAGGAAGCTCGCCGAGGACAAGGGGCTCTCGGTCGAAGGAAAGGAAGAGCTGGAGCGCCAGATCCGCCGCCTGGAGCGGAGCCATCCGGAAAGCGCGGAGACCCAGATCATCCGCACTTATCTAGATTGGCTGACCGCGCTGCCCTGGGGCACCACCTCGGTCGACGACCTCGATCTCGACCACGGCCGGCAGATCCTCGACGAAGATCATTACGACCTCGAAAAGATCAAAGAACGGATCCTCGAATTCCTCGCGGTGAGGAAGCTCAAATCCGACACCCGCGGTCCGATCCTCTGTTTCGTCGGCCCTCCGGGCGTCGGCAAGACCTCCCTCGGCCGTTCGATCGCCCGGGCGATGGGGCGCCAGTTCGTGCGGATTTCGCTCGGCGGGGTGCGCGACGAGGCGGAGGTGCGCGGCCATCGCCGAACCTACGTGGGCGCGCTGCCCGGACGCATTCTGCAAGGCGTGCGGCAGGCGGGGACTTCGAACCCGGTGTTCGTACTCGACGAGATCGACAAGATCGGCGCCGACTTCCGCGGCGATCCCTCCTCGGCGCTGCTCGAAGTGCTCGATCCGGAGCAAAACTACGGCTTCGTCGACCATTACCTGGGGCTCCCCTACGATCTGTCCAAAGTGCTGTTCATCGCCACCGCGAACATGCTCGATCCGATCCAGCCGGCATTCCTGGACCGGATGGAAGTGATCCGACTTTCGGGTTATACCGAAGAAGAAAAGCTTCAGATCGCGCGCCGCCACCTGATCCCGAAACAGCTCAAAGAAAACGGCCTGGAAGAACGCTACGTCGACCTGCCCGACGCAGGGCTTAGGAAGATCATCTCGGATTACACGAAAGAGGCCGGCCTGCGCAATCTCGAGCGCGAGCTCGCGGCGGTCTGCCGGAAGGTCGCGGTGCGCGTCGCGCGCGGCGACGACTCGACGATCCTGCTCGATCCGGCGCAGATCGAAACGTTCCTGGGGCCGAGAAAGCATTTCAACGAAGAGCTGCTCGACCGCGACCGGGTGGGGGTGGCGACCGGTCTCGCCTGGACCGCCGCGGGCGGCGATCTCCTGTTTATCGAGGTGATCGCGGTCCCGGGCAAAGGGCTGCTGCTGCTCACCGGCCAGCTCGGCGACGTGATGAAAGAGTCGGCGCAGGCGGCCCTCTCCTACGCCCGGGCCTATGCCGCGGACCATGGCCTGCCCGAGGATTGGTTTGCCAAGCGCGACCTGCACATCCACGTACCGGCCGGGTCGATTCCGAAAGACGGTCCTTCCGCAGGCATCACGATCGGCGCCGCCGTGCTCTCCGTGCTCACCGGCCGGCCGATCCACCGTCGGGTCGCGATGACCGGCGAGATCACGCTCCGCGGCGACGTCCTGCCGATCGGCGGTTTGAAAGAAAAAGTCCTGGCCGCCAAGCTCGCGGGTATTCACATCATCCTGGTGCCGAAGCTCAACCGGCGCGACCTGATCGAAGTTCCCGCCGCGATCCAGGAAGGGCTCACCTTCCATTTCGTCGAGCACATGGGCGAGGTCTTGGATTACGCGCTGCTCCCGGTCGTGGTCGAGGCCGGCGCGTCCGAACCGACCGTCGCGACCCCGGAGGTTCCGGAGACGCCGGAGGCCACCCCCGTCCTGCCGCCGCCCTCCGTTCCTGCCGGTACCGCGGGCGAAGCCGGACCGGCCGCGCAGTAAGCCATGTCGCTCGAAGCGACGGCGCCCGAATCTCCCGAATCCGAAGATCGATTGATCGGCTGGCTCCGGCGCCTCGTCGAGCGCGCCCAGGCCGGCAACCCGATCGGCGACGACGCCGCGTTTTTAACGCTCGACGGCGACTGGGCGGTCACCACGGACAGCCAGATCGAAGGGGTTCACTTCCTCCCCGGACTCGACCCCGCGCTCGTCGCGCGCCGGCTGCTCGCGGTGAACCTTTCGGATCTCGCCGCCAGCGGCGCCACCCCGGCCTGGGCGTTTCTTAACCTCGCCTTACCCACCGGGTACGATGCGCGCCGTTTCTTTCGGGCGTTCGTCCGAGCGGCGGAAAGCTCCGGAGTGACCCTCGCAGGCGGCGACCTCGCACGTATACCGCAAGGCTTGGTGGCAACTCTCACGCTCCTCGGCCGGCGGCCGAAAGAAGGGCGTTGGTTGAAGCGAAGCGCGGCGCAAGCGGGCGATTTCCTTTATCTCGGTGGAACCGTCGGCGAATCGGCGCTCGGCCGGAAGCTGCTGGCGCGCGGCGCACGGATCGACGCCCGGAAAGGAATCACCTTGCCGGCCGATCTCGCCCTTGCCCCGGCGCTCTATCCCGCCGCCCGTCGGGCGATCGTCCGGCACATCGAGCCGCTGCCGCAGGTGGCACTCGGAACAGCACTGGGTACAGCGAAGCGCGCCGCCGCCCTCGACATTTCGGATGGCCTGGCGCGCGATCTTCATCGGCTCTGCGCCGAATCGAAGGTCGGCGCGGAGATCGATGCCGCGGCGTTGCCTTTCGCTCCGCGATTCAAAGAGATCTGCGCGACGATCGGCGAGAACCCGCTCGATCTGGCGCTCTCCGGCGGCGAGGATTACGTGTTGTTGTTCAGTCTGTCCAAGCGGAGCCGGCCGCCGGAGGAATTCCCCTGCGCGAGGATCGGCACACTGACTTCAGGCCGCGAAGTCGAAATACAGATCGACGGGGCAAAACAAAAATTGCCACCGCTCGGTTGGGACCACCTCTGTTGAATCGAAGCAATTAGAAGCCGGCAGGTTCACCAGGGAGCATTGCCGGGGCGGGTTACAGCTCCCGCCCCGTTACGCCGCGCCCGAAAGTTCTACTCCAGGAACTTCTGGAGGCTCTGCGCCAACGTACGCAGCTTCTTTTCAAAGCTCTGCTGCGCCTTCTCGAGCTGCTTGATCCGATCGGCGACGCCGCTCTCGATCGCTTCGACCGCACGGCCCGCGATTCGCTTCACGCGCTGACCGCCACGACCGCCCTCTTCGCGCAGCTGATTGAACACTTCGACCGCGCCGGAATAGAAACGACGACGGCGACCCTCGCCTTCGTGCGGCAGCCGGTCGAGGAACAACCGGACGTAGCGCACCGCGGTCGGATAGGAAACGCCCGCGCGCTTGCTGATCTCGGTGAGCGTCATCAGACCCGAAGAGCTCGCCTTGCGACCGCGACGAGCCGGGGTCGCTTCCGGGGCCGCGGCGGCCGGCTTCGCGACGGCGGGCCGGCCCGGAGGACGACCGACGGGACGACCGACGGGACGACCGGTCTTGCCAACTGCTTTCTTCGGCCGGCCGCGCCGCCCGATGTTTTCGTTCTTCAACTCCTCGAAGATCGCGAGCGAGCTTTCCAAGTAACGCTGCTTCCGCCCCTTGCCGACCGAGGGGATCCGCGACTGATACAGCTTCTTATATCGCTGAAGGGTGGGCATCGAGATCTTCGAGCGCTTCGAAACTTCGGTGAGAGTGAGCACTCCCTCTTCTTTTCCTTCCGTCTCCGGCGCGGGCGCCGGCTTGCTCACAGCTTTCGCTGCTTTCTTCGCTGGTTTTCGGACGATGCGTTTCGCTGCCATGATTGATCGATCCCTCCGCTTTAGGACTTGCAATTTGAGCAGTCCGCTTTTTCTTTTGGGGTTTTCACCGCGTCAAAGTATCGATCAGCATCGTCGATATGTCAACCTATGGCTTACAATGCGCTCCATGACCAACGAAAATGAAAGACGGTCGATCTATCGCGATGCGCTCGCCGAGATCGATTCACTCCTCGCAGACCTCGACGATCCGGTGGCCGCGATGGCCTCCGTAGCTTCTGCTCTTCATGCAAAATTGCCCGCCGCCAGCTGGACCGGTTTCTATCGCGTCGTAGCGCCGGACCTGTTGCGCGTCGGACCTTATCAAGGGGGTATCGGCTGCCTCGAAATACCCTTTGCGCAAGGCGTTTGCGGCGCCGCGGCGCGCGAACGCCGGACCCAATTGGTGGAGGACGTCCACGCCTTCCCCGGTCACATCGCCTGCGATGAATCGGCCCGTTCGGAGATCGTCGTTCCGGTGTTCGATCGCGCCGGAGCGCTGGTCGCGGTGCTCGACGTCGACTCGCGGGAGCCTGCGGCTTTCGATGAGATCGATCGCTTGGGAATCGAACCGATCGCCGAGCGGGTCGGCCGGTGCTGGCCTTAGGGGGGCCGCCCTCCGGAGGGTTGATTTCGCGCGGCGAAATGAATCAGAAATCGTCGATGCGCAACTGGAGGATCAAATACGAGAGCGCCTGACGGGTAAGGCCGAGCCGGTGCGCGGCTTGAGAGCGCTTGCCGTCGACCGTGGCCAGCGCCTCGCGGATCAGGCGCCTTTTGAGGTCGTCCACTTGGGCGTGATACGAGCCCGCGCCTCGCTCGCCGGGGATCTCTTCGATTTCCAGAAGATCGACGCCGATCTCGTCTTGCCCGGCCGCCATTTGGCAGGCGACGCGGACGACGTTTTCCAACTCGCGCACGTTGCCCGGCCAGTTGTGCCGGGCCAGGCGCTCCGCGGCCTGCCGGTCGAGCCGCGGCACGGGAACGATCTTTAAGCGCGCCGCTTCTTTCTCGATCAAGCTCGTCGCGAGCAAAAGCACGTCCGCTCCGCGTTCGCGCAACGGCGGCAGCGTCACGCTCGCACCGCGCAACCGGAAGTAAAGATCTTGGCGAAACGTTCCTTCGCGGCTCGCGCGGGCGAGATCGCGATGGGTCGCGGCGACCACCCTCACGTCGACTTTGCGCGCCAGACTCTCACCCAGCCGCCGCACTTCGCCCTCTTGCAACACGCGCAACAACATGCCTTGGGCGACCGGCGGCAGGTCGCCGATCTCGTCGAGAAAGACGGTCCCGCCCTGCGCCGTTTCAAACACCCCCAACCGCTCGCGATCGGCGCCGGTAAAAGCGCCGCGCGAATGTCCGAACAGATCGGACAGCAATAACGTCTCGGAAAGCGCCGCGCAGTTGACCGTTACATAGGGGCCGCGATGACGCCGGCTGCGGCGATGGACCTCGCGCGCGGCAAGCTCCTTGCCGGTTCCGCTTTCGCCGAGGACGAGCACCGCGAGATCGCCCGGGGCGAGCCGCACGATCTTGTCGAACGCTTTCTCTAGCGCCGGATGATCGCCGATCCATCCGGCCGAGCGAGCGGTCGAACGGACCTCGGAACCGGAGACGCCGCGCGAGCCGCCCTTCGGTTCCCGCTCCGGAATCGGCGCCGAGGGCGGTTCATCGAGCGCCGCTCTTTTCGCAGGGGACGTCGGGCTTTTCGCGTCGGGGCTCGCATCGCGCGCTTCGAGACGCTCGGCGAAGCGCCCCGCGCCCTGCCGCCGCAGGACCTCCGCGGCGCGCCGTCGACGCGCGGGGGAGACGATCTCCGATCCGTCCGAACGGAGGCCCGGATCGAACGCCACGATTGAATCGAGGTCGAAGACCAGGCGGGCCGCGCGCGCCGGTTCCAGGAGGTCGAGGGACGAGGGGTCCGGCTCGGGCAGGTCGCTCGACGCTCTCCCGGGGTGCCGCACCCCAAGGGCCGCGGCGAAAAGCGGGTACCAGGGCGTGCCGCTCGCCGCGGCGAGCGCCTCGTCCCGTCGACCGGCGAGCGCCAAAAGGGCGGGGATCTCCTCCGGTTCGAGCAACCCTGCGGCATGCTCGCCCGCGGTTTCCAGTTCCAAGGCGGCCTCTTCACTCCGGCCCAGCCAGCCGAGAGCGCGCGCCGCGAGCACCGCAAGCTCTCCGCTGCGCCAATCTACCCGGCGCTCGCGGAGCAGCGATCGGGCGGACTCGATTCGGACCAGTGCCGTCTCGACCCGGCCGCGGGCCAGGTCGAAGCGGACCGAAAGCTCGGCGTCTTGAATCTGGCCGCGGAGGTTGCCGGCCAGGCGATTCTCGGTCGACGACGCCTCGAGGATCTCGCGCACCCCGCCGAGCCTGCCGCGACGTAGGCGAATCTCGGCCAGGTTGTAGAGCGCGAGCGTCGTCCGGCGCGGTCCGTCGCAACCGGCGAGCAGCCGGTGGACGTGGAGAAACGCGCGCTCGGCCCCAGCGAGGTCGTCGATTTCGGCGCGCGCCAGCCCCAAGTCGTTCCACAGGCCGCCGGCCTCGAACCGCGGCAGGCCGCGGCGATCCGAGCGCAGCGCCGCCGCAAAATGGTCCGCCGCGTCGCGCGGCCGACCGGCGGCGAGGGCGACCAGGCCGCGCGCTTGATGGCGGCGCCAGGCGTCGCGCGGATCGACCCCCGCGGCTTCGGCCCGCGCGAGGTGGCGCTCGGCCGTTTCGCCTTCGCCACGATCCCACGCCGCGACCGCGGCGATCAGACAGGCCCGGGCGGCGAGGGGGCCGTTCGTGCGGCGCTTCGCCGAAACCCCGGTGGCGGCCAGGGCACGCTCCACCCAGCGGACCGAGGCGCCCGGCTCGCCGAAATTCGCAAACGTTCGGGTGGCAAGCTCTGCCAACTCGACCGTCAGCTCAGGCTCGGCGGCCACCTTTTCGAACCGGTAGAGCGCCGCCCGGGCGCCCCCCAATCGGCCGAGACGCAGCTGGCAGCGGGCGCGGATCAACCGAGCGTCGAGCCCGCGATCCTCGCCCAATGCGTCTAGCGCCCGCTCGAACCGGCCGAGCGCTTCGAGCGCCCGGGCGAGGGCCAAGCGCTCCGCGGCCGATCTGGGGGGATTCCGCTCCCACGCCAGGACCGCGCCGAGATAGCGACCGGCAGCGACCCACTCGCCCGGCACTTCGAGCGCCGGTGGGCCATACCAGAGATCGCGCGCCTCCGGCCCGGAAAGCAGCGTTTCGAGCGAACCCAAGTCGGCAGCCCTCCCGAGCACCCGCCGACGGAAAGGACCGGGGCCGGCGAGCCAGAGCCGGTGACCGTTCGGCCCGCCCGTTGCATCGGCCCGCTCGCCACCGAGCGCCCGGCGAGCCGTTCCGAAAGCGGGATCCCAAAGAAAGGGCGCCGCGGCGAACACCTGGGCGACCGCGCCGTCGGCCGGCAGCGGCGCGAGATCGATCGCCCAAGCTTCTTCCAGCGATCGGGCGGCCCGCCGCGCGGCACTCCGGCCACGCACGCCGGTCTCGCCGAAACAAAGCGCCACTAAATCGCGCAGCAACGCCTGGACCGGCCCAAGCCTCCCGGGGCTCGCCGTGACACCGCCCAACCGGCCGTCCGCGCTCGCCCGGGCGCTCGCCCACCCCTCGGGCAGATGCCATCCGACACCCTGAAGATGCGCGAGCAAAGCAGAGCCCTGCAACACCACGGCAAGCCGCTGGCGGTCGGAGAGAGGCGCCGCTTCGAGCGGCGCACCCGAGATAGGGCGCAGAGTCGAGTGGATCGGCTGCACGGCAAATTTCCTGGAGTCGGAAAAATCGCGCGAAGACTACCACCACTCCCCGGACAAAAGTCCCGGGGGCGGCAAGAAGCAGGCAAGAAGCGACCTCGATCCAGGTTTGGAAGACTCGGACCCAGGTCCGCGATTTCGGCGGGCTATCCGGAGATCAGCGAGTCGAAATCCCGCCAAAAGTCGGGATAGGACTTCGCGACCACCCTCGCATCGGCGATCGTCACGCCCGGACGCCTGAGGCCGACGAGCGCGAAGCTCATTGCGATCCGGTGGTCGTCGAACGGATCGATCGTCACCGGGTCGGAGGGGAGGTCCGTGCGTCCGGCCCAGACTCCTTCGATCTCTAAGCCGTCGGGCAGCTCGCGGACCGGTACGCCGAGCGCCGCCAGGCCCACCGCCATCGCGTGCAGCCGGTCGCTCTCTTTAATCCGCAGGTGGGGCACTCCGGTAATCCGCGTCGTGCCGGCGGCAAACGGCGCGAGCGCCGCGAGAGTCGGCACTTGGTCAGGCATCCGCCCGAGGTCGACGGCGAGTGCGGTGAGCCGGCCGGTGCCTGCCACGGCAAGCTCGCCCCTCTGCCATGAGACTTCGGCGCCCATCGCCGCCAGGAGGTCGAGAAAGCCGCGGTCCCCCTGGGCCGAATCCTCTTCCACCCCCAGTAGGCGAACCGCACCGCCGGTGAGCGCCGCCATCGCGGCCGGATAGGCGGCGGCCGACCAATCCCCTTCGACCCGCGCCCGATCGAGAACTGCGGCCAAGGTCGCGGCGGGCTCGACGCGGAACCGGGTGGGCGAAAGGCGCTCGATCCGGCCGGCGAAGCGGCGAACCAGGCCCAGCGTGATGTCGATGTACGGCTCGGAGGTAAGCGCGGAAAGCTCGATCGTCACCGGTTCTTTCGCCCGCAGCCCGGCCATCAGCAGCGCCGAGAGGTATTGGCTGGACGATCCCGCGTCGAGCCCGGTGGTCCCGCCTCGGAGGGTTCCGCCGCGGATCGCGAGTGGCCCGTACCCTTCGCGCCCCAGGTACTCCACGTCGCCGCCCAGACGGCGCACCGCGTCGACCAACGGGCCGATCGGCCGTTCGCGCAGGCGCGGGGTGCCGTCGAGCCGGAACTTTCCCGGAATTGCCGCGAGCGTCGCGACCAGGAAGCGATACATCGTGCCGGCGTTGCCGCAGAAGATTTCGATCGGCTCGGCTTCACTCTCGGGGCTCGACCGCGGACCAGGGGTCAGCCGCACCTCTTCTCCTGCCCGCTCTACGCGAAAGCCGCAGGCACCGAGCGCCGCGAGAAACAGCCGGGTGTCGTCGGCGTCGAGCGGCCGTTCGAGGACCAGCGGCGTGCCCGCGAGCAGGGCGAGGTTTAAATATCGATGGGTGACGCTCTTGGACGACGGCACCCGGACCGACCCGATGGCGCGGCGCCCGGCGGGGATCGTCCGCATCTCGATCGTCCCGAAGTCCGAATCAGCCGTGGATGTCGAAGGCGAGGCCGTCATAGCCGATCTCCATTCCTGGCGGCAGAACGACCTCCAGATGATCGTGGTCGATGTCGTGGGCGATGTGGGTGAAATAGGTCCGGCGCGCGCCGATCCGCCGCGCGGCTTCGACCGCCTGCCCCAGCGAGAAGTGGGTCGAATGCGGCCGGTAGCGAAGCGCGTCGAGGATCAGCGTATCCACCCCGGCCAGCAGCGCGAAGCTCGCCTCGGGGATCACGTTGCAATCGGTCACGTAGGCGAAATCGCCGATCCGGAACCCGAGCACGGCCATCGTGCCGTGCCAAACCGGAATCGGAATCCAGGGCCGGTCGAGGAGCACGAACGGCCCTTCGACCGGGATCAGATCGAGCTGCGGCTTGCCGCCCCCCTCTTGCCCCGCCTCGAAGACGTAGGCATAGATCCGCCGGATCGCCGCCAGCGTTTCGACCGAGCCGAAGCAGGGGATCGCCGCCTTCTGCCGGAAGTTAAAAATCCGCACGTCGTCCAACCCAAAAATGTGGTCGGCGTGGGCATGGGTGAAAACCACGGCGTCGACCCGCGAGACCGGATGCGCCAAGAGCTGCTCGCGCAAGTCGGTCGAGGCATCGACCAGCACCGTCCCCTCCGCCCCCTCGATCTTCAACCCCGGCCGCGACCGCCGGTTCCGCGGGCTTCGCGAGGTACAGACCACGCAACCGCAACCAATCACCGGCACGCCGGTCGAGGTCCCGCTGCCGAGGAGGGTGACGCGAAGGGGCATAAGACAGAGAAGTGTAGCAGCGGGGTTTCTCCCGGCAACATGTGACAGCCGGGTGAGGAAACTTCCGAGCGTTGACCGCGTCCGACCGATCTCCTACTCTTGCCGCAGCCGTGGCGCCCTCCCCTCCGCTCCCTCACGACCCCCCAGAAGAAGGACCGTGGCTCCGTTGGGCGCGCCGGTTTTACGCCCTCCACCTCCTCACCCTTTTCGGCCTCGCGATCTCGAACGCCTTCCTGGCGCTCGCCTTGATTTCGAGCTGGCCGGCATTTCGTCCGGCCGCCTGGGGCAAATCGCTCGGGCGCCTTCGCCTTCAGCCGATGTTCGCGCCGCTCGCGGCCTACTATCTGTGGCTCGGAGCGGCCGTGGTCGCCTCGCCTCTCCCGCGAGAAAGCGTCGGCAGCATGGGCGAGATCTTTCTCCTTTCGACCCTGCTGCTCGGTCCGTTGCTTTTCGGCGAGCGGCGCTACCGGCGCCTGGCCGACCAGGTGATCGCCTCGGGCGCGTTTCTCGCGTTCTGGGCTCTCGGCCAGTACCTACAAGGGTACGGCGGGATCGACCAGCGCATCCGCGGTCCGTTTTCGCACTGGATGACGCTCGCCGGGGTGCTGCTGATCTGCGACCTTCTGCTGATTGCGCAGCTCACGCTGGAGGCGGCGAGCCGGCGCAGCGTCTGGCGATGGGTGGCGCTCGCGGCGATCAACGTCGCCCTGTTGGGCAGTCTCACCCGCAACGCCTGGCTGGCGCTTGGGGTGACGCTGATCGGCTTTGTCGGTGTCCGCCGGCCGCGCTGGCTGCTCGCCCTGCCGCTGGTCGCCGTGCTCTTCCTACTGATCGCGCCGAAGCCGATCGTCTCGCGCGCCCTCTCGATGGCGAACTTGAGCGATCCCTCGAACTACGATCGCCTATGCATGGCCGACGCCGGTCTCCACATGATCGCCGAGCACCCTCTGTTCGGGATCGGCCCCGATCTCGTGCAAAGCCGCTACACCCCGTACCGGGACCCGACCGCCCCCCGCTATTGGGTGCCCCACCTTCACGATACGTTTCTGGAGATCGCCGCCGAGCGCGGCATTCCCGCGCTCCTTGCCTACTTCTGGCTGATGGCGGTGGCGATCCGCACCGCCTGGCGGCGCTACCGCGACCAGGGGGGCGACGCCGGACCGGACGCCGCCCTTTACGTGGGAGCGATCCTCGCGCTGGTCGGCTTCAACGTCGCCGGCCTGTTCGAGTACAACTGGGGCGACAGCGAAGTGCAGCGCCTCGCGTTGTTCGTCCTGGCGCTCCCCTTCTGCGGCCCAGCCGGCAAAGAAACGGGCGACGAACTCCGCCAGGAGCTTCCGTCGCCCGATTCGCCCGCCTGATTCGCCCGCCTGTTTCGCGTCGATTCCTCTTACTTCGCCGGGGTCCCCGCCTTCGTGGTGGCAATCCAGCGGTCGATCCGCTCGGACAGAACGTCGAGCGGCAGAGCGCCCGCGCCGAGCACCTGATCGTGGAAGTTGCGGATGTCGAACTTCGGCCCCAGCTCTTTCTTCGCCCGATCGCGCAGCTCGCGAATCTTCAGCTGGCCGATCTTGTAGCCGAGCGCCTGGGAAGGAACCGCCATATAGCGGTCGGTCTCGGACTGCACCTCGACCTCGTCGATCCCTGAATGGTCGTGGAAAAACTGCACCACCTGGGCGCGGGTCCAATGCTTATAGTGGAATCCCGTGTCCACCACCAACCGGATCGCGCGCAGCATCTCGTCCATGTAATGGCCGTAGAGGTTGTACGGATCTTGGTAAAAGCCGACCTCGCCGCCCAGATCCTCGGAATAGAGCGCCCAACCTTCGACGTAGGCCACGTTTCCCCCTTGCGCCCGGAACGGCGGCAGCGTCGGCAGCTCCTGGGCGATCGAGATCTGCATGTGATGGCCCGGAACGCCCTCGTGGTACGCGGTGGTCTCGATGTTGATCGTCTTGCGTTTCGCGAACTCATAGGTGTTGACCATCACCGTGCCGGGGCGCGAGCCGTCCGGCGTACCCTGGTTGTACTCGGCGCCCGAGGCGTCCTTCTCGCGGAACGCTTCGATCGGCTTGACGATGCACTGCGCCTTCGGCAGCAGGCCGAACAGCTGCGGCAGCTTCTCGTTCATCTGGGCGATGTACTTCGAATAGAGGTCGACGATCTGTTGCGCCGATTTCGCATGCAGTTCAGGATTCGCCTCGATCGCGACGTTCAGTGCCTTCCAGTCTTTGAAGCCGAGCCGCACTGCGATCTTCTCCATCTCGCCTTCGATCCGCGCCACTTCGGAAAGACCGAGCTGATGGATCTCCTCCGGCGTCATGTCCGTGGTGGTCGAAGATTTCACCAGGGCGGCATAGCGCGCGGCGCCATCCGGCAGAGCCCAGACGCCCGGCTCGGTCCGTCCCTTCGGGGCGTATTCGTCGCGGACGAACGCGGTGAACTTCACGTAGGCCGGCAGCACTTTCTCGCGCACCGCGGCGAGGCCCTTTTCGCGCAGGCGCGCCTGGTCTGCCACCGGCACGGCGTCGGGAAACTTCTCGAAAGGATGGGCAAAAGGGGTCTCTTCGGCCTTCTGTTTCGCGATCCCCTCGGCCTGCACCGCCACTTTTTCCAGCAGCAGCTTGGCCGGCATCAGCTGGTCCGCCATCCCTTGGCGCATCAAGGCGATCGTTTCGTCGAACACCCGCGGAAACTGGCCCAACCGGGCGATGTAGTCCTCGTAATCCTTCACCGTCTCGAACGAGAGGTACTGGACGAACGACGGCGCCTGGATGTGGATGCCGTAGAACTGAGTGACCGGCATCTCCCAGTTCTTGAACTTCCGGTTGGCGAGAAACTGGTCGAGCTCGCGCACCATCAGCGTCTTGTTGAGCGCCTCTTGCTCGGGAAAACCGGTGGTGTCGATCGCCTCGAAACGCTTCTTCCACTCCGCCGCCTTGCGGTAGTTCTCCGCGATCGAGGCGGGAGTGTTCTCGCCCAGGCGGTCGTTGTACCGCTTGTCGCCGAGGATCGAGGCGAATTCCGGATTTTCTTTAAGGTTCTCCTCCCACTGCGCGGCGAGCAGGGTATCGAGCGCTTTTCGGCGGGTAGCCAAATCACCGGAGGCGGCGAGAGCGGCGCTCGCGACGAAGCAGAGCGCGGCGGAGGCGATGAAACGTTTCAGCATGAGCAGGAATCTCCAGGAGAAGTGTGGGGCACCCGGGGTACCGTTCTAGAGATACGCGAGATGCCAACGGGGGTTTCGTCTGGGTTTCATCCCCTGCGGGCTCCCCGGGGGCACCGCAGACGGATAAGCTTCCTGGCAACCCATGCTTCGCCTGACCGAAATCAAGCTCCCTCTCGACCATTCCGAAGCCGACCTGCGCGCCGCCGTGCTCGCCGAGCTGAAAATCCCGGTGAAGGATCTCGGCGCGATCCACGTGGTTCGCCGAAGCTTCGACGCCAGAGTGCGCGGGAAGATCGCGCTCACCTACCACCTGGACGTCGAGACGCCGCGCGAAGCGGAGATCCTGAAGCGAGCCGACCGCCGCACCGGCGGTCCAGTATCCGGAACCAAAGTCGGGCCGACGCCAGACACTTCGTACCGCTTTCCCGTCCGCGCCAAGAAGGAACCCGCGCTCCGGCCGGTCGTCATCGGCACGGGACCTTGCGGCCTGTTCGCCGGGCTGCTGCTCGCTCAAATGGGCTTCCGGCCGATCCTGCTCGAACGGGGCAAGCCGGTCCGCGAACGCACGGTGGATACCTTCGGCCTCTGGCGCCGCGGCACTCTCGATCCGGAATCGAACGTCCAATTCGGCGAAGGGGGAGCCGGCACGTTCTCGGACGGCAAGCTCTACAGCCAGGTGAAAGACCCCGGCCACCGCGGCCGGAAAGTGCTCGAAGAGTTCGTCGCGGCGGGGGCGCCCCCGGAGATCCTCTACGTCAACAAGCCGCACATCGGCACGTTCCGCCTGGTGAAGATCGTCGAGAGCCTCCGCGCCACGATCGAATCCTTAGGCGGCGAAATTCGATTCAAGGCCCGGGTGGAGGATCTCCTGCTGGAGGAAGGCAAGATAAGGGGCGTCCGCCTCGCCGATGGCACCGAGATCGAAACGGATCGCATCGTCCTCGCGGTCGGGCACAGCGCGCGAGACACCTTCTCGATGCTCTTCGAGCGCGGGATCGCGATCGAGGCGAAACCGTTCTCGATCGGCTTCCGCATCGAGCACCCCCAGAGCCTGATCGACCGCTGCCGCTACGGTCCTCAGGCCGGTCATTCGATGCTCGGCGCGGCGGACTACAAGCTGGTCCACCACGCGACCAACGGCCGCTCGGTCTACAGCTTCTGCATGTGTCCGGGAGGAACGGTGGTCGCCGCCGCCTCGGAGCCCGGCCGGGTGGTGACCAACGGCATGAGTCAATACAACCGGGCGGAGCCGAACGCCAACGCCGGCATCGTGGTCGGAATCTCGCCGGTGGATTACCCGCAAGGCCCCCTTGCCGGCATCGACTTCCAACGCCATTGGGAAGAGATCGCCTTCGACCTCGGAGGTCGAAACTACGAAGCCCCCGGCCAGCTCGTCGGCGACTTTTTGGCCGGCCGGCCCTCGACCGCCTTCGGCACCGTCCTCCCCTCCTACCGGCCCGGAGTCCACCTGGGAGATCTCTCCACAAGCCTCCCCTCGTACGCCATCGAAGCGATCCGCGAGGCGCTCCCGGCCTTCGACCGCACGATCCGCGGCTTCGCCATGCCCGACGCTCTGCTCACCGGAGTCGAAACCCGCACTTCGTCGCCGATCCGCATCCCCCGCGGAGAAGACTTCCAAAGCCCTGGCACCCCGGGCCTCTACCCCGCAGGAGAAGGCGCCGGATTCGCGGGGGGGATTCTGTCCGCCGCGATCGACGGAATCAAAGTCGCGGAAGCGGTGGCGCTGGCGATCGCAGCGAGCTGATCAGCACCTTCGCTTACCCCTTACACCCCAAGCGAACCAGATCGACCCGGCGGTTTTTCGCCCGGCCGGCGTCTGTCGTGTTGTCGGCGATCGGTGAGGTTTTGCCGTAGCCTTTGGCGGAGAGACGCCCCGCCTCGATGCCATGAGCGGCGAGCCATTTGCGGACGGCTTCGGCCCGAGCCGCCGAGAGTTTCTGGTTCGCGTCGTCTCCTCCGACATTGTCGGTATGCCCTTGGACTTCGATCTGGAGCGTCGGCCGGGCACCGAGAACATCTTTGGCTTTTTCGAGCAGGGCGATCGAATCCGGGCGCAGAGTGTCTTTGTTGAAATCGAAGGTGACGCCGGAGAGCGTGAGCCGGCAGTCGCTGTCCAGCTTCTTGCCTCAATCTTCCGCGCCGAGGTCTGCGACTTTGACGATCAATCCCGTATTGCTGTTGTCCGCACCGCGGCCTGCCACCAGCCAGAGGTTGCGGCCGTTCGCCGCGTAGTGCGCTACGACGGGCTGGCCCTCGCCCAGCTTTGTGTCGGGGGTGAGAGGCTTCACCGTCCATCCCGCCTTGGCGAGCGCGTCACGGTAGGTCGATTCGAACTCGAAGCGGGAAAGCGACGCCGGGGGCGTGTAGTACTTGACGACGTGACCCAATCCCACGACCACCATCTCGCGATCCACCCCGCCGACCGTCACGTCGAGCGGCTCGGAGACGTTCGTCGTGCTATCCAACACCGCACCGGCCGGCTTGCCGAAATACGGGAAGTCGTCTTTCGGGCCGATCTTTTCCGGCTGCGGTTTCGGCGCCTGGAGCACCAACGCCGCCGCAGCACCCTGCTTCTCGATCAGTTCGATCAGCGGGCTCTGGAAGTCGCCCAGGCGGACGCTGAGCCAGCTTTCGAGGGGCCCCACTTTGCGCATCAGGGTGAAGCCGGTTCCCCCGTCGTGGCCTTTCACAACCCAACCCGAGGCGGCCAGCGCCGGCTGCCACTCCTTCCAGGTCCGATCGGCCGGGCGGTTCTCCTCGTCCGGTCCGAACTTGAGGTAGGAGCGGTAATGCTTGCCCTGCTGGGTGACGGTCTTCCCTTCAGCGAGCGTAAATTCGTACTCGGCCAGGTCCTCGACCGTCAAGCTGCCCGGGTCATAGAGGATCACGCCGGGCGGCAAGGTGACGTACGTAGGAAAACCCTGCAGGCCGAAAGCGGTGGGCGAGGCGGCGAGAAGGAAGGCGAGGGTCAGGATCGATCGACGCATCGGGAAGACCTCTGGAAATACCGGTTCTGGTTGTGAAGCCGGGGGCGAGCGCCCGGCGAAACCCGCGGAGTCTATCCAAACTTGAGCCCCTCCGATGAGGCCGAGGAGACCGCGGCCAGCCGGGGAGATTCGCGTTATGAAGGCAACGCCAAGGTCCGTTCCGAACCGTTTGAGGCGGTGGAGGTCGATCTCGGGTTGATCTGGACCCGGGGCGGACCCACCACCTGGGATTTCGTGGCCGAAGAAACCGCCTTTTACGGCGACGCGCCGGCCGCGCCGTAACTCCAGGCGGGAGCCGCTCGAAAACCCGCGCGGCCAAACCATCGAGAGTCAGGGGGGCGTTTTACGTCTGTTAGCGGCAGGAGGTTCTGCCGCCATGACCGGCCACGACAAGCTGTTCAAAGATCTGTTTCGATCGTTCTTCCCCGATTTGCTGCGCCTGGCCCACCCCCACCTTGCGGTCCGCTGGTTCGCGGACCCCGGATCGCGGGACATCACATTCCTGGATAAGGAGGTATACCTCCCCGGGGGTGAGCGTCGCGAGGCGGATTTGCTTGCCGAGATCCCCGTCCGCTCGGAGGATCGCAAATTCCTGATTCACGTGGAGATCGAGCATCAGCACCGCTCTTCCATCGGCCGCCGAATCTGGCACTACTCGCTCCAGTTTCACCTGGATTATTCCGTGCCGGTGATGTCGATCGTCGTCTTTCTTCACGGCGGCCTCCCCGGAGCGCGGTGGATCGACCGCATCGAGCAGGTGCCCGGAGAGCGGATCCACCACTTCCGCTACCTGTCGTTCGGCCTTTCCAGGCTCCCGGCCCAGGTTCTCCTCGATCGTCCGGAACCGCTCGCA
This sequence comes from Thermoanaerobaculia bacterium, assembly GCA_038250865.1. Taxonomy (GTDB): domain Bacteria; phylum Acidobacteriota; class Thermoanaerobaculia; order Multivoradales; family UBA5704; genus DASYKS01. The sequence continues at coordinate 344 of JBBSBW010000055.1, read as the reverse complement.
TGGGCTCTCGCCTCCCTCGCCCGACCGGGCAAGATGGGCCGCGCCAGCCTGAAGCTGGAACTGCTGCGAAAGATCGCCTCCGCCCCGATTGGCGAGGCCGAGCGATTTCTCTTGACCAACTGCGTCGAAACATACCTACAATTGAAGGGGCGCGCGGCGGCGGAGTACGACAGCCTCTGCACCGCCCAAAGAACCCCGGAGGTCGAGACGATGCGATTGACATGGGCCGAGCAGATGGAAGCGGAGTACCGCCAGAAGGGCCTTGAAGAGGGCAGGCAGGAGGGCAGGCAGGAGGGCAGGCAGGAGGGCAGGCAGGAGGGCAGGCAGGAGGGCAGGCAGGAGGG
>JBBSBW010000054.1:0-42929 GCA_038250865.1 Thermoanaerobaculia bacterium | reverse complement strand
GTTAGCCCGCCGCATCGAGCGCCGCTGACACCCGCGATGGGCGGTGCATCTCCTCGACGCCTATGACTAGAAGTGGGCCCATGACAGCAACGGAGCACCCTCGATAGTGGACCAGGCAACGCACAACAAGATCGTCTCCTTCATTTGGGGCATCGCCGACGATGTCCTCCGCGACCTGTTCAAGCGCGGCAAGTACCCGGACGTCATCCTGCCGATGTGCGTCATCCGGCGCATGGACGCGGTCCTCGAGCCGACCAAGGCGCAGGTGCTCGCCACCAGGAAGATGCTCGACGACGCCCGGATCACCGAACAGCGCGCCGCCCTGTGCGATGCCGCCGGCCAGGCGTTCTACAACACCTCGAAGTTCACCCTGCGTGACCTCAAGTCGCGCGGCAGCCAGCAGCAGTTGCTCGCCGACTTCGAGGACTACCTGAACGGCTTTTCGCCGAACGTCCAGGACATCCTGGAGAACTTCAAGTTCCGTAATCAGCTTCAGACGCTCTCGAAGAACGACGCGATCGGTTCGCTGATCGAGAAGTTCCTCGACCCCGGCATCGACCTCTCCCCCGCCGGGATCGACAATCACTCGATGGGTACGGTCTTCGAGGAGCTGGTCCGGAAGTTCAACGAGGACAACAACGAGGAGGCGGGCGAGCACTGGACGCCGCGCGACGCAGTGCGGCTTATGGCAAACCTCGTCTTCCTGCCTGTCGAAGCCCGGATCAAATCGGGCACCTGTCTGCTCTACGACTGCGCCTGCGGCACCGGCGGTATGCTCACCGTAGGCGAGGAGACGCTCACCGCCATCGGCGCCAAGCGCGGGCAGAAAGTCGAGTGCCTCCTCTACGGCCAGGAGATCAACCCCGAGACCTATGCCGTCTGCAAGGCGGACATGCTGCTCAAGGGCGAAGGCGAGAACGCCGACCAGATCGTCGGCGGTGCGGAGTATTCGACTCTCGCCAATGACGCCTTCCCGGGCCGCGAGTTCGATTTCATGCTCTCGAACCCGCCCTACGGGAAGAGCTGGAAGAAGGACCTGGAAACGATGGGCGGCAAGGACGGGATGAGCGACCCGCGCTTCAAGGTGTCCCACAACGGCGAGGAGCTGTCGCTGGTCACCCGTTCGAGCGACGGCCAGATGCTCTTCCTCGCCAACATGGCCTCGAAGATGAATTCGAAGTCGGCCCTCGGCAGCCGCATCGCGGAGGTCCACAACGGCTCTTCGCTCTTTACCGGCGACGCGGGCCAGGGCGAGAGCAACATCCGCCGCTGGCTGATCGAGAACGACTGGCTGGAGGCGATCGTCGCCCTGCCGCTCAACCTGTTCTACAACACCGGCATCGCCACCTACGTCTGGGTGCTGTCGAACCGGAAGCCGGCGCACCGCAAAGGCCGCGTACAGCTGATCGACGCGAGCCAGTGGTTCCGGCCGCTGCGCAAGAACCTGGGCAAGAAGAACTGCGAGCTGTCACCGGAGGACATCGAGCGCATCAGCCGCACGTTCTTGGACTTCGAAGAGACGCCAGAGTCGAAGATCTTCCCGAACGCCGCCTTCGGCTATTGGAAGGTGACGGTCGAGCGCCCGTTGCGCCTGCACAGTCAGCTCACGGTCAAAGCGATCGAGGCGCTGCGGTTCACCTCCGGCGACGAGGAGATCCGCTCGGCGCTCTATGAGGACTTCGGCGACGACCTCTTCGCCCAGTTCCCCCGGGTCGCCGCCTCGGTGGAGAAACGCCTCGCCCAATGGGGCGCCGACGAGGACGAGGGAGAGGACGAAGAAGGGGGCGGCGCCAAGAAGGGAATCCCGGAGAAGAAAAAAAGGAAGCTGCTCGACCCGAAGAGCTGGGAACGAGACGGCCGTCTGGTCGAGGCCGCGACCAACCTACGCTATGCCCTTGGCGAGGAGCTTTTCGAGGACCACAACGTCTTCCGCGACCGAGTGGACGACGCCCTGGACACGGCGGACCTGCGGATCGGCGCCGCCGACTTGAAACAGATCCTCAAAGCGGTGAGCTGGCGCGTCGAAACGGCCCCGCCCGTGATCGCGAAGGTCCACAAGCCCGGCAAGACGAAAGCCGATCCGCTACGCGGCCTGTACGAGGCGAAGGTGAACGGCAAGGCCGCGATCGTCGAATACGAGCCGGACTCGGATCTGCGCGACACGGAGCAGGTGCCCTTGCTCGAAGAGGGCGGCATCGAAGCCTTCCTCCGCCGCGAGGTGCTCCCCTACACGCCCGACGCCTGGATCAAGGCAGAGGCGACGAAGATCGGCTACGAGATCAGCTTCACCCGCCACTTCTACAAGCCGCAGCCGCTGCGCACGCTCGAAGCGATCAGCGCCGATATTCTCGCGATCGAGAAGGAGGCCGAGGGGCTGTTGGATGGGCTGTTGAAGGTGGGGGCGCGATCATGAAGAAGGCCACCCCCTCCCCAGAAGAGGCAAAACCGACCGCGCTCCGGCCCGTAAAGCGCAAGAACCTCCGTCTCGGTGCAGCTTACGGGAAGCAAATTCTTGCCTCCTTGTCGCAAGAATTGAGCTGGAGCCACTTCGTCGAGCGGGAGGTCACGGAGTGAGCGGCGCTCCACCCCCCGAAGGCAGGATCGTCGTCTATCAGGCCGAAGACCGCGGCGGCCGCATCCGGGTGCTGCTCGAAGGCGAGTCGGCCTGGCTGACGCAGGTACAGATCGCTGAGCTATTCGACACCACGGTTCCGAACATCAATATCCACCTCAAGCACATCTACGCGGACGGGGAGTTGGCCAAGGAGCCAACTGTTAAGGAGTACTTAATAGTTCGCCAGGAGGGAGTGCGGTCGGTTTCCCGCACGGTGCTTCACTACAACCTCGAGGCGATTCTGGCCGTAGGTTACCGGGTGCAGAGCCCGCGCGGCGTCCAGTTCCGCCAGTGGGCCACGGCCCGGCTGCACGAGGTTCTCATCAAGGGATTCACGCTGGACGACGAGCGGCTCAAGGGCGGCGGCGGGGTGGTGGACTACTTCGACGAATTGCTCGGCCGCATCCGCGAGATCCGGGCCAGCGAAGCGCGCGTCTACCAGCGCATCCGCGAGATCTTCGCGCTCGCCGTCGATTACCGGGAAGGCGAAGAGGATACCCAACGTTTCTTCGCCACGATGCAGAATAAGTTGCATCACGCGGCTGCCGGGATGACCGCTGCGGAGATCATCCGCCGCCGTGCCGACTTCGCAAAGACCAATATGGGATTGACCTCATGGAAGGGCGGCCGCGTCCTCAAGCGCGACGTAGGGACCGCCAAGAACTATCTCGGCGCCACCGAGATCGACACGCTCAATCGCATCACCGTGATGTTCCTCGACCAGGCCGAGTTCCGCGCTCAGCGTCGGCAAGATATCCGGATGCGCGACTGGGACGCGTTTCTCGACAAGTTCCTACGCGACACCGAGCTGCCCGTCCTCGACGGACCGGGAGAGGTGAGCCACGAGGGCGCTCTAGACCGGGCAAACCGGCAGTACGACGCCTTCTCCGAACGACGACGGCTGGCGGCGGAAGCCGAAGCCGAGTCACAGTACCTCGGGGATCTGCAAAATTCGGCCAAGGCGCTGGAAATCGGGCGAGGGAAGGTGAAGGAGCCGGAAAAAGCGAAGGGGCCAGCGAAAAGAGGAAAAGGCGCGAAGAGCGCACAGAAGCCGCGTGGCAGAGGTGACCGATGAACGCTCGCCACTTCGCTGCGGGTTCGTTCTCCGGCGCAGCAGATTAGGAGAGTTTGCGACATACTTTCGGCACGGCCACCGCAGTGACGGAACCGACCTAACGATTTGACCGCGAAGTCCCGAGACGTTTCTCGTTGGCGGAGCGCACGAAGGTCACTTTTCGACGTGGAGACGCCCCGCATGGATTTTGCTACGCACAACAAGGTCGTCTCGATGAAGAAGACAGGCCCCCGTTCCCCGTCAATTCTCTCAACAGCGTTGAGAGAATTGCATCCCGCGGCCTCCAGCAATTTCAAGAAGGGCCAGAAGAAATGAAAGCCACCGAAGCCAAGCTCCTGAGTTTCTTGCAGAAGTCGCCGCAGTTCATCATCCCGATTTACCAGCGCACCTGTTCGTAGACGGACGAGGCCGACGGCCTAATGATTGAGATTGTATCTGGGAGGCGTGTATGAAAGATGCTCAAAGGCCCGATCACGTCAGCCTCATGACGCTCGTAAACAGACTTCGCGAGGGCCGCTTCGTCATTCCCGATTTCCAGCGCGAATTCGAGTGGAAACCATGGGATATCAGCGAACTCATGCGGTCGATCTTTCTCGACTACTTCATCGGCAGCCTGCTCCTCTGGAAGGGGAAGAAGGAAAACTTCGAGTCGCTGGCCTGCGAACCCATTTACGGTTTCCAAGGGCAGGGAGTTCCCGAGCACATCGTGCTGGACGGTCAGCAGCGGCTCACGGCTATGTACTACGCATTCATGGCGCCGAATGTACCGGCACCGAGTCGTGCCAACCGCTTCCTCTACTTCATTCGGGTCGATCGCTTTATGGAGGAAGCTTACGACGAGGCGTTCGAGTACGACTGGACACGAACCGGTGAGAAGACCCTGGGCACTGACTTCGAGCAGTACGAAAGGCACAAGTTTCCCCTAGCGGTCGTGGGCCGCGGGGATCGCGCGGTCGTGAAGTGGTCAACCGGCTACGAAGAGCACTGGAAGTCAAAAGAGGAGGAGGCACTGGCTCTTGGGGACGCGCCGGGCGCCGCGATTGCCCGTCGGCACGCAGAAAACGGTCGGCAATTCGACAAACATCTGGAAGGCATTACGCAGCAGTTCCAGATCTCGTACATCGAACTCGACCAGGAGTTGGAACTCGACAAGGTCTGCGACATCTTCACTCAGATCAACAGCCGAGGTATTCGACTCGACGTGTTTGACCTGATTAACGCACTGCTGAAACCACGAGGTCTCCAGCTCAAGCACCTTTGGCGTGAAGCCGCACCGCGCTTGGACTTCGTGCAGACGGAGCGGATGAACGTCTACATCCTCCAGGTAATGTCCATCCTTCGGCAAGCCTACTGCTCACCGAAGTACCTCTACTTCCTGTTGCCCGGCCAGGAGAAGAAGGTGCGCGAGGCCGATGGCTCTCTCCGCAAGGAGGTGTTGGTTCGCGACATTGCAGAGTTCGAGGCCCACTGGGGTGAGGCGGTCGAGGCGCTGCAACGTGCGATCGACCTGCTGCGCCACCCACAGGAATTCGGCGCCATCTCGTCGCAGTACCTGCCCTATGTGTCGATCCTGCCGGTTTTCGCGGCACTTCAGGTCGCCGCGCGCACGCTGCCTGCGATCCGTCAGCTCGACGCGCAGCGCAAGAGCCGCCACTGGTACTGGGCGAGCGTGTTCACCGCCCGCTATTCGGGTTCGGTTGAGTCCACGAGCGCGCGCGACTACCTCGACGTGAAGGCCTGGTTCGACGACGACGTAGCCGAACCGGCGCTCATCGGCGAGTTTCGAGGTCGTTTCAAGGCACTCGATCTGCGCCGCGAAACCAAGCGTGGGAGTTCCGTCTACAACGGCATCTTCAACTTGCTGGTGCTTCGCGGAGCGCGTGACTGGATGGCCGGCACCGTCCCGCAATATGGCGATCTCGACGACCACCATATCGTTCCGAAGAGCTGGGGCAAGGAGCACGGCCTTGGCGGCGCCATCGACTCGATCCTCAACCGCACTCCGCTGACGGCTGATACGAACCGCAAGGTCATCAACGACCGCCTGCCGAACGAGTACCTGCCGGAAATGATTGCCGCGAATGGCGAGGCCGCGGTGCGAGCGATCCTGGAATCGCACTTCGTCTCCCCCTCGGCCTTCGACATCCTCCGGCGCGAACCCTTCGGCCCCGATGACTTCGAGAGCTTTCTTGCGGAGCGGCAGCGAACTCTCCAGGACGCAATCGAAGATCTGCTGGTCAAGGAGCGCTTCGACTTGCCCCCGCAACTGCGTGAACTCGATGCCCAGGTAGAGGCTGTGGAACTGACTCTACGCGGTACCATAGCCGAAGTCTTAAGCGGCGATACCGCTCGGCTACCCCATCATGTTTTGCAGAAGATCGATGAGCGGCTCCAGACCGCTGCGAAGAAGAATGCAGCGCTCGATCTGAGCTACTACCAAACGCTGGGCGGCAGGCTTGAGTATGCCGACCTGCGCGAGGTCCAGGATGCGATCCTGAACAAGACGAACTGGCTTCTATTTCAAGAGCGCTTCGGGAACAAGGAGACGCTGGCCAAAAAATTTGACCAGCTCGCGGAGCTGCGCAATGGCATTCGGCACAGCCGGACCGTCGACGAGGTCACACGAAAGGAAGGCGAAGCAGCGCTCCTCTGGTTTCGGCAGGTGCTTGGAAAATGATCGCCGATCTTACGCCGTATCCGGATCCGGTCTGCCATGGCTCGGGCAGGTGCCGCGCGACTGGCGGGTCGTTCGCAATGGCGGTCTCTTCCACCTTCGAACGCGCCGAGTAGCTGGCGAGGGCCGCTTTCCGCGCCGGAAATTGCCGAGCCGGCGTGGGAAGCGGATTTGCGGTGCTGAAGTGCGCATCACTCTCCAGATAGCCGCTATCCAGCACCGATAACCGCTATCCGGGCCAGATAGCCGCTATCCAGCACCGATAGCCGCTATCCGGGCCAGATAGCCGCTATGCGAGGCGGATAGCCGCTATCCAAGTCCGTAACAGGCGCGGCCCTACTCCGCGAGCTTCGCCGCCAGGATCTCCGCCAACCGTGCCACGTTCGGCGGCTGGAGCATCGACTCGTGATCGCCGGGCACGTCGTGGACTTCGACGCCGCCTTCGGCCAGCGGGAACCATGCCGTCTCGGGGCGGTCCAACTCTCCCGGCAAGCGAATCTCCGCGCGGCAGAACAGCAGCTGCCCGCCGTACGTCCGCTCGCGATAGCCGGCGCGCGCCTTGAGGTTCGCCTCAATGACGCGGCGCAGCCGGGCGATCCGCTCGCGACTCACCCCTTCGGTCGAGATGCCACGCGCCGCCGCCTCGGCGAACACCCGGTCGATCTGCTCGTCGGGGGTCAACCCCAAGAGCTGCTCGGGCGGAATGCGGAAACGCCCTTCGGTGAGCATGTGGACCATGGCGACCAGCGGGGCGCGGTCGTCGATCGCCACGTCGGCGAGGGCGACCGTCGTGTCGAGCAGGGCCGCCATGCCCACCTTTTCCCCGCGGGCCACCAGCTGCCGAGCCATTTCGAACACCAGCAGGCCGCCCATCGAAGCCCCTGCGAGGTGGACCGGTTCCCCCGCGCGTCTCACCGGGGCGATCGCTGCCAAGAAAAGCTCGGCCATCGCTTCGAGGTCGTCGATCGGTTCCTCGTTCCCTTCGAGCCCCGGCGTCTGAAGGCCCCAGACCGGCTGATCGGGGCCAAGCTCCTGGGCGAGCGCGCGGTAGAAATAGACCGTACCGCCGATTGGCGGCAGCACGAACAACGGCGTGCGGCCACCCGCGGGTTGAATCGGCACCAGCACGCTCGACCGCGGCGAATCGACCGCCGTGCCCTTCGGTTCGAGAGCTGAGGCGAGCTGGCGCACGGTCGGATGGCGGAACAGGGTGACCAACTCGACCGTCCGGCCGAGGAGAAGCTCCAGCTGCGCCTGGACTTTGAGCGCCATGAGTGAATGGCCGCCGAGATCGAAGAAATCGTCGTCGAGGCCGACCGATTCGAGGTGCAGGACCTCGCGCCAGACCGCCGCCACTTGGATCTCTATCTCGGTGCCCGGCAACTCCCCTCCGGCACCACCGCGCGCCCCGCGCGACGGATCGGGGAGCGCTTTACGATCGATCTTGCCGTTCGGCGTCATCGGCAAAGCGTCGAGCCGGACGAACCAGGCAGGCACCATGTAATCGGGCAGCCGCTCCTTCAAATGGGCGCGCAGCTCCGCCGTAGCGATCTCCCCACCCTGATCGCCGTCCTGGGCCACGAAATAGGCGACCAGCTCGTGCTCTGCCCCCGGTTTGCCGGCTCGGGCGACCACGACCGACTGCGCGATCCGCGGATGCGCGGCGAGCACCGACTCGATCTCGCCCAGCTCGATGCGGAAGCCGCGCACCTTGACTTGGGTGTCGATCCGGCCGAGGCACTCGAAACGGCCATCGGGCATCCGGCGCGAGAGGTCTCCCGTGCGATAGAGCCGCGCGCCCGGCTGCCCCGAGTAGGCGTCCGGCAGGAAGCGCTCCGCCGTCAAGTCCGGCCGTCCGTGGTAGCCGCGCGCAACGCCCGCGCCGCCGATCCACAGCTCGCCCGACGCTCCCGCGGGCAGCAGGCCGCCGTAGGCGTCCACCACGTATAGCCCGGTCGCCGCGATCGGCCGCCCGATCGAAATCGGCCCCGCGCCCACCTCGTCCACCGCCGACCAGACCGCCGTCTCGGTCGGGCCGTACATGTTCCACAACGTTCCGACCTTGGCGCGCAGATCAGAAGCCAGTGCCGGAGGGAGCGCCTCGCCGCCCACCAGAGCTTTCAAGCCCGGGTCGCCCGGCCAGCCCGAGCCGAGCAACACCCGCCAGCCAGAGGGGGTCGCTTGAAGGATCGTGGCGCCGCTCCGGGTGAGCAGATCGCCCAAGAGCGCCCCTCCCATCACCTCGTCCTGCCGGGCGATCACCGTGCGGGCGCCGACCAAGAGCGGTGCGTACAGCTCCAGCCCCGCGATGTCGAACGACAGCGAGGTGACGGCAACCAGCACGTCTTCGGAATCAAGGCCCGGGCGCTCGATCATCGCGTCGAGGAAGTTCGCGAGCGCGCCGTGCGACAGCTCGACCCCCTTCGGTTGGCCGGTTGAGCCCGAGGTGTAGATCGTGTAGGCCAGGCTTTCGGCGGCGCCGTCGATCGGGAGCGGCGAGGCGTCCTCTTCGCCTTCTATCGTGCCGTCGGCGTGGATCGCCACCGCAATCGGAGCGTAGCCCACGAAACGTTCGCGGTCGTCCAGGTCCTCGCTCACGATCACCGCCACGAGCCCCGCGTCCGCCGCCATGTAGGCGAGTCGCTCCGCCGGATAGGCGGGATCGAGCGGCACGTACGACGCACCGGCCGCGAGCACGCCGAGCGTTGCGACCGGCAGCGCGAGCGAACGCTCGACCGCGATGCCCACCCGCGATTCAACACCCACGCCCAACCGGCACAGCCGCCGCGCCAGGCGATTCGCCCGCTGCTGCAATTCAGCGTAGGTAAGCGCATCGGTTCCTGAGACCACGGCGACCGCCTGGGGGCTGCGCCCGGCTTGGGCGGCGATCCTCTCGTGGACCCGTCCGCCCGGGCCTTGCGCGAGAATGCCGGTGCCCGTGGCGACCAGCTCGGCGCGCTCCGCCGGGGAAAGTAGAGAGAGCGCCGACAGGCGCGCATCCGGCCGAGCCACCGCCGCGGCGAGCAACGTCTCATAGGCCCGGGCGAAGCGGCGCATCGTCGCCTCCTCGAACAGGTCGGCCGAGTACTCCCAATGCAGATCGAACGCGCCGGGGGTTTCGAGCACGTAGACCTGCAGGTCGAACAGCGCCGTCGCGGGCTTGGCCGGCGAAGAACCGGCGCCCCGGGGAGCCTTGGCGGAGCGTTCGGCCCCCCCGGCGGGAGAGGAGCCGACCAGGTTGAACATCAGTTGGAACAGCGGATTCCTCGACAGATCGCGGCGCGGCGCGAGTTCCTCGACCAGACGCTCAAACGGCAGGTCCGGGTGGGCGAAGGCGCCGAGCGCGGTCTCCCGCGTCCGATCGACCGCCTCGGCGAAGCTCGGATCGCCACCGAGATCGGTGCGCAGCACCAGGGTGTTGACGAAGAACCCGATCAGCCCTTCGACCTCGCGCCGCCTTCGGTTCGCAACCGGCGTTCCGACGACGACGTCGTCCTGGCCGACGTAGCGGGCGATCAGGGCCTCGAACCCAGCGAGCAGGACCATGAACGCCGAGGCAAGCCGCGCTTGGCCAAGGGTGCCGAGCGCGGCCGCGAGGTCCGTTCCGAGCGTGGTGCGAAACCGACGGCCGCGGTAGCTCGAAACCGGCGGGCGCAATCGGTCGGCCGGCAGCTCCGTCGCCGGCAGAGCCGCCAAGCGCGAGCGCCAGTAGCCGAGTTGGCGATCCAACTCGCCGCGTTCGAACCAGGCGCGCTGCCAGACCGAAAAGTCGGCGTACTGCACCGGCAGCTCGGGAAGGTCCGGCGTCCGGCCCTCAGCGAGCGCGGCGTAGGCCGCGGTGATCTCCGAGATCAGGATGTCCATCGACCAAGCGTCCGAGACAATATGGTGGATCACGTAGAGTAGCGCGGACTCGCTCGCGAGGCGCACCAGCCAGAGACGCAGGAGCGGCGGCCGGCCGAGATCGAACGGCTGGGCGAGCTGGAGCGCGCCGAGCCGCAGCAGCTCTCGCTCGCGCGAAGCGAGCGCCGAAAGGTCGACCTGCCACGGCCGAACCGCGGCCTCCGGGTGGATGGTCTGAATCGGAGTGACGCCGATCGTGCCGAAGCTAGTGCGCAACGTCTCATGCCGACCCACCACAGTCGCGACCGCCGCCGCGAGCCGGTCGAAGCGGACACCGCCGCCCAAGCGCCGAACGCCGCCCATGTTGTAGAGCGACTGGCCCGGGATCAGCCGATCGAGCATCCAAAGGCGGGTTTGGGCAAACGACAAGGGCAGCGCCTCGATGCGGGACAATGGCAGGAGTGCGGGCTCGGCGGCCCCCTCGCCCTGGCGCTCGGCCAACCCGGCTTCGATCCGGGTCGCCAGGGCCGCCAGCGTCGGCTCGTCGAAGATCGCCTGCATCGGCAGATCCAGGCCCAGCCCTTCGAGGATTCGCGAGGTCAGGCGCATCGCGAGGAGCGAATGCCCGCCGAGCTCGAAGAAGGCGGACTCCAGGCCTACGCCCGAGACCCCCAGCAGCTCTTCCCAGATCTCGGCCAGTCGCCGTTCGACCGGCGTTCGCGGCGGGGTCACCCCCTGTACCTGCTCCACCCCGGGCTCGGGCAGTGCTTTGCGATCCACCTTGCCGTTCGGGGTGAGGGGCAGCGCGGCGAGCATTGCGAAGCGCCCCGGCACCATGAACTCCGGCAGGAACGCGCGCAGATGCTCGCGCAGCTCCGCTTCGAGGGTCGGGTTCGGAGGAGTCGAGGCGCTCACCAGATAGGCGACCAATCGCCGATCGTCACCCTCGCCCTTCACCACCACCACCGCCTCGCGCACTTCGGGGTGAGCGTTCAAGGCGGCCTCGATCTCCCCCAGCTCGACGCGGAAGCCGCGGATCTTCACCTGAAAATCGATCCGGCCGAGGTATTCCAGATCGAGGCCGGTCGGCTGCCCGGGAGCCAGCCGCCAACGCGCCAGGTCGCCGGTCCGGTAGATCCGGCCGCCCGAAGGGCTCCCCTGCCCGCCCGCGAACGGATCGGGCACGAAGCGCTCGGCGGTGAGGTCGGGCCGGCTGTGATAGTTGCGGGCGAGGCCGACGCCCCCGATCACGATCTCTCCCGGAATGCCGATCGGCACCGGGTCGAACCAGCGGTCGACCACCCGAACCTGGACGTAGGCGAGCGGTTGGCCGAGCGGGAGAGTACGGTCGGTGGCGAACCCAGCTCCGGACAGATCGGCGACCGTGGCGCAGACCGTGGCCTCGGTCGGTCCGTAGGCATTGAGAAACCGCCGGCCAGCCGCCCAACGCGCGGCGAGCGTCGGCGGGCAGGATTCGCCCGCGACGATCAGGTTGGCGAGGTCCGGCAGCTCGCTTTCGGTACCGATCGGGAGGGTGGCGAGCAGCGAAGGGGGCAAGGTCGCGGTGGTCACCCGCTCGTCCTTGAGCAGCCGGATGAAGTCGGGGCCAGGCAACAGCGCCTCGCGCGGCGCCATGACCAGCGCCGCGCCCGCCTCGATCGCCATCGCGATCTCCGAGACCGAGGCGTCGAACGCAGGGGAGGCGAACTGCAGCACGCGACCCTCCGGCGCGACGCCGAACAGGCGGCTCTGCTCGACCCCTAAGCTCGCGAGGCCACGATGGGTGACGACCACCCCTTTCGGGCGCCCGGTCGAACCGGAGGTGTAGAGCAGGTAGGCGGCGCGCTCGGGCTCGAACCGCTCCGGCGCCGACCCCTCGGCGCTCTCGCCCGCAACCTCCGGGCCGTCGACGCAGATCACCAACGGCGCGCCGAGCAGTCGGGCAAGCGGTTCGTTCTCCGCATCGGTGAGCACCGCCAGGGTGCCCGAGTCGGCGATCTGATACGACAGCCGCTCCTCCGGGTAACCCGGGTCCAAAGGAAGGAACGAAGCGCCCGCCTTGAGCACGCCGAAGAGAGCGAACAACAGCTCGGGGCAATGATCGAAGCAGAGGGCAACCGTCAACTCCGAGCCGAAGCCGAGGGCCTGAAGGTGCCGCGCCACGCGATTCGACGCGGCATCGAGCTCGGCGTAGGTCACGACCCGGCCGGCGAACGACACCGCCGGCGCATCCGGTCGAGCCGCCGCCTCGCGGGCCAGACGCTGGTGAAGGAAATGGTCGGGAAGCGGCTTCGAGTTTTCCCCTGTGGCGGCGAGCAGCTCGACCCGCTCCGCGGCCGAAAGGAGCGGCAGCTCGGACAGCCGGGTCTCCGGCCGCGCGAGAGCACCCTTAAGCAAGCTCTCGAAACTCCGGGCGATACGCCGGACGGTGGCCTCCTCGAACAGGTCGAGCGAATACTCCCAGACCAGCTGGAGCGACCCGGGGGTCTCGATCCCGAACAGTTGGAGGTCGAACAGCGCGGTCGCCGACTGCAGCTCGGGAACCGGCGAATCCGCCTCGGCGGTGAACCCGGGAGAGCCCTTGGCCGCGGTGTCGCTCGGCGTGTTCACCAAGTTGAACAGCAGCTGGAAGAGAGGATGGCGCGCCGGATCGCGGCGCGGCGCCAGCTCTTCGACCAGACGCTCGAACGGCAGATCCTGATGGCCGAACGCGCCGAGCGCCGCGTCGCGGGTCCGGTCGAGCGCCTCGGCGAAGCTCGGATCGCCGGAAAGGTCGGTTCGCAGGACCAGGGTGTTGACGAAGAAACCGATCAATCCCTCGATCTCGCGCCGCTGGCGGTTGGCGATCGGCGAGCCGACGACGACGTCGTCGCGGCCCGACCAGCGGGCGATGATCGCGTCGAAACCGGCGAGCACCATCATGAAGATCGACGCGCGGTGATCGTGCGCGAGCGCCAGGAGCGCATTCGAGGTCGCGCTGTCGAGCGCCGTGCGGAAACGCCTGCCGCGGAAGCTCGACACCGCCGGGCGCTTGCGATCCGCCGGCAGCTCGCTCGGCTGCGCTCCGGCCAGTCGTTCGCGCCAGTAGCCGAGCTGGCGGGCAAGCTCGCCGCGCTCGAACCATTCGCGCTGCCAGACCGCGTAATCGGGATACTGCACCGGCAGCGCCGGCAGGTCGGGCCGCCGGCCGGCCGCCAAGGCGTCATAGGCGGCGGAAAGCTCGGACACCAGGACGCCCATCGACCAGCCGTCCGAAATGATGTGATGCATCATGTACAGCAGCGCATCGCCCGCGGCACCGAGCCGGACCAGCCAGATCGACAGAAGGGGCGGCCGGCCGAGATCGAACGGAGTGCCGACCTGGAGCGCGCTCAGGCGCACCATCTCGGGTTCCGGCGATCGGTAGTGCGCGAGAGCGGAGAGGTCGATGAGCCGCGGCCGGACCTCGACCTCGCGGTGGAGCACCTGGACCGGATGGGAGTCGATCTCAGAGAAGCCCGTGCGCAGCGATTCGTGCCGGCGCACCACCAGGTCGATCGCCGCGGCGAGCAAGTCGAGCCGGAGCCGTGCGCCCAGACGCTGCGCGCCGCCCATGTTGTAGAGGGTGTCTCCCGGGCGCAGCCGGTCGAACATGAAGAGCCGCGATTGCGAGTAGGAGAGCGCGACCGGCCCGGTGCGCGCGAGGGCAACGAGCGGCGGCTCGGCCGACGCGGCGTCGAACGCCTCGCTCGCCAACTCTTCGACGCTCTGGCTCACCGCCGCGACCGCCCGGGCGAAGGCGCCGAAGGTCGGCTCCTCGAAGACCAGGGTGACCGGCAGCTCCAACCTCAACGCCTCGCGCACATGCGACGACAGGCGCATCGCGAGCAGCGAGTGACCGCCGAGCGCGAAGAAGTCGGATTCGAGACCGACCCCGGAGACGCCGAGCAGCCGTTCCCAGATCTCGGCGAGCCGCCGTTCGAGCGGCGTGCGCGGCGCGGTCAACCCGGCTTGAACCGCGATCTCCGGCGCCGGAAGCGCCCGCTTGTCCACCTTGCCGTTCGGGGTGAGCGGCAAGGCGGAGAGCGCCATGAAAAGGGCCGGCACCATGTGCTCCGGCAGCCGCGCGCGAAGATGCTCGCGCAGCTCGGTCTCGGGCAGGGCCGAACCGGCGGGGACGACGTAGGCGACCAGGCGTCGCTCGTCGCCTTCGCCTTTGACCACCACCACCGCCTCGCGCACCGCCGGGTGGGCGGTGAGAGCGGCCTCGATCTCGCCCAGCTCGATGCGGAAGCCGCGGATCTTCACCTGCAGGTCGATGCGCCCGAGAAATTCGAGATCGAGCGCGCCGCCGCTGGCCGAGCCGGGACGCCGACGGGCGAGATCGCCGGAGCGGTACGACCGGGCGCCGGGCACGCTCGAGTAGGCGTCGGGTACGAATCGCTCGGCGGTCAGGGCGGGGCGGGAGAGATAGCCGCGCGCCAGGCCGGCGCCGACGACGTGGATCTCCCCCGGCACGCCGAGCGGCACGAGATCGCCGCGCGCGTCGAGCAGGCGCACGGCCAGGTCGGCGATCGGCTCGCCGATCGCGCTGCCTGCCGTCAAATCGCTCTTGCCGATCGGCCGGTAGGTCACGATCACCGTGGTCTCGGTGATGCCGTACAGGTTGACCAGACGCGGGGCATTCTCAGGGTAGCGCGCAAACCAGGGGGAAAGCGCCACGAAATCGAGCGCCTCGCCGCCTAGGTTGACGATCCGCAACGCGAGCGGTGCCGCGTCCGCCTCGACCGTCTCATCGGCGCGTTGAAGCTGATGGAACGCCGAGGGGGTCTGGTTCAAGACGGTGACCCGTTCGTCCGCGAGCAGGCGCCGGAAGTCGCGCACCGAACGGCTGATCGAGAGCGGGACGACCACCAGGCGGGCGCCGTAGAGCCATGCTCCCCACATCTCCCAGACCGAATAGTCGAAGGCGTAGGAGTGAAACAGCGTCCAGACATCGTCGGGACCGAAGCCGTACCACTCCTCCGTCGAGCGGAACAGAAGGGCGACGTTCTCGTGGCTGACGACCACCCCTTTCGGCTGACCGGTAGAGCCCGAGGTGTAGATCACATAGGCGGCGTTGGCGAGCGTCGCCCCGTCGGGCGGCGGCTCGCAGCGCTCGCCGTCTTGCTCCTCGCGGTCGAGCAGCAGCCGCCGGGCACCGCTCTCGGGCAGCGCGAGCGCCAGGTCGCTGCGCGTCACCACCACCGCTGCCTCGGCGTCGCCGAGGATGAAGCCGAGCCGCTCGGCCGGGTAGGTCGGATCTAGCGGCACGTAGGCGCCGCCCGCCTTGAGTACGGCGAGGATCGCGATCGGAAATTCGAGCGTCCGGTCGAGGTAGAGCGCCACCCGCGTCTCCACCCCGACGCCGAGCGAGCGCAGGCGCCGCGCCAGGTGGTCGGCGCGGGCATCGACCTCGGCGTACGACAGCGTTTCGTCGCCGAACGTGAGAGCGGGGCGAAGCGGCTGCGCGGCCGCCAGCTCCTCGAACCGGCGATGGAGGCAGAAGCTCCCCCCTGCGTCGGCCGGAACCGGAACCGCCACCAGCATGGCCGCCTCTTCAGGCGACAGGAGCGGCAGCTCGCGAAGGCTCGCCTGCGGAGCGGCCGCCATCGCGGTCAGCAGATTTTCCAGATGGTCGAGCAGACGCCCGACCGTCGCTTCGTCGAACCGGTCGGCGTCGAACGAAGCGCGCAGGAACAGCCGTTCGAGCGGCGCCGCGACCAGGGCGAGCGGCAGGTTCGAGCGCTCCTCGAAACGGACGTCGAGCACCGCGGCAAAGGCGTCGCTGCCCACCTCGGCGACCGCGCTCTCGACCACCGCCTTTTCGCGCGGGTAGCTCTCGAACACCAAGATCGATTGGAACAACGGACGGCCGGGATCGACCTCGCTCCACGATTGGACGTCGACGAGAGCGCTGTGCTCGTGCTCGCGCATGTCGAGCTGGCGCTCCTGAACGTCGCGCAGCTGCGCCCCCAGCGCCCGGTCGGGCGGCGAGACGACGCGCGCGGGCAGGGTATTCAAGAACAGCCCGAGCATGCTCTCGATGCCGGCGAGCCCGGGTGGGCGGCCGGATACCGCCGTGCCGAAGACGACGTCGTCGCGGCCGGCGTAGCGGGCGAACAGGAGTCCGGTCGCGGCCTGGACCACCGTATTGAGCGTCACCTGCTCGCGCCGCGCGAGCGCGTCCAGGGCATCGCTCGTCTCGCGCGAAAGCGACCGTTCGAGATGGACCACGTCGTGCCCCGTCCGGCCGGGAGGCGCCGGACGATCGACCACCAACGGCGTCGGCTCGCGGAAGCCGGCAAGGGCGCGCCGCCAATAGGCCTCGGAGGCGCCCCGGTCGCGGGTGGCGAGCCAGGCGATGAAGTCGCGATAGGGGCGGCGGTGCGGCAGCTCGGGCAGGTGGCCGGAGCGCAGGCCGGCGTAGAGCGAGAAAAGCTCGGCGGTGAACGACTGGTACGACCAGCCGTCGAGGATCGCGTGGTGGTTCGCGAGCACGAGGGACCGCTCGTCTTCGCCGATGCGGATCAGCCGCGCGGCGACCAGCGGCGCGCGGTCGAGCGCGAATCCGGCACGGCGGTCGGCTTCGAGCAGCGCCGCGAGGCGTCCCGGGATTTCGCCGGCCGGTACGTCGCGCCAATCGTCGATCGAGAGCGGCGGCTCGACTTGGTGCTGGACGACTTGCAGGAGACTTTCGGTCCCCTGCCAACGGAACGAGGTGCGCAGGATCGGGTGCCGGGCGAGAACCCCGGCGAGCGCTCGGCCGAACAGCAGGTCATCGAACGGCCCCTTGAGCGTCGCGGCGAGCTGCTCGTAATAGACCCCCGAGCGGGGCGCCGCGAGGGTTTGGAACACCATCCCCTCCTGGAGCGGCCCAAGCGGATAGACGTCTTCGACCGTGCGATCGTCGCCGAACAGGCGGTCGATCGTGGCTTGGTCGAGGCGGGCGAGCGGGAAGTCGGACGGCGTGTAGCCGAACGCCTCGGGCGAAGAGCAGTGCTCGGCGAGCGCGAGGATTTCCGCGCGGAAGGCGGTGGCCCAGGCTTCGACGGTTTCTTTGGCCAGCCGCTCGGCGCCGTAGAGCAGCTCGACGCGAAGGGCACCGCCCGAGATCACGGCGGAGACCGCCAGCTCGTGCGCGCGGGTGGCGCGCGGCGAAAGGGTGGGACCGGGGTTTTCGCGCGCGATGGCGAGCGTAGAGGTGGCGGCGGAGGCAGAAGAGGCTTGCCCCGCTCCGCGGGCGGACGCGTCGGCTTGCCCGAGGTAGTTGAAAGAAACCTCAGGAGGGAAAAAAGCGGCGAGCGCTGTGCGCGTTTCGGACCGTCCGAGCCAACGGAGCAGCCCGTGGCTCAAGCCTCGGCTCGGGAGGGTGTGAAGACGTTCTTTGATCGACTTCAGGCGCACTCCAGGGCCGGCGTTCGCGGGGACTTCGAGGGTGACCGGATAGAGCGTGGTGAACCAGCCGACGGTGCGGGTGAGGTCGACGTTCGGAACGAGATCCTCTTCGCGGCCGTGGCCTTCCAACTCGATCGGCAGCGCGAGATCGCCGGCAAGGGTGGCTTGGAGGGCGGTGAGCAGCAGGTCTTGGATCTGCGCTCGGTAGACGGCGGGCGCTTGGAGCAGGCTGCGAGTCTCTTCGGGGTCGAAGGAGATCGCGACACTCTTGGCGGCGGAGACGAGATTTTCGCCGCGCGGCTCGATCGGCAGACGGAAGGTGGACTCCGGCTGGCTCCGCCAGTAGTCGACTTCCGGTTCGAGCGTGGCCGCGAGCGCCGCGAGCTTTTCGGTCCAGGCCTTCCACGACGTGGTCTTTTTCGGCAACTCGCGGCCTGCGAGCGCATTCTCCAGGTCTTCGAACAGAATGCGCCAGGAGACACCGTCGACCGCGAGGTGATGGATCGCGAGCAGCAAACGGCGCGGCTCGTCGGCACCGAGATCGAACAGAGCGGCGCGCAGGATCGGCCCCTTTTCCAGATCGAGGCTCGCTTGCAGGGCGGCGCATTTCGCTTCGAGAGCGGCGCGCCGCTCCCCTGCCGGCAGCTCCGAGAGGTCGACGTGCACAAAGGGCAGGTCGCTCGCAGAACCCACCGGCGCCAGCTCTTGCCTCCATCCCTCGGCGAGCTTTTCAAACCGCAGCCTCAGCGCGTCGTGATGCTCGACGAGAGTTGAGATTGCCTGCTCAACCGTCGGCGGCTCGACCGCACGGTCCACGCTCACCAGGAACGACTGGTTGAACCAGTGGCGGTCGGGCCGGTCGCTCGCGAGGAACCAGCTTTGGATCGGCGACAGCGGCGCCTCGCCGGTCACTTCGCCCTGCTCCGCTTCGACCGCGTCGATCGTGCCGGCGACTTCGGCCAGCTCGGCCACGGTCTGGTGCTGGAACAGCTGGCGCGGCGCGATGCGGCAGCCTGCCTGGTTGGCGCGGGCGACGATCTGGATCGACAGGATCGAATCGCCGCCGAGCGCGAAGTAATTGTCGTGGATGCCCACTCGGGAGAGGCCGAGCGCCTCGGCCCAGATCGCCGCGAGCAGCGTTTCGGTCTCGGTGCGCGGCGGCGCGTAGCCGGAGACGGCGGCGGCCTCGGCGGGCGGCGCGGGAAGCGCTTTGCGATCGACTTTTCCGGTCGGCGAAAGCGGCAGTTTTTCGATCGCCACGAACGCCGCGGGGACCATGTAGGCCGGCAGCTCGGCGGCGAGCCGCTCGCGCAACGTGCGCAGTAGTTCGGAGGGTTCGTCGGGAGCATCGGCTTCGGCCACCACGTACGCCACCAGCCGCTTTTGGCCCGGCGTGTCCTCGCGGTCGATCACCGCCGCTTCGCGCACTCCCGGGCAGCGATGGAGTGCGGCTTCGATCTCCCCCAGCTCGACGCGGAAGCCGCGGATCTTGATCTGGCCGTCGATCCGGCCGACGAAATCGATCGCGCCATCGGCGCGCCACTTGGCGAGGTCGCCGGTGGCGTACAGCCGCTTGCCGGGGGTCTCGGAGAAGGGATTCGGCACGAACGCCGCGGCGGTCAAAGCCGGCCGGTCGAGATAGCCGCGGGCGAGGCAGAGCCCGCCGAGATGCAGCTCGCCGGGCACGCCTGGCGGCGTCGGCTCGCCTTCGCTGTCGAGCAGGTAGACGCGGGCTTTGGCGGTCGGCCGGCCGATCGGCAGGGAACGCTCGGCGGCGTCCGGCCGGCAGAGCCAGGAGGTGACCGAGATCGTCGCCTCGGTCGGCCCGTAGCGGTTGTAGATGTCGATCCAAGGGAGGCGCTCATGAACCCGGTTCGGCAGGTCGGCCGGCACGGTCTCGCCGCCGGTGACCAGCAGCCGCAGATCGCGGCATTCGTCGAGCGCGCCCGAATCGAGCAGCAGCGCGAGCGTCGAAGGGGGAAACGACGCCTGGGTGATCCGCCGCTCGGCGATCAGGCGCACCAGATAGGCGGGATCGCGATGCCCTTCGGGCTCGGGCAGCACAGTGCGCCCGCCGGAGACCAATGGCGCGAAGATTTCGAGCACCGAGACGTCGAAGCTGATCGTGGTCTTTTGGAGAAACGCTTCGGCGTCGGTCTGAAAGTCGGTCGCGAGGGCATAGCGCAGCCGGTTGCCCAGCGCGCCGTGAGTCACCACCACCCCTTTGGGCTGACCCGTAGAGCCGGAGGTGTAGATCACGTAGGCCGGGTGCTCAGCCAAAGCCGCGGGCAACAGCCGCTCCGCCGGTTCGTCGGCGATCGCCGCGGCGGTCGCCGCATCGTCCAGGAGGACGAGATGCGGTGCTTCTGAGCGACCGAAGCGATTGGCAGGATCGACGCCGAGCCGTTCGACGAACCGGCCGACCGTGACGACCACCGGCGCCGAGGCGTCCGCCACCAGGTAGCGCAGGCGATCCTCCGGCAGGCTCGGGTCGAGCGGCAGGTAGGCCGCCCCCGCCTTCAGGACGGCGAGCAACACCACCGGCAGATCGAGCGAGCGCTCCAGGCAGACGCCGACTCGCGTCTCGGGACCGACCCCCGCGCGGCGCAGATGGCGGGCCAGCCGGTTCGCCCGCGCGTCCAGATCCGCGTAGGTGAGCATCGAGAATCCCGCGCCTCCGGCTGCCCTCTCCGGTTCGGTGCGGGAATCGAATTCGACCGCGATGCGCGCCGGCCCGGCATCGACCCGTTCCTCGAACATCTGCGGCAGGTAGCCTTCGGACGGATGCGCCACCGCCGGCTCGTTCCATTCGATCAGCAGGGTGCGCCGCTCTTCGGCCGAGAAGAGGTCGAGCGTCCCGACCGGCCGGTCGGGCTGATCAAGCAGCGCGTGGAGCAGCGCGTGGAGATGGCCGAGAATCCGCTCGACCGTCGCCGGCTCGAACAGCGCCGAGCTATAGACCACGCGGCAGGCGAGCCGCGGTCCCAGCTCGATCGCGTTCAGCGTCAGGTCGTACTTCGACACCTCGCCCGACATCGCGAGGCCGGAGATTTCCAAGCCCGGCAATTCGAGCGGCCGGTCGGGGTTGTTCTGCAGCACGAGCATCGATTGGAAGAGCGGCGAGTAGGAAAGATTGCGCTCCGGCGCGATCGCCTCCACCAGCTTTTCGAACGGCAGATCCTGGTGCGCGTACCCTTCGAGCGTCGATTCGCGCACCGTGCCGAGCAGCGCGCGGAAGCTCTGGCGCGGCAACACCCGCGTGCGCAGAACGAGGGTGTTGACGAAGAAGCCGATCAGCCCTTCGACCTCCGCCCGGTTGCGGTTCGCGATCGGCGTGCCGACCGGAATGTCGGTCTGCCCGGTATAGCGATAGAGCAGCGTCGACCAGGCGGCGAGCAGGGTCATGAACAGCGTGGCACCTTCCGCCCGCGAAAGCGCGTGCAAGCGCTCGACGCTCCCCGGAGCCGAGGGCCGCGCGACCGAAGCGCCGCGGTAGCTCTGGATCGCCGGCCGCGGCCGGTCGGTGGGCAAAGCGAGCAACTCGGGCGCTCCGAGCAGATGCCGGCGCCAGTGATCGATCTGGCGCGCGAGGACGTCGCCGGTGAGCCAGCCGCGCTGCCACGCTGCGAAGTCGGCGTACTGGATCGGCAGAGGCGGCAGGACCTTGGCGTCGGGCTCGCGACCTTCGACGAGGGCCGAGTGGACCTCGGCCAGCTCGCGCACGAAGACGCCCATCGACCAGCCGTCGGAAATGACGTGATGGACCGTGAGCAGCAGCGCCTGCTCGGTCGCCGGCTGCGGCGACAGGTGCACCAGCACCACGCGGCCGAGCGGTCCGGTCGCCAGATCGAACGGCCGGATCGCCTCCTTCGCCGCGAGGCGCAGCGTCTCCACTTCGCGGCGCGCCTCCGAGAGGGCGGCAAGATCCACCCGCGCAAAGAGCAGCGCACCCCGGGGGGAGTCAGCGGAGTCCGGCGCCGCGATCTCCTGCGCCGCGCGCCCGGCCCGCGTGGGGAACGTCGTGCGCAGCGACTCGTGGCGCCGCTCCAGATAGCGCAGCGCCGCAGCGAGCCGCGAAGGATCGAGCGCACCGCGGACGCGCAGGGCGCTCGGGATGTTGTAGGTCGGGCTTCCCGGCTCCAGCTGATCCAAAAACCACAACCGCTCCTGCGCGAACGACAGCGGCAGATCCGCCCCGGCCACGTGCGGTCGGCGCTCGATCGGCCCGGATTCGAGACCGCGCGCCTCGCGCTGCGCCGCCTCGATCGAGCGGGAGAAGCTCGCAATCGTCTGCGCCTCGAACACCTGGCGCAGCGCCAGCTCGACGCCGAACGCGTCGCGCACGCGGGACAAAAGCTGGGTGGCGAGCAGCGAGTGGCCGCCTAAGTCGAAGAACGAATCGTGGATCGAGATCTCGCCGGAAAGGCCGAGCACCTCGCCGAAGACCTCCGCCACCAGCGTTTCGATCGCATCGCGCGGCGCCTCGTAGCGCACGCCGAGGACGTGCAGATGCGCCAGCTCCGGCGCGGGCAGCGCCTTCCGATCGACTTTGCCGTTCGCGGTGAGCGGAAAGGCCCCAAGCACCACGAACGCCGCGGGGACCATGTACTCCGGCAGCCGCGCGGCAAGCGCCGCCTTCAAGTCCGCCGGCACCAGCTCGCGCTCGGGCTCGGCGAGCAGGTAGGCGACCAGCCGGTCGGCATTGCCGCTTGATAAACCGCCAGATAGACCACCGCCGCCGGAATCGTTGCGCGCGAGCACCACGACGTCCTTGACCCCCGCCTGCGCGCGGAGCGCCGCCTCGATCTCGCCCAGCTCGATGCGGAAGCCGCGCACCTTCACCTGATGGTCGATCCGGCCGAGGAACTCGACCCGGCCGTCGGTCAAGCGCCGCACCAGGTCGCCGGTGCGATAGAGCCGCGCGCCGGGATCCCCGAAATCGCCGCGTTCGGCCGCGAAGGGGTGCGGCACGAAGCGCTCGGCGGTCAGATCGGGGCGGTTCAGGTAGCCGCGCGCAAGGCCCCGGCCGCCGATGGACAGCTCGCCCGCAACCCCCACCGGCAGCGGTTCGAAGCGGGGCCCGAGCACGTGGATCTCGACGTTGGAAAGAGGCCGGCCCAAGGTGAGCGCCGTCCCCTCGACGAAGACCTCTGCGGTGGCGCAGACCGTCGCCTCGGTCGGGCCGTAGGCGTTGACGAATCGGCGCCCGCGGCTCCATTTCTCCGCGAGTTCGGGCGAACAGGCCTCGCCCGCGACCACCAGGGTGCGCAGGTCCGGCAGCTCGCCTTAAGCTCCGGCCGGCAACACGGCGAGCGCGGACGGCGGAATCGTCGCCTTGGTGATCCGCCGGGAGGCCAGCAATCGGACCAAACCCGGCCCTGGAAGCAGATCGTCCGGCCGGGCGAGCACCAGCGCGGCGCCCGCACAGAGCGCCACCGCGATCTCGGCGACCGAGGCGTCGAACGACACCGAGGCGAACTGCAGCACCCGGCTCTCCGGCCCCACCGCGAAGATCCGCGCCTGTTCGGCGCACAGGTTCGCGAGGCCGTCGTGGGCGAGCATCACGCCCTTCGGCCGGCCCGTCGAGCCCGAGGTGAAGATCACGTAGGCGAGGTGCTCTGGGCCGGGGCCGGGCGGCGGCTCCGGCGCTCCCCCGTCGGCGCCTGCTCCACCCACTCCCATCATCGCGGCCATCTCGTCGGTCCGGTCGAGGTTGATCACGTAGGCGGTGCCCGCCGGCAGCGCGTCGAGCGTGGCGTCGTGGGCGAGCAGCAGCATCAGCCCCGCGTCTTCGATCATGCCGGCCAGCCGGTCGATCGGGTAGGTGGGGTCGAGCGGCAGATAAGCGCCGCCGGCTTTCAGCACCGCGATCAAGCCGACCACCAGATCGAGCGACCGCGTGAGGCAGAGTCCTACTCTCACTTCGGGTCCGACGCCGAACATCCTTAAGTAACGAGCGAGCGCGTTCGAACGCTCGTCCAGCTCGGCGTAGGTGAGGGACATGTCCCCCATCTCGACCGCGATCGCTTGGGGGCGGTCGGCCGCGTGGATCGCCACCCATTCGGGCAGCAAAGTTTTCCGGGAAAACGCCGCCCGGGCGGAAGGCGGATTCCATTCGAGCAACAGCTGGCGCCGTTCGTCTTGCCCGATCATCGCGACCTCGGACAGGTGGCGATCGGGCTCGGCGACGAAAGCCGCCATCAAATTCTCGAAGTAGCCGGCCATCCGCTCGACCGTCGCGACATCGAACAGATCGCGGTTGTATTGCAACGCGAGCCGACGCCCCCCTTCGGCGACGGTCACCGACAGGTCGAACATCGACATCTCGTCGCCCGAGGTTAGCGGCGTGAGGCGCAAGCCCCCCATCGCCGCGGTGCGTGCCATCTCGTCCTCGGCCTGTGCCGCCGCGTCGGCGCGGTGCTGAGCTTCGAACGCCATCAGCTGCACCTGGTAGATCGGCGTGGTCGACAGGTCGCGCTCCGGAGCGAGCGCTTCGACCAGCAGGTCGAACGGCACGTCCTGGTGCGACAGGATGGCGAGCGTTTCCTCGCGCGTCCGCACCAGCACCTCGCGCGCCGTGGGATCGCCTCGAAGCTGGGCGCGGAAGACCAGGTTGCTGACGAAGAAACCGATCACGCCCTCGGTCTCGACCCGGTGGCGCCCGGCGATCGGCGAGCCGATCAGCGCGTCGTCGCTCTGGGTGAGGCGGCCGAGCCAGGCATGGCCGAGCGCCAACGCCGAGGCGAAATAGGTCACCCCCTCGCCGCGGACGAGGCGGTGGAACGCCTCGGTGACCGAATCGGCGACCAGGCGCGCGACCTTCCCGCCGCGGAAGTTGCGCACCCTGGGACGCGGCCGATCGGTCGGCAGCTCGGCCAAGAACGGCGCATCGGCGAGATGGTCGCGCCAGAATGCGAGCTGATTTTCGAGCACCTCGCCGCGCAGCCAGTCGCGCTGCCAGAGCGCGAAGTCGGCGTACTGAATCGGCAGCGCCGGAAGCGTTGCCGGCTGATTCTTCGCAAAGCCCGCGTAGAACGCGGCGAACTCGCGCTGGAAGATCGATAGCGACCAGCCGTCGGCGATGATGTGATGCATCGTCACGAGCAGCACGCTGTCTCGGGGTGCCATCTCGATCAGGGCGAAGCGCAGGAGCGGACCCCGTTCGAGGTCGAAGCTGCGCGACTGGGAAAGCCCCGACAGGCGCAGAGCCGTCTGGAGCGCCAGGGAAAGCGGCAGGAGCGACAGGTCGATCCGCGGCAGATCGACTTCGCGATGCCGGGCGATGACCTGGAAACCTTCGCTCGCCCCGCGCGCGCCGGGCGCCCCAAGATCGCCGCCGGCGGTCGAAAACGTCGTGCGCAGGCTCTCATGGCGATCGACCAGCGCCTGGAGCGCGGCGCGAAGCGCCCGGATGTCGAGCTTCCCCGAGAGCCGCTGCGAGGCCGGGATGTTGAACAGCGCCGTCCCCGGATCGAGCCGATCGGCGATCCACAGCCGGCGCTGCGACAGCGACAGCGGAATCCGCTCTTGCGCCGTCGCATGTTCGATCGCCGCGGCGGGGGCGGAGGTGGCCTCCTCCGACTCCTCTTCGAGCAGCAGCTCCAGCAGCGCCAGCCGCTCGGCTTCGAGTTCGGCGTCGAGCTCGGCGGCAGAATCGGCCTCGGAGATTTCGCTCACCCCTGTCCTCCCTGTTGTTTCTTCGCCCGCTTCTCGGCGAGCAGCTTGCGGATCGCTTCGGGCGTCATCGCCGCGAGATCGGTGCGGATCTTGTCGGCATCCTTGGGGGCCGCGGGAACTGCGCCCCCTCCGACCGCATCGCCCTCGCTCCGGCGCGGCGCGATCCGCTGCGACTCCGCCTCGGCGCTTGGGCCGCGCGCCTGCAGCTCGCCGATCGTCACCGCCAGGCGCTCGATCGTCGGCTCTTCGAACAGCGTGCGCATCGGCACCTCGAAGCCGAACGTCTCGCGCAGCCGGGCGAACACCTGGGTGGCGAGGATCGAGTTGCCGCCGAGATCGAAGAAGCCGTCGCGCACGCCCACCTTCTCGATCCGCAGCACCTCGATCCAGATCGCCGCGATCCGCTCTTCGAGCGGCGTCCGCGGCTCGACGAACACCTGGCGCGTGGCCTCGCGAGTGCCGGCCGGCAGCGGCAGCGCGCGCACGTCGACCTTGCCGTGCGGCGTGAGCGGCAGCTCCGGCAGGATCACCACCGCCGCCGGCACCATGTATTCCGGCAGCTTTGCCTGCGCCGCGCCGCGCAGATCGTCGGCCGAGATCGAATCGTCCGCGAGCACGACGTAGGCGACCAGGCGCTTGTCGCCCGCGACATCCTCGCGCGGCACCACGATCGCGCGCCGGACGCCGGGGTGCGCGGCGAGCACCGCCTCGATCTCCGCCAGCTCGATCCGGAAGCCGCGGATCTTCACCTGGTTGTCGATCCGGCCGAGATATTCGAGGTCGAAGCCCGATCCTTGAGATAGCCGCCGCGCGAGGTCGCCCGAACGATAGGCCCGCTCGCCCGGTCGGTCGGAAGACGAATCAGGAACAAACCGCTCGGCCGTCAGCTCCGGCCGCCCCAGATATCCGACCGCGAGCCCCGCGCCCGAAACGTACATCTCGCCGGAGACCCAAAGCGGCGCGGGCACTCCGAACGCATCGAGCACGTGGACGGCGAGATCGGGAATCGGCACGCCGATCAGGCTCCCCCGCTTCGCCAGGACGTCGGCCTTCTCGATCGGTCGATAGGTGACGTGGACAGTAGTCTCGGTGATGCCATACATGTTGATCAGGCACGCATCGGGATGCCGTTCGAACCAGGGCGCGAGCGCGGCCAAGTCGAGCGCCTCGCCGCCGAAGATCACGTAGCGCAGGGCCAGAGGCGCCGCGCCGTCGGCCTCGACGACCCCCCGCTCGGCCCAGATCAACTGCTGGAACGCCGACGGGGTCTGGTTGAGCACGGTGACCTTCTCGTCGCGGACCAGGCGATAGAACGACTCCGGGGCGCGCGAGATCGCGGTGGGCACCACGATCAGCCGGCCGCCGTAGGCGAGCGCCCCCCAGATCTCCCAGACCGAGAAGTCGAACGCGTAGGAGTGAAACAGCGTCCAGACGTCGTCGGGTCCGAAACCGAACCACGAATCGGTCGCCGACATCAGCCGCGCCACCTCGCCGTGGCGTACCGGCACCCCTTTCGGCTTGCCCGTCGAGCCCGAGGTGTAGATCACGTAAGCGACGTCGCCCGCGGTGATTCGCAGCGCGGGCGCCGTGTCGTCTTCTTGGCCGAGATCAACTGCCACCTGGTCGAGCAGCAGGCGCGCGCCCGAATCCTTGAGCAGGAACGCCCGGCGCTCCTCTGGATAAGTCGGATCGATCGGCACGTAACCCGCGCCGCTCTTGAGCACGGCGAGCAGCGCGACGATCAGATCGGCCGACCGGTCAAGCGACACCGCGACCCGGTCGCCGGGCAGCACACCGTCGCGAATCAGGCGGTGAGCAAGAGCGTTGGCGCGCCGGTCCAATTGGGCATAGGTGAGCCCGGCGTTGCCGCAGCGCACCGCCTCCCGCTCTCCATGCGCGGCGACCGCACGCGCGAACAGCTCGACCAGAGAGGGCGGTGCAACCGGCGAAACAGCGAGCGCGGTCGCCGCGCGGATCTGTTCGCGCTCCTCCGGGGCGAGCAGGGAGGCGGTTGCGGTCGAGGCGTCCGGGTCCTGGCCAAGCGCGGCGAAATAGCGCGTGAAGTAACCGGCGATCCATGCCGCATCGGTCTCCGATAGGCGCGCACCGTCGTATTCGAGCGCGAAGTGAATGCCCTGCTCGTCGGTGCCCGGTGCGAACGCAACCTGGAGCAGGAAGTTCGTCCCTTCGGCGGCATGGAAACCCACCACACCGATCTCCTCGTGGGCGAGCATTTTGTCCACGACATGGAAGTGTATGTAGTTGAAGATGACGTCGTAGAAAGGCCGGCCGCCGTTCTCCTGCTGGAGACGGTTGTAAGGGTAGCGGCGGTGGGGCAGGATGTCGCGTTCGGTTTCGAACGCCCGTTCAGAGGTTCGCGCAAAACTCTCGTCCTTGACCTCGAACCGGACCGGAAGTGTGTTCAAGAACAGGCCGCGGACCTCGTCCCCACCCGACAGCTCGGCGCGGCCGTTGAAGCCGATCCCGATCATTACGTCGGGCGAGCCCGAAAGCAGGCTCATCACCTTGAAGTGCGCGCCGAGCAGCACGCTCTTGAGTGGCACCGTCGAACGACGCGCGAGCGCCCGCACCGCCCGCGAGACCTCCGGCGACAAGTTCGGGATCAGCCGGCGGACTCGCGGGCCGACCGGTGCCTGGGTCACCGGGTTGGGGCGCGGAAGCTCGAGCACCGAGGCGCCGGCCAAGTGTTCGCGCCAGAACGTCTTGGCACTCTCCGATTCGAGGGTCCGCCGTTCCGCCGCGACGAAATCGCGATAAGTAAGCGCGAGCGGCGCCTCGGAAGCCGGAGTCTCACCGCGAAGGTAAGCGAAATATCGGCTGAAAATCTCGGCCAAGGTCGAGTGCAAGCTCCAGCCATCGAAAATCGCGTGGTTCTCGGTGAGCGTGAACTGAAACCGATCCTCGGCGAGCCGGTGGACGTGAAAGCGCAGCTGCGGCGCGCGGGTGAAATCGAAGATCTTGAGCTTTTCCGCGCGCACCAGCGCCGCGACCTCCCGCTGCTGCTCGAGCGCCGTCAGGTGGATGAGATCGAACACCGTCAGCGGTAAGGTCGCCTCCCGGTGGACCATCTGGATCGGTTCGGAAAACCCGGTCAGGTGGAACGAGGTGCGCATCACCGGATGGCGAGCGACAACATCGGCGGTGGCACGCGCAAACGCCTCGGCGTCGAACCGCGCGACCAGCTGCCAGCTGTCGACGTTATGGTACGGCGGATCTTCGGGCCGCAGCACCATATGGAACAACATGCCGGCTTGCAGCATCGCCAGCGGATAGGCGTCATCGAGCGCGATCCCCGGCCCGCTCGGCAGGCGCTGGCGATCCTCCGGCGCGAGCAGTGAGAACGGCTCGGTGGGCGCCTCCACGGCTGAAGGACTTACAGCGACGGCGGCCAGGGCCGCGATCGTCTGATGTTGAAACAGCTGCTGGAGCGAAATTTCCAGACCTCGCTCGCGGGCCATCGCGAGCACCTGAATGCTGCGGATCGAGTCCCCGCCGAGAGCGAAGAAATTGTCATGGGCGCCGACCTGCTCTACGCCGAGCACGTGCTCCCAGACCGCCGCCAGCACCTGCTCGGCGACCGTTCGCGGCGCGACGTACCGCTCGCCCAAGGACCCGCGCGAAACTTCCGGCGCCGGCAATGCCTTTCGGTCGACCTTCCCATTCGGCGACAGCGGCAGGGCGGCCAAGGTGACGAACGCTTGAGGAACCATGTACAGGGGCAGGCTGCGACCGAGAAACGTGCGGAGTTCCTCAATCGACGGCGGGTTCGACGAACCCGCCACCAGATATGCCGCGATACGCCGATCGGTCGCCGGGCCGTAGGTCGCCACCACGCACTCGGAGACGTTCGGGTGATCGGCGAGCGCTCGCTCGATCTCCCCCAGCTCGATGCGGAAGCCGCGGATCTTCACCTGGTGGTCGATCCGCCCGAGATACTCGATCGCGCCATCCACGGCGAACCGGCAGAGGTCGCCGGTGCGATAGAGCCGGGCGCCCGGCTCTCCGCCGATGCCGTCGGGCACGAACGCCGCGGCGGTCAACTGCGGCCGATGCAGGTATCCGCGGCCTACACCGACGCCACCGATGAACAGCTCTCCGGGAACGCCCACCGGCACCGGCAGGCGCTCCGGATCGAGCAGATAGATGCGCAGGTTCGCGATCGGCCGACCGATCGGCACGGTCGCGAGGCCCGGCAGGCAGACCTGTTCGGTGACGTCGACCGCCGCCTCGGTAGGTCCGTACAGGTTGTGCAGCTCGGGTTCTTGGCGAGCGCCCGGGTGGCCGGAAAACAGGGCGAAGAAGCGATCGACCAGGGCGGACGGCAACGCCTCGCCGGAGCAAATCAGCGCCCGCAAGCTGCTTAGCTCCGCCACCCCCGGCTGGCCGACGAACACCTGGAGCATCGAGGGCACGAAGTGGAGCACGCTTACTCCCTCGCGGGAGATCAGTTCGACCAGGTAGCCAGCGTCCTGATGACCGCCCGGCCGGGCCATGACCAGCCGCGCGCCGGACAGGAGCGGTAGAAACAGCTCCCAGACCGAGACATCGAAGCTGAACGGCGTCTTTTGGAGCACCCGATCCGCCGGTCCGAAAGCGTAGCGCTCACGCATCCAGAGCAATCGGTTGACGATCCCGCGGTGCGCATTCATGCCCGCTTTCGGCTTGCCGGTCGAGCCCGAGGTGTAAATCGCGTAGGCGAGCGTCTCCGGCTCGGTCGTCGCGCGTCCGACCGGCTCCGGCGCGATCGGATTGAGCGTCTCCCAATCGCCCGGATCAACCCACACAACGCCCTCGGGCAGATCGGCGAGCCGCGCCCGCACCGCGGCCGAGATCAGCACCAACGGCACCCGGCTGTCCGTGAGCATGTAGGTAAGCCGATCCGCCGGATAGTCAGGATCGAGCGGAACGTAAAAACCTCCCGCTTCGAGCACCGCCAACAATGCGATCGGCATTTCGAGCGACCGTTCGAGACAGACGCCGACGGCGATCTCGGGGCCGATGCCGCGACGGCGCAGCGACTGTGCCAAGCGCTGCGCCGCGCGGGCCAGCGCGCCGTAGGAAAGCGCCGATTCCTCGAAGATCACAGCGATCGCATCCGGCGTCGCCGCAGCCTGCGCAAAGACCAGATCGTGGAGCCGCGCTCCGGCCCGATCGTAAGCGACCGCGGTGTCGTTCCAATCGACCACCAGGCGCCGGGTTTCGGCCGCGTCGAGCAGCGGCAGCTCGGCGAGCGGCCGATCCGCCGCCTCAGGCGTGGCAAGCGCCCCGGCGATCAACGTCCGCCAGGTGTCGAGCAACCGCCGCACCGTCGCACCGTCGAATAGATCGGTCGCGTACTCCACCATACCGTTCAAACCGCGCGAAGACTCGATCATCGAGATCAAAAGGTCGAGCTTCGCAGTACCGTTCATCAGTGGCACCTCCGACGCGGCGGTCGCCCCGCCGGCTCCCCCGCCGGGCGGCGGCGCCGGAGCATCCTCGGTCTGCAGCGCCAACATGACCTGGACCAGCGGCGCGTGAGCCAGGTCGCGCTCCGGACGCAGCTCCTCGACCAACTTCTCGAACGGCAGGTTCTGGTGATCGTAAGCGGCGAGGGTCCGCCGCTTGGTGCGGCGGATCAACTCGCGCAGGCTCGGTTTCCCCGCGAGGTCGACCCTCAAGACCAAGGTGTTGACGAAGAAGCCGATCAGAGTCTCGATCTCGGGGCGGTTTCGGTTCGCGATCGGCGAAGAGATCAGCAGGTCGAAGCGCCCGGCGATCCTGCCCAGCGTGGCGCCGAGGGTGGCAAGCACGGCCATGAACAGGGTGGCGCC
This sequence comes from Thermoanaerobaculia bacterium, assembly GCA_038250865.1. Taxonomy (GTDB): domain Bacteria; phylum Acidobacteriota; class Thermoanaerobaculia; order Multivoradales; family UBA5704; genus DASYKS01. Next base: position 11,796 of record JBBSBW010000054.1, on the reverse strand, counting down.
CTCCTCTCGCGCCAGCTCGCGCAGCCGCTCCGCATCGGTGGCCGGGATCGAGAACATCTCGTTGGCGCCGCGGAAGCTCTGCACCGCCGGCCGCGGTCGATCGGCCGGCAGGTCGAGTACCTGCGGCGCACCCAACAGCTCCGCACGCCAGAAGTCAAGCTCCCGGGCGAGCTCGCCACCCTCAAGACGTGCGCGCTGCCAGAGGGCGAAATCTGCGTATTGGATCGCCAGCTCCGGCAGAGGAGACGGTCGGCCGGCGGCGAAAGCCGCGTACAGGCGCGAGACCTCGCCCATCATCACGCCCAGCGACCAACCGTCCGAGATGATGTGGTGCATCACCGACAGCAGGACATCCTCGCCTTCGCTTAGGTGGACGACCGCCGCGCGCCAGAGCGGCCCCCGCGCGAGGTCGAAAGGACGGCGGGATTCGGCACCCGCGACCCGCGCCACCTCGTCCTCGCGCCGCGAGTTCGGCAGCCCGAGCAGATCGATGACCGGCGGGACCGCCGCGCGGGGCGGCGGCGCAATCACCTGCACCGCGCGGCCCTGGACCTCCACGAACGTAGTGCGCAGCGTCTCGTGGCGGCGAGCAAGCTCCCCGAGGGTGCGCGCGAGCACCGGCAGGGCGATCGACTGCGGAAACCGGCGCGCCGAATACAGGTTGTACTGTGCCGAGCCCGGCTGCAGCCGGTCGAGAAACCAGAGCCGCTGTTGGGCATACGACAAAGGGATCCCCGTCCCCTCCGGCCCTGCGGCGTCGCGGCGCGGGATCGCGGCCGGCGACGCGGCTCCGAACCCCTCCTCTTCAAGCATCCGGGAGAGAAGATCCAGATCCTCGCCGGAGATCCCGCGGCTTTGGGTCGTCGTGTCGCTCATGCGTCCTCGGCTCCTTCGTGGGCAGGGGTCCTGGCGAGAAGCGCCTGGCGCTGCTCGGCAGACATCTCTTGAATCTGGCGCAGCAGCCGCGCGGTGCGCGCCGCCATGCCGGGTTTTAGCTCTTTGGCGATGAGGGTGCGCGCCGCCGCCTCGATCGTCGTCGCGGCGAAGAAGTCGCGCAGCTCCAAATCGATGCGAAAGACCTTCTGCACCCGCGCCACGACCTTGGTGGCGAGCAGCGAGTGGCCGCCGATCTCGAAGAAATCTTCGTCGATGCCGATCCGCTCGCGGTCGAGCACCTCGCACCAGATGCCGGCCAGGACAACCTCGATGTCGGTCTGCGGCGCCAGGTACTCACGCTCCGCAGTGGCCCGCGCCGGGTCGATGCCGGCGAGCGCACGCCGATCGACCTTGCCCGCGGCGTTCCGCGGAAAGTCGTCGAGCACCGCGATCACGCCCGGGACCATGTAGTCGGGAAGCTTTGCGCGCAGCGCGTCTTTCAAATCCGCCGGCTCGGGCCGGTTCTCCGCCGCGACGACATAGGCGACCAGGCGCAGATCGCCGTCCGCCGCCGGACGGGCGAGCACCGCCGCCTCGCGCACGCCGGCAAGAGTCGCAAGGACGGTCTCGATCTCCCCCAGCTCGATGCGGAAACCGCGGATCTTCACCTGATGGTCGATCCGGCCGAGGAACTCCAGCTCGCGCACCTCCGCTCCGCCGCGAACGACCGCGATCCAGCGCGCCAGGTCGCCGGTGCGGTAGAGCCGCGCACCGGGCGCATCGGACGCATGGGCCGAATCGAACGGATGGGGCACGAAGCGCTCCGCGGTGAGCTCGGGCCGGGCCTGGTAGCCGCGGGCGAGCGAGGGGCCGCCGAGCAGCAGCTCGCCCGGAACCCCGAGCGGCTGGACCGCGCCCGACGGATCGAGCACGTACGCTTCGAATCCCGCGATCGGCCGGCCGATGGTGATCCGGCCGCCGTCGTAGACCAGCGCGGTGGCGCAGACCGTCGTCTCGGTCGGCCCGTAGGCGTCGACGAAGCGGCGGCCGTGCCGCCACCGCTCCGCGACCTCCGGCGGGCAGGCCTCGCCCGCGACCACCAGCGCGGCGGGCACCCCCTCGGGCAGGTCGGGGAGCGCCGCGAGCGCCGACGGCGGCAGGGTCGCGAGCGTGATCCTCTGTTCGGTGAGCAGCCGCGCGAGGCCGGCCCCCGGCATCCGCTGCTCGCGCCCGGCGAACAGGAGCGTCGCCCCGGTGGCCCAGGCGTTTGCCATCTCGGCGATCGAGGCGTCGAAGCCGATCGAGGCGAATTGCAGCACCCGATCCCCCGGTTCAAGAGCGGTGAGCCGCGCATGCTCGCGCCCCATGTTCGCGATGCCGCGATGGGTGACGCCCACCCCCTTGGGCTTGCCCGTCGAGCCCGAGGTGTAGATCACATAGGCGAGCGCGTCGAGCCCTTCCGCCCCCTCGATCGCCGGTTCGGGCCTCGTCTCGGGGCTCGCCGCGATCAGCTCCCAGCCCGCACCGTCCAAGACGATCGCGAACACCGGCAGCGCCGGAAGCGTCTCCTGGAGATGCTCTTGGGTAAGCAGGATCGCGAGCCCGGCGTCCTCGATCAGATAGGAGAGCCGTTCGAGCGGCAGCTGCGGATCGAGCGGCACGTAGACGCCGCCCGCCTTGGCTAGCCCAAGCAGGCCGACCGCCAGCTCGAACGACGGATCGCAGAAGACGCCGACCGCCACCTCCGGGCCGACGCCGAACGCCCGCAGGTGGTGGGCCAGCCGGTTCGCCCGCGCCTCCAGCTCGGCGTACGAAAGCTCCCGGTCGCCTATAGCGCCCTCGGCGGTCGTCGTGGCGCTCGTCGCCACCGCCGCCAGCTCGCCGAACCGGTCGACCGACTCCTCGAACAGCGCGGCGAGGGTCGACGGCGCAGCGGGAACAAACTCCGCCGACCGGCTCCAAACGCCGACGATCTGCGCCTGCTCCGGGACGGCGAGCAGCGGCAGCTCGGCCAACGCCCGCGCCGGGTCGGCGAGCGCTCCGGCAAGCAACGTTTCGAGATGGCCGGCGTAGCGGCCGATGGTTGCGCGATCGAACAGGTCGGACGAGTAGACGAGCGCGCCGGAGATGCCGATGCCTTGATCCGAAAGGAACAGCGCGAGGTCGGTCTTCGCGGTGCCGCTGCCGCCTTTCCACGGTTCGATCGCGACCCCGGGCAGATCGAGCTGCCCCATCGCCGCGGTCTGGAACGAAAAGTTGACCGAGAAGATCGGCGGGCGCGACGGATCGCGCTCCGGGTTCAGCTCGCCCACCAGCTTTTCGAACGGCAGGTCCTGCTCGGCGAACGCATCGAGCAGGTTGGCGCGCGCCTCCGAAACCAGGGCGGCGAAGCTCGCTTCCGCCCGTGGCCGGGCGCGCAGCACGAGGGTATTGATGAAGAAGCCGATCAGCCCTTCGACCTCGGGCCGGGTGCGTCCTGCGACCGGCGAACCGACCAGCACGTCCTCAACACCCGCCAAGCGCCCAAGCAGCGTCGTGAAGGCGGCGAACAGCACCATGAACGGCGAGGCGGAGGCACCCCGGGCGTAGGAACGGACGGCGCTCTCGATCTCCGCCGGCAGGCGCAGACCGAAGTTGCCGCCGCGGAAGCTCTGGGCCGGCGGACGCGGCCGGTCGGCCGGCAGATCGAGCGCGAGCGGCGCCCCGGCGAGAGCCTGGGTCCAGAACCCGAGCCGGCTTTTTAGCGCCGGGCCGTCGAGCCATTGGCGTTGCCAGGCCGCGTAATCGGCGTACTGGATCGCCAGCTCGGAAAGCGGGCTTGGGCCTCCCGCGAGCGCCGCGCCATAGAGCGCGCCCAGCTCGCGCACCAGGATGCCGCTCGACCAGTCGTCGGACACGCTGTGATGGAGGTTGAACAGGCCGACGTGGTCCGTGGCGGAGAGCCGCACCATCGTCGCGCGCACCAGCGGTCCCAGGGCCAGATCGAACGCCCGGCGCCCTTCGCGATCGGCCAGCCGCTCGGCTTCCGGCTTCTTGCGCTCGGCAGGAACGTTTCCGAGATCGACGAGCCGGATTTTGGCGAACCTCGGTACCTCTTCGACCGGCGCGATCTGTTGCACCGGCCTTTCCTCGGTGTCGAAGCCAGCAGAGCCAATCGAGCCAAGCACGAACGTCGTGCGCAGCGACTCGTGGCGGCGGACGATCTCGGCGAGCGAACCGGCGAGCGCGGGGATCGACAGGGTGCCGACAAAGCGGAGGAAAATCGGCAGGTTGTAGACGGGGCTCCCCGGCAGCAGCCGGTCGAGGAACCAGAGCCGCTCTTGGGCGAACGACAACGGCAGCGGCTCATCGCGCGAGATCGGCACCAGCGGCGGCAGCGGCTCGGTGCCCACCGAAAGCGCCGCGCGGGCGGCTTCGATCTTGCGCGCGAGCAGCTCGACCGAGGGCGCCTCGAACAGGGTGCGAACCTTCACCGGCACGCCGAACGCGGCGCGCGCTCGCGAGGTGACCTGGAGCGCCAAGAGCGAGTGGCCGCCGAGGTCGAAGAAACTGTCGGTGACGCTCACCGTTTCGAGTCCCAGGACCTGCGCCCAGATGGTCGCCAGGATTTCTTCGACCGGGGTCTTCGGCGCGGCGATTTGGACGCCTCGTGGGGCGGCGAGGTCGGTCGGCGCCGGCAGCGAAGCGAGATCGAGCTTGCCGTTCGGCAGCGTGGGCAACGATTCGAGCCGCACGAAGTCGGCCGGCACCATGTGCTCGGGCAGCTCACGGGCGAGGAAGCTTTTCAGCTCGCGCGGCGAGAGATCGTCCGGATCGCTCCCTTCGGTCGCCACGAAATAAGCGACCAGACGCTTGTCGCCTTCCGTCTCGCCCTCGTTGCCGGAACGTGCGACCACCACCGCCTGCGCCACCTGCGGGTGCAGCCGCAGCTGGCTTTCGATCTCGCCCAGCTCGATGCGGAAGCCGCGGATCTTCACCTGGCTGTCGATCCGGCCGAGATACTCGATCTCGCCGTCCGGTAGGAAGCGCGCGAGGTCGCCGGTCCGGTAGAGGCGCGAGCCGGGTCCGAAGCCGTGCGCCGCGGGCCGATCGGAAAGGGTCGCGGTCGGATCGGGAACGAATTTCTCGGCGGAGAGATCCGGCCTGCCGAGATAACCCCAGGCGAGGTTCACGCCGCCGACGCACAGCTCGCCGGGTGCCCCCAGCGGCACCGGGCGCCGATCGCGATCGAGCAGCAGCAGGCGCAGATTCGGCAGCGGCCGGCCGATCGGCGAGATCGTCCTGCCGGTCACCTCTCCCACCCGCGGCCGGCTCGCGACGTCGATCGCCGTCTCGGTCGGGCCGTAGAGGTTGTGAAGCGGAATGTCGAGCCGCTCGGCCAACCGGCGCGCCAGAGCGGTGGGAAGCGCCTCGCCTCCGGCGAACACCCGCCGGAGCGACGTGCATCGCGCGAGATCCGGCTCTTCGACGAACACCTGGAGCATCGACGGCACGAGCTGCAACGTCCCCACGCCCTGTTCGGCGATCGTGCGCGCCATGTAGGCGGCGTCGCGATGGCCGTCGGGTTGCGCAAACACCAGCACTCCCCCGGCGGCGAGCGGCGCGAACAGCTCCCAGACCGAGGCGTCGAACGAGGTCGGCGTCTTTTGGAGCAGCCGCTCGCCGGGGGCGAACGGATGCGCCCAGAGCTGCCACTGCACGCGGTTGCCGATCGCGCGATGAGGGATCAACACCCCCTTGGGCTTGCCGGTCGAGCCCGAGGTGTAGATGACGTAGGCGAGATCGTCGGGGGTGGAGCCGACGGCAGGCCGTTCGTCGCTTTCTTCGCCGAGCTGCGGGTCGGTGTCGATCCGAACGATCGGAGCGATCGGAACGATCGGAACGATCGAAAATGCGGTCGCGGGCAGCGTCGCGACGAACCGGTCCTGTGCCACCACCGCGGCTACTTCTGAGTCCTCGAACAGGTAGGCGAGCCGCTCCACCGGATACGACGGATCGAGCGGCACGTAGGCGGCGCCCGCCTTCAACGTGCCGAGGATCGCGACGATCAGGTCGAGGCTGCGCTCGGCCACCACCGCCACCCGCGCACCGCGCCTTACGCCGAGCCCGATCAGGCGATGCGCCAGGCGGTTGGAACGCGCTTCCAGCGCGGCGTAGGTCAGCTCCCCCTGCTCGGCCACCACGGCAAGAGCCGAGGGTGTCCGATCGACCTGCGCCTCCACCAAGCGATGCAGGCAGACCGCCGGATCGTAGGGCGCCGGCCGGTCGTTCCATTCGACGAGCGTCTGGTGCATCTCGGACGGCGTTGCCGCGGGGACGCCCGAGAGCGGCCGGTCGGGCTCGGCGCTCGCGGCCGAGAGCAGCGTCGCGAAGCGCGCGCCGATCCGCAGCATCGTCGCCGGGTCGAACAGATCGAGATCGAACTCGTACTGCGCGCCCAAACCGTCGGCGCCTTGGAACAGGGTGAGCGTCAGATCGAGCTTCGAGGTCGTCTTCTCGTACGCCACCCGTTCGAGCGCGAGGCCGGGCAACGACAGCGCGCCGGCCGGCGCGTTCTGGAGCAGCAGCATGACCGAGAACAGCGGCGAGCCGCCGAGGTCGCGGTTCGGCTGAATCTCGCCCACCACCTTTTCGAACGGCACCTCCTGGTGCGCGAACGCGCCGAGCGACAGGCTCTTGGCGCGCCGCACCAGCTCGCGGAAGCTCGGATCTCCCGAGAGGTCGAGCCGCAGCGCGAGGGTGTTCATGAACACGCCGATCAGCCCTTCGATCTGCGCCCGCGTCCGGTTCGCGACCAGGGTGCCCACCGCGAAATCGGTCTGACCCGAAGCGCGCCCAAGCAGCGCGCCGAATGCCGCCAGGAACAGGATGAACGGTGTCGCCCCCTCTTCCTGTGCCAGGCGGTCGAGGCCGTTCAACCGCTCGGCCGGAATCGCCCAGAAGCGGGTGGCTCCGCGCTTGTTGGCTCCCCCTCCCAACACTCCGCGCGGGCGATCGGCTGGCAATTCAAGCGCCGGAGGCAGCTCGCCGCCACGAATAGCCGGCGCGAGCGACTCCTTCCACCAGGCGAGGTGGGAATCGAGCGTCTCGCGGTCGAGCCAGGCGCGCTGCCAGACCGCGTAGTCGGCGTACTGGATCGGCAGCGGGGCGAGGGCCGGCGCGCAATGCGTTAGCGCCGCGGCATAGAGCGCGCCGATCTCACCCGCCAGAATGCCGGAGGACCAGCCGTCCGAGGCGATGTGATGCATCGCGAACAGGACCGCATGATCGTCGTCGGCCAGCCGCACCAGAGCGGCGCGCAGGAGCGGCGCGTGCGACAAATCGAACGGACGCAGCGCCTCGATCAGGGCCAACCGCGACAGCTCGGCCTCGCGAGCCGCGCCGTCGATCCGGCTCAAATCGATGCCGGCAAGCGCCACCGGCCGGGCCGGCTCGACGATCTGCACCGGGTGGCCATCGCGATCGGCAAAGCGCGTCCGCAGGGCGGCGTGGCGCTCGACCAGCGCGTCGAGCGCGGCGCAAAGCGCCGGGGTCGATAGCGCACCGCGCAAACGCAGCGCGCTCGGCACGTTGTAAGCGGGAGAATCGGGTTCGAGCCGGGCGAGGAACCAGAGCCGCTCCTGGGCGAACGACAGCGGCAGCTCTTGCCCGACCTGCCAGCCGGAAGGCCCCAGCGGCACCCAGCCCGCCTCGCGCCGGGCGAAACCCAAGGCCTCGGCCATGTCGCGCGTCGGCTCGCCGAGGAAGTCCTCGGTGATCTCGTTCTTCCAGCGATCCGCGACGCCGCGCTCGATCCGGCCGTGCTCGTGGAACTTGACGTCGCCGACCATCCGCGACCAGGAGTGGAGGCCGTCGGTCATCCGTGCCGACTGCTTCTCCGCCGACGCCTGATAAGGCGCCGCCATGTCGGGCTGGTAATCGAGCCCGAGGAATTCGCAGACGCCGCGCAGCACGCGCTCCGGCTCGGCGAGCAGCTGCTCGAACACCACCGCGTGCTTGCGCTCGGCGGGAAGGGTTTCGAAAAACGCCAGGATGTTGCGGTGCGAGACAAGCCAGACCAGCTCCGCCAGCTCGCGCCGGGTGAAGCTGTGCTCGGCGCGGAAGAACACCTGATCGAGCTTCGCCTCTTCGAACGAACGGATCATGCCGTACGGATGGCGGATCAGGTGGATGTAGCGGGCGCCTTCGAACATCTCCTCGGCGCGCGAAAGGATGCTCGGATGGAGCGAATAGCCGGGGGTCTTGTCGACCAGCAGCCGCGGCTCGGCGGCTTTTTGCAGGCGGGCAAAGACCTCCGCCATCGAGATCCCTTCCTGCTCCCAGGCGTCGAGCTTCGCCTCGGCGGTTTCGGCGTCCCCCGCCGTCAGCCGGTCCAGCTCCATCACCGCGCGCACCGCCCCTTCGAGGAAGTGGTTGTAGCGGCCGGGGAAGTCGTCGCGCCGCTCGCGCAGATCGTCGTAGGGCAGCAGCTCCAGCTCGGGCGGAGCGAACAGCAGCGGATGTCCGGCGAGCATGACGCGGAAGAGCGTCGAGCCGGAGCGCGGCGGCGACAGCACGAACGACACGCCCGGGTTCTTCCGGGCGCCTGCCAGACGGACCGGCTTGCGCACCGGCACCAGCGCGGTAAACGCCGCGATCTTCTCTTCGGTGATTGGACCTGCGCTCGCTCCGGCGCCGGCGCCCGCGAGGCCGAACCGGCGAGCCAGGGCGGAGGGATAGTTCTCGACCAAATAGGCCGCGAGCCCTTCGATCGTCGGCGCCTCGAACATCACGACGACGTGAACGATCTCGCCCAATTCTTCCTGCAGGCGGTTGACCAACATGGCGCCCGCGATCGAGTTGCCGCCCAGCTCGAAGAAGTTTTCGTCGATGCCCACGGCGTCGATGTGAAGCGTCTCGGCGAACAGGCCGACCAGAAAGGTTTCGACCGGGTTTCTTGGGCCCGCGATCTCGCGCTCAGCCGCGCCCACCTCGCGCGGATCCGGGAGCGCCTTGCGGTCGACCTTGCCGCTCGTGTTCTTCGGCAGCTCGGAAAGGGTCGCGATCGCCGAAGGAATCATGTACTCCGGCAGCGTCCGGGACAGAAACGCGCGCAGATCCGAAGCTTCAAGCGGCGCGAGCGCGTCGGGCGACTCCCCCGCCCAGCCCTGCCGCGGCACGACGTAGGCGACCAGCCGCTTTTCGGTCCCCCCTTCGGCCCGGGCGACCACCACCGCCTCTTGGACGTCCGGATGGGCCGAAAGCGCGCGCTCGATCTCCCCCAGTTCGATGCGGAAGCCGCGCACCTTCACCTGGGAGTCGATGCGGCCGAGGAATTCCAGCTCGCCGTCCGCCGACCACCGCACCAGGTCGCCGGTGCGGTAAAGGCGCAGTCCGGGCACGGAGGAGAACGGATGGGGGACGAAACGCTCGGCGGTCAAATCGGGCGCGCCGAGGTAACCGCGAGCGAGGCCGATGCCGCCGACCACCAGCTCGCCCGGCGTGCCGGCCGGCGAGAGGATGCCCCGGCGGTCCAGGACATAGGCGTCGACTCCGGGCGTCGGGAGCCCCAGCGGCAGCCGGCCCGAACCGGGGACGTACGCATGCATCGCGATGCAGACGGTGTTTTCGGTCGGACCATAGGCGTTGATCACCGTATGCCCGACGCTCCAGGTCTCGGCCAAATCGATCGGGCAGGCCTCTCCGGCGACGGCGAGCGTTCGGAGAGCCGGCAGTGGCTTGTCGGCCGGCAGCGCCGCGAGTGCCGAAGGCGGCAGCGTCACGTTCGAGATCGCCCGGTCGCGCAGCAGGGTGTACAGCTCGAAACCCGGAAGGATCGACGCTTTGGCCGCCATCACCAACGCGCCGCCGTTTGCCAGCGCCACCGCGATCTCCGACACCGAGGCGTCGAAGCCGCTCGAAGCAAACTGGAGCACGCGCGGCTCGGGGCCGGCCCCGGGCATCATCTCGAACAACTCGCCCTGGCGACGGGAGAGGTTCTCCAGGCCGCGATGAGGCACCGCCACCCCTTTGGGTTTGCCCGTCGAACCGGAGGTGTAGATCACGTAGGCGAGCTGATCTGGATCGACCCGGCCCGCGGCTTCCGCATCGATCGCCTCGGCCCCTGCGGCCGCGAGCAGCGGTTCGATCGCATCGAGATCGAGGGGCCAGGCGGCGTGCTCGGGCAGCTCGTCCTGCAGCGACTCTTCGGTGATCAAGATCGGCACGCCGGCATCGCGAAGCATCGCGCCCGAGCGCTCGGCCGGCAGGGTCGGGTCGAGCGGCAGATAGGCGCCCCCGGCGATCCAGACCGCGAGCATCGATTCGACCAGCCGCGGCGAGCGTTCGAGGAACAGTCCTACCAACACCTCCGGTCCGACACCCATGCCGGCGAGATGGTGCGCCAGGCGTCGGGCTCGCGCGGCCAGCTCGCCGTAGGTCGTCCGCTCCTGCTCGAACAGGATCGCGAGCGCCTGCGGCCGGTCGGCGGCGCGCGCCAGGAACAGTTCGGCGATCGACCGGCCGGTTTGCGGCGGCGGGTTCAAACGCCCGATGCCGGAAAATTCGGAAAGCAGCGTCCGGCGCTCCGCCGGCAGCAACAGGTCGAGGTGCGAAATCGGCGTTTCGGGCTCGGCGCTCACCAGAGCGAGCAGGCGGAGGAACCGCTCGCCCATTCGCGCGATCGTCGCCGGGAGGAACAGCTCGACGTTGTAGCGCAGCTGGGCATAGAGCGGCTGACCCGCGCCGCCGTCCACCACCATCAGCGTCAGATCGAACTTCGAGATCTCCAGCGTCTGGCCGAGCGGCCGGATGATCAGGTCCGGCAACGGGGCGACGGGCGCCGCGGGAGGCGCATCGACCACCAGGTGGACCTGAAAAACCGGCGAATGGGCGCGGCTGCGCTCCGGCGCCAGATCTTCGACGATCCGCTCGAACGGCACGTCCTGGTGCGCGTAAGCGCCCAAGGTGACGCCGCGCACGAGGGCCAGCAGTGAAGAGAAGGTCGGATCGCCCGAGAGGTCGGTGCGCAGGGCGAGCGTGTTGACGAAGAAGCCGACCAGGCCCTCCACCTCGCGCCGGCCGCGGCCGGCGATCGGCGTGCCGACCACCACATCGTTGACGTTGGCGATCCGGGACAGCAGCGCGTCGAACGCGGCCAGCAGGGTCATGAACATCGTCGTGCCGCGCGCGCGGCCGAGGCCGCGCAACGCATCGGCGAGCGGGGCGGAAATCTCGAAGCGCTCGCGGTCGCCGACGAAGCTCTGCACCGCCGGACGCGGCCGGTCGAGGGGCAGCTCCAGAAGCGGTGGCGCACCGGCAAGCGCCGTGCGCCACCAGCCGAGCTGCCGTTCCAGCGCCTCGCCCTGGAGCCAGCCCCGCTGCCACAGCGAGTAATCGGCGTACTGGATCGGGAGCTCCGGAAGCGGCGACGGCTCACCGGAATGCATCGCCGGGTAGAGCGCCGAGATCTCCCGCAGGATCACGTCGTTCGACCAGCCGTCGGTCGCCAGGTGATGCATCGCGACGGTCAGGCGATACGACCGGTCCCCCACCCGGACCAAAAGTGCGCGGGCGAGCGGCGCCCGGTCCAGATCGAACGGCTGATGCGCGGCGTCGTAGGCGAGCTTTTCGGCCCGCTCGATCCGTTCGGCACCGTCGGCACCGTCGGCACCGTCGGCGCCCTCGGCCACCGGCACCTCGGACAGGTCGACCTGCTCGAACGGCAACGGCAGCGGCGGCTCGACGATCTGCACCGGCTTGCCCGCTTCGACCGCGAAGCGGGTGCGGAGCATCTCGTGCCGCCTCACGATCTCGTCGAGCGCGCCGGAGAGCGCCGCCACGTCGAGGTCGCCGTCGAAACTCACCGACGAGGAGACGTTGTAGGCCGAAGTGCCCGGCTGGAGCTGCTCTAAAAACCAGAGCCGTTCCTGGGCGAACGAC
>JBBSBW010000053.1:0-43531 GCA_038250865.1 Thermoanaerobaculia bacterium | reverse complement strand
GGAGTCTGCGGATCTGTCGAGCCTTAAGTTCTCGCGGCCTTTCAGGCCGCCGGGAGGTGGTGATCCTTCCCCCAGGGCATCGGCCTTCGGCCTCAGCCCTGGGCTGGGTTCTCCCGGCCCGTTGGGCCGGACTACCTTGACCCACACCCCTGCCTATGCGATGGCCTTACCGTTCCGGACCGGTCACCGCTTGGTTGACCGGACCCGGCTCGACCGTCGTCGAACGGCGACAGCTGCGCAGCGGCGCGACGCGGAACTGCACCAGTTTCGACCTTCTTTCTCTTGTCGGCCCGGAAGCGGTATTCCGGCGATTCGAAGAGGTTCACCGGCCGTCCGAAGAGCTTCACCGCCCCGTCCGAAGAGCTTCACCGATCGACGGCAGGCTTCACCAGACTTCCGGGTCTCTTCATCGGAAGGTCGAAGCGCGCTTCCGGAGGCCGGTAGGGCTCAACTCCTCGACGGAAGAGATCTTCCGGTCTTCCGAAGAGCCTCACGGCCCGGTCGAAGAGAACTCCGGGGAGCCGGAAGAGTGTTCCCGGCCCTCCGGGACCCCTCCGGACGAACCGTAGCCCGCTTCGCTCGATCGGGAATCGCCTTCGGAAGGTCCGTGAGGTTCTTCGGACGACCGGAAGCGCGCTTCGGAAGCCTCGGAAATCAGCCGGGGTAGCGTGCCGTCGCCGACGGCTGCAGCCCGGCCTCTTCGGCAACCGCGGCGAGAAACTCGCGGAGAGCCCGCGCGCCCTCCGGCAACTCGCGGCCGATTCGCTCGGGGTCGAGCGCCGCGTAGTCATGGCCGATCTGGTTGTGAAGACCGACCGCAACGCGCATCCCCTCGCCGAGGGACCGGTCGAGAACGCCGCGGTCGGCGAGCAATGCAAACGAACCTCCCGCATCGTCCGACACCGGCCATCCCGCTTCCGCCACCCAATGCGTCGCAAGGTCAATGCATTCTTGGACTGCGAGGTAAAGGTAAAACGCGCCGAGATCGCGATCGCGGCGTTCCTCGCCTTCGACCATCCCTTCGGCGTCGGCGAGCCGAGCGCGTACACGGGCGCATGCGCCGAGCGTGGCGAGAAGCTCGGGAGACTCCATAGCGTCAGATCTTAGCGCGCCCGGTGGGCAAACAGCCGGAGAGGGCCGGGAGGGAGGACGACGAGGGAGCGTCGGAGGTGGGGAGAGAACCCGGCCCCCTCCGTCCGTTAATGACCCGCTCGCTAAGAAAGGGTGTGAGTCGCGGACGGGCCTCGTCAAAGTCCGCTCCTGCGGAGCCCGCAGGGTGCATTTCTAGGTCAGGCTCGCCGCCTTTCCATGCCAGGCTGTCTCGGGCGGCCCGTTGGGCCGGTCCCCGGCGTCAACTACTTCTGTGCGGCAACGACAATTAGAGCTGTGCATCCGGCGAAGGCGACCAGGAGGAGAGAGCCCGAGACCGCGACGAAGGTTTCGGCGTCGGATGCCTTGGCAGCGCCCGAGTTCCGCGCGAACCTCAAGGCGCGAGGCGAAGATCCCGCAGGAAATCCATCAGAGATGGCTACCCGGCGGGAGGCCGGAGGTTGCGGCCGGCCCGCGGTCTCGCTCCCGTCGGTATACTTGACTCCCTCAAGAGCGCTCCCCGACGAGAGAAACGACAGCCATCCGATGAAACCGCTCCCCTACGCCGCCGCCCTCTCTCTTCTATTCTCGTTTCGCCTCTGCGCGGCGCCACCTCCTCCTTCGCCCCGCTCCCTGGAGATTGCGGCGTACGCCAAGGCAACCTACGGCGAGACATCGATCACGACCCTCAACGAGCTGGTCGAGTTTCGGACGGTTGCGACCGAAGGGCTGGCAAATGCGCAGAACCCCGAATTCCACAAGCTGACCGCCTATCTTCAGGCCAAGGCGAAGGAGATGGGGTTCGGCTTCGAGGACCACGGCGCGGTGGTGGTGGTTTCCGTCGGCAAGGCCGACGCCAAACCGGAGGACCGCCTCGGCCTGATCGTCCATGGGGACGTGCAGCCGGTCGATCCGAGCAAATGGGCGAAGGATCCTTTCCGGCTCGACGCCGAGAGCGAACCCGGCAAACTGCTCGGCCGCGGATCGGAAGACGACAAGGGTCCGATCGCGACCGCGCTCTACGCGATGAAGGCGCTGGCGGACAAGGGGCTCGCTCCCAACAAGCGGGTCGACCTGGTCATCTCCTATACCGAAGAATCCGACTGGGTGCCGTTCCAGGCGTTCCTCGCCGGCTGGACCGCGCCGGCATTGAACGTCGGGCTCGACGCGGACTACCCGGTGGTGATCGCCGAGAAGGGCTGGTGCTCGATCGAGCTGGGACTTGATCCGGTGCGCGAAGAGGCGGCCAAGGGTCCGCGGCTCGCGAGCTTCTCCGGCGGCTTCTTCCTCTCCCAGGTTCCGGAGGACGCCGAGGCGACGATCTCCGCGGCCGGCCCCGAAATTCTCACCCGCCTGGCGGACGCGGCGCGCAAGGACGGCGAGGTCCGGTTCACCTTCGAGCCGCGGCCGAACGGCGATCTGGTCGTGCGCGCCCGCGGCGTCTCGGCTCACTCCTCCACCCCCTGGGACGGCAAGAACGCAATCGCCCACCTCGCCGCCCTGCTCGGAACCGAAACCTGGTCGGATGGCCAGGCCGCGCGGATGGTCCGGATGCTCAACGACCTGGTGGGCACTGGAATCTACGCCGAGAAATTCGGCCAAGTCGGCTACGAGCACCCGTTCATGGGCAAGGCCACCCTTTCGCTCGGAACGTTGAAGATCGAAAACGGCCGGCTCACGGCGGGCCTGAACCTCCGCCGACCGGTCGGCCGGTCCAAGCAGGAGGTGGAGACGTCGATCCTCGAAGCCGTCGAGGCCTGGTCGAATAAGGCCAAGATCCCGGTGACGCTCAAAACCGACGTCAACGATCCCCACTACGTCGACGGCGCGCCGCACATCCCGGTGCTGCTCGGGATCTTCGCCCACTTCACCGGCCAGGCCGATCCGAAGCCGATCTCGGTCGGCGGCGGCACCCACGCCCGCCTGCTCCCGAACGGCGTCAACTTCGGCCCCGGAATGCCCGGCGAGGTCTACACCGGTCACAGCGAGCACGAATGGATCGGCCGCGACCGGATGCTCCTGAACCTGGAGATGTACACCGCGATGCTGGCGGAACTGGCGGGGAAGTAGCCGTATATACGGGTGTATACTTCGGATCGAAAGGTCACCCAGCGATGACAGCCAAGATCTTCTGGAGCGGCAACAGTCAGGCGGTTCGTCTGCCCAAGGAATTTCGTTTCGCCGACGACGCGGACGAGGTATCGATCCGGCGCGAAGGCGGCAAGATCATCCTGGAATCGCTCGACGCCAACGAATGGCCGGCCGAATTCTGGACCGCGTTCGAGGGGATGCCCAAAGGGTTCGAGCGCCCGGAGCAGATCGATCAGGAGCGCGAGGAGCTTGACCTCTGATCTACCTACTGGATACCAACATTTGCATCTACGCGCTCAACCACCGGCCACCGGGGATACGCGAGAAGCTCGAAGCCATCGGCCGCGCGGCGGTTTCTTTGAGCGTAGTCACGGTGCATGAGCTTCGAGTTGGCGCCGAGAAGAGTGAGAACCCCCTGCGGGCGCACGAGCGCCTTGGAGCTTTTTTGGCTCCCCTGCGAATTCTTCCCTTCGATGAGGAAGCCGCAGTGGCCAGCGCCAGAGTCCGGGGGTACCTGGAGAGATCGGGGAAGAAGATAGGCGCCTTGGACAACTTGATCGCCGGCCACGCCATTTCCGCACGGCAGATCCTGGTAACCAACAACGTGAATGAGTTCTCCCGCGTTCCAGGCTTGGTCTTCGAAAACTGGATGGACCCATGACCCGCCCCACCTCCGACCCTGCAGGCGAATCGGGCGTCGCGGTCAAAAAACGGAAGAAGATCGACCGGCCGAAGCGTTACAGGGTGCTGCTGCACAATGACGACTTCACCAGTCAGGAGTTCGTCGTCCACGTTCTGATCACCCATTTTCGCCGACCGCCGGGCGAGGCTACGCAGATCATGCTCGAAGTTCATCATCAGGGAATCGGCGTCGCGGGCGTCTATCCGAAAGAGGTCGCCGAGACCAAGGTCGCCGAGGTGACCGCCGAGGCGCGCGCGGAAGGGATGCCGCTGCTGCTGACCCTGGAACCCGCCGCGGAGGGGGACGCTTGAACCTTTCGCAGCCGCTCCAGATCAGCCTTTCCGTGGCGCTTTCCGAAGCGGCCCGTCTGGGCCACGAATACGCCGGGGTAGAGCATCTCCTCTACGCCCTCACCCTCGACCGCGGCACGGCCGACGTGCTGCGCCACGCGGGCGCGAACCTCGAAGAGCTCAAGCGCCAGCTCGCGAAGTTCCTCACCGAGGAGCTGGACCGCTTCGAAGATGAGGATATGGAGCCGCGCCTCGGCCTCGGCGTCCGGCATGCCCTGGCGCGGGCGAGCGCCCAGGTGGCCGGCTCCGGCCGCGAGGAGGTTCGCGGTTCGGACGTGCTGGTGGCCCTTTTCGCCGAACCCGACACCTTTGCCATTTCCCTGCTCGACGAACAGGGCGTCTCGCGGCTCGACGTGATCTCCTACCTTTCGCACGGCGTCTCGCGCCTTTCCGGCACCGGCCCCGGCGGGTTGGACCGGCCCTCCGACGGGGACGACGGAGCGATCGGCGAGCGCGACGGGGGCGAGGAGGACGACGAGGGCGACGCCTCTCCCGCGGGTGATCCGCTCGAGGCGTTCTGCCAGGAGCTGACCGCGTTCGCCAAGAAAGGGGCGATCGATCCCCTGATCGGCCGCGACCGCGAGATCGAGCGCACCCTCCACATCCTCCAGCGGCGGCGGAAGAACAACCCGATCTACGTCGGCGATCCGGGCGTCGGCAAGACCGCGCTGGTCGAGGGACTGGCGCTCCGGATTGCCAAGGGCGACGTCCCGCCGCGCTTTGCCGAGACACGGATCTTTCGACTCGACCTCGGCGCGCTGCTCGCGGGCACGCGCTTTCGCGGCGACTTCGAGAATCGGCTGAAAGCGGTGATCTCGGCGCTGGCGGCGCTCACGACCCTGGAAGCGAAAGACGGTGCCGAGGGTGCCGAGGCGCCGAAGACCACCCCGCCGACTCCAGCCAGCGCCGCCGCAGGCAAGACCGGCGGCGGCTCGCGCGACCGGCGGCCGATCCTGTTCATCGACGAGATCCACACGCTGATTGGCGCCGGAGCGGCCGGCCGCGGATCGATGGACGCCTCGAACCTGCTCAAGCCCGCCCTCCAGGACGGCACCCTGCGCTGCATCGGCGCCACCACCTGGGAGGAATACCGACAGAACTTCCAGCGCGATGCGGCGCTCGCCCGGCGGTTCCAAAAAGTGGAGGTCCTGGAGCCCTCGATCGAAGAGACCGTGCGCATCCTCGAAGGGCTGCGCGAACGGTACGAGCTGCACCACGGCGTCACTTACACCAAGTCCGCCCTGCGCGCGGCCGCCGAGCTGGCCGAGCGCCATCTGCGCGACAAGCGCCTGCCCGACAAGGCGATCGACCTGATGGACGAAGCGGGCGCCGCGGTATCGCTCGCCGGAGGCAAGCGGGTCGGCGCGCCGGAGATCGAGCGGATCTTGTCGACCATGGCGCAGATTCCGCCCAAGCGGGTCCACGGCAGCGACCGCGACCGGCTGCAGGCGCTCGAATCGGAATTAAAGGCGGTGGTGTTCGGTCAGGACGCGGCGATCGAGCGTCTGGTGATGGCGATCAAGGTCTCGCGCGCGGGACTGCGCGAACCGCAGAAACCGGTCGGCGCCTTCCTGCTCACGGGACCGACGGGAGTGGGCAAAACCGAGATGGCCAAGCAGCTCGCCCTCACTCTCGGCATCTCATTCCTGCGTTTCGACATGAGCGAGTACATGGAGCGCCACACGGTCTCGCGCCTGGTCGGCGCCCCCCCGGGCTACGTCGGCTACGACCGCGGCGGCCTACTCACCGAGGCGGTGGCCAAAAGCCCGCACGCGGTACTGCTGCTCGACGAGGTGGAAAAAGCCCACGAGGACGTGTTCAACCTGCTGCTCCAGGTGATGGACCACGGCACGCTTACCGACACCAACGGCAAGGCGACCGATTTCCGGCACGTGATCCTGCTGATGACCTCGAACGTCGGCGCGCGAGAGATGGCGCAGCGAACCCCCGGCTTCGGCGCTTCGCCTCTCGGCGCAATCGAGGCCGTGGGCGCCGGATTCGGAGCGCTCCGCGACGAGCCCGGCGCCTCCCCCGCGCTCCGCGGCGACCCGGCGAGCGATCAAGCGGTCGAGCGGCTGTTCAGCCCCGAGTTCCGCAACCGGCTGGACGCCCGGCTCCGCTTCCGCCCGCTCGACCCGGGGGTCATGGAACAGATCGTCGACAAGATGATCGGTGAGTTGGCCAAGCAGCTGCAGACCAAAAAGGTGACCCTCGAAATCACGCCGGAAGCGCGCACCCTGCTCGCCCAGAAGGGCTATGACCCGGCCTTCGGGGCCCGCCCCCTCGGACGCGTGATCGACGAGACGATCCGCCAGCCGCTCACCGACCAGCTCCTGTTCGGCAAGCTGCAAAACGGCGGCAAGGCGGTGGCCGGGGTTGTGGAGGGGGAGATTGTGGTCGAGGTGCCGGAGTAGTGTTCAGGGGTCAATGGGCTCCTGGGACGAGCACACCCGCCGATTCAGAGTCAACCCAATGCGAGCTTCTCGCGCTTCGCTTCGTCCGACAGGTTCTTCATCCGCAGCAGGACCCGCGCGATCTTCTCGCTCTGGCCCGGGCGCGTCTCGGCGGCAAGGACGGCCGCTTCGAGGCCGGCGATCGTCGGCGCCTCAAACAGACGCTTGAGCGGCAGCTCGACTTGGAAGTTTGCCGCCACCTTGGACGTGATGCGCACGGCGAGCAGCGAATGGCCACCCAGCTCGAAGAAGCTGTCCTCAATCGCCACCTCGTCCCCGAGATCGGGCAGCGCCTCGCGCCAGAGGCCGGCGATCAGGTGCTGCACGGAAGTTTTGGGCGGCGTCCGTTCGCCGGCTGGAGAGCGTTGCGGCTCGGGCAACGCGCGGCGATCGATCTTGCCGGTGGCCGTCATCGGCCATTGCCCCACCTCGACGAACGCCGACGGCACCATGTAGTCCGGCAACCGCCCGGCGAGGAAGGCGCGGAGGTCGGTGCCAGTGCCTAAATCCCCGAGCGGCCGATACCAGGCGATCAGCCGCGGCCCCGCGCCCAGCACCTCGCGAGCGAGCACGATCGCATCCTTGACCCCCGAATGCCCCAGGAGCGCCGCCTCGATCTCCCCCGGCTCGATGCGGAAACCGCGGATCTTGATCTGGCTGTCGGTGCGGCCGAGGTAGTCGAACGAGCCGTCTCCCCGCTGCCGGACACGATCCCCGGTCCAATAGATTCGTGCGCCGGCTTGCTCGGCGAATGGATCGGGACGGAAGCGCTCGGCGGTCAGATCCGGCCGATCGAGATAGCCGCGCGCGAGCAGACCGCCAAGCACCAGCTCGCCGACGCCGCCGAGGGTTTGGATCTCGCCCGCATCATCGACCACGAACCCGCGGCGCCCCGGCAGGATTCGGCCGATCGACACGGCGCCCGATTCCGGCAGCCGGCCCCATCGCAAGTCGTAACAGGTGGCGGTCACCACCGTCTCGGTCGGGCCGTAGCCGTTATAGACCGTCGGCGGATGATCCATCTCCGCGAGGCGCGAGCGGAAGCGTTCCGCCGCATCCGGCGTCATCGCCTCGCCGCCGGTCACCAAGACGCGCAGGGCAATCGGCAACGGCGCCTTCGATCGGCTCCATTCCGACCAGACCGCCGTCGGCAGGTTCGCGTGGGTGATCCCGTGCCGCGTCATCCAGGCCGACAGCTCCAGCGGCGGCGGCAGCTCTGGACCGCGCACCACGAGCGTGCCGCCGGAGGCCAACGCCACGCCCACCTGCTCCATCGAAACGTCGAAGCTGGCGGCCGCAAACTGCACCACCCGGTCGCTCGAATCCATGCGATAGAAAGCCGATGCCGATGCGAAATGCCCCACCGCATGCCGATGGCTGATTCCAACCCCTTTCGGCAGCCCCGTCGAGCCCGAGGTGTAGATGACATACGCCAGATTTTCCGCCACGGCCGTCCGCGGAATCCCTTCCGGTCCGGAGTCCACCGGCAATCCGCTCTCCTTGCTGAGAAGAAGCGGCGCAATCTTGCGGTTAAAGTTCAACAGCTCAGGCGGTAGCTCTCTGGCAATCAGTACGGCCGCCCGCGCGTCGGACAGCAGCAACGCCCGCCGCTCCGCCGGCAGCTCGGGATCGACCGGCAGGTAGCAGGCTCCCGCCTTCCAGATCGCATACATCGCAAGCACCCGGTCGACCGAGCGTTCGAGCGACACCCCCACCACCCGCTCCGGCCCCGCGCCCAAACCGGCGAGCCGGCGCGCCAACCGATCCGTGTGCGCGGCCACCTCGCCCCAGGTGTACCGCAGCACCGGCTCGTGCTCCGATTCGAGCGCCGGGGCGTTCGGCCGCTCTCGCGCGTGACGGCCGAGGAAGTCGTGTACGCACAGCGGCGCGGGCGCGAGATCCCGCTCGTTCCATTCGCCCCATTCGACGAGAAGCTGGTGCCGCTCGGCAGCACCCAGCAGCTCGGCCTCCGCGAGGAGGCGTTCCGGGTACGCCGCGATTTCTTTAAGCATCGCCTCGAATCCGGCGAGCAGCCGCGCGCCGGTCGGCGGATCGAACAGATCGAGGTTCAGCTCCAGCAGCGCCGTGAACCGCTCCGCGCCGCCTACCGAAATCGGCACGACCGCGAGCCCCAGATCGAGCTTCGCGGTGCCGCCGCCCAGCTCTTCGACGCCGGTCAAGAGCCCCGGCATCCGCACGGGAGCGGGGAGGTTCTGGAGCATCAACGAGACCTGGTAGACCGGAGGAATGCCGCCGCCGCGAGCGCCGCCCAGCTCGGCCACCAGCCGGTCGAAGGGAAAATCCTGATGCGCGAACGCCCCGAGCGCCGCGGCGCGCGCGCGGGCGAGCAGGTCTCCCAGGGTCAGATGCGGTGCGGGGGCCGGATCGGCCGAGATCCGGATCGGCAGCGAGTTGACGAAGAAACCGACCAACCCCTCGGTCTCGGCGCGGTTGCGGTTCGCGATCGGCAGGCCGATCACCAGGTCGCGCCCGGCCCCCAAGCGGGAGAGCAGGGCGGCCCAGGCCGCGAGCAGCGTCATGTAGATCGTGGCGCTCGCGCTGCGCGCGCGGAGGGCGACGGCGGCGGAAAGCTCGGCCGACAGCTCGCAGCGGATCGTCTGAGCGCGCCGCTTCGGCTGCGCCGGACGCGGCCGGTCGAGCGGCAGGTCGATCACCTCCGGCGCCCCGGCAAGCCGCTCGCGCCACCAGGAGAGCTGCCGTTCGTACGCCTCGCCCGCGAGCCATGAGCGTTGCCAGAGCGCCCAATCGACGTAGTCGATCGGCATCGGGGGAAGATCCGCCGGCCGCGCTTCGAGCGCCGCGCCGTACAGCTCCACCAGGTCGCGCGAGAAGACGCCCGTGGACCAGCCGTCGGTCGCGATGTGATGGAACACGAACAGCGCCTCGTGATGATCCGGCGCGCGCCGGAGAAGCGTCGAACGAAAGACCGGTCCGCGCGCCAGATCGAACGGCCGGCGCCCTGCGGCCTTGGCGATTCGATCGGCTTCGGCGAGGGCTCGCCCGGCCCCAATCCCCGAAAGATGGAGCGCCGAAAGATCGATTCCCGGAAGAGCGGAGCCGCCGGGCGGCTCGATCCGCTGGGTCGGCCGATCGTCGACGAAGGCGAAGCGGGTGCGCAACGGTTCGTGGCGTGCGACCAGCGCGCTTAGTGCCGCGGCGAGCGCCGCGGGCGAGAGCGCGCCGTCGAGCGCGAGCCGGAACCCGACGTTATAGGTGGAGGTACCGGGCTCCAGGCGATCGAGGAACCAGAGCCGCTCCTGGGCGAACGAGAGCGGCAGGTCGGCGGGGCGCGCGCTCCGGACGAGCGGCAGCAGCGCCTCGTGAGGCCGGCCGGCGAGATCGTCGATCCGCCCGGCGATCGCGGCGACCGTCGAGCCGGCGAACAGCTCTGCGAGAGGAAGCTCGGCTCCGAACGTCCGGCGCAGGCGGGAGGCGAGCTGCGTCGCGAGCAGCGAATGGCCGCCGAGGTTGAAGAAATCCGAGTCCGCACCGAGATCCGAGGCGCCGAGAAGCTCGGCAAACAGACCGGCGACGATCTCCTCCGTCGGCGTGCGCGGGGCGATCCGCTCGCTCTTTGAATCGAACGAAGGATCGGGCAGCGCGCGTCGATCGATCTTGCCGGTGGCGGAAAGCGGCCACTCTTCGACCTGCACGAACGCCGAGGGGATCATGTAGGCCGGAAGGCGGCCGGAGAGATCCCGGCGCAGCTCGTCCGCATCGAGAACGACCTCCAAGGAGCGCGGCCGGACCCAGGCGATCAGCCGCTTGCCGATCTCCGGAGTTTCGCGGGCGAGCACGATCGCTTCTTGGATCGCCGGATGCCGGACGAGAGCGGCTTCGATCTCCCCCGGCTCGATGCGGAAGCCGCGGATTTTGATCTGCTGGTCGGTGCGGCCGAGGTAATTGAAAGAGCCATCGTGCCGCTGCCTGATGCGGTCGCCGGTCCAGTAAAGCCTCTCGCCCTCTTTGTCAGTAAAGGGGTTGGGGCGGAATCGCTCGGCGGTAAGATCCGGCCGATCGAGATAGCCCCGCGCGAGCAGGCCCCCCAGTACCAGCTCGCCGACGCCGCCGAGCGGTTGGATCTTGCCCGACTCGTCCACCACAAGCCCGATACGCCCCGGCAACAACCTGCCGATCGAAACCGAGCCGGATTCCGGCAGACGTCCATGGCGAAGGTCATAACAGGTCGCCGTCACCACCGTCTCGGTCGGCCCATAACCGTTGTAGACCACCGGCGGATCGTCCATCTCATTCAGCCGCGCCCGGAACCGCTCCGCCGCCGCCGGAGTCATCGCCTCGCCTCCCGTCACCAGCACCCTCAATCCTTCGGGCAGCGGCGCGTCCGACCAGCTCCACTCGCTCCAGACGGCAGTCGGCAGGTTCGCGTTGGTAATCCCCCACCGCGTCATCCAAGCCGAAAGCTCCAATGGCGGAGGCAGCTCCGGACCCCGAACCACCAACGTCCCGCCGGAGGCCAGAGCCACTCCCACCTGTTCCATCGAAACGTCGAAGCTCATCGAGGCAAACTGCACCACCCGATCGGTACCATTCATCCGATAGAAACCGGCCGCCGCCGCGAAATGCCCCGCGGCATGTCGATGTGAGATGCCCACACCCTTCGGCATCCCCGTAGAGCCCGAGGTATAGATTACGTACGCAAGGTTTTCCGCCACCGCCGCCCGCGGCTCCACTTCCGGCCCAGAGTCCGCCGGCAACCCATCCCTCTTACTGACAAGAAGCGGCGTCACCGCCCCGCTCAACCCCACCCCCTCCGACGGAACCTCCCTCGCCATCAGCACCATCGCCCCAGAATCTCTCAAAAGCATCGCCCGCCGCTCCTCCGGCAGCTCCGGATCGACCGGCAAATAGCAGGCCCCCGCCTTCCACACCGCAAACATCGCGAGCACCCGGTCGACCGACCGCTCCAAAGAAACGCCCACCACTTTCTCCGGCCCGGCCCCCAATCCGGCGAGCCGCCGAGCCAACTGATCGGTGTGCGCCGCCAGCTCTCTCCAGCTATACCGCCGCCCCGGCTCATGCTCCGATTCGAGCGCCAGCTCATCGGGCCGGTCCAGCGCATGGCGCGCGATCCAGTCATGCACGAGCACCGGCGGCGGCGCGCAATCCCCTTCATTCCATTCGATGAGCAGTTGATGCCGCTCGGCCGTCCCTAGCAGCTCCGCGTCGGCCAACAGCCGCTCCGGATGCTCCGCCATTACTGTCACCATTCGCTCGAACCCGGCGAGCAGCCGCGCGCCGGTCGCCGGATCGAAGAGGTCCGAATTCAGCTCCAGCTGTGCCTCCAACCGGTCCGCGAGAGGCGTCACGGCGAGCCCCAGGTCAAGCTTCGCGTTGCCGCCGTTCAGCTCTTCGACCGTCGTCCGAAGGCCCGGCAACGACACTGGCGCGGGGAGGTTCTGGAACGCGAACGAAACCTGAACGATCGGCGGCACGCTTCCGCCACCGCGCCCGCCGGCAAGCTCCGCGACCAACCGTTCGAACGGAAAGTCCTGATGGGCGAATGCGCCGAGCGACGCCGAGCGAACGCTCGCGAGAAGGCAACGCCAGGTGAGTTCCGCCCCCCCCGCGATGCGGATCGCGAGCGAGTTGACGAAGAAGCCGATCAGCCCTTCGGTCTCGGCGCGGTTGCGGTTTGCGATCGGAGTACCGATGACGAGATCGCGGCCCGAACCCAGGCGGGCGAGTAGGCCTGCCCAGGCGGTTAAAAGCGTCATGAAGAGGGTCGAGGATTCGGCGTTCGCGCGGGCTCGCAGCGCCTGAGTCAGCCGGGGCGGAAGCGAACGCCGGACATGGGTCGCCCGGCGTATCGGCGCGGCGGGGCGCGGCCGATCGGCGGGGAGATCGAGCACCTCCGGCGCTCCTTCGAGATGGGATTTCCACCAGGAAAGCTCGCGGTCGTAACGGTCGGCCGCGAGCCAGGCTCGCTGCCAGATCGCCCAATCGGCGTAAGCGATCGGCAGCTCGGGAAGATGCGCTTTCCGTCCTTCGATCGCCGCGCCGTACAGCTCGGCGACCTCGCGCGAGAAGATCGCGATCGACCAGCCGTCGAGCGCGAGGTGATGGACCGTGAAGATCGCGTCGTGAAGCGGCGGCCCGCGCCGCAGAAGCGCCGCGCGAACGACCGGGCCGCGCGCGAGGTCGAACGGCCGACGCCCGAGGGCCTTGGCGATGCGCGCCGCTTCCGCGGCGGAAGAGCGATCGTTGAGGGTCAGATCGACCCGCGGCCAGCGAGACGAAAGACTCAAACTAGGAGGATCGATCTCCTGGCGCGCGCGGTCGCCCGGTTGCGCGTAGCGGGTGCGCAGCGGTTCGTGGCGCCCGACGACGGCGCCGAGCGCCGCTTCGAGCGCCGCGGGCGAAAAGCGCCCTTCGAGCATGAGCCGGAACCCGACGTTGTAGGTCGCCTTCCCCGGTTCCAGGCGATCGATGAACCAGAGCCGCTCTTGGGCGAACGACAGAGGGACTTCCGAGGGTCTCGCCGCTCGCGAGATCGGTTCGGCATCACCCCCCTCGGAGAGCTTCTTTTCGATTCCCTCCGCTATCCCTGTAACCGTCGGCGCGGCGAAAATTTCGGCGAGCGGGATCTCCACCCCAAACGCCCGGCGCAGCCTGGAGGCAAGCTGCGTCGCGAGCAGCGAATGGCCGCCGAGCGCGAAGAAATCCCCGTCCGCACCGATACCTTCGACACCGAGCAGCGCGACGAACGCACCGGCGACGATCTCCTCGACCGGCGTGCGCAACGCGATCCGCGCCGGGCTTTCGGTTTCGACCTCCGGCTCGGGAAGCGCCCCGCGATCCACCTTGCCGTTGGCGTTAAGCGGCCACTCCGCGACTTCGACGAACGCTCGCGGCACCATCGCGTCGGGCAGGCGGCCGGCGAGGAAGCGCCGAAGGTCGCCCGCCGCGAGAGAACCGGCCGCGCCCTTCGCTCCGGAATCGCGCTTCTTGTACCAGGCGATCAGCCGGCCGCCGGTGGCGGCGTCGCGCACGAGCACGATCGCCTCTCGGACTCCCGGGTGCGCGGCGAGCGCCGCTTCGATCTCGCCCGGCTCGATGCGGACGCCGCGGATCTTGATTTGGTGATCGGTTCGGCCGAGGTAGTCGAAAGAGCCGTCTCCCCGCCGCCTCGCGCGGTCGCCGGTCCAGTAGAGCCTCTCGCCGTCTTTGTCGGTAAAAGGGTTGGGGCGGAATCGCTCGGCGGTGAGATCCGGCCGATCGAGATAGCCGCGCGCAAGCAGCCCCCCGAGCGCCAGCTCTCCGCGCCCTCCGGGCGTCTGGAGATCGCCCATAGCGTCGAGTACGTAGGCGATCCGTTTCGGCAGCAGGCGGCCGATCGGCACCGAGCCGGACTCCGGCAGGTAACCCGTCTCGAGATCGTGGCAGGTCGCGACCACCACCGCCTCGGTCGGGCCGTAGGCGTTCCACATTCTCGGAGGGCCGGGAGGATCGGCTGATTCGGCGAGCTTTCGTCGAAAACGCTCGGCCGTGGCGGCGGTCATCGCCTCCCCGCCCGCGTAGAGCCGCCGGAGAGTCTTGGGCAGCGGCTCGGGCGCGAGCGTCCATTCGGCCCAGAGGGGAGTCGGCATCGTCGCGCAGGTGATCCGCAGCGCTCCCAGCCAGGCGGAGAGATCCGCGGGAGCGGGCGGCTCGGGGCCGCGGACGACGAGGGTCGATCCCGCGGCCAGCGCCACGCCGATCTGATCGACCGAAAGATCGAAGCCCGCCGCGCCGAGCTGGATCACCCGATCGCTCGCGGTGCAGCCATAGAAAGCTGCGGACACCGCGAAATGCGCCGCCGCGTGTCGGTGGGAGATGGCGACGCCTTTCGGTACCCCGGTCGAGCCGGAGGTATAGATCAGATACGCAAGGTTTTCCGGCAACGCCGTTCGCGGAATCTCCTCCGGTCCGAAGTCCACCGGGAATCCATTCTCCTTACTGAGAAGAAGCGGGGTCACCGTTCCGCCCGACCCGGAAAGCTCGGACGGCAAATTTCTCGCGATCAGCACGACCGCACGAGCCTCGGAAAGCAGCATCGCCCGCCGCTCCGCCGGTAGGTCGGGATCGACCGGTAGATAACAGGCGCCCGCCTTCCAGATCGCGTAGACGCTGAGCGCCCGATCGACCGACCAGGGGAGCGAGACGGCGACCACCCGCTCCGGCCCGGCGCCCAAACCCGCGAGACGGCGGGCGAGCCGATCGGTGTGGCCGTCCAGCTCGCGCCAGGTGTAGCGCCGGCCAGGCTCGTGCTCGGATTCGAGCGCCGGGTCGTCGGGCCGCTCGCGGACGTGCCGAGCTAGAAAATCGTGCACCCGAACGGGCGGTAGATCCAGGTCCGTTTCGTACCCTTCGGCGAGCAGCTGGCGGCGCTCCGAGCGGTCGAGCAGCTCCGCCTCGGCGAGCGGCCGATCGGGATGGGCCGCCAGCTCCGATGCGAGCGCAGAGAAACCGCGCAGCAGCCGCTCGCCGGTGGCGACGTCGAACAGGTCGAGATCGATCTCCAGCATTGCGGCGAGCCGATCGAGCCTTCCCGCGCCGGGCTCGCGCACCGGCAAGACCACCAGGGAGAGATCGAATTTCGCCGTGCCGCCGCCCAGCTCTTCGACCGTCGTCCGAAGCCCCGGCAGCAGCACCGGTTCGGGCTGATTCTGCAACCCCATCAGCACCTGGTAGATCGGCGGCGCCTGGCCGAACCGGGCTCCCCCTCCCAGCTCAGCGACCAGTCGATCGAAAGGAAGATCCTGGTGCTCGTAGGCCGCGAGCGCCGATCTCTTCGTCCGCAAGAGCAGCTCCGCCAGCGTGAGGCCCGAGGGAGACTCGGTCGAGATCCGGAGCGCGAGCGAGTTGACGAAGAACCCGATCAGCGGCTCGGTCTCGGCCCGGTTGCGGTTCGCGATGGGCGTTCCGATCACCCGGTCGCTCCCCTCCCGGTGGCCCGCGAGCCGCGAGAGCAGCCCGGCCCAGGCGGCAAGCAGCGCCATGAACAGCGTCGAGCCCGAAGCCCGCGCCCGGGCGGCGAGCGCTGCCGACAACTCGAGAGGCAGATCGTGGCGCAGGGCCGCGGCGAGCCGCCGGGGATGAGCCGGGCGCTGCCGGTCGATCGGCAGGTCGGGCGTCTCGGGCGCCCCGGCCAGCCGCTCACGCCACCAGGCGACCTCGGCGTCATACAAGCTCCCGGAGAGCCGGCGGCGCTGCCAGATCGCCCAGTCGGCATAATCGATCGGCAGGGCGGCCAGGCGGGCGGCTCGGCCTTCGATCGCGGCGCCGTAGGCCGCCGCCAGCTCGCGCGAAAAAACCGCCGTCGACCAGCCGTCGGTCGCGATGTGATGGAAAGCGAACAGCAGATCGGAGATCTCGGCGCCGCGAATGAGCCGTGCCGCTCGCAGCACCGGCCCGCGCGCAAGGTCGAACGGACGGCGGCCGAACGCGTCGGCGATCCGCCGAGCCTCGGCGGTGGCACTCGGCTCGGCGAGCGCGCCGGCCAGATCGACCGCCGGCAGCGCGGCACCTGCGTCCTCGTCGGGCGGCAGAATCTCCTGCACCGGCGAATCGTCGACCAGCGGGTACCGGGTGCGCAGCGGCTCGTGCCGGGCGACGACCGCACCGAGCGCGGTGCCGAGGGCGGCCGGCACCAGGCTCCCCTCGACGGTCAGCCGGAAGCCGAGGTTGTAGGTCGCTCGGCCCGGCTCTAGACGATCGAGGAACCAGATGCGCTCCTGCGCGAACGACAGCGGCAGGGCCGAACCTTCCCGCTCAACCCGCTCGATCCGCTCGATCCGCGCCAGCGGCGGAGCGGCCGGACCGCCCGCGAGCGCCGCGACCCGTTCGGCGATCCCGGCGACGGTCGAGGCGACGAACAGATCGGCGAGCGGCAGCTCGACCTCGAACGTCTTGCGCAGACGCGAGGCGAGCTGGGTGGCGAGCAGCGAGTGGCCGCCGAGCGCGAAGAAGTCCGAATCCGCGCCGACCGGCGGCAACTCCACTCCGCCGCCGCCGCGCGCGAGCAGCTCGACGAACATCCCCGCGATGATCTCTTCGGCGGGCGTCCGCAACGCCACGAAGATCCGCTCCGCGCTCTCCCGCGACGGCTCGGGGAGCGCCTTCCTATCGACTTTGCCGGTGGCGGTCTTCGGCCACTCGGCGATCTCGACGAATGCCGCAGGAATCATGTATTCCGGCAGGACGGCGGCAAGGAAACGCCGCAGCTCGACCGGGTCGATCGCCCTGGCCCCGGCCTTGAGCGGGCGGAACCAGGCGATCAATCGCCGCGACTCAGGAGTGCCGCGCGCGAGCACGATCGCCTCTTTGACCGCCGGATGATGGCCGAGCGCCGACTCGATCTCCCCCGGCTCGATGCGGAAGCCGCGGATCTTTACCTGCTGGTCGATCCGGCCGAGAAACTCGAACGCGCCGGAGGCGATGACCCGCGCCCGGTCGCCGGTCCAATACACCCGCGCACCGGGCCGGTGGTCGATGCCGGAGGAGTCGGGCCGGAAGCGCTCGGCGGTCAAATCCGGCCGGCCGAAATAGCCCCGGGCGAGCAGGCCGCCGAGCAGCAGCTCGCCTTGCCCGCCGAGCGCCTGCGGCGCGCCGGAGGGGTCGGCCACGAATCCCGTGCGCCGCGGCAGCAGTCGGCCGATCGGCACCGAGCCCGAACCGCCGGATGGCCCGGATCGCACCTTATGCAGGGTGGCGTCGATCACCGCTTCGGTCGGGCCGTAGCCGTTCCACAGCAAGGGCGGCGTGGAGCGGGTCGCGAGCAGGGCCGCGAAGCGCTCAACCGCCGCGGCGCTCATCGCGTCGCCGCCGACGATCAGGGCGCGAAGATCGCGCGGCAACCCGGAGTTCGCCGCGCTCGCAGGATCGGACCAACTCCACTCGGTCCAGATCGCGGTCGAAAGGTGCGCCTGGGTGATCCGCAACCGCGCAAGCCAGGACGACAGCTCGGCGGGAGCCGGCAGCTCCGGTCCGCGCACCACGAGCGTGGCGCCCGAGGTGAGCGCAATGCCAATCTGCTCCATGGAAACATCGAAACTCGCGGCGGCGAACTGAAGGATGCGGTCGCTCGCATCCATCCGGTAGACATCCACCATGGCCGCCAAGTGCGCCGTGGCGTGGGCGTGAGAGACCGCCACTCCTTTCGGCACGCCGGTCGAGCCCGAGGTGTAGAGGATGTAGGCCAAATTCTCCGGCAGCGCCGCAAGGGGCTCGGCCTCCGGTCCCGGCGCGAGCGGCAGGCCATCGTCCCCAAGAAGCAGCGGCGCCCACACCGCAGGGCTATCCGACGCTGTGCTCAGCTCGGCCCAGAACCGTTCGCGCGTGATCAACGCGACTGCGCCCGAGTCGGCGAGCAGCAGCGCCCGCCGCTCGGCCGGCAGCTCCGGATCGACCGGTAGGTAGCAGGCGCCGGCCTTCCAGATCGCATAGATCGCGAGCGGCCGATCGACCGACCATTCGAGCGAGACGCCGATCACCCGCTCCGGCCCGGCCCCCAGCCCCGCGAGCCGGCGGGCGAGCGAATCGGTGTGCGCGTCCAGCTCGCCCCAGGTGTACCGCCGGCCGGCCTCGTGCTCGGATTCGAGCGCCGGGGCGTCGGGCCGCTCGCGCGCGTTCCGCGCCAGGAAATCGTGCAGCCGCCAAGGCGGGAGATCGTGATCCCGATCGGCCCCTTCGACGAGCAGCTGGTGACGTTCGGCCGGCCCCAGCAACTCGACGTCGAGGAGCCTCGTCTTCGGCCGCGTCGCGAACGCGTCGGCCATCGCCTCGAACCCCGCGAGCACTCGGGCGCCGGTCGCCGGATCGAACAGGTCGAGATCGATCTCCAGCCGGACCGCGAAGCGCTCCGCTCCGTCCTCTCGAACGGGCGAAACCCCGAGGCCGAGATCGACCTTCGGGCCGCCGCCGGCAAGCGGCTCGACGCGGGTTTCAAGCCCCGGAAGCATCACAGGCTCCGGCAGGTTCTGAAACACCAGCGAGGTCTGATAGATCGGCGGCGCGCCGTTTTTCCCCGTACCAGCGCGGGTACCGGTGCGCGTACCGGCCAGCTCGGCCACCAGGCGCTCGAACGGGAAGTCCTGATGCGCGTAAGCGCCGAGCGCCGCCGTCCGCGCCCCGGCGAGGAGATCTTCGAGCGAACCCGCGGGATCGGCCGCGAGCCGTAATGCGAGCGAGTTGACGAAGAACCCGATCAACCCTTCGGTCTCGGCCCGATTGCGGTTCGCGACCGGCGAGCCGATCACCAAATCGGCGCCCGCTCCCAGGCGCGACAGCAGCCCCCCCCAGGCGGCGATCAGGACCATGAACGGAGTCGATCCCGCGGCTCGCGCCCTGGCGCCGATCGCGGCCGTCCGATCGGGCGACAGCTCGCGCCAGACGAAATGCGATGTCGAATGAATGCGGCGGCTCGGCCGCGGCCGATCGGCCGGCAGCTCCAAAACCTCCGGCGCCCCGGCCAGCCGATCGCGCCACCAGGAAAACTCCCGGTCGTAAACCTCACCGGATAGCCATTCGCGCTGCCAGGCCGCCCAATCGGCAACCTCGATCGGCAGCGAAGGAAGGCGCGCCGGGCGCATCTCGATCGCAGCGGCATACAGCTCCGCCATCTCGCGAGAGAAGACCGAGATCGACCATCCGTCGGTCGCGATGTGGTGAAACACGAACAGCGCGTCGTAGCGATCGGATGCGTGCCTCACGAGAGCGACGCGAAGCAGCGGCCCGCGCGCCAGATCGAAGGGCCGGCGACCTTCGGCGGCAGAGAGGCGCACGGCTTCGGTTTGGCTTATAAGTCCCGAGAGATCGATCCGCGGCACCGAGAATGCGCTCGGGGAAACGACCTCGGCGAACGGTTTTTCGTCCCGTTCGCCGAACCGTGTGCGCAACCTCGCATGGCGGGCCACGACGGCGGAGAGCGCCGCGACGAACGGAGCGAACTCGAGCGGACCGAAGAGGGCGAGCCGGAAACCCACGTTGTAAGTCGCGGTCCCGGGATCGAGCCGGTCGAGAAACCACAGCCGTTCCTCCGCAAACGAAAGCTCGCCTTCGTTCTCCTTACCCGACGTTTTTCGTTTTTTCAGCGGCGGCGCCTGCGGACCTCCGCCGAGCCCGTCGATCCGCTCGGCGATTGCGGCGACCGTTGCCGCAGCGAAAAGCTCACCGAGGGGAAACTCGACGCCGAAGGCCCTGCGGATTCGGGACGCCAATTGCGTCGCGAGCAGCGAGTGGCCACCGAGCGCAAAGAAGTCGGCTTCGGCCCCTAAGTCCGAGGCGCCAAGCAGCTCGGCGAACAGGCCGGCGACGATCTGTTCGGTGGCAGTCTTGAGCGCGATCCGTTCGGTAGAGGTGGATGCGAAATCTGGATCGGGCAGCGCGCGTCGATCGACCTTGCCGGTCGGCGTGAGCGGCCACTCCGCCACCTCGACGAATGCGGTGGGAACCATGTAATCGGGCAGACGGCCGGAGAGGAAGCGACGCAGGTCGGCGCCTGGCGAGAGGGGCCGAACCCACGCGATCAACCGCTTCCCAATCCCCGGCGCTTCGCGCGCCAGGACGATCGCTTCTTTGATGGCTGGATGTTGGCCCAGAGCCGCTTCGATCTCCCCCGACTCGATGCGGAAGCCGCGGATTTTGATCTGGCTGTCGGTGCGGCCGAGGTAGTCGAACGATCCGTCGCCCCGCTGCCTGACGCGGTCGCCGGTCCAATAGAGCCTCGCTCCGAAAGAAGCGTCAGTAAAGGGATCGGGACGGAATCGCTCGGCGGTAAGGTCCGGCCGATCGAGATAGCCGCGCGCGAGCAATCCCCCCAACACCAGCTCGCCGACGCCGCCGAGCGGCTGCGGTCGGCCTTCGGGATCGACGACGAGGCCGGTGCGCTGCGGTAGGAGACGGCCGATCGACACCGAGCCCGATTCCGGCAGGCGACCGTAGCGAATGTCATTACAGGTGGCGGTCACCACCGTCTCGGTTGGACCGTAGCCGTTATAGACGACGGGAGGGTTTTCCATCTCGGCGAGGCGCAGACGGAAGCGCACGGCTGCCGCCGGGGACATCGCCTCGCCCCCCGCGATCACGACGCGAAGGTCGCGCGGCAACGGCGCGTCCGACCACCCCCACTCGGTCCAGACGGCGGTCGGCACATTGGCGATCGTTATCCCCCATCGAGACAGCCAAGCCGAAAGCTCCAGTGGCGCCGGCAACTCCGGCCCGCGAACCAACAGAGTCGCACCCGCCGCCAACGCCACGCCCACCTGCTCCATCGAAACGTCGAAGCTCGCGGAGGCGAACTGCACCACCCGATCGCTTGCATCCATCCGATAGAAACCCGCCGCCGCCGCGAAATGGCCTGCCGCATGGGCATGCGAAATCCCCACGCCTTTCGGCACCCCGGTAGAGCCCGAGGTGTAGATCACATACGCAAGGTTTTCCGGCAACGCCCTTCGCGGAATCTCCTCCGGCCCGAAGTCCACCGGCAACCCGCTCCCCTTACTGACAAGAAGCGGAGCCACCGTCCCGATCCACCTCAATTCCCCCGCCGGCACATCCATAACCATCACCACCACCGCCCCGGCGTCCTCCAACAGCAACGCCCGCCGCTCTTCCGGAAGCTCGGGATCGATCGGCAGATAGCAAGCGCCAGCCTTCCACACCGCAAACATCGCAAGCACTCGATCGACCGACCGCTCCAGCGACACCGCCACCACCTTCTCCGGCCCCGCACCCAACCCGACCAACCGCCGCGCCAACACATCCGTATGCGCCGCGACCTCTCCCCACGAAACCCGCCGCCCCGGCTCGTGCTCCGACTCCAGAGCCAAGGCCTCCGGCCGTTCGCGCGCGTTCCTCGCGATGAAGTCATGCACCCGGAGAGGATCTAGCGCGAGATCCCCTTCCCTCCATTCCATGAGCAGTTGCTGTCGCTCCGCCGGCCCCAGAAGCTCCGCCTCAGCCAACAACCTGTCCGGATGCGCCGCCAGCTCCGCCGCCATCCGCTCGAAGCCGGCGAGCAACCGGGCGCCCGTCGCTGGATCGAAGAGGTCGAGATTCAGCTCCAGCTGCGCCGCGAGCCCTCCTCCCACCACCGGTGTCACCACCAGCCCCAAATCCAGCTTCGCCGTGCCGCCGTCCAGCTCTTCGACCGTGGTGAGAAGTCCCGGCAGCATCACCGGCGGCGGGAGGTTTTGAAACGCAAACGAAACCTGATAGATCGGCGGAACGTTTCCTGCCCGCGCACCGCCCAGCTCCGCCACCAGTCGCTCAAACGGAAAATCCTGATGAGCGAACGCCCCCACCGAAGCCTCCCGCGTCCGGTCGAGCAGAACCCGTAGGGGCGGCCCCCCGTGGCCGTCCTGTTCTTCAGCCGTGATCCGGATCGCCAGCGAGTTGACGAAGAAACCGATCAGCCCTTCGGTCTCGGCGCGGTTGCGGTTCGCGATCGGGGTGCCGAGGACCAGGTCGAGTCCCGAACCCAGACGGGCGAGGAGGCCTGCCCAGGCGGCTAAAAGCGTCATGAAGGGAGTCGAGGTTTCGGCGTGTGCGCGGGATTCGAGCGCTTGCGACAGCTGAGGAGACAGCGTGCGCCGGACTTGGCCTGCCTGGCGCTTCGGCACGGACGGCCGCGGCCGATCGGTGGGCAGATCGATCGCCTCCGGCGCTCCTTCCAGGTGCTCTCGCCACCAGGAGAACTCGCGGTCGTAACGCTCTCCGACGAGCCATCCTCGCTGCCAGATCGCCCAATCGGAGTAGGCGATCGGCAGTTGGGGAAGATGAGCTTCGTGCCCTTCGATCGCGGCGGCGTACAGCTCGGCGATCTCGCGCGAGAAGATCGCGATCGACCAGCCGTCGATCGCGATGTGATGGAAGGTGAAGATCGCATCGTGGAGCAACGGGCCGCGCCGAAGCAGCGCCAAGCGCGCCACCGGACCGCGGGCGAGGTCGAACGGCCGGCGCCCCTCCGACCGGGCGATCCGCGCCGCTTCAGCGGACCCTCTCTCGCTAAGACCTCCTCTCAAGTCGATCCTCGGCCTGGGAGAAAAAAGCCTCAACAAGGGAGGAGCGATCTCCTGGCGAGCGCTATCGCCCGGTTGCTCGTAGCGAGTGCGCAGCGGCTCGTGCCGCGCGATGACTGAGGCGAACGCGGCTTCGAGCGCCGCGGTCGCAAACGGCCCTTCGAGCGTGAGGCGGAATCCGACGTTGTAGGTCGCCTTCCCGGGCTCCAGCCGATCGACGAACCAGAGCCGCTCCTGGGAGAACGACAGTGGAACGTCCAAAGGTCTCTTCCCGCGCACGATCCGTTCGACATCCCCTCCCTCGGTGAGCTGTTGATCCACCCGCGCTGCGATCGACGCCACCGTCGCCCCCGCGAACAGCTCCATCAAAGGCAGCTCCACCCCGAACGAGCGGCGCACGCGAGAAGCGAGCAGCGTCGCCAAAAGAGAATGCCCGCCGAGCGCGAAGAAGTCGTCCGTGACCCCCACCCGTTCGCGGCCGAGCAGCTCCCGCCAGATCGCCGCAACCCGTGCTTCGGTCTCGGTGCGGGGAGCGATCTCCGCTTCCGCCGCGCTTCCTTTGAGCGCCTCGGCAGCGAGCGCACCGAGCACGCGTCGATCGAACTTGTCGTTGGCGTTGGTCGGCAACCGATCCAGATGCACGAACGTCCGCGGCACCATCGCGTCGGTCAGCCGGCGGCGCAACGGCTCGATCAGTTCAGCGTCGGGGATTGGAGGGGTCTCGCGGGAAAGAACCACAAAGGCGACGAGCCGGCGATCCCCAGGGGTGAGTTCGTGGATCAGGACCACCGCCTCGCGCACGCCGGGGATTGCCACCAGAGCGGTTTCGATCTCCCCCACCTCGATCCGCTGGCCGCGGATCTTGACCTGATGGTCGATCCGGCCGAGGAAGTCGATCTCGTGCGGCGGCTCGCGGCGGAACCGCGCGAGGTCTCCCGTCCGGTACATTCGCGAACCGGGGATGCCGCCTAACGAAGCCGCGAAGGGGTCGGGCCGGAATCGCTCCGCGGTCTGCGCCGGATCGCCGAGATAGCCGCGGGCAAGACCGGGACCCGCCGCCACCAACTCCCCGACCGAACCGGTGGGCATAAGGTTCTGCCAGCGGTCGAGCAGGTAGACCCGCACGCCCTCGATCGGCCGGCCGATCGAGGGATTCGGATCGTCAGCCGGCACGTCGGCGTAGGTGGTCACCACCGAGTTTTCCGCCGGGCCATATTGGTTGACCAGACGGAAGCTGCCGGGCGCTCCGCGGTGGAGCCGATCGCCGCCGACGTGAACGACGCGCAGGGCCAGATCCGCGGCCGCCGGCTCGGCGAACACCGCTTCGGCGAGCGGCGTCGGCAGCAGCGCGATCGTCATCCGTTCGGCCGCGAGCCAGGCGAGCAGCCGCGGCGGCGACTGCCGTACCTCGGCCGACGTCACGTGCAGGCTGGCGCCCACGATCAACGCCGGCCAGATTTCGGCGACGATCGCATCGAAGCCGGGGCCAACGATCTGCGCCGAACGATCCGCAGGGCTCCAACCCAGGTAGCGGATGTGGCAACCGATGAAATGGAGCGCCGCACGGTGCGAGATCGCAACGCCTTTCGGCACGCCGGTCGAGCCGGAGGTGAACACCACGTAGGCGAGCTGGTCGGGATCGCGAAAGCGCCTCGGCGCGCACTCGCCCGGTTCGGGCGCGAACGATTCGGAATCGAGCGTGAGAACGGCGGCGCCTCCCGCCTCGCACCAGGCGCCCCGATGCTCGCCGCGTGTGAGGACGATCGCCGCGCCCGAAGCCGCGACCATCTGAGCCCGTCGCTCTTCCGGATAGGCCGGGTCGATCGGCACGTACGTGGCGCCCGCACCCAGCACACCGAGCAGCGCCACCAACAGCTCGGCCGAGCGGTCGAGACAGACGACGACCCGCATCGGCTCCGCTTCCCCCGCGGAGGGTCCGAGCCGCGCGAGCCGGGCGGAGAGGGCGTCGGCGCGCGCCAGCAGCTCGGCGTAGGTGTAGCGCCCGTCGGCCGCTTCGACCGCGAGAGCGTGAGGCGTCCGCGCGGCCTGCGCCGCGACGCGGTGATCGAGAAACAGCGGCGTTTCGATCTCGGCGGTATTCGCCGGCCCTTCTCCCCAGGCGAGAAGCTCCGAGCGCTCGGCGCCGGAAAGGAGCGGCAGATCGGAAAGGCGAAGCGTCGGCTGGTGGGCCACGCCTTCGATCAGCCGCACCAGCCAACCGGCCCAACGCTCGACCGTCGCGCGGTCAAACAGCTCGGTGGAAAAACGGAGCGATCCGGCGAGGCCGCCGGCCACTTCGGAAACCGCGAGCGCCAGGTCGAACGCCGAGCCGGAGGGCTCCACCCGCAGCGATTCGAGCGCCAGGCCGCCGAGGTCCACCCGCGTGCCCGCCAACCCCAGCGCGAAGCCCCAGAACCCTTCGCCGCCGCGCGCTTTTTCGTAGGCCAACATCGCGTCGAAGATCGGCGAACGGCCCGAATCGCGCTCCGGCTGGATCTCCTCGGCCAGGCGGGAGAACGGATAGGCCTGGAGCGCCAGCGCGGTTTCGATCGTTGGCTTCTGGCGCGCGAGCAGCTCGCCGAACGTCGGGTCGCCGGAAAGGTCGGCGCGCACCGGCACCGGGTTGACGAAATAGCCCACCTGATCGGCCACCCGCGCGCCGAATCGGCCGGTGGTCGGCGCGCCGACAATCAGGTCGCTTTGGCCGGAGAGACGCGCAAGGAACGCCTGAAACGCCGTGAGCAGGGCCGAAAACAGGTTGCTCTTCGCTCCCCGTGCGCTACGGCCGAGCGCGCGCACCGCATCAACCGAAACGGAGAGATCGACCCCGCCGCCCGCCCAGGTCGCCTTCGCCC
Organism: Thermoanaerobaculia bacterium; assembly: GCA_038250865.1. GTDB lineage: Bacteria > Acidobacteriota > Thermoanaerobaculia > Multivoradales > UBA5704 > DASYKS01. The sequence continues at coordinate 17,971 of JBBSBW010000053.1, read as the reverse complement.
GCCGCGGCCTGTCGGTCGGCAGCTCCAGGCGCGGCAGCTCTCCCGCCAAGGCAGCCTTCCAGGCCGCCAGCTCGCGCTCCCCTTCTGCGCCCGCCGTCCGCTCGCGCTGCCGGAGCGCCCACTCCGCGTACGAAAGCTGCGGTTCCGCTGAGGATTCAACCTCCGCCGGGTCGCCATTCTCCGATTCGCCAACCTGCGCGTACGCAGTTCCCAGATCCCGCAGCATCACCGCGAGCGACCAGAAATCGGCGACCAGATGATGGGCGGCGAGCCAGAGCACGCATTCGCCGTCGGGGGTCGAAATCAGCCCGGCGCGGACCAGCGGTCCCCGTTCGAGATCGAACGAACGGTCCAGCTCCAGGCGCAGCAGGGAATCCCAGTCATCAGGGGGGTGGACGAACGCCTGCGAGAACGCGATCCCGGGACCGCTTCCCACCCGCTGCTCTGGAGTACCGTCCGCCGCCTCGCCGAAAGTCGTCCGTAGCGCAGGGTGCTGTCGGCCAAGCGCCGCGAACGCACGCTCCAGGCGCTCGCCATCGCACGGCGCCAGCAAGCGCGCTGCCCCGCACAGATGGTAGGCGCGCGACTCGGGCGCGAGCCGCGAAAGAAACCAGAGCGCCTCCTGGCCGAACGACATTGGAACGCCGACGGGCGCGCCAACGGGAACGCAAGCGCACTCCGCTACCGGAGGCTGGTCCACGCGCTCCTCTACCATCGGCTCCTGCAACGACAATTCGGACAAGTTGGGTAACTCAGGCTCTCTTCGGGATCGGGTTATCCAACCTTGGGTGTGCCCGCCGACCCGCGAAGTGAGACATAGGCGCGCGCCGCTTCTCTTCACCCGCCTCCGTGAACTATCGTCTGAGGCCATGATCGAACGATCGACCGCCGTCTTCGAACCCGGTGCCGCCTCCCGCGACGACTTTGCGGCCTGGGACTCGGCCGACCCGCTCCGTGCGCACCGTGATCATTTTGTCCTTCCGGAAGGTGTGCTGTATCTCGACGGCAATTCGCTCGGCGCGCTGCCCAAGGCGACCGCGGAGCGGGTCCGCCAGACGATCGAACAGGAATGGGGGCACGACCTGATCCGCAGCTGGAACAGCGCCGGGTGGATCGACCTCCCGGCGGTGCTGGGCGACAAGATCGGCCGGCTGATCGGCGCTTCACCGGGGCAGACGATCGTCGCCGACTCGACTTCGATCAATCTGTTCAAAGTCCTTTCGGCGGCGCTCGCGCTCTCCCCCGGCCGGCGGCGGATCGTCTCGCAGCGCGACAACTTCCCGACCGACCTCTACATGGCCCAGGGGATGGTCCGCCTGCTCGGGGGAAGCTACGAGCTGACGCTACTCGACGACGATCCCGACGCCGAGGCGATCGAGGGCGCGCTCGGCTCCGCCGACGACGTGGCGGTTCTGATGCTCACTCACGTGAACTACCGGACCGGGCGCGTGCACGACATGGTACGCCTCACCGCGGCGGCGCATCGGGCGGGGGCGCTCGCGATCTGGGACCTCGCGCACACCGCGGGGCCGATGCCGGTCGACCTTCAGGCGGCCGACGCCGATTTCGCGGTCGGCTGCGGCTATAAGTACCTGAACGGCGGCCCGGGGGCTCCCGCCTTCCTGTGGGTCGCGCCACGCCACCAGGAGGCGTTCGCCCAGCCGCTTTCCGGCTGGCTCGGCCACGCGGCGCCGTTCGACTTCGACCCCGCCTACCGGCCGGCGCCCGGGATCTCGCGCTACTTGTGCGGCACGCCCCCGGTGCTGTCGATGATCGCGCTCGACTGCGGCCTCGACACCGTGCTCGCCGCGGACCCGATCGCCTTGCGCGAGAAATCGATGCGCCTCGGCGATCTGTTCATCGAATGCGTCGAGGCCCGCGCGGGGGAAGGCTCGGGCCTGGTGCTCGCCTCCCCGCGGAACGCGCAGGAACGCGGCTCGCAGGTGAGCTTTCATCACCCGCAGGGATACGCGGTGATGCAGGCGCTGATCGCGCGCGGCGTGATCGGCGATTTCCGCGCGCCCGACATTCTCCGCTTCGGCTTCGCCCCCCTCTACCTGCGCTACACCGACGTTTGGGACGCCGCCGAGGCGCTCGGTGACATCCTGGAAAGCGGCGCCTGGGACCGGCCGGAGTACCACCGGCGGGCGGCGGTCACCTGATGTCCGATCCAACCGATCCGATCGAGAACCGTGGGTGCCCCCTGGGCGCGGCGGACGCCGCGGCACCGACGCCGGGCGTTGCCGATCCGAGCGGCCGCCTCGGCGGCGCCACGACCGATTTCGAGCGGCGGATGAGCTATGGCGACTATCTCAATCTCGATCAGATCCTGACCGCCCAGCATCCCCGCTCCGACGATCCGAACGAGCTGCTGTTCATCATCCAGCACCAGACCAGCGAACTGTGGATCAAGCTGATGCTCCACGAGATCGAACAGGCGCTCGGCTTCATCCGCGGGGACGAGCTGCCTCCGGCGTTCAAGTGCCTCGCCCGAGTCTCTCGGATCCTCGAACAGCTGGTCCAAGCCTGGAGCGTGCTCGCCACCTTGACGCCGTCCGAATACGGGCGCATCCGGCCGCATCTCGGCCATTCGAGCGGCTTTCAGTCGTGGCAGTACCGCCTGGTCGAGTTCTACCTCGGCAACAAGAGCCCCGTGCTGATCGGTCCCCACGCCCACCGGCCCGACCTGATCGAGATCCTGGAGCGGGCGCTCGCCGCCCCGTCGCTCTACGACGAAGCGATCCGCCTGCTCGCCCGGCGCGGATTCCCGATCGACCCTGGCGTCCTCGATCGCGATTTTACCCAACCCTACGTCGCGCATCCGAGCGTCGAGGCCGCATGGCTCGCGATCTACCGCGACAGCGCCGAGCACTTCGAGCTGTACGAGCTGTCCGAGGAGTTGGTGGACCTGGAGGACACCTTTCTCCAGTGGCGCTTCCGTCACCTGGTGACGGTGTCGCGGATCATCGGCGCCAAACCCGGCACAGGCGGCACCGAAGGGGTGCCGTACCTGCGCCGGGTGCTCGATACCCGCCTGTTTCCCGAGCTTTGGCAAGCCCGGACGGAGCTGTAAGGACTTTATTTCCGCGCCGCAACCTCAGCCGTAGTGCGCTCGGCCAGATCGTTCGCCCCCTCCGCGTAGGAGCGGAGGAACGTTCCCCAGGTGCAGTTGTTCTGCCCGGGCTTGTGCGCCTGCGCGCGACGGATGGCCATGTTGGCGACCGCTTCGACGATCCACTCGAAGTTGTCGGCGCCGATCGAATTCAAGTCGGCGTCAGGAGCCGGGTTGCAGAAGTCGATCGCGTAGGGAACCCCGTCCCGCACCGCCAGCTCGACCGTGTTGAAGTCGTAGCCCAGGCCCACGTTCAGGCGCAGCACTGCGTCGTAGAGCTTGGCGTAGAGCCCCGGCTCGATCGGCTCGGGAATGCGGACGTAGCGCTCGTGGAAGTGCGCGCCCGGGTCGTAGCGCATGATCTGGATGTCCTGGCGGTCGATCGAGTAGCAGCGGAAGTACTCCGTGAACTTGATCTCCTCTTGGAGCATCATGACCAGCTGGCCGGTCTCGTCGTAGGCGCGGAAGAAATCCTCCCGATCCTTGACCCGGTAGACGCTCTTCCAGCCGCCGCCGTCGAACGGTTTGAAAAAGGCCGGGAAGCCGACGTATTCGAAGATCCCTTCCCAGTCGAGCGGATAGGCGAGATTGCGCATCGATTCCGCCTTGGTGTCGGGCGGGTGCTCGTTCGAGGGGAGCAGCACGGTCTTCGGCACCGCGACGCCGATCCGGGTCGCGAGCGAGTTGTTGAAGAACTTCTCGTCGGCGCTCCACCAGAACGGGTTGTTGAGCACGGCCGCGCCGAGCAACGCCTCGTTCTTGAGGAAACCGCGATAGAACGGAATGTCTTGCGAAATCCGGTCGATGATCACGTCGTAGCCGGCCGGCTCGCCTTGCTTGACCTTGTCGAGCCGCACCGCCTCGGCGACGATGCCGTCGACCGCTTTGGCGTTCACCCGATCGATGAAGGCCCAGGGGAAGGTATTCTCCTGTCCGAAGAGGATGCCGATTTTCTTCATGCGATTCCCTTTTGACGGAGCCCGCGTCAGGCGGGCTTCTAATGTTCGCTCAACAATGAGGTTTGGAAGGCCGAGCGCGCGGATGGGCGCAGCAACTTTAACACAGGGCGCGCGGAGCGCTTTGACTCGCGAACCGGTAGAATCCCCGGACTCCTAAGAGCCGAGGCCGACGACGAATGACCGCAAACCACCCTAGCCAAAGACTTCGATCCCTGATCCGGTTCGCCTTCGCCGTCACTTGGGCGGCGGTCCCCGCCGCCGCGGCCCCCGCTGCGGCTGCCAAGCCTCCAACAGCTTCGACCCAACCCACCGCGTCGGTGGCTCCGGCAGCCCCGGCATTCAAGATCTTCCTCTCCGAGCCGGGGGTATACCGCGTCTCGTACGAGGATCTGGCCAAAGCGGGCTTAAAGGGCGAGGCCGAGAGCGCCGCGATGGGCCTCACGAACCGCGGCCGGCCGGTGCCGATCTGGATCGACGACGCGGGCGACGACCAGTTCGGTCCCGGCGATCATCTGGAGTTCATCGGCGACCGGCTGGCCGGCGAGGTCACGTACTACAACGAGCACTCCAACCTGAACGTCTACCGGCTGCGGCTCGATGCCGGTTCGGACGGGACGGCTCCGGCGCGGATGTCTCTGCCGGTCGGCGGTGCGCCGCGTCACGCGGCGCTGGTGGCGTTTTCCGCGCGGCAGCATTTTGAGCGCGACTCGATCCTGCTGCGCTTTCCCGGCCAGGACGAGACGCCGCAGGAGCTCTGGTTCTGGGCCAAGCTCACCCAGCAGGACGCCAAGCCCTTCGCTCAAGAAGTCGACCTCTCGGATCTCGAAACCCAGGCCCTCGATCCGGCCCACCCGCAGCCGGTGCGCGTGACGGTCGAAATTCGCGGTTGGTCGCAGCCGGCGCGGAAGGCGCCTTTGCTCGCCGATCACTCGGTCGAGATCTGGTTCGCGGGAAAGAACGTCGCGACCCAGACGTGGAACAACCCCGAGGGGATGCAGAAGGTGATGGCCGAGATCCCCGCAGCGTCGGTCGCCCCGGGCAAGACCACGGTCGAAGTGCGCGTTCCGGTGCGGCCGAACGCCGAGACCGGCGAGTCGCTGATCGACGTCCAGGTGCTCAATTCGATCGAGGTCGACTACCCTCGATCGCGCGAGATCGACGCCGGCGCTCCGGTTCGGCTGGAGGTGGAAGCGAGCGCCGCGGTCGCCACCCTCTCGGCCCCCCCGGGTAAACCGTTCACGCTCTACGGCGAAGCGGGCAGCCGCATCCCTTCGACCTCTGTCGCGCGGATCGCCGAGCCGAACGGCCGCGAGAGCGCCGTTTTTCTGCTTCCTCATCCGGAAAAGGTGCTCTGGGCGATTCCGCCCACGGGCCTCGCCGCGCCGCTCGAAATCGAACGCGACAAGCCTTCTGCCTGGGCGAAGTTCGCCGAACCGGTCGACTACCTGATCATCGCCCATCCCCGCCTGCTCGCCGCGGTCGAGCCGCTCGCCGAGTTGCACCGCCGCCATGGGCTCAAAGTCGCGGTGATCGACGTCGAGGACCTGTACGACGAGTGGAACGGCGGCATCCTCGATCCGAAGGCAATCAAGGATTTCCTGCGTCACGCCTGGCGCGATTTTCCTAAGCCCGCGCCGCGCTTCGTCCTGCTCGTGGGCGACGCCTCCTGGGACCCCAAGAACCTTCATTCGAGCGCCGAGATCGATAGCGAGGAGTTCGTCGATTCCGCCTACAACCCGGGGCACGGCACCGAGTTCGCGAAGATCGTCTCCACCCCCTACTCCGAGCGCGGGGCCCTCACGCACAGGAACCTCTTGCCGACCTGGAACTACGGCACGTTCGACGGCCACGCCGCGGGCGACAACTGGTTCGTCGATGTCGAGGACGACGACTTGAAGCCCGAGATGGCGATCGGCCGCCTGCCGGTGGTCGAGCCCGAAGAGGTCAAGGCGATCGTCGACAAGACCATCGCCTACCTGGATTGGCCGGAGCTGGGCCCCTGGCGCCGCGACGTGCTCTGGGTGACCAACGAGGAGCCGGTGATGCAGGGGTGGAGCGACGAAATGGCGCGCGACCTTGCGCCGCGCGGCTTTTCCGCCCGCAAGGTCTACCCGCAACCGCAGGCAGAGGAGACGCCGGCTCCAGAGCTCGATCAGAAGCACCTGGTCGAGGCTCTCGGCCAGGGCGAGGTGCTGGTCCATTTCATCGGCCACGGCGGCCGGTTCATCTGGCGCACCGGGCCGCCCGATTGGACCAAGCACCGCGACCTGTTCAACCTCGCCGATCTCGACCTCCTGCCGCAGAGCCGACGCCTGCCGCTGATCCTGTCGATGACCTGCTATTCGGCGCCGTTCGACCATCCGACCGCCGACTCGATCGGCGAGAAGTTCCTGCGCCTGCCGAAGAAAGGGGCGATCGCTGTGATCGCCGCCTCCTGGCGCAACTCGCCCTACAAGCAGATGAGCGAAACGTTGGTGAACAACCTCCTGACTCCGGGCCTGACGATCGGCGAGGCGCTCGCGCGCACCAAGCGCGAATGTCACGACGACGAGTTCATCAAGCAATACAACCTGCTCGGCGATCCGGCCCTGCCGCTCTCGATTCCAGAGGCGCTGGTGCTCGCCGCGGCGCCGACTTCCGGCGGTGCGGCCCCCGGTGCGGCGTTGCCGGCGATCTCGGCCCGCCGTGCCACGGGCGAAAAATTCGCGGGCGAGGCCACCGTCGATTGGCTCGACGAGAACGGCGCGGTGGTCGCCACCGAAAAGCTGCGCCCCAGGGGAACCGAACTCGACATACGTTACAAAGGCAAAGCCGATGCCGAAGGCGCCGTCCGCTCGGCGCGCATCTATCTCTGGGATACCCAAACCGGCCGCGACGCGGCGGGCGCCATCGCCCTGCCTCAACAACCGGCCGCGGAGACACCGTCCAAATGATCGCGATCCCCCCGCACTCCCCTGTCGCCGCCACACTCGCCTTGCTTTCCGCGTTCGCGATCACCGCCGCCTGCTCGACCGGCGTAAAGCCCGTTCCCGCGCCGGCCGCTTCGGCGCCGGCCGCGACAACTTCCCAAGGCGACGCCGGAGCGCCCCCTGCCGCGTCCGCCGCGGGTGCGGAAAATTCGAACCTGATCGGCAACCCGACCGGCGCCGTGCTCCCCAAGGACGCCAAGCCCATGGAGGCGACGGTCGAGATCAAGAACACGGTCCGCTGGGCGACCGCCTCGGAGGTCGAAAACTTCGGCTACGACGTCTATCGCGGCGACGCGGAAGAAGGGCCGTTCGTCCGCCTGACCGCCAAGCCGATCCCCGGCGCCGGCACCTCCGACGAACCGCACAAGTATGCCTACGTCGACAAGGACATCGACCCGACGAAGGATTATTGGTACTACGTGGAAAGCGTCTCGTACTCCGGCGTCCGCGAGCGCTTCACCCCGGTGCAGAAGGCGAAGGCGAAGCAGCCGAAACCGGAGTAGGTAATCCGGTAGAGACGACGCCCCAGTCCATCACCACGAACCCATCCGAGTGCGTGGCTGTCGGGGCGCGTCGTCTCCGGGTCGGTAGCTGCAGGATCTCCCTTACGGCCGCGGACAGCCTGGGCCTACGACCCACACCTTGCAGCTGAAGTTGGCGAAACCATCGTACCGATACTGGCTGCCGGTCCAAGTACAGCCGCCGGTAATGACGACCGCGAAATTGCAAGAAGGGTAGTCATCGATGTAGCTCAAGCAATAATTATTGGCGGCGGCCTTGGTCTGGTTCGTGAGGTCGGTCAGCGCGGCCGAACAGGTTGAACCAAAGCCCCAATGCGATGCTCCTCCCCCCGGAGATGTCGAATAGCTCCCCGTGCAGGCGATGCAGCTCGCCAGGGAAATAGGCGCCGGCGTGAAAAGTGCCCCCAGGGCATCGGAACAAGTCGGCACGGCATGCGCCGAGGCCACGGAGAACAGGGCGAGAGTCAAGACACATCCGGCGGTAAAGAGCTTTTTGCGCATGGAGAATCTCCTCGGTGAGAGAACTCGCTAAACCGCGGCCTCTACAAGAGGAGGTGCGCACCCAATGCTTTCCCGAGACAACGAAATAAAGCTCGTCGGTCGGTGGCGCCGAGCGACTCCTGTCAAGGGAGAGAGAAGCGCTATTGGGCGGCCAGCTTGTCGAGCGCCTTCTGCATGCCGCTGAGAACCCCGGAGGGTCCGTCGGCTCTCGATTCGTCGTAGAAGAAGCGGAAGGTCTCGCGCGGCGCGCGAAGATCCGCGTCGAGCTTGCCGGCCGAGGAGAGGAAGAGGGTGCGCGGGATGTACTGGCCGTCCGGGCCAAAATCCTTGAGCAGGTCTTTGTTCTGATCCTGGTCGAGCCGGATCATCACGAACTTCTTCGACATCTCGACCACTTTCGCGTCATGGAACACGCCGCTGTAGTTCTTGCAGTGCGGGCACCACTCGGTGAAAGCAATCAGACAGATCGGCTTGCCGTCCTTCTTCGCCTCCGCAATACCGTCGGCATAGGAGCGCCAGGCGATCCCGGCGTCATTCCAATCGCCGCCCGCATGGGCGGGACGAGGGGGCAACGCGACGAGCACGCCGAACACGGCGAGAAGTGTGGCGAGAGAGGTGCGAAACAGGGGTCGGCGGTTTTGCGGCATGGGCGTCGGTCTCCTTGGAAGGAGCATATTCTAACACCCGGCGGTGGCGATCTGGTCCGGCTCAGAAGTTGTCTGGCCCAGCTCAGGGTCGTGTCCGATTTTATGTTGTGGGTACCCCGAACGGCGCGGGCGCGTGGAACTGCCGTAACCTCACCCTAGCGGGGCCGGGCTTCCGATCCGCGCTAGACTCTCAGTCCTTCAAGGAGGGCGTATGAAGAAGAAGACGAAGAAGCTGGTGCTGGCAAAGGAGACGGTGAAGCGCCTCGAACAAGGAGCGCTTCGAGTGGCGGCAGGAGGGGCGACAGCCTTGGCGTGCAACACAATCCCCTGCACAAGTGGGTGCCCTAGTAGCCCTCTTGTATGCCAGAGCGGAAGGTATCCCTGCTAAGAAAACACGGGCTTGAGGGGCGCCCCTTGGCAACCCTCAAGCCCTCTCCCCCCGCACCACCGTCGTCCAGCTGGGCAAGGCCAAGGGCGAGACGGAGGCCGATTCTCAGGCGGCGAAAATGAGCTGCGGATCGCCGGTTCCGGACGCCAGAGCGCATGCTAGCCTTCGAGGATCATGAACACTAAGAGAAGGTTCGTTCCTCTCCTCGGAACGCTCGCCGCTCTGACGGCCGGCGGATGGAGTCCCGCTGCCGCGCAGGGTTCGGCCTCCGTCTCCCCCACTCCGCCGTCGCGGCCAAACATCATCTTCATTCTCACCGACGACCAACGGTGGGACGCGCTCGGCGCCGCGGGCAACCCGATCGTCCAAACTCCGAACCTCGATCGCCTCGCGGCGCGCGGCGTAATGTTCACCAACAACTTCGGCACCACCCCGGTCTGCTACGCCAGCCGGGCCACGCTCTATACCGGCCAGTACAACCGGCGCCATCAGGTGGACAGCTTCGAGGAGTTCCTGTCGCCTGAGGCGTTTGCCCAGACCTACCCCGCGCTGCTACGCCAAGCCGGCTACTTCACCGGTTTCATCGGCAAGTGGGGGCTCGGCGGGGATCTGCCGGAGCACGAGTTCGACGATTGGGAAGGGTTCGCCGGCCAGGGAAGCTATTACGAGCCGGGCATTCCGGAGCACCTGACGCGCCGCCAGGGCCACCAGGCCGCGGCCTTCGTCACCACCGCCCGCGAGCCGTTCCAGCTAACTGTGGCGTTCAAGGCGCCGCACGTCCAGGACGGCGGTTGCTCCTGCACGATGCCGCCGGACGCCGAAGACCTTCACCTCTACGACGACGTAGCGATCCCGAAGCCGCACACGGCGACCGACGCGGCGTTTGCCGCGCTCCCCCCGTTCCTCCAGGAGTCGGAGGGCAGGGTTCGCTGGTTCGACCAGTTCGGCAATCCGGATCTGGACCAAAAATCGCGCAAGGATTATTACCGTCTGATCACCGGCATGGACCGCGCGGTGGGCGAGATGCTCGCCGCCCTCGAAGCGCGCGGCCTGACCGATCGGACGGTGATCATCTTCACTTCCGACAACGGCCTGCTGATGGGCGAGCACGGCCTAACCGGCAAGTGGCTGATGTACGAGGATTCGATCCGCGTACCGCTGTTCATCGTTTGGCCGGGGGCGCCCGACGCGCGGCAGGGGGCTAAGAGCCCGAAGATGGCGCTCAACGTCGACATCGCCCCGACGATCCTCGACGCCGCCGGACTGCCCGCCCCCGCCCGGATGCAGGGCAAGAGCCTGAAGCCGCTCGTCTTCGGTACCCCGACGAGCTGGCGCGGCGACTGGTTCTTCGAGCACCACCTCGTTTTCAACCGCATCCCAATGAGCGAGGGCGTCCGCCGCTCGCGCTGGAAGTACGTCCGTTACACCAGCGAAACCCCGATCTACGAGCAGCTGTTCGACCTCGACCTCGACCCGTATGAAGAGCAGGACATCCTGCATACCCCGGTCGTCTTCGATCGGCGGCCCTGGTTTTACCGGAAGATCCTGAACAGCCTACGGGGCCGGTGGGGGCAGTTGCGGGTGGCGCTGGAGTGAAAAGAACCCACACCTAGGGCGGGCCTTGGGCCCTCAAAAAGCTATTCCCTGAGCGCCAGCGCCGCTTCGAGACGCAAACGCTCGGCGTGTTCCAAGGCGAACGCCGCGGAATCTTCGGCGATTTTCTCTTGCAGCGCCCGGGCCTGATCGGTCAGGTCCTTCACACTCGCCTCCACGCGTTCGCGGGATTCGCGTTCGGCGGTGAAGGCTTCGGCGGCGCGCCGGTCGCCTTCCAGGCGGGCGGCTCGTTCGGCGGCGGCGATCCGCTCGGACTCCTTGCGCGCCTCACGCTCCGTGCCCCCGACCCTTTCGGCTTTGCGCCGCGCCATGCGCTCAGCTTCGGCCGTCGCCGCCGCTTTCGCCAGCCCCGCTTCGAAGGCGGCGCGTTCGCGTTCGCCGCTCGCGGCCGTTTCCGCCAGGCGGGCGTGAAGATTCTCGATCTCGGCTCGGCGCGCCAATCTCTGGCGGTTGTCGGCCGCGTGGCGTTCGAGCAGATCGCGAGCGCCGAGCGAGAGAGTTCCGGCCTCCTCCGGCAGGCCCTCGCGGAGCGCATCGAGCAACGCTCTTTGCGGCGGGTTCAATATTTCGCCTTCGACCTCGGGCTCGCGGGGATGACGTTCGAGCGCGGGGTCGAGAAACTCTTCGAGCGCGCCCTCGGAGGGATCGGAAAGGCCGGTCACGCCGAGCGCCTGAAGGTCCAAGAGCAGCCGGCCGACGGTTTCGCGCGGCCGATCGATCAGATCTTCGTAGCGGACGAGCAGCCGAGGCAGCCCGGCGGAAGCGCCGAGCGCGGAGCGGAGGTGGCGCTCCCAAAGACCGAGCCCGAGCGCCAGGGGGAAGCCGTCGCGCGCCGCGAGCGACCGGGCGACGGAGAGGGGCGACCGCTCGATCAGCACGCAGACCGGCGCCTTAAGCACCCGGCGCCAGAGGGGAAATGTCAGGCAAAGCCGAGGGTCTTTGACCGCCCAGGGCCGCCCTGGCCCGCTCACGGCATAGAGGCCGGAGACGATCTCCCGGGCGCGCCGTTCGAACTCCTTGAGGTCTTCGGCGGACAGCGCCGAAAGGAGGAGATCGGGGTTGAGGTGGCCCACCTCGTCCCAGGCGGCGCCGAGCGCCTGGAGCAGATCCTCGTCGAGGCGCCAAACATCGCGCCGCTCCCAATAGCCGCGCGGATTGGCCGCGTCGGCGGCAGGGAAATCGGCCGAGTCGCCCACGTAACACCCCAGGAGAGCCAGGGTGCGCGCGAGCGCCGAGGTTCCCGAACGGTGCATTCCGAGGACGAAGATCTGCACTCCGGTCGAGCCCTCCTTCCGCGCGCCGCGGCGCGCCCTACTGGACGTTCACCGGGACGATTTCGACCTTCGCGCCCCGATCTTCGAAGAAGGCCACCATCTCCTGGACCAGGTCGAACTGGAGGCGGTATTGCCCCGGCTGTTTCGGCGCGGTGACGTCGATCGCGAGGGTCGTCTCGCGCCCGGGGCCGAGCGGCTCGGTGAGGTCGGTGCGGGTGGTCGTCCCCTCGCCCGTGGTCATCTCGTCAGAGGTGCGCCAGCGCCAGGCGAGGCGCACGGCGTAGGCGCCGCTGGCGGCGGCATCGGCGGTCTTGGGGTCGGGCCAGACCTGATCGCTGATGTTGCGGATCTTGACCTTGACGTTCACCACCTCGCCCGGCTTCATCTGCGCAGGGACCTCCGCCCCTAGCCATTCGACCTGGTACGCCGAATCGGCCATCGGCGAACCGGAGGGGGAGCCGACCTTGTTGCAGGCGGAAAAGCCGATCATCAACAGCGCGCCGAGCAGCGCGACGCCGAGCCGGGCGGCGGTCGGTCGGGTCCTGCGGTTCTCATCGATCGAAATCATCGCGAAGCTCTCCGAATGTGGCCGACGGGGTCTTTTAAAGACCGGTTATCGAGACAAGCGTATCGCACCCGCGATCCGGCCGGGCGACGAGACGATAGAGTTGCCGCGACCGATGAGCGACCCAGCCTTCCGTTCCCCTCTCTCCGGGCGCGCCGTCGCCCGCGTCGCGATGGCCTTCGCGGGGCTCGCTGCGGCGCTTCAGGCGATTCTGTTCGCCCTGGAAAAAGGGGGTGCCGGACGCCATCTGTGGGGAGACGAGGTGCTCTACCTAACCGCGGCGCGCCGGGTGCTCGGCGGCGGTGCAAGCGACCTCGATCCGCTCTGGCCGCCGCTCTATCCCCACCTGCTGGCCGCTTTGGGAGTCTCCCATCTGGCGGTGGAGATCGCCCAGACTTTTCTGTTGGTGGGCACGGCGCTGCTCCTCGCCGATCTCGCGCGGCGGTCCTACGGCGGCGAAGGCCCCGCCGCCGGCCTCGCGGGGGTTCTGGCGGGCGGCCTGCTGCTGCTCGACCCGCAGGTGGCGGCTTTCTCCCACTACCTCTGGCCCGAGATCGTCCATCTGTTCCTGTTCGTGGCCGCGCTCTGGGGGATGGTCCGGATCGGCCAGCGGATCGGCAATGGAGAAGATCGAACCGCCTCTCCCTCGGTCCGCCCGCCGTGGCTCGGCTTGGCACTCCTCGGCGCGGCGTTCGGCCTGGCGCTTCAGGCCAAGAGCCTCCTGTTGCCGTTCGTGCCGATCCTGTTCATTCCCCTTTTTGTCGCGATCTTCCGCCGCTTCGGCGCCCGCCGCGGTGCACTCTGCGCGCTGGTCGCCGCCTTGGCCCTCGCCGCCACTCTTACCCCCACGCTGCTCGCGAACGTCCGGGAAGGGATCGGCTTTCGGCTCGCCGACAGCTCGAAGTTCAACCTCTGGGTGGGGTTGAACGACACTTCGCGGCGCAACCTGGTGGGCGAGATCGTCGGCCGCAAATACGATCTCTACCGCAAGAGCGCGCCGACCTTCCCCGGGCGCAACGCGATCCTCGACGAGAAGATCCGCCGCCTGGTCGCCCGAGAGGGAATCCCAAAGCTCGCTCTTCGCCAAATCGAGCGGCAGCCGTTCCGCCTGTTCGACCGGGAGTCCTTCTTCACCGACCAGCTGCCGGGCGGCGCGATCGTCGCTCAGGACCACGGCTACCGAGACGTGCCGCCGGGGCTCGCCGCTTTCCTACGCACGGCAGGCATCTCGATCTACGCCGCCATCCTGCTCGCAGCAGTGGTGGGAATCGCCCGGGGCCGCTCGGCCTGGGCTCGCTCCGCCGAGGGGTTGCGCCCGGCGCTCCTGGCGTTCGTCGCCTACAACCTGCTCCTCTTCCTCGCCCTGCACGCCAAGACCCGCTACCGCCTCCAGATGATGCCGGCGCTCGACCTGTTCGCCGCATTCGGCGTCGCCGGCCTCTGGCAGGGCGTCCGGCTCTCGCGCCGCGGATGGGTCGGCGTAGTGTTTGCCGGGCTGCTTGTGCTCGGGCTGGTGTTTGGCGGCCGGGCGCTGGACGCGCGATGGCCGCAGGCGCCGCTAGCCCCCTTGGATCCCGTGGAGAGCGAACCATGACCGACGGCCCAACTTCCACCGAGCACGAGAGCACCGCGTTCAATGCTTACGCCGGAGGGCTTTCGGCCGAGCAGATCGCCTCGGGCTGGCATCGCACCTGGATTGGCGGGCTATGGGAGGAAATGGGCCGATTCCAGCTCGACTACCTGGCCGCCGAGGGGCTTACTCCCTCAATGACGCTGCTCGATGTCGGCTGCGGTTGTCTGCGCGCCGGGGTCTACCTGATTCCCTACCTCGAACCCGGGCGCTATTTCGGCATCGACGTGTCCGCCCCCCTACTCGACGCCGGCTACGACGTAGAGCTGGCGGCGGTGGGATTGCAGGATCGCCTGCCGCGCGAAAATCTGCTCGCGAACGGCTCGTTCGAGGCCTGGCGGTTCGGTACCCGGTTCGACATGGCGATCGCGCAGTCGGTCTTCACCCACCTGCCGGCAAACTTCATCCGGCGTTGCCTGATCGAGCTGAGCAAGGCGATGGCGCCCGGCGGGCGGTTTTACGCCACCTACTTCGAATGCCCCGACGACCGGCCCGAAGCGATCGAGCTGCAGCACGAGCCGGGCGGAATCGTGACCTACCTCGACCGCGATCCCTACCACTACCGGCGGCGCGATCTGGACTGGCTCGCCGACGGCCTTCCCTGGAAGGTCGAGCACGTCGGCGATTGGGGGCACCCGCGGGACCAAAAGATGGTGCGATTCGTGCGGGGGTAGGGTCGTGGATTCGTTGGCCTCCTCGCTCCTTCGGGCGCCTTCGGCAGCGGCCAGTCGCTGCGGGGCCAACGAACCACGACCCTACCTTGGCAGTTACTTGACCGGCGCCACACCCACCTGACGCCAGAGGCTCGCGGTGTCGTAGACCGTGCCCCCTTTGATCGTCAGCACGGCTCTCCGAAGGTCCGAGATGTGGGTCGTCGGATCGCCGTCGATCAGGACCATGTCGGCGAGCTTGCCGACGGTCACCGAGCCCAGCTCTTCTCCCTGACCGAGGATCTGCGCGGCGTTTCGGGTCGCGATCTGAAGCACCGCGGGCGCGGGGATGCCGGCCTCGACGTAGAGTTCCAGCTCGCGGTCGAGCGCAAAACCGGGAGGGGCATCGGTGCCCGCCTCGATCGCGACGCCGCCGTCCCATAACGCCTTGACCATCTGGAGCAGGCGCTGGTACGACTCGCGGTAGACGCCGTCCATGCCGGCGGGCGGTTCCAGGCCGCCTCCCCCGGCGGCGATCAGCCGGCGGATGTTGGCGGGCAGGCGGTCGATCGCCCGGTCCCAGGCGGGCGATGGCTTGCCCGGGCGGGAGAGGAACATGTCTTCAAAGGCGCCCACCGTCGGATCGACGGCGACGTTCTTCTCCTTCAAAAGGCGGACGAACTTCTGGAAGGGCTCGGATTTCGGATCGATCTCGATTGCGTGCTCGGCGACCGCGGTGAATCGGGCGGGGGTCCGCGTGTCCTGCACCTTGTCGAACAGGAAATTGAGGGCGATGAAGTTGATG
This sequence comes from Thermoanaerobaculia bacterium, assembly GCA_038250865.1. GTDB lineage: Bacteria > Acidobacteriota > Thermoanaerobaculia > Multivoradales > UBA5704 > DASYKS01. The sequence continues at coordinate 2,336 of JBBSBW010000053.1, read as the reverse complement.
TGCTGGATCTCGTCGAAGCCCTCGTTGACCGCCTGCTCGGCGGTCATGAACGCCGGGATGTGCCCGGAGACCCGAAGGCCGCGCAGCTTCGCGCGGGCGACGATCGCCGGCACCAGCTTCGGTCGATCGAGCTGTAGATCTTGACCTGGACGTAGCCCAGGTCGGCGTAGCGATCGACGGCGGCGTTGACCTCCTCTTCAGTCGAGACGAGGATCTTGGTCGGTCCGGCGTACGGCCCGGGGCCGTCCATGAATCCCGCCTTGATCACTCTCGGTCCGAGCGCCGCGCCGCTCTGCCAGCGCTTGTCGAGGGCGGCGAGCATGTCGATGTCGTTCGCCATGTCGCGCACGCTGGTGATCCCGGACGCGAGGTTGGGGATTCCCGCATTGGCGTCTAGATGGGTGTGTAGATCCCAAAGCCCGGGCAGCAGGGTCTTACCCTTAGCTTCGATCACTTCCGCACCGGCGGGGATTTCGACCTTGCCGTCCGGACCAACCGCGACGATCCGGTTGCCGACCACCACGACGGTGGTCTTCGGCGTCACCTTTCGGGTTTCGCTGTCGAACAAGCGGGCGCCGACGATCGCGAGACCCTTCTCCGGATGGTGCGCGAGCTGGGTCGCCACCTCCCGCTCGCGCGCTTCGATCGCCTGCTGCTGCGCCTCCCGGATCTTCGGCAACGAGGCTTCCCAACCGGCCCGCACCATCGTCGACCAGCCGTCGTCGGTCGCGAACACCGAGCCGTCCTTCTCGTCGATCCACTCGCGATCCGGATTGAAGCCGAGACCGGTGATCACGACCTGGCGCACGGTCTGCGAGACGCCGTTCTGCTCCACTTCAAGCGTACCGAGCTTCTCGATCGCCGCCTCGCCCACGGGCAACAGGCGAAGCTTGCCGCCTGGCGCCGCGAGGAGAGCCCGGATCAGAATGCCATAGATCTCCGGCGGCCCTTCGAGCGGCAAATAGAACGCCGGACCGTCCACCGTGGCCTTGCCGGTCTCGTTGGAGCTCTGCCAGGACGCCTTTTTCCCCGCGCGCTCGAAATGCACGGCCGCGGGAGCCTTCAGGTAATCCACCCCCGACAGGTCGTAGCGGGAAAAACAGCCGTCGGCCGACAGCGCATAGCGCGCCGTCTGGTCGGGGCCGCGGCCGCGATCGTTGAAGGCGTAGTGGCTCTCGAAGCTGCCGTCGGCCAAGCGGCGCACCGTTTGGCTCCCCGCCTCCCGGCTTTGAATCTGAATCGTCCAGCGGGCTTCCTGGGGCGCGGCGTCCTCGGCGGCCACGGGCAGGACGAGCGACAGGAAGAGAGCGAAGGCAAACATTGGAACTCTGTCGGTTTTCATGATCCTAACTGTACGCGCAAGAGGCGGTAAAAGTTTGCACCCGGGGGCGGCGCTGGGCACTCTCGCGGGGACTGAAGTAAGCCTTGAATGCCCATGATTGCCAGCTTCTTCGGAATTTTGATTCGCATATTCTGAGCCCGCCTATTTTCCCAGCCGAACATTAGGGCAGTAGGCCAGTTCCGACGAGATCGGCTCTGGATAGCGCACCGCCTCATTCGGAAATGGGCCTTGGTCTCCCGCCGCTATCTGGGGAAAGCTGAACAAGGATGAAGGCCGCCTTCTACCAGAGTACCCGAGTTACTCGACTGATGTGCCCGAGCCAAGGACTTTTCTGCGGACTCTCCTCGGAAGTCACGTTGGACTCCGGACCCTGGGGACCGAGCCGCTTAAGGATGCTGAGGCCCCCGAGCACTTTCCTCGGCAGCGGCACGGTGGCTTGCCCAATGGTGCGGACATCGCTCCGGAGACTCTCTACGGGGTTCGGGAGAGCGCAGTCATTTAACCCTGTTCCCCCTCAGCACCACGCGATTAGGCGCCAGCGTATCGTGCCATGGCGATTCGGGTCGTGCTGCTCTCGATTTTGAGGCGGGAGCGGATCACCAAGGTTGGCTGCAATCTCGGAACCGCAGCCTTCGCACCTATAGATCCCCGAATGGGGGGCCGAAGTTCCGGGGCTTCGAGTTGTGTCAAACTCCGAGGATTCACTCTTGCTGAAGTAGCCGATATTCTTGTAAAGAACCATTATTCTCTCCTTTAATCGCGGTACCGTAAAGGGCCCGTCTAGTAAGGGAACGCGATGTCCGTCGGGTTTTCGGTTCGCTTAGCCTCCTCGGCCATTAGTCTGAGACCCGGGTCAGTAGTGTCCGGTTAGAAGTCGAATAGAATCAGTTGGTTAGACGAAAGCGTTGGTTCGCATTGGGATCGGTCGGGCCGCAAGGCGCATGAAACCTGGGTTTTCTCGAAAACCGAGACCGACAAGATCTGTAGACATGTG